>JAZKIY010000050.1:0-74811 GCA_040384665.1 Pseudomonadota bacterium
ACAGCCCCCCGCCGTACCGGCCAAAGGGCGTGCGGATCGCGTCGCAGATGAAAGCTTGTGGGGTCATGACAGTCCTGAATCACATGGGTTTGAACACCACGCCAGACCCATGCAGTCATGCACGGGGCCTGGCACCGCGCGTACTGTAGCGCGGCACCCGGCCACCCGCTGTCACCTCAGGATTTGCGGCCACCCAACGCCAGCGCCGCCACACCCGCGACCACAGCGGCAATGCTCAGCCACTGCGGGAAGTTGACGGTTTCTTTCTCTTTCACGGTCAGCTCAATCGGGCCGATCTTGGCAGCGGTCGAGTCTTTGGTGAAGCTGAAACCACCGGTGAAAAAGCCGGCAATGCCGACCACAATCAAAATGATGCCAACAATGCGAACAGCGCCCATGGGTTTCTCCTCGCCGGGTTTTGCATGAATGGCCCGCACGTCCCGGACTGCGCCGCTGGCCTGCCTGCAATATAGCCGGTCGCGTGCTACGCTCTTCCGATGTTTTCTCCGTCCCAAGCCGATGTGCGCCGCTTTTTCTGCGACGTGCGCGCCAAAACCCAAGCCCAGGCACCGCTGGAAGCGATCGAGACCCTCGCTGGCCAGTGGATTGACGAACACCCCGAGTACCACACCGAGCTGGCCGACGTGGACGCCGCGCTGGCCCAAATGGCCGAGGTGGACACCGGTCGCACCAACCCGTTTCTGCATTTGTCGATGCACCTGTCGATCAGCGAGCAGTGCTCGATCGACCAGCCACGTGGCATCCGCCAGGCGGTGGAACTGCTGACCGCGCGATGCGACTCGCTGCACGACGCGCACCACGAAGCCATGGAATGCCTGGGCCAGATGCTGTGGGAAAGCCAACGCGCCGGCCGGCCACCCGACGGTGCCGCCTACGTGGCCTGCGTACAGCAGCGCGCCACCCGCGACTGAACCACCAGCGGGTCAAGCGCTACTGATTCAATAGCGCGATTGCCAGATTTCACTAAGGCTCAAGCCCGATTTGGCATAAAAAAAGCCGCTCAGAGAGCGGCTTTGGCTGGCAAAAGACCGTTTTCAGCGGAATTTGCTCTGTGGCACGACCTTGAGGTCGCCGTCCACACCGGCAATGTAGTTGGACAGCGCCTTCAGTTCGGCGTTGGAGTACTGCTTGGCAATACCGCCCATGATGCCGTTGGCGCGGCCCACGTTGGGGTTGTTCTCGGTCTTGTAGGCCTTGAGCGCCACAAACAGGTAGTCGGCGTGCTGGCCAGCGATCTTGGGGTACGACGGGTCGATGGGCTTGGCGAAGTTGTCGCCGTGGCAGGACACGCAGGCACCCTTCTTGACCAACTCGGCCACTTTGGCCGGTGCTTCAGGCGCCTTGGCGGGCAGGGTCTCGCCCTCCACCTTGCCGTGCACCGCGTAGTAGGCGGCCACGTCGGCCATGTCCTGGTCAGACATGGGTTCGGCAATGCTGCGCATCGTGGGGTGCTTGCGTTCGCCTTTTTTGTAGGCAGTCAGGGCCGACACGATGTACTTGGCGCTCTGGCCAGAGATCTTGGGTACTTTGTAAACTTCGGGGAAGCTGGCCTGGTAACCCTTGATGCCGTGGCAACCAATGCACAGCGAAATCTTGCTTTCGCCGGCTTTGGCATTGCCGGTTACTTCCTGGGCCAGGGCCGACAGCGAGGTCACTGACGTGACAGCCAGGGCGAATACGGTGGTCAACAACTTGTTCATTTTGCGCGCACAATCTTGAGGAACTTCTGCCTGAAATCAGCTTGCGATTATAGCGGGCGCAACCCTTACCGAATCTGACCCTCCCATGAAATTCCAAGGCTCCCAGACCTACGTCGCCACCCAAGACCTGATGCTGGCGGTCAACGCCGCCATCACCCTCAAGCGCCCGCTGCTTGTGAAAGGCGAGCCCGGCACCGGTAAAACCATGCTGGCCGAAGAAGTGGCCGCGGCACTCAATATGCCGTTGTTGCAATGGCACATCAAGTCCACCACCAAAGCCCAGCAAGGCCTGTACGAGTACGACGCGGTGAGCCGGTTGCGTGATTCGCAGCTGGCCGACGTGGACGGCGGCGAACGCGTCAAGAACATCCACAACTACATCGTGCAGGGCGTGCTGTGGCAGGCCTTCACATCGGACGCGCCGGTGGCGCTGCTGATCGACGAGATCGACAAAGCCGACATTGAATTCCCGAACGACCTGCTGCGCGAGATCGACCGCATGGAGTTCTACTGCTACGAGACGCGCGAACTCATCAAGGCCAAACACCGGCCACTGGTGTTCATCACCTCCAACAACGAAAAAGAGCTGCCCGACGCCTTCCTGCGCCGCTGCTTCTTCCACTTCATCAAGTTTCCGGATGCGGTCACGATGCAACAGATCGTGGACGTACACTTCCCCGGCCTGAAGAAAGAGCTGTTGACGGCGGCGATGAAGACCTTCTTCGACATCCGCAACCTGCCCGGCCTGAAGAAAAAGCCCTCGACCTCCGAACTGCTGGACTGGCTCAAGCTGCTGGTGGCCGAAGACATCCCGCTGGAAGCCCTGCAAAGCAAAGACGACAAGGTGGCCGTGCCGCCACTGGTCGGTGCCTTGCTGAAGAACGAGCAGGACGTCACATTGTTTGAAAAACTGGTGTTCATGCAACGCCACAACCGCTGAACACAACCCCATGGCAAATCAATTATTGGTAGAAGGTATCTCCGACGCGGTCGGTTTTGTCGGTGGCGCGCTGGCCGGCTTCTGGCTGAGCAACATCCTTGGTCTGGACATCTTTGCCGACGGCTACAGCAATGCCAGCATCTTTGGCATCCTGCTGGTGGGCCTGGGCGGTGGCGGCGGCCTGCACATGGCCCGACGCTGGCGCCGGGCCCGTCCAGACCCCGACGAGGAATGAGACCCCGCGCATGAGCGGCTTCCTGCAGCCGGTGTGCCTGCGTGGACAGCACGTGACACTGGAACCGTTGTCGCTCGCCCACGCGCCCGAAGCGGTGGATGCGGTGCACGACGGCAATGTATGGCAGCTCTGGTACACCACCATCCCCGCGCCCGACCACATGCGCGCTGGCATCGAGGCCCGCCTGAAACTGCAACAACAGGGCAGCATGCTGCCCTTTGCGGTACGCGACGCCACGGGCCGCTTCGCCGGCATGACCACCTTCATGAACGCGGACGCCACCCACCGCCGGGTTGAGATCGGCAGCACCTGGTACCGCCAGAGCGTGCAGCGCACACCGCTCAATACCGAGGCCAAACTGCTGCTGTTGACCCACGCCTTTGAAACCTGGCGTTGCATCGCGGTCGAATTCCGCACCCACTGGTTCAACCAGGCCAGCCGCGCGGCCATCACCCGCCTCGGTGCCAAACAAGACGGCGTGCTGCGCAACCACCAGCGCCTGCCCGACGGCAGCTTGCGCGACACCGTGGTTTTCAGCATCATCGAGTCCGAGTGGCCCGCCGTGAAGGCGCACCTGACCCACCAACTGTCACGTCCCCGGGATTGACACCATGCTCATCGATTTTTTCTACACCCTGCGTTCCGCCAAACTGCCGGTCTCGGTCAAGGAATACCTGACGCTGATGGAAGCGCTGAAAGAGGGCGTGGTCGGCCCGGCGAGTGAAGATGGCTACAAGATCGACGACTTTTACTTCCTCAGCCGCACCGCGCTGGTGAAAGACGAAAAGCACTACGACAAGTTCGACCGCGCCTTCGCCGCCTACTTCAAGGGCGTGGAAATGGTGGCCGACTTCACCAAAGACGTGCCGCTCGAATGGCTGCGCAAGAACCTGGAACTGGAACTGAGCGCAGAAGAAAAGGCCAAGATCGAGAAGATGGGTTGGGACGAACTGATGGAAACGCTGAAAAAGCGTTTTGAAGAGCAGAAGGAGCGCCACGAAGGCGGCAGCAAATGGATCGGCACCGGTGGCACGTCACCGTTTGGCGCCAACGGCTTCAACCCGCAAGGCATCCGGATTGGCCAGGAGAAAGGCCGCAACAAAAGCGCGGTGAAAGTCTGGGACCAGCGCGCCTACAAAGACTACGACGATTCGCAGGAACTGGGCACACGCAACATCAAGGTCGCCATGCGCCGGCTGCGCAAGTTCGCCCGCGAAGGCCATGTGGAAGAACTGGACCTGGACAACACCATCCGTTCCACCGCCGCCAACGCCGGCTGGCTCGACATCAAGATGGTGCCCGAGCGCCACAACAATGTGAAGGTGCTGCTGCTGATGGACGTGGGCGGCACCATGGACGAACACATTGCCCGGGTGGAAGAAATGTTCTCGGCCGCCAAAGCCGAGTTCAAGCACATGGAGTTTTACTACTTCCACAACTGCGTCTACGACTTCATGTGGAAAAACAACCGGCGCCGCTTCAGCGAAAAATTCGCCACACAGGACATTCTGCGCAAATACAACAAAGACTACAAACTGATCTTTGTCGGTGACGCCACCATGAGCCCCTACGAAATCCTGCAGCCTGGCGGCAGTGTGGAATACAACAACGAAGAATCGGGCGCGGTCTGGCTCGACCGGCTGACCCAGGCTTTCCCGAAATTCGTCTGGATCAACCCCGAACCCCAGGGTGTGTGGCAGTACCGCCAGAGCATTTCCATCGTTCAGCAACTGATGGGCAACCGCATGGTGCCGCTGACGCTGAAAGGCCTGGAAGAAGGCATGAAAACACTGAACCGGTAAGCAACCAGTAAGCCGTTGGTTCTGACCCACTCAGGGGAAAAACTCAGACCAAATTAAGCGGCCTTTGCTATCATGTTTTTCACGGTATCTTCCGTTCAGATTACAAGGAAATAAATCACATGTCACTGAAAATCACTGCTTCACTGTTGGCCATTGCGTGCGCCGTCATCGCTGGTTGTGCCACAGGCCCGGCAACCCCACCGCCCGCTTTGGTCGACGGTCAACTGGCCCAGCCTGCTGACTACAAAACATGGCCCAAGTTCTTGTCCAACATCCAGCGCCCTGAAGTCAAACAGGTTCGCGAAATTTACATGAACAAAGTGGCCTCCACCGCTGTGCGTGGCCAGCCCTTCCCACAAGGCAGCCAGTTCGTGATGGAGAACTACGCCGCTGTGGCCAACCCAGACGGCACGCTGCAAAAAGGTGCGGACGGCAACCTCGTCAAAGGCAACCTGGTCGCCGTGTTCGTGATGGGCAAGAACCCCGGCTGGGGCCAGAACGTGGCGCCTGAGCTGCGCACCGGCAACTGGATCTTCGCTGGCTACAAACCCACCGGCGACAAAGTGGACGCAGACCCCGTCTCCTGCCGCGGCTGCCACATCGCCGCCACGCCAGACGGCACCAAAGGCGCTGGCCCAGCCCGCGACTGGGTGATCCGTTATGACCAGTACTTTGACCAGAAGAAAGCCGGCCTGACCACCGAAGCCGTCATGGCCTCACTGTCGGCTGCACACGGTGGCATGAGCGCGCAAGACCTGCACAGCGTCAGCGCCCTGCAACGCTAAGCCCTCCCGTGACCCTGGCCTTCGGGCCGTCACACCATCGCCGCTACAGCGCAAGCTCTAGCGGCGATAATCTTTGGGCTGCGCCGCCGTAGTTCAATGGATAGAACGGGGACCTCCTAAGTCTCAGATACAGGTTCGATTCCTGTCGGGGGCGCCACTTTTTCGAGAAAAAGGCAGCACCTCATTCGCCGAGGTAAGCCGCCCGCACCCGTTCATCCTGCAGCAAGTCGCTGCCCGCGCCCGACATGCTGATCAGGCCAGACTCCATCACGTAGGCGCGGTCGGCAATGGCCAGCGCCCGGCTGGCGTTTTGTTCCACCAGCAGCAGGGTCACGCCCTGTGCGGCCACATCGCGGATGACTTCGAAAATCTTGTCCACCATGATGGGCGACAGTCCCATGGACGGCTCGTCCAGCAGCAGCAGCTTGGGTCGGCTCATCAGCGCACGGCCCATGGCCAGCATCTGTTGCTCGCCGCCAGAAAGGGTACCGGCCAGCTGGCTGCGGCGTTCTTTCAAGCGCGGGAAAATGCCGAACACCTTGTCCAGATCGTCGGCAATGCCCGCGGTGTCGCGCCGCACATAGGCGCCCATCTGCAGGTTCTCGGTGATGGTCATGCGGGTGAACACGCCGCGACCTTCCGGCACCATGGCCAGCCCCTGCTTGACCAAGTCCCACGCGCCCTGGCCCTGAACGCTGTGGCCGAGGTAGGCAATCTGGCCACCGTTCAGCGGCAGGCTCCCGGTGATGGCCTTCATGGTGGTGGTTTTGCCAGCGCCATTGGAGCCGATCAATGACACCACTTCGCCCTCATGCACCTCGAAGGCGATGCCCTTCACCGCCTCAATGCCACCATAGGCCACTTTCAGGCCACTGACCTGGAGCAGTGCTTCGCTCATGCGGCCACCTGCGTTTTGGGTGCGGTGCCGTGGCCGAGGTAGGCCTCGATCACTTTCTCGTTTTTCTGCACCTCGGCCGGCGTGCCCTCGGCAATTTGTTTGCCGTAGTCGAGCACGGTGACGCGGTCGCACAACCCCATGACCAGCTTCACATCGTGCTCGATCAGCAGGATGGTTCGGTTGTCGTTGCGGATCTGGTCGATCAGTACGCGCAGCTGCACCTTCTCGGTGGCGTTCATGCCGGCGGCGGGTTCGTCCAGAGCGATCAGCTGCGGGTCGGTTGCCAGCGCGCGGGCGATTTCCAGCCGGCGCTGGTCGCCGTAGCTCAGCGTGCGGGCCTTGTAGTCGGCGTACTTGCCAATGCCCACGTAGTCCAGCAGTTCCTGAGCACGCTGGGCAATGGCTTTTTCTTCCGCCTTGAAGCCAGGTGTGCGGAAAATCGCGCCCAGCAGCCCGGAACGGGTGCGGATGTGGCGGCCCACCATCACATTCTCGAGCGCGGTCATCTCGGCAAACAGCCGGATGTTCTGAAAAGTGCGCGCAATCCCAGCCTTGGCCACTTGGTGAACCGCCGTGGGCTGGTAGGGCTTGCCAGCCAGCTCGAAATGCCCGCTGTCTGGCGTGTAGAGGCCGGTGATGACGTTGAAAAAGGTGGTTTTGCCCGCGCCATTCGGGCCGATCAGGCCATAGACCTGCCCACGCTCGATGCGCATGCCCACGTCGCTCAACGCCTGCAAGCCGCCAAAGCGCTTGGAGATGCCGGAGACGTTGAGAACGGGCTCTGCCATGCCTATTTCACCTGCAACGACTTGCCATGGTCCGGCGCGGGCCACAACCCACGCGGACGCAACAGCATGATGCCGATCATCGCCAGCGCGATCAGCAGCTGGCGCAGGATGGCGGCGTCGATCCGGCCGTCGGTCATGGCCTGCAGGGGGCTGCCCACATAGCGCAGTGCCTCGGGCAGCGCGGCCAGCAGCACCGCGCCGAGGATCACGCCCGGCAAATGGCCAATGCCACCCAGCACCACCATGGCGACGACCATCACCGACTCCATCAGGCTGAACGACTCGGGCGACACAAACCCCTGGAAGGCCCCGAACATCGCGCCGGCCACCCCGCCAAAGGTGGCGCCCATGCCAAAGGCCAACAGCTTCATGTTGCGGGTGTTGATGCCCATGGCCTTGGCGGCGATTTCGTCTTCGCGGATGGCCATCCAGGCGCGGCCTATGCGCGAGACCTCCAGCCGGTGGCAGATGACCACGCTCACCACCACCAGCGCGAGAAACAGGTAGTAGTACAGCGTGACCGATGCCAGCTCAAACCCGCCCACAGTGAGCTTTTTGCCCAGGTCCAGACCGAAGAAGCTGACGCTGTCGATCTGCCCAAGGCCCTTGGGGCCATTGGTGATGTTGACCGGCCGGTCCAGGTTGTTCAAAAACACGCGGATGATTTCGCCAAAACCCAGCGTGACGATGGCGAGGTAGTCGCCGCGCAGGCGCAGCGTGGGCGCGCCGAGCACAATGCCAAAAAAGCCTGCCACCAGTGCCGCCAGCGGGATCACCGCCCACAACGGCGTGTGCAAGCCACCGGGGAACAGCGCCGCCAGCGCTGGGAAAGTTTCGGTCAGGTGTGGCGACGCCAACAAGGCGAAGAGGTAGGCGCCCACCGCAAAAAAGGCCACAAAGCCGAGGTCCAACAGGCCAGCGTAGCCCACCACGATGTTCAGACCCAGTGCCAACAGCACGTACAGCAGGGCAATGTCGGCGATCCGCACCCAGGCGTTGCCCGCACTTTGCAGCCCCAGCGGCAACACCAGCAGTGCCAACGCCAGCACAATGGCGACCAGCTGTTTTTGGCGGTTCGTCAGGCTGTGCATGCGCGTCAGGCCCGGTCTGCGACGCGCTCACCGAGCAGGCCCGAGGGCCGCAGGGTGAGGACAACGATCAGCACAATGAAGGCGAAGATGTCGGCGTAGTTGCTGCCGAGCACGCCCCCGGTCAGGTCACCGATGTAGCCGGCGCCGATGGACTCGATCAACCCGAGCAAAATACCGCCCAGCACCGCGCCACCGAGGTTGCCAATGCCGCCAAACACCGCGGCGGTGAAGGCCTTGAGCCCCGGCAGAAAGCCCATGGTGTGCTGCACGGTGCCGTAGTTGGAGGCGTACATCACCCCGGCGATGGTGGCGAGGATGGCGCCAATGACAAAGGTGGCCGAGATCACCGTGTCGGGCTTCACACCCATCAACGCGGCCACACGCGGGTTCTCGGCCGTGGCGCGCATGGCCCGGCCCAGCCGGGTGCGGTGCACCACCCACATCAGCACCGCCAGCGAGACGGCGGTGACGCCGAGGATCATCACCTGCGTGGGCGTGATGACGGCGCCGCCGATCTCGAACGGGTCGCTCGGCAGCAGCGTCGGGTAGGGTTTGTAGTTGGGCTTCCAGATCACCTGCGCCAGCGTTTGCAGCAGGATGGACATGCCGATGGCGGTGATCAGCGGGGCAAGTTTGGGGCTGTTGCGCAGCGGCCGGTAGGCCAGCTTTTCAATGCAGAAGTTCAGCACCGAGGTCACCACGCAGGCAATCAACAGCGCCAGCAGCAAAATCAGCCAGCCCGGCGTTTCCGGTGGCATGCCCTCCTGCATCACGCCAATCGCGCTCCAGCTGGTGATGGCGCCGACCATCAACACCTCACCATGGGCGAAGTTGATCAAGTTGATGATGCCGTAGACCATGGTGTAGCCGAGCGCAATCAATGCGTACATGCTGCCGAGCACCAGGCCGTTGATGATTTGCTGCAGCAGGATGTCCATGGTGTCGTCGTGACTCAAAGGGCCCGGGTGGACTGGTTCATGGCCTTCAGCGTGCGCAGCCGTTCGGCGATGCGAATCTCCAGCCCCCGCTCGACCGGGCGGTAGAACTCGGGTGCGCCCATGCCGTCGGGGAAGTAGCTTTCACCAGCGGCAAAACCGCCTTCTTCGTCGTGGGCATAGCGGTAGTCTTTGCCGTAGTCGAGCTGTTTCATCAGCTGCGTGGGCGCATTGCGCAGGTGCAGCGGCACCGGGCGGGTGCCGTCTTTTTTGACCAGGGCTTTGGCTGCGTTGAAGGCCTTGTAGGCGGCGTTGGATTTGGGGGCCATGGCCAAGTACAGCACACACTGTGCCAAGGTCAGCTCACCTTCCGGCGAACCCAGGCGTTCGTAGGTCTCGGCGGCGTCCAGCGCCAGCCGCAGTGCACGCGGATCGGCCAGGCCAATGTCTTCGCTCGCCATGCGGACCAGCCGGCGCGCCATGTAACGCGGGTCGGCCCCGCCGTCGAGCATGCGCACAAACCAGTACAGCGCGGCGTCGGGGTCGGAGCCACGCACCGACTTGTGCAGCGCACTGATGCTGTCGTAGAACTGCTCGCCACCTTTGTCGTAGCGGCGCATTTTTTCGCCCAGCACCCGCAGCACCCAGGCGTCGCTGAACTCGGCGAGCTGGTCTTTGGCGGCGGCCACGGCCAGCATTTCCAGCGTGTTCAGCAAGCGGCGCGCGTCGCCGTCGGCATAGGCCACCAGCCGCTGGATCGCTTCCTTTTCAATAGCAGGAACGCCAGCAATTGCCTGGGCCTTGGCCACTATTTGCTCTAAATCTGGCACGGTGAGCGGCTGCAGCACGTACACCACCGCACGGGACAGCAAAGCCGAGTTGACTTCGAACGACGGGTTTTCGGTGGTGGCGCCAATGAAGGTGAACAAACCGCTTTCCACGTGCGGCAAAAACGCGTCTTGCTGGCTTTTGTTGAAGCGGTGCACCTCGTCCACAAACACGATGGTGCGCAGGCCTTTGGCCTGTGCCAGTTGCGCCTGCTCGACCGCCTCACGGATGTCTTTGACCCCGCCCAGGACCGCGCTGATGGTGATGAAGTGCGCCTCAAACGCGTCAGCCATCAGCCGGGCGATGGTGGTCTTGCCCACGCCGGGTGGGCCCCAGAGGATGCAGCTGTGTGGCTGACCCGACTCGAAGGCAATGCGCAGGGGCATGTCGGCGCCAAGCAGGTGCTGCTGGCCAATCACCTCGCCCAGCGAACGCGGCCGGAGCCTTTCGGCCAACGGGGTGTGGCCGAGGTTGGCAGTACGCGCCCCGGCAGCACTCATGGCCGAATCACGTCGGCCCCGGCCGGGGGCTTGAACTGGAAGGTGATTTTGGGCAGCACCGGGTTGACTTCGGTCTGGCTGAAGACGATGCGCGAGAGCTGGCCAAAGCCGTCCAGTATCTCCAGCACGGCCAATTCGGCCGCCTTGTCGTTGGGTTTGAAGCCAACACGCACGCTTTGCAGCTGGCCGTCCTTGTTTTTCGGCGTGGCGCTGACCCATTGCAGGCCGTCTTTGTCGGGCGCGGACTGCAGCGTGAAGTCCGCTTGCAGTGCGCGCAGGTCGGGCGCAGCGGCAATCAGTGCGGCGGGCGTGCTGCCCAGCGCTTGCGACTGTTTGCGGGCGGTGACCTGGTTCAAATCCACGTCGTGCAGCCACAGGGTTTGCCCGTCGGCCACGATGGTTTGTTCGAAGGGTTTTTTGTAGTTGAAGCGGAAGCGGTTCGGGCGCTGGAACTCGAAGCTGCCGCTGGAGGTGCGGGCCTTGGGTGCCTGGCCGTCTTTGGCGGGCGAGGTCACGGTCTGCACGAAGTCGGCACGGCCACTTTGGGTGCCTTTGACGAAGGATTCAAGGCTTTTTAACCCATCAGCCCTAGCCAAGCCTAGCGATAACGCTATCAATACAGAAGCAAAAAGAAAGCGCTTTGACAAAAAAGAGAGCACAGAAAATTCCTTATTCGGCGCGCTGAGGCACCAGAATGTCGCGTTGGCCGCTGCCGCTCATGGCACTGATCAGGCCGGATTTTTCCATTTCTTCGAGCATGCGGGCGGAGCGGTTGTAACCAATCTTCAGGTGCCGCTGCACCAGCGAGATGCTGGCCTTGCGGTTTTTCAGCACCACCTCGACCGCCTGGTCGTACATCGGGTCTTTCTCGGTGCCGGCACCGTCACCGCCCTCGCCCATCTCACCGTCGCCATCGGCCACGCCGCCTTCGAGCACGCCCTCCACGTAGTTGGGTGCGCCCTGGGACTTGAGGTAGCTCACCACGCGGTGCACCTCTTCGTCACTCACAAACGCGCCATGCACGCGGATCGGGTACCCGGTACCGCTGGGCATGTAGAGCATGTCGCCCATGCCCAGCAGGGCTTCGGCCCCCATCTGGTCGAGGATGGTGCGACTGTCGATCTTGCTGCTGACCTGGAACGCGATGCGGGTGGGAATGTTGGCCTTGATCAACCCGGTGATCACGTCCACGCTGGGGCGCTGGGTGGCCAGAATGAGGTGGATGCCGGCGGCACGGGCCTTCTGCGCCAGCCGCGCAATCAGTTCCTCGATTTTCTTGCCCACCACCATCATCAAATCGGCCAGCTCGTCGATCACCACCACGATGTGCGGCAGCCGCTCCAGCGGCTCGGGGCTGTCGGGCGTCAGGCTGAAGGGGTTGTAGATGAACTCCTCGCGCGCCTTGGCCTCGTCGATCTTGGCGTTGTAGCCGGCCAGGTTGCGCACGCCCAGCTTGCTCAGCAGCTTGTAGCGGCGTTCCATCTCGGCCACGCACCAGTTCAGGCCGTGCGCGGCCTGCCGCATGTCGGTCACCACCGGCGCCAGCAAATGCGGAATGCCCTCGTAGACGCTCATTTCCAGCATCTTCGGGTCAATCATCAAGAGCCGCACGTCGCGTGCCTCGGCCTTGTACAACAGGCTCAAAATCATCGCGTTGATGCCCACCGACTTGCCCGAACCGGTGGTGCCGGCCACCAGCACGTGCGGCATCTTGGCGAGGTCGGCCACCACGGCGTTGCCAATGATGTCCTTGCCCAGGCCCATGGTCAGCAACGATTTGCCTTCGTTGTAGACCTGCGAGCCGAGGATTTCGCTCAACTTGATGGTCTGCCGCTTGGCGTTGGGCAACTCCAGCGCCATGTAGTTTTTGCCAGGAATGGTCTCGATCACGCGGATCGACACCAGGCTCAGCGAGCGCGCCAGGTCGCGCGCCAGGTTCACCACCTGCGAGCCCTTGACGCCGGTGGCGGGCTCAATCTCGTAGCGGGTGATCACCGGGCCGGGCGAGGCCATCACCACCCGCACTTCCACACCAAAGTCTTTCAGCTTTTTCTCGATCAGCCGGCTGGTCATTCCCAGTGTTTCGCTGGACACACTTTCCTGGCGGCTCAGCGCGCCGTCCAGCAGGTCCACCTGCGGCAGCTTGCTGTCGGGCAGTTCGGTGAACAGCGGTTTCTGCCGCTCTTTCGCCACACGCAGGCTCTGCGGCACCTCAGCTTGCACCGGCTCAATGAACACCGGCGCCACCGGTTGTTCGCGCACGTCGGCACGGTGTTCCAGCACAATTTCTTCGCGTTCGCGCGCCGCGCGCAAGCCCACCTCCAGGTCTTCGGCCTTCTCGCGCTTGTGGGCCCAGGCCAGCCACAGGCCGTCCAGCGCACGGCCAATGCGTTCGGCCAGGCCCGTCCAGGTGAAGCGAAACACCTGCGCAGCGCTGAGCACACCCAGAACAATCCACAGCAGGCCCGAGCCGGTGAACCCCAGCCACTTGTCGCCCATCGGCCCCATCAGGTAACCCAGTGCACCGCCCGCTGGTCCGGGTAAAAAGCCCTCAAACCGGTACAGACGCGACCACTCCATCCCGGTGCTGGCAAGCAGCAACACCACCAGGCTGCCCCAGAACAGCACGCGGCCACGCCAGACGGGTTCTGGGTCGCCGCCCGTGTCTTGTGGCACGCGCAGCCAGGTCGCCAACGCGCCCAGCCAGGCTTTCACGCCCGCCAACAACGCCCACCAGGCCGAAAACCCGAACAGGAAATAGCTGCCGTCGGCCAGCCAGGCACCCAGGCGGCCAACCCAGTTGTGCAATGGCGCGCCCGCGCCCGAGGTCGACCAGGCTGCGTCTTGCGGGCTGTAGCTGAGCATGGCCAGCCACCAGAACACCAACAGCACAAACCCGGCCAGCAGGCCCAGCTCGCCCAGAAAACGGCTGGCCCCGGCACGCGGTGCACTGGCCTGTGCGCGGGCGGCGGCCGCGGCCTTGCCGGTCGACCGGCCCGTGGCCTGGCGGGCCGGGTTGCCGCCGGAGGAACCCAGAGTGTTGAGGGAATACGTCATAAGTCAGAACAATCGCGCAAGCTTACCCCAAGGCGCGTTGGCCTGAGGGGGCTTTGCCCGCCCTTCACAGGGCAGATACAGTGTTATGACGCCAGCGTGTCGAGGCGCTCTTTGATGAGCAGCGAGCCGTCTTCGCGGGTTTCGATCAGGCCGCGCTCTTCCAGGTCTTTCATCACCCGGCTGACCATTTCGCGCGAGGCACCGACCATCTTGGCCACGTCCTGACGGGAAATTTTTTCGCGGATGGTCAGCAGGCCGTCACGGCCCACCGAGGCGAACTCCAGCAGGGTGCGGGCAACACGGCCATAAACGTCCATCAGAGCCAGCGACTCGATCTGCCGGTCGGCATGGCGCAGGCGCTGCACCAGGCCTTTCATGACCGCGTAGGCCATGGAGGTGTTTTCCGGCAGGCAGCGGGCAAATTCAGGGCGGCCCAGCACCAGCACGTCGGTCTGCACCTCGGCCCGTACGCTGGCGGAATGGGGGCCGTTGTCGATCAGGCTCATCTCACCGATGTAGTCGCCCTGCTCCAGGGTGGCCAGAATCACCTCGCGGCCCCGCGAGTCGGCCGTCATCACGCGGGCACGGCCAGACAGCACAATGAACAAGGCGTTGGTTTTTTTACCCTGCTCGACAATCAGTTCACCCCGCTTGAAGCGCCGCTTCACCACCGCCGACGCCACGGCCTCGGCCTGCACCGGTGTGAGCACGGAAAACAGTGGCACGCGCCGGATCAGGTCTAGGTTGGAAAGCATCGACATCGCACACCACCTGTTTGCGGGTTGAAGGGCCCAGCTGCCACGCGGGCATCCAAGCATTCATACAATTGGCGGGTGAACCAGCTAGGCTGGACCCGTCAGTTCGTCAAGAAACTGGTTACATCTTGACCGAGATTCCCGTGTACTTTACACGGATTACCGCCCCGAACCTACCCTCTTTTCCCGCTGTCACCACCATGAAACACGCCAAAGTCCTGATCCTCGGCTCCGGCCCGGCCGGCTACACCGCCGCCATTTACGCCGCGCGCGCCAACCTGAACCCGATGCTGGTCACCGGCATTGCCCAGGGCGGGCAGCTGATGACCACCACCGAGGTCGACAACTGGCCAGCCGATGTGATGGGCGTGCAGGGCCCCGAGCTGATGCAGCGCTTTCTGGAGCACGCCGAGCGCTTCAAGACCGAGATCGTGTTCGACCACATCAACGCGGTTGATTTGAGCCAGCGCCCGTTCAAGCTCAAGGGCGACAGCGGCGACTTCACCTGCGACACGCTGATCCTCGCCACCGGCGCATCGGCCAAGTACCTGGGCCTGCCATCGGAAACGGCGTTCATGGGCCGCGGCGTGAGCGGCTGCGCCACCTGCGACGGTTTTTTCTACCGCGACCAGGTCTGCTGCGTGATTGGCGGCGGTAACACGGCCGTCGAGGAAGCGCTGTACCTGTCCAACATCGCCAGCAAGGTCTACCTGGTCCACCGGCGCGACAAGTTCAAGGCCGAAGCGATTCTGATCGACAAGGTGATGGACAAGGTCAAGGCCGGCAAGATTGAACTCAAGCTGTTCCAGACGCTGGACGAGGTGCTGGGCGATGCGTCCGGCGTGACCGGCGTGCGGCTGAAAAACACCCAGACCGGCGCCACCGAAGACCTGACGCTCAAAGGCTGTTTCATCGCCATCGGCCACGCCCCCAACACCGAGATCTTCCAGGGCCAGGTGGCCATGGAGAACGGCTACATCGTCACGCAGAGCGGCCTGAAGGGCTTTGCCACCATGACCAGCGTGCCCGGCGTGTTTGCCGCCGGCGACGTGCAGGACCATGTCTACCGCCAGGCCATCACCAGCGCCGGCACCGGCTGTATGGCCGCGCTGGACGCCCAGCGCTTTCTGGAACAGCAGGGCTAAAACCGAAATTCGCTATAATCCAAAGCTTTGCTGAATTCTGCCGGGAGGTTTGCATTCAGCGCGGGTTACCGCCACCCTTCTGGCGAGGTGAGGCTCTCACTGCATGTGACAGCCGTTTAAAACGTATCGGAGTGTCCTGATGGCACGCGTCTGCGAAGTAACGGGTAAAGGCCCGATGGTCGGAAACAATGTTTCCCACGCCAACAACAAAACCAAGCGCCGGTTCCTGCCGAACCTGCAATACCGCCGTTTCTGGGTCGAGACTGAAAACCGCTGGGTTCGCCTGCGCGTTTCCGGCGCCGCCCTGCGGTTGATCGACAAAAAAGGCATCGACGCCGTGCTCGCAGACCTGCGCGCACGTGGTCAGGCTTAATCTAAAGGAGCACGACCATGGCAGCCAAAGGCGGACGCGAAAAAATCAAGCTGGAATCCACTGCGGGTACCGGCCATTTCTACACCACGACCAAAAACAAGAAGACCACGCCCGAGAAGATGCTGATCAAGAAATTTGATCCCAAAGCTCGCAAGCATGTCGACTACAAGGAAATCAAGCTGAAGTAATTCAGCACTTCCCAAAAGAAAAGCCGCTGAAGTTCAGCGGCTTTTTTGTTGCCCACCACAGTGCGTGGCGGGCAGGCCTGGTTCAGGTCAGACCCGGGCTGCGCGCAGCTTGACCGAGAAGTCTTTCAGCGCCGCAATGCCACTCTCTTCGGCCCGGTGGCACCAGGCGGCCAAGTCGGTCGCCAGTTGCTCACGCGAGTGCGAGGTGTTGAGCCACATCTGGCGCAGCTCTTCGCGCATGGTGACCATCTTGTCCAGCACCGGGTGGGCGGCACGGGCCTGCGCCAGCTGCGGGCGGGCGGTGGCAGGCACCTTGTCGTCGTCACGGTGCATCCAGCGGTTGGCGGCTTCGAGCACGGAGATGTCGGCCTTGCGGGCTTTCAGCAGTTCGAGCTCGGCCTTGCACACGCGGCGCATTTCATTGGCGTAACCAGCCATGACTTCGTAGCGGTGGGCGATCAGTGCCTCCAGCGTTTTTTCATTGGCCACGGGCTGGATGTCGCCCAGCTGCATTTTGGGCGGCACCTTCTTGACGGTGGCCAGGCCCACCTTCTGCATCAGCGTGATGTAGAACCAGCCGATGTCGAACTCGTACGGCTTCACGGAAAAGCGGGCCGAGGTCGGGTAGGTGTGGTGGTTGTTGTGCAACTCTTCACCGCCAATGATGATGCCCACGGGCGAGATGTTGCGGCTGGCGTCTGGCGCTTCGAAGTTGCGGTAGCCCCAGTAGTGGCCAATGCCGTTGATGATGCCGGCGGCGGTGATCGGAATCCAGAGCATTTGCACGGTCCACACCACGGTGCCAATGGCACCGAACAAAGCCCAGTTGATGATCAACATCAGGCCCACGCCCTGCCAGCTGTAGCGGGTGTAGAGGTTGCGCTCGATCCAGTCGTTGGGCGTGCCCAGGCCGTACTTCTGGATGGTTTCCATGTTCTTGGACTCGGCCCGGTACATCTCGGAGCCGCGCCACAGCACGGCGTCAATGCCGCGGGTCTGCGGGCTGTGCGGGTCGTCTTCGGTTTCGCATTTGGCGTGGTGCTTGCGGTGGATGGCCACCCACTCCTTGGTCACCATGCCGGTGCCCAGCCAGAGCCAGAAACGGAAGAAGTGCGACGGAATGGCGTGCAGGTCCATTGCCCGGTGCGCCTGCGTGCGGTGCAGGAACAATGTGACGGCGGCAATGGTGATGTGGGTGGTCACCAGGGTGTAGATGACGATCTGCCACCACGTCAGGTCCCACAGGCCGTGGGCCATCAAATCAATTGCCGCGTTCAGCACAGTCCAGTCAGGAAGCAACATAGTCAACAGTGTTTCTCATACAAATAGCCCTCTATTGTCGGGCTTTCGTGCGGTTTAGGGGAAATTTCACCAGTCGCGCGCCTCTAAATCCTGGTTTCACGTCATTTTTTCTGCCAGACGGCGGCAAAAAAACCGTCGGTGCGGTGCCGATGGGGCCACAGGCGCAGGTATTCACCACCGGAAACCGGGCCGCTGCACAGGCCGGCAGCACCTTCCACCTTCAGATGGGTCAGGATGTCGGCCACTTCAAGGGGGGAGAAGTCGCTGTTGGCGGCAGAAAAAGCCGCGGCGATCGCCTCGTTTTCGGCCGGCAACAGGCTGCAGGTGGCGTACACCAGCCGGCCACCGGGCTTCAGCAGGCGGGCGGCGCTCTGCAAAATGGTGGCCTGGAGTGCGGCCGCTTCGGCCACAGCCGCCGGGTTTTGCCGCCATTTCAACGCCGGGTTGCGGCGCAGCGTGCCCAGGCCGGAGCACGGCGCGTCCACCAGCACCCGGTCGATCTTGCCGGCCAGGCGCTTGATGCGGTCGTCCCGCTCGTGGGCGATGGCTGCCGGGTGCACGTTGGAGAGGCCACTCCGCGCCAGCCGGGGCTTGAGCGCGTCCAGCCGGTGGGCGGACGTGTCAAACGCGTACAGCCGACCGGTGTTGCGCATGCTGGCGCCAATCGCCAGCGTCTTGCCGCCGGCACCGGCGCAGAAGTCGGCCACCATCTCGCCGCGTTTGGCGTCGAGCAACAGGGCCAGCACCTGAGACCCTTCGTCCTGCACCTCGACCGCGCCGCGCGCGAACGCCGGCACTTGGGACAACGAAGGCTTGCCCTCCACCCGCAGCCCCCAGGGCGACCACGGGGTGGCCTGGGTCTTGACGCCGGCCTTGGCCATTTCCTGTTGCACATCGGCGCGTTTTTCGGTCAAGGCGTTGACGCGCAAATCGAGCGGCGCCTGGGTGTCCAGGCTGTTCACCAGTGGCCAGAAGTCGTCGCCCAGTTGGGCCTTGAGTTCTGTCACCAGCCACTCGGGCATGTTGTGGCGGTGGCGCTCCAGCAGGTCGCCCGGCTGGATGCGGTCGCACTGGGCGAGCCAGTTTTTCTCGACGTCGTTCAGTGCACCGAGCAGAAAGTCGCGCGGTGCGGCAAAACCGAGGATCGCCAGCCGGCGCTCTTTCGGGCCGCTGCCGGAGGGGGCAAAGTGCTCAAAACGCAGCTTGTGGCGCAGCACGTTGTAGACCGTGTCGGCCAGGGTTGCGCGCTCGCGCGGCCCAAGTTGGCGGTTGTCGCGGAAAAAACGGGACACGGTCCCGTCGGTGGGGTGGTCGAATTGAAGCGCCAGCTTGACCAGTTCACTGCAGGCGTCGAGCAGGGCTTTAGGATGCATCCTCCGATTGTCCCACGCGCCCCTGTTTTTGCCGGAACCTGCCCATGTCTGACGACACCCTGCCCCCGCTCATCACCACCCCGCCCGGTCTGTACCGCCACTACAAAGGGCACTTGTACGAGGTGGTGGGCACCGTGCGCCACAGCGAAACGCTGGAGCCCATGACGCTGTACCGCGCGCTGTACGGCGAACACGGCCTGTGGGTGCGGCCAGCAGCGATGTTCAACAGCACGGTGGACGTGGGTGGCCGCTCCGAGGCCCGTTTTGCACCAGTGGCAACCCCTCCGGGCACCGATTTCAAGCCAAATATGGCCTGAGCCTTAGTGAAACCTCACGGTACAGCTATTCTTTCAGGAGCGCCTTGACCGCCTGGGGGTAGATGCGGTGCTCTTGCGCCAGCACCCGGGCGGCCAGCGTGGCCACCGTGTCGCCGGGCAGCACCGGCACCACCGCCTGGTCGAGGATGGGGCCGTGGTCCAGCTCAGCCGTCACGCGGTGCACCGTGGCACCGGCGAAGCGGCAGCCGCTGTCGATGGCACGCTGGTGCGTGTTCAGCCCCGGAAAAGCTGGCAACAGAGAGGGGTGGATGTTGACCAGCCGGCCGGCGCAGTGGTTCACAAAAGCCGGCGTGAGGATGCGCAGAAAACCGGCCAGCACCACCAGCGCGGGCGTGTAAACGTCGATGGCCTGGGCCAAGGCAGCATCAAACGCTTCGCGAGAAGCAAAACCGGTGTGGTCCACCACCTGCGTGGGCACGCCCAGCGCATCGGCCACTGCCAGACCGGCAGCCGCCGGCTTGTTGCTGATGACCGCTGCCACTTTGGCGCCCAGCGTGTCGGCCCAACGCTCACGCTGGGCGGTTTCCACGATGGCCGCCATGTTGGAACCACTGCCGGAAATCAGGATGACGATGTTTTTCATGGGTGAAATCGGTAACCCGACATTATCGCCAGCCATGTCACCACCTCGACATGCGCCGCAGCACCTGCGTGCTACAAAGTCGCAGTTCTGGAGACAACCCCATGGATTTGGCATTCACCCCCGAAGAACAGGCCTTCCGCGAAGAAATTCGCGCCTGGGTCAAAAGCAACCTGCCGGCCGACATTTCGCAAAAGGTTTTCAACGCCCAGCGCCTGGGCCGCGACGACATGCAGCGCTGGGCCAAGATTCTGGGCAAGAAAGGCTGGCTGGGCTGGGGCTGGCCCAAGGAATTTGGCGGCCCGGGCTGGAACGCGGTGCAAAAGCATTTGTTCGAGGAAGAATGTGCGCTGGCCGGCTCGCCGCGCGTGGTGCCGTTCGGCCCGGTGATGGTGGCGCCCGTGATCATGGCCTTTGGCAACGCCGAGCAGCAACAGCGGTTTCTGCCCGGCATCGCCAGCGGCGAGGTCTGGTGGAGCCAGGGCTACAGCGAGCCGGGTTCGGGGTCGGACCTGGCCTCGGTCAAATGCAAAGCCGAGCGCCGGGGCGACAAGTACATCGTCAACGGACAGAAAACCTGGACCACGCTGGGCCAGTACGGCGAATGGATTTTCTGCCTGGTGCGCACCAGCAACGAAGGCAAGCCACAGACCGGCATCAGCTTTTTGCTGATCGACATGACAAGCCCTGGCGTCAGCGTGCGGCCCATCGTGCTGATGGACGGCGAGCCCGAGGTGAACGAGGTCTGGTTCGACAACGTCGAGGTGCCAGCCCACAACCTGATTGGCGAAGAGAACAAGGGCTGGACCTACGCCAAGCACCTGCTCAGCCACGAGCGCACCAACATCGCCGACGTGAACCGCGCCAAGCGCGAGCTGGAGCGGGTCAAACGCATCGCCAAAGCCGAAGGCGTGTACGACGACCAGCGTTTCCGCGACGAGGTGGCCAAGCTGGAGGTGGACGTGGTGGCGCTGGAAATGCTGGTGCTGCGGGTGCTGAGCGCCGAGAAATCGGGCAAGCAGAGCCTGGACATCGCCGGCCTGCTGAAGATTCGCGGCAGCGAAATCCAGCAGCGCTACACCGAGCTGATGATGCTGGCGGCGGGGCCGTCCAGCCTGCCTTTCATCTACGAGGCGATGGAAGCCGGCTGGCAGGGCGACCATGTGGGGCCTGCCCACTGCGCGCCGCTGGCGGCCAACTACTTCAACATGCGCAAGACCACTATTTACGGCGGCAGCAACGAAGTGCAGAGAAATATCGTGTCCCAGGTCGTGCTGGGCTAAGGAGAAAAAAATGGACTTCGACTTCTCTGACGACCAGGAATCCCTGCGTGACGCGGTGCGCAAGTGGGTGGACAAGGGCTACACCTTCGAGCGCCGGCGCGGCACCGTGAAAGCCGGGGGCTTCTCACGCGAAGCCTATGGCGAAATCGCCGAGCTGGGCCTGTGTGGCCTGTACGTGCCCGAGGCCAATGACGGCCTGGGCATGGGCCCCATCGAAGGCATGGTGGTGATGGAAGAGCTGGGCCGCGGCATCGTGCTGGAGCCGTTTGCGCAGACGCTGATTGCCAGCGCGGTGCTGGGCGGCTACGCGCCCGCCGATGTGCAGGCCGCATGGCTGCCGAAAATCGCCAGCGGCGAAGCGCTGGTGGTGCTGGCCCACACCGAGCGCAAAGCCCGCTACCGCCTCGACATGTGCGAAGCAACCGCCACGCAGGCCAACGCCGGCTATGCACTGAATGCCAGTAAAAGCGTCGTACCGGCCGGCGATGCGGCCGACGCCTTCATCGTGCCCGCCAAGATCGGCGACAAGATCGCGCTGTTCCTGGTGGCGCGCAACGCCGCGGGCGTGACCACCCGTGGCTACGGCACGCAGGACGGCGGCCGCGCCGCCGAACTGACTTGCGCCAACAGCCCCACCACCCTCATCACCACCGATGGCCTGACTGCGCTGGAACATGCTGTGGACGTCGGCATTGCCGCGCTCTGCGCCGAAGCCGTGGGCGTGATGGACAAGACGCTGGCCGTCACCGTCGAATACATGAACACCCGCAAGCAGTTTGGCGTGGCGATTGCCACCTTCCAGGCGCTGCGCCACCGCGTGGCCGACATGAAAATGCAGCTGGAGCTGGCGCGTTCGATGAGCTACTACGCGTCGCTCAAGCTCAATGCGCCGGCCGACGAACGCCGCCGCGCGCTGGCCCGTGCCAAATACCAGCTCGGCCAGTCGATGCGTTTTGTCGGCCAGCAGGCGGTGCAGTTGCACGGCGGTATTGGCGTGACCGACGAGTACATCGTCAGCCACTATTTCAAGAAACTCACCCAGCTGGAAATGACGCTGGGCGACAGCCTGCACCACCTGGGCGAGGTCTCGGCCCGCATGCAGGACACGGCTGGCGTGTTTGCCTGAGGGCTACTTGCCGGGCCGGGTCAGCACCAGGCCCAGCTCCAGCGCGGTGTCCACCACCTCGGCCAGCGGTGGCTGGTAGCCATCGCGTATCCAGCGCATTGCAATGTGCACCACGCCACCGGTCACGCCGGTCTGCAGCAGGGCGTTGGGGGCAGTGTTGCCGGGGGCAATCACTTCTGCGGCGGCCGCACCCATCTGGGCCAGCGCCTCGTCAAAGGCCGCGTCCACCGCCGGGCTGACGCCGCGAATCTCCATCAAAAACACACGTGCCGGCCGCGGCTGGGCCTGCAGCGCCGAGAAATAGGCGCTCAGCATCGCGCGGCCCCGGGCCTTGGTGTCGCCGCCGGCTGCTTCAGCGGCTTCGGCGATCTGCATGAAAAGCTGGGCGTTGACGTGGTGGTAACAGGCCATCAGCAGCGCTTCACTGCTCTCGAAAGATTCGTAGAAATAGCGCTCGGTCAACCCCGCAGCCGCACACACGCCCTTGACGGTGGAGGCCCGGTAACCGCGTTCGCCATAGGTCTCGATGGCCGCGTCAATCAGCGCTGCACGGCGCTGCGCCCGGCGCTCGTCCGGGGCCAGGCCGCGGTAGGGCCGCGCGCCGTCGGCGTTGGTTTCGGTGACAGAATCGGTGCCCACGTCGCAATTGTGACATGAAGTATTGTCAATTCATTTGACAATTTGCTTTGTCAGAAACTCCGAGACCCTGAACCATGGCCCACAACGCATCTTCCGCCCCCACGGCACCGTTGGACGTTCTCATCGTCGGTGCCGGCCTGTCCGGCATTGGCGCCGCCCGCCACCTGCAAAAACTCTGCCCCGGCAAGACCTTTGCGCTGCTGGAAGGCCGCGCGGCGCTGGGCGGCACCTGGGACCTGTTCCGCTACCCCGGCATCCGCTCGGATTCGGACATGCACACCCTGGGCTACAGCTTCAAGCCCTGGACCGCCGCCAAAGCGATTGCCGACGGCCCGTCCATCCTGAACTACATCCGCTCGGCGGCCGAAGAAACCGGTGTCACCCAGCACATCCGCTACCGCCACGCGGTCAAGCGGGCGGCCTGGTCTTCGGCCGATGCGCTGTGGACGGTGGACTGCGAACAGCAGCTGGACGACGGCGTGCAGACTGTGCAGATCCAGGCGCGTTTTCTCTACCTGTGCAGCGGCTACTACAGCTACGCCGAAGGCCATGCGCCCGAGTTTGCCCGCCAGGCCGACTTCCAGGGCCAGGTGGTGCACCCGCAGTTCTGGCCCGAAAAGCTGGACTACGCCAACAAACAGGTGGTGGTGATCGGCAGCGGCGCCACTGCGGTAACACTGGTGCCGTCGATGGCCGACACCGCCGCGCACGTGACCATGCTGCAGCGCTCGCCCACCTACGTGGTCAGCCGCCCAGCCGAAGACGGCCTGGCCCAGCGTTTGCAGCGCCTGCTGCCCGACCGTCTGGCCTACGCGCTGACCCGCTGGAAAAACGTGGGACTGGGCATGTTCTTCTTCCAGCTGGCACGGCGCCGGCCCAACAAGGTCAAGCAGATCCTGGTGCACCTGGCCAAAAAGCAGGCCGGCGGCCAGGTGGACGCTGCCCATTTCACGCCCACATACAAGCCCTGGGACCAGCGCGTGTGTGTGGTGCCCGACGGTGATTTGTTCCGCCAGCTGCGCGCCGGCAAAGCCAGCGTGGTGACCGACACCATTGCCCACTTCACGCCCACCGGCCTCAAGCTGAACTCCGGCAAGGAAATTCAGGCCGACATCGTGGTCACCGCCACCGGCCTGAAGCTCAATGCGCTGGGCGACATTGCCGTCACGGTGGACGGCCAGCCCTGCAACGCCAACCAGACGCTGGTCTACCGCGGCATGATGCTGGGCAACGTGCCCAACCTGGCCATGGCCTTTGGCTACACCAATGCCTCGTGGACACTCAAGGCCGACCTGACCGCCGAACGCGTCTGCCGCCTGCTCAACCACATGGACGCCAAGGGCCTGCGCACCGCCGTGGCCCGGCCCGGCAACGACGTCGAGCCGCAACCTTTTCTCGACTTCAGCTCCGGTTACGTGCAGCGCGCTGCCGGCCTGCTGCCCAAGCAGGGCTCGCGCCGCCCCTGGCAGGTCTACCAAAACTATTTGCTCGACATGCTCAGCATCCGCTACAGCCGCATCGCCGACGGCGTGGTGCAGTTTTCACGCTGAAAGAACCCCATGAATTTGCACAACAAAGTCGCCGTCCTCACCGGTGCCGGCAGCGGCATTGGCCGCGCGCTGGCGCTGCAATTGGCCCGCCAGGGCTGCCACCTCGCGCTGGCCGACATCAACCCCGCAGCGCTGGTGGAGACCGCCACGCTGGTGCAACCACTGGGCGTGCGCGTCAGCCAGCATGCACTGGACGTGGCCAGCCGCGAGGCCGTGGCCGCGCTGCCCAACGCCGTGCTGGCCGCGCACGGCCAGGTAGACCTGCTGATCAACAACGCCGGTGTGGCGATGGCCGGCAATTTCGAACAGGTCAGCGAGCACGATTTCGACTGGCTGATGGACATCAACTTCAACGGCCTGGTGCGCATGACCCGCGCCTTTTTGCCACTGCTGCGCCAGCGCAATGCGGCACGCATCGTCAACCTCTCCAGCCTGTTTGGCCTGATTGCACCGCCCGAGCAGTGCGCTTATTCGGCCAGCAAGTTTGCGGTGCGCGGTTTCTCCAACGCGCTGCGCCATGAGCTGGCCATGACCGGCTCAACCGTGGGCGTGACCGTGGTGCACCCCGGCGGCGTGGCCACCCAGATCGCCAGCAGCGCCCGCATGGCCGACGGCCTGTCGTCGGCCGACGTGGCCAAGCGCCAGGCCCTGAGCAAAAAGCTGCTGCGCATGCCGCCGGAAAAAGCGGCGGCCATCATCGTCCGGGCCATCGGGCAGGACAAAGCCCGCGTGATCGTCGGCTGGGACGCCTGGTTTGCCGCGCTGGTCGAGCGCCTGATGCCGGTGGGCTACTGGGGCCTGCTGGGCCGGGGGCTCAAGCTGTGAACGCCGTACTCTGGACCCTGGGTGGCCTGCTGACCCTGACGCTGGGCCTGGCGCTGTTTGCCTGGACCACCAACCGGCGCATCGACGCGAGTTTCAAACCCGCGGGCAGTTTCATCGACGTGCCTGGCGCCCGCCTGCACGTGGTGGACCGGGGCGCCGGTCCGGTCATTTTGATGGTGCATGGCCTGGGCGGGCAATTGCGCCACTACACCTATGGCGTGGAGAAATTGCTGTCGAAAAACTTCCGTGTGGTGGCGGTGGACCGGCCCGGCTCCGGCCATTCGCTGCGCCATGACGGCGCCAGCGCGTCGATGGAAGCGCAAGCCGATGCGCTGGCCGCGCTGCTGGACAAACTCCGCATCGCCAGCGCCACCGTGGTCGGCCATTCTTTGGGCGGTGCCATCTCGTTGATGCTGGCGGCACGCCATCCGCAGCGGGTGGCGGCCCTCGCCCTCGTGGCCCCGCTGACCCACACCCCCGAGGGCCTGCCCGCGCCCTTTCGGGGGCTGGACATCACCCACCCCGCACTGCGCAAGTTCATCGCCTGGACGTTTGCAGTGCCTGGCTTCATCGCGCGCAGCCCCGCCATCATGAAAACCCTGTTCTCACCGGAGGCCCACCCCAAGGATTTCGCCACCCGCGCCGGTGGCCTGATGAG
Organism: Pseudomonadota bacterium; assembly: GCA_040384665.1. GTDB lineage: Bacteria > Pseudomonadota > Gammaproteobacteria > Burkholderiales > Burkholderiaceae_C > PCRC01. Next base: position 25,716 of record JAZKIY010000050.1, read on the forward strand.
CCTCAAACCCTCGCAGTTCATCGCCGCGTCCACCGACCTGGCCGCCATTCCCCACAGCCTGCCAACGTTGGAAGCCAGCTATGCCCGCCTGAAGCTGCCGGTGTCCATGCTCTACGGGCGTGGCGACCTGGTGCTCGACCCGCAGTTGCATGCCAAAGCCTTTGTAGACAAAGTGCCGCACACCCAACTGACGCTGGTCGACGGCGGGCACATGCTGCCGGTGACGCAGGTGGTGCGCACAGCGGCGTTCATTGAAGCGGCCGCGCTGCAAGCCAACACCGTCCAGTGACCAGTTGTAAGAGACCCCACGCCCGGCGTTGTCATGCGCAGCCCACAAAATAAGGGCTAACCCTAAACAACGAGGAGTTTTCATGCGTCAATGGTTGTTGGCTGTGCTGGTGGTGGGTGTGGCAGGCACCGTGTCTGCACAGGGCATTGAATGGCAAACCCTGCAGGAGGAAGCCGTGGCGCTCAACCAGCGTGGCCAATACGCCCAGGCGGTGACGGTGGCCAGCAAGGCGCTGGACATCGCCAAGGCCAGCGTGCCACCCAATGCACAGGCTGAAAACGACAGCACCGCCCAGTTGGCTTTTGCCTACTCTGGCAACCGCCAGCCTGCAGACGCAGAGCCGCTGTTTGCCCGCTACCTGGACGCTGAAAAAGCCCGACTCGGTGCCGAGACGCCGGAATACGCCTCGGTGTTGTCCCAGGTCGCCGCCGCCTACCAGCGCGACGGGCAAACGCCCAAATCACTTGCGCTGGTCACACCCTCACTGAAAATCCGCGAAGCCGCCCTCGGCCCTGCGCACCCGCTGGTGGCGCAAAGCCTGTCCCAGCTGGCGCTGGCCTACGAATCGCAGGACCAGCCAGCGCTGGCCGAACCGCTGTACCGCAAGGCGCTGGCCATCCCGTCGCCAACCGGCAAACCAGAACAGCTCGCTGTGGCGACCAACCAGAACCGCCTGGCCCGCCTCTACACCCGCCAGAACCAGTTTGCAAAGGCCGAACCCCTGCTGCTGGCCTCGCTCGCCACGCGAGAAAAACTGCTGGGCCGCAACGACCCCCAGGTGGCGGCCAGCCTGACCGATCTGGGCACGCTCTACGCCGCGCAAGGCCAGCACCTGCGGGCGGCAGGCCTGCACAAGCGCGCATTGGCCATCCGTGAACAGACGCTGGGCAGCACCCACCCCGAGGTGTTGGCCAGCCTGGACGCATTGTCCAAAGCCATGGACCAGTCCGACCGGATGGGCCTGGCGATCTACTACGCGAACCGGGCCACCGATTTGCGCGGCAGCGTCACGCGCTGAAGACCGGCCCAACCAACCGGGTCTGCAGCCCCTCGCTCACGCCAAGGGTGCAGCCGGTGATGCGCCACAGTTTGTCGGGCTGGCGCTTCAGGCTGTAAATGGCCACCCACAGCACCCCTTGGTTATCGGCCAGTTGAACCCGCTGCAGAATGCCGTTGCCAGCGTACTCCGGTTTGAAGAAGGTCACCGTAGCGGGCTGGAACAACGCGGGGTAGCCAAGACGCGCCATGGTCATGAAACGGTCGGGCGTGCTGAACGCCTTGCGGATGTCAGGGCTGGCGTAGGAAAACGCCTTGGCCGCGTCGCCCCGCGCGAACGCATCCAGCTGCGCCATCACCACGGTCTGTACCGCCTTGGCTTCCGTGGCCGAAACGGGGTTTTCGCCCGCTGCATGGCTGCACACCGCCACCGCGGCCAGCAGCCACAGCCAGCCCGTTCTGACAAACCGGTTCAACATGGTGGGCTCCTTGGGTTGAGGCCTTCATGATGCAGGATTTTGGCGCTCTGTGCCTGCACACCGTCGCCGCAGGGCATGCGCTACAGTCTGGTTTTTGCCAACTCTTCCCTGCCCCATGCTGCTCGAAACGATAGAAATCAACCCCACCAGCCCGGCTACCGCCAGCGTCATCGTGCTGCACGGCCTGGGCGCCGATGGCAACGATTTTGTGCCGGTGGCGCACGAGTTGGACCTGCGCGCGGCGGGCGCGGTTCGTTTTGTGTTCCCCCACGCGACCACCCGCCCGGTGACCATCAACGGTGGTTACGTGATGCGTGCCTGGTACGACATTCTGGGCACCGACCTGGTTCGGCGGGAAGACGAAGGCGGCCTGCGCACCTCGCAAACGCAGATCGACGCCCTGATTGCCGCCGAAGTGGCGCGTGGCATCCCGGCCTCGCGCATTGTCCTGATGGGTTTCTCTCAGGGCTGCGCCATGGCGCTGATGACCGGTTTGCGCCACAGCGAACGGCTGGCCGGCATCGTCGGCCTGTCGGGCTACTTGCCACTGGCCGCCACCACCGCCGCCGAACGCCATGCCGCCAACGCCGACGTGCCCCTGTTCCTGGCCCACGGCCGGGTGGACCCGGTGGTGCCACTCGCCCGAGCCGTGGCTTCGCGCGACGCGTTGCAGGCGCTGGGCTACACGCCCGAATGGCACGAGTACCCGATGCCGCACTCGGTCTGCGCCGAAGAGATCGCCGACATCAACCGCTTTTTGCTGCGCGTGCTGGGCTGAAAGTCTGACGTGGCCATGCACAAAAACGCCCTGGTCTTGTTCTCGGGGGGGCAAGACTCCACCACCTGCCTGGCGCTGGCGCTGTCGCGCTACGAACGGGTCGAGACGGTCGCTTTCGATTACCGGCAACGCCACAGTGTCGAGCTCCAGGCGCGGCTGGAGGTGCTGGACCAGATCAAGCGGCAGTTCCCGCACTGGGCGCCCAAGCTCGGCGAAGACCACCTGTTGGACCTGGCGGTGCTCGGCCAGGTGAGCGAGACCTCACTCACGCGCGACACGGCTTTCAAAATGGAAAGCTCCGGCCTGCCCAACACCTTTGTGCCGGGCCGCAACCTGCTGTTCCTCACCCTGGCGGCGGCACTGGCTTACCGGCGCGACCTGGAAGTGATCGTCACCGGCGTCTGCGAGACCGACTTCTCCGGCTACCCCGACTGCCGCGACGACAGCATGAAGGCGATGCAGCTGGCACTGTCGCTGGGCATGGACAAGCGCTTTCTGATCGACACGCCGCTGATGTGGATCGACAAGGCACAGACCTGGGGCCTGGCCCACCACCTGGGTGGCCAGCCGCTGATCGACCTGATCGTCGAACACACCCACACCTGCTACCTGGGCGACCGCGAACACCGCCACGCCTGGGGCTACGGCTGCGGCAGCTGCCCGGCCTGCGAGCTGCGCGCTGCCGGCCACGCGCGCTACACCGCCGGCGTGGCGCTCAACCCATAGGCGGCTGGCGCGCCGCTGGCCTGCGGCGTGAGCACCCACTGGCGGTTGTGAAATGCCGCCACGCCAGGCCGGTGTGCGATGGACACCAAGGCACCGCCAGTGGCCTGCACCATCGCCCGCAAGCGCTGGTACAGCACCGCCTCGGCGGTTTCGTCCAGCGCGCTGGTGGCCTCGTCGGCAAACACCCACTTCGGCCGCTTCAGCAGCACCCGCGCCACCGCCAGGCGCTGCTGCTCGCCACCTGAGAGCTTTTGGCTCCAGGCGCCTTCCTCGTCGAGGCTCTCTGCCAAATCGGGTAATAACGCGTCGGTCAGCGCCTGTTTCAGCGCCGCGTCGCTGTACTGCGCAGCGGGCAAGGGGTAGGCCAGCGCGTCGCGCAGTGGGCCATTGGGGAAGTAGGGGCGCTGCGGCAGGAACATGCTGTCGGCCGGCAGGTCCACCTGCCCGGTGGCATGGGGCCAGATGCCCGCCAGCGCCCGGAACAGGGTGGACTTGCCGCTGCCCGAAGGCCCCTGCAGCAACACCGCTTCGCCCGGCTCGGCCTGCAGTGTGGCGTTGGCGAGCAGCACACGGCCGTCGGGCAGGGCCAAGGTCAGGCCGTGGGCCTGGAGTGAACCGTCACTTACTACGGTATTGATAGCACTATCACTAGGTTTCACTAAGGCTAACCGGCTAAAAGACTCTTCAAACCCGGTCAAACGGTCGGTGGTGGCCCGCCAACTGGCCAAACCGGCGTAATTGTCCACAAACCAGCTCAGCGAGTCCTGCACCCGGCCAAAGGCGGACGAAATCTGGATCAACTCGCCCAACTGGATGGCGCCGCTGAAAAAGCGCGGCGCGGCCACCACAAACGGGAACACCACCGCCGCCTGGCCAAAACCCACGGTGAACCAGGTCAGGTTCTTTTGTGCCTTGATCAGCCGGAGGTAGTTCACCAGCACCCGGTCGAACCGCAGGCTCAGGTGCTGGCGTTCGACCGCCTCACCTTTGTCGAGCGCGATCGATTCGCTGTACTCCCGCACCCGCACCAGGTGGTGTCGAAAATCCGCTTCGACCCGTTCCTGTTCAAAGTTGAGCTTGATCTGTGGCCGGCCAATGTAGTGCGTGATCACGCTGCCGACGCCGCAGTAGGCCACCGCCGCCCAGACCATGAAACCGGGGATGGTGTAGCTGCTGCCGCCCAGACTGAAGGCAAAAGCACCGCTCAGGCCCCACAAAATGCCCACAAAACTCACCAGCGTGACCAGCGCGTTCAGCAGCCCCATGCTGAGCGAAATGGTCTGGCTGGTGAACAGGTTCAGGTCCTGCTGGATGCGCTGGTCCGGGTTGTCGGGGCTGGCGCCGTGGGCGGCGGCGTAGCGGGCCAGTTCAATGCGGTAGAAGGCCTGGTTGGACAGCCAGCGGCCAAGGTAGGCGCTGGTCATCCAGGCGCGCCAGCGCATCTCCAGCAGCTGCGTCAGGTAGAAGCGGTAGACCGAGATCACGATCAACCCGAACGCCAGCCAGCAAAAGCGGCCCAGCTGCGCCCAGAAGACAGCGGCGTCCTTGTTTTGCAGCGCGTCGTAGAACACCCGGTTCCACTCGTTGAGCAACACCAGCATGTAGACCGCCGCCAGGTTCAGCACCACGATGGCGGCCAGCAGCGCGCGCGCTTTCCATTTTTCTTCAGACTGGAAATACGGCACCGACAGCGCCCAGACCTTGCGGCAGAACGCGGTGAACGACGCGAATTTGGCAGACAGGCGCATGGGCAGTTTCTCGGTAGAAGCAAAAAAGAGGCTGGCAAGACAGAGGCCGCCTTGGCCGGGAAAGTTCAACCCGGTGGGCGGCAGGCTCAGGCCGGTGGAACGCCGGGCAGGTTGGCAATGCCGGACGCCACATGGCCGGCGGGCACATGCTGCGCGGCCGATTCGATGTGGCCGGTCTGGTCGTCAAAAAAGAAGTCGGGCTCGAACTCGCGCAGGAACTCGCCTTTGGGCAGACCACCGAGGAACATCGCCTCGTCCACCTCGACGTGCCAGTCCATCAGCGTGCGGATGGCGCGTTCGTGCGCCGGTGCGCTGCGGGCCGTGACCAGCGCGGTGCGGATGCGCATGGCCGGCGTGCCCTGCTGCTGCAGCCGCTGCAAGGCGGACAGCAAAGGCTTGAACGGCCCGGCCAGCAGCGGCAGGCCTGCCTTGTCTTTTTCATGCTGCTGGAAGGCCGACAGGCCGTCACGCTGGAACACCTGCTCGGCCTCGTCGCTGAACAGCACCGCGTCACCGTCGAAGGCAATCCGCACCTCGTTCGGGTGCGCCTCGCTGGCGCGGGCCGAGTGCGGGTAGACCTGTGCGGCAGGCACACCGGCATCGAGCGCGGCGCGCACGTCGCTCAGGTGGGTCGACAAAAACAGGTTGGCGTGCAGCGGCTTCAAATAACGCCAGGGCGGCTGGCCGCGGGTGAAGGTGCCGCGCTGGATCGGCAAGCCGTAGTGCTGCGCCGAGCGGAACACCCGCATGCCCGAGACCGGGTCGTTGCGCGACAAAATCACCACCTCGACCAGCTGCTGCGGTGTTGCGCCGTCAGGCGCGGCCTGGTTGAACGCCAGCAGCTTTTTCACCAACGAGAATGCCACGCCGGGCTTGGCAGGCTGGTCCAGCCGAGCCAGTTGCAGCTGCATGTAGGCGCGGTCGTCGCGCTGCTCAAACACCTCGTTTTCCTGCTCGAAATCAAACAAGGCACGCGACGAGATCGCCACCACCAGTTGCCCTTCAAGAGACGCGGCCATGGCTATGGGGGCGCGTCAGCGCACGAGCTGGTTGAGTTCGATGATGGGCAGCAGCACCGCGAGCACGATCAGCATCACCACCATGCCCATCACCACAATCAGCAGCGGCTCCAGGATGGTGGCCAGCGCGAACGCGCGGCGCTGCACCTCGGCGCTGAGCTGCTGGGCCGCGCGCTGCAGCATCACCGGCAGCTGGCCGGTTTGCTCGCCGAGCCGGGAGAACATGCTCACCAGCCCGGGGAAGCGCTTCTTTTGCGCCATGGCCGACGCCAGCGGCGCGCCTTCGCGCACCAGCACCAGCGCGTCCAGTGCATCGGCCCGCATGGCCTGGTTGCCGAGGGTTTCAGCCGCTGCCTGCAAGGCTTTCAGAATCGGCACACCGGCGCCGGCCAGCATCGCCAGCGTGCCAGTGAAGCGGGCGGCGTTGTAGCCCCGGGCCAGCGGCCCAACCAGCGGCAAGGTCAGCACGGCCGCATCAAACCGCTGGCGGATCGCCTCGTTGGCCAGCAGGAACTTGGCCCCAATGCCACCCGCCACCAACACCAGCAAGGCGGCCCAACCGTAGTTTTTCACGACATCGCTGATGCCCAGCATGATCACCGTCAACAACGGCAAGGCACGCTTGCTGCCGGCAAACACGTTGGCCACCTGCGGCACCACATAGCCCACCAGGAACATCACGATCACGATGGCAATCAGCGTGACGATGGCCGGGTAGAGCATGGCGCCAATCAGTTTGCCGCGCAGGGTCTGGCGCTCTTCCAGGTCGTCGGCCAGCCGCTCCAGCACCACGCCGAGGTTGCCGCTTTGCTCGCCGGCGCCAATCACCGCGGTGTAGATGTCTGAGAACTCGCGCGGGTGCTGGCTCAGAGCCTTGGAAAAGGTCGAACCACTGTTCACCTCGGAGCGCAATGACGCGACCAGGTTGCGCTGCCGTTCGTCGGTGGATTCTTCCGACAGCGCCGTCAGCGCCCGCTCCAGCGGCAGGCCAGACGACACCAGACCGGCCACCTGCCGCGTCCAGATGGTCAGCGCGGTGGTGTTGAAAATCCGGCTGGTGTAGATGTTGATGTTCTTCCAGCCACCGCGTTTGACCGTGCCCGCTGCACCCGGCACGCCCCCCCCCTTGACCGGCTCCACCAGCATCGGCACCAGCGACTGCGCACGCAAGGTGCTGCGCGCCGCCTTCGCGGTCTCGGCATCGATCACGCCCTTGCGGGTCTGGCCCTGGGCGTCGATGGCTTCAAAGGTGTAGGCGGGCATGCAGGTCAGGACTCTCTGGTCACACGGACGAGTTCCTCGCGCGAGGTGATGCCGGAACGCACCAGCCGCTCGCCGTCGTCACGCATCAGCGACATGCCGGCCTTCAGTGCCGCAGCGCGGATGTCGGCTTCGGCCACCTGGTTGTGGATCAGCGCGCGCATGTTGTCGTCGGTCACCAGCAGTTCGAACACGCCGGTGCGGCCCTGGTAGCCGGTTTGCCCGCACTCGCCACAGCCCGCCCCGCCACACGACGTGCAGAGCTTGCGCACCAGCCGCTGCGCCAGCACGCCGAGCAGCGAGGAGCTGAGCAAGAAAGGCTCCACGCCCATGTCGGTCAGGCGGGTCACGGCGCTGGCCGCGTCGTTGGTGTGCAGGGTGGCCAACACCAGGTGGCCGGTCAGTGAGGCCTGGATGGCGATCTGCGCGGTTTCGTAGTCGCGGATCTCACCGATCATGATCACGTCCGGGTCCTGGCGCAGGATGGCGCGCAGGGCCTTGGCAAACGTCAGGTCGATCTTGGCATTCACCTGCGTCTGGCCCACGCCAGACAGCTCGTATTCAATCGGGTCTTCCACCGTCATGATGTTCTGCTTGCTGGCGTCGAGCCGCTGCAGCGCCGCGTAGAGGGTGGTGGTTTTGCCGGAACCCGTTGGCCCGGTCACCAGAATGATGCCGTGCGGCTGCAACACCAGGTTTTCCAGCCGGGCCAGCACATCGCCCTCCATGCCGACCGACTCCAGGCTCAGCTTGCTCTCGCTCTTGTCGAGCAAACGCAGCACTGCGCGCTCGCCGTGCGCGCTGGGCAAGGTGCTGACCCGCACGTCCACCGCACGGGTGCCAATGCGCAGGCTGATGCGGCCGTCCTGCGGCAAACGCTTCTCGGAAATGTCGAGTTCGGCCATGATCTTCAGGCGCGAGATCAGCGCAGCGTGCAGTGCGCGGTTGGGCTGCACCACCTCGCGCAGCGTGCCGTCCACCCGGAAACGCACCGACGAATGGCGTTCGTAGGGCTCAATGTGGATGTCGCTGGCGCCGTCGCGTGCGGCCTGCGTCAGCAGGGCGTTGAGCATGCGGATGATGGGGGCGTCGTCGGCCGACTCCAGCAGGTCTTCCACCGCCGGCAAGTCTTGCATCATGCGCGACAGATCGGCGTCGTTCTCGACCTCGCTGACCACGGTGGCGGCGCTCGACTCGCCCTGCGAATAGGCCACACTGATGCGCTGGACCAGCACATCGTTTGGCAGCCTTTCCACCGTGCGGATGTCGAACTTGCGCATCACCTCGCCCAGCGCGCCAGGGGAAGTCCCGTCACTGCGGCACAGGTTCAGGTCCTTGCCGTCATCGAGCAGCAGCAGTTTGTGGGTTCGCGCAAAGGCGTACGGGAGCGGGTAACGCACAAAAATCCCTTGCTTACTGCTTGTCCGGCGCGGGCTGGATTCTGGAAGAGGGCCGCAATGCGGGCAACAGCGCCGACTCGTTGACCTGCATCACCGCGTTCGGCTTGGGCTGGGACTCGATTTCCTTGCGGCGCATGAAGTCGTAGCGGTCCAGCGACAGGCGTTCGGTGGAATCGCCATCGCGCACCACCACCGGGCGCAGGAACATCATCAGGTTGGTTTTCTTGCGCGAGCGGTTCTGGTTTTTGAACAGGTTGCCCAGGTAAGGAATGTTGCCCAGCAAAGGCACCTGCTGCGCCGAACCGGAATACTCGTCGGTCAGCAAACCGCCCAGCACCACGATGGAACCGTCGTCCACCACGACGTTCGATTCGATCGAGCGCTTGTTGGTGATCAAGCCCGTCAGCGCATTGACCGACGCCGGGTCCACGCTCGACACCTCCTGGAAGATCTGCATCTTGATGGTGCCGTCTTCGCTGATTTGTGGCTTCACGCGAAGGGTCAAGCCCACGTCTTTGCGTTCCACCGTCTGGAACGGGTTGACCGAGCCACCGGTGCCACCGGTGTTGGTGAAGGAGCCCGACACAAATGGCACGTTCTGGCCAATCACGATCTTGGCCTCTTCGTTGTCCAGCGTCAGCAGATTGGGCGTTGACAAAATGTTGCCGCTGCCGGAGGACTCCAGGAAGCTGGCCAGCGCGTTCAGCACATAGGCGCCGTTCGACTGCCGTGTCGCCACGCCAAGGTTCAGGCCCTGCCCCAGCGACGGCAGGTTGCCGCTGGCGGCGGTGGTCTGCACACCAATGATGTTGGCCGTGGAACCCCCACTGAAGTTGCTGCCCACCGCGCCCAGGGTGCCGCCACCGCGGTTGCCCAACAGGGTCTGCAGCTGCACGCCAAACTGGGCGGCTTTGTCGGTGTTCACCTCAACGATCAGGCTTTCCAGGAACACCTGCGCACGGCGGCCATCCAGCCGGTCAATCACCGCGCGGATTTGCCGGTACTGCGGCTCGCTGGCGGTGATGATCAGTGCGTTGATTGACGGGTCGGCCTGGATTTGCCCACCGGTGGAAGGCTGCGCACTGCTGCCACCAAAAGACCCACCACCCCCCTGCGCAGACGAACCGCCACTGCTCCCGGCCAGGCCGCCCAACCCACCCAGACCGCCACCGGCCGAACCCAGACCACCGGCGCCTTGCGCGCCCAGGCCAGACTGCGCCGAGGCCGTGGGCGTTGCAGACACCGACACCGCCGCCGAGCTTTGCCCGCCGATGGTGGCGCGCAAAATGGCCGCCATCTTGGTCGCGTCAGCGTTTTTCAGGTAAACCACATACACATTGCCGGTTGGGCTGGACGAGGTCGGCTGGTCGAGCTTGGCCACCAGGGTCCGCACCAGGCCCACACGGGCCGGGTTGGCGGCCCGCACGATCAGCGCATTGCTGCGCGACTCGGCCACGATGGTGGTGCGGAACGAGGTGTCGGCCTGGCCTTGGGCCGCAGCAGCACCGCCACCGGAATCGATCAGCCGCAGAATCAGTGGCGCGATGTCGGACGCAATCGCGTAACGCAGCGGGATGATCTCCAGGTCGGTGCCATTGGCCACGTCCATCGACGCAATGATGCGGCCCATCCGCTGCAGGTTCTCGGCGTAGTCGGTGATGATCAGCGAGTTGTTGCCAGGGTTGACGTTGATCGTGTTGTTCGGGCTGATCAGGGGCCGCAAAATTGGCACCAGGTTGTTGGCGCTCTCAAAGTTGAGCCGGAAAATCTGGGTGGCAATCTGGTTGCCGGCCAGACGCGGTCCCAGTTCAACCGGCCCCACGTTCACCGAGCCGCCCTGCACCTTGGCATCTGCCTCCGGCACCACCTTGTACAGCCCGGAGCTTTCCACCACGGTGAAGCCCTGCAAACGCAGCGCGGCCAGAAACTGGTTGAAAGCCACCTGCGGCGACACCGGCCGGTCACTCGACAAATTGACCGTGCCCTTGACGCGCGGGTCCACCACCACGTTGCGGCCAGTGATGGTGGCAATCGTGCGGGCCACCGCCTCAATGTCGGCGTTGGCAAAATCCAGCGTCACCTGCTCACTGGCCCGCGATGTGGTCCGGGTGGTTTTCGCCGATGCCGCTTTGGCAGGCGCCGACGCAGTCGTGGTGGGCGCGGGCCTGGGGTCGGTTTGTGCCTGCAACAGCACGGGGGTGCAGAGCAACGTCACAAGCGCGAAGCGAACAGTCGCCAACGGGTAATTTTTCATGAGGTCAGCCCACGGTAATGATGGAGCGCGCGCCGCTTCTGCGCCCGATGATATTGAGTAAATTGTCCAGGGCCGCTTCGCGCCCTTCCACAGCAGTCGCTTCACCCGAGAACCGGAGCCGGGCACCCACCCACTGGCCCTGGCCAGTGAGAATCAAATTGCCGCTGAGCGTTTTCAGGCTCAGGTTCGGGTCCTTTCCCGGGCCTGGCGCTACCAATTCCAGCAGGTAACTGCCAAGCGGCCGCAGGGTGGACAGGCGGGAGGCCACATCGGTCGCCTCCATGCGCACCCGCCCGATGGCCTGCAGGCGGCCATTGTCCCAGACCAGCTTCATGCCGCTCGAATCCATGTCCAGATTGCCCTGCAATTGCACCGTGTTCCAGGGTGTGCCCAAACCAGCCAACAGGCCCATTGGCCAGCGCAGTTGCAACGCACCCACTTGCAGCACGGCACCGCCCCACTGCGGGCTGGCGTCAATCTCGACCGGGACGCGGGTGCAGCAGGTGGCCTGCAGTTCCAGCCAGGCACCGGTGAAAGTGGGGCGCAGCCGCCAGTCCACCCGCCCCGGCAAGGCGGCCACATCGCGGCTGCCCTCGCCACCGCTGACGAGCAGGCGGGCAGAGCCCGTCCAGACGGTGCCACGGGCGTCTTCAAGCACCACGCGCTGCTGTGAGGCGCGGTTGACGACACCGGTCAGCCAATGGGCTGGCATCCAGAACACGACGGCCAGCAAGCCCCCCGTCAACGCCCCAAACCAGGCGAGTCGGCGCGTCCGCGACCCCGCGGGTGCGGTCACAGTTGGGGAACGTGGGCGGGTCACCATGGTCCAGATCACTTCTGCGGCAGGTTGACGACCAGCTGGCCACTCCAGCCCGCATCGGTCCGGCTGAGTTTGGCTTCGGCAGGCAGCAGCCGGCCGGTGGCACGCACCGCGGTGAGCCAGGCGGTGACCGATTCGGGCGTGGCATTTTTGAGCGTGATGGTGGCGCGGTCGCCCGACACCGTCATTTGGGCAGTCGCTGCCAGCGACTGCTTGACCGAGGTGTCCAGAAACTTCAGCGCGTCGTCGGCACCGGGTTTGGGCTGTGTCTTGGCGCTTTGTGCCTGTGTCGCCAGATTGCGCATCAGGTCCAGCTGTTGATCAAGTTGCTGGTGGTCACTGGGGGCCAACCGCAACACTTTCAGGGACGGGAGGATGGTCAGCGCAGACAACAGCACCACGGCCAGCACAGCCGACACCAGGACGCCCAGCGTGCGTGTCTCGGGCGGAATGGACTGCCACCAGCCCGGCAGGCGGAGGTCGGAGAAACGGCTCACAGGCGGGCCTTGGTTGGGTTGAAAGTGAGCACCAGCCCATCGGCCTGGCTGGTCATCTGGTAGCCGGCTTCGCGCAGGCGCGAGTCCATGCCCTTGAGTTCGTCTGGCGTGATGCTGATGCCCTTGAGCCTGACTTCACCCGGCTTGAACTCCACAGCGCTGGGCGGGCGCCCAGCCGGCAAGACCGCTGCGGCATACGACAGCATCACCTCCATGTCGCGGTAAGTGACCTGCCCCACTGCCTGCTGCAAGGCGGACACATCGCGTGTCATTTGTGCCGCGGGGTCCAGCACCACCTGGGCTTGGGGGAAGGTGTCCAGGTAAATCTTGCGCACCTCGGCGCGCTTGGCATTCAGGGCCGATTTTTCGTTCCAGGCCAGGCCATTCACCGCCACCAGCTGCACCACGAACAGGGCACCAAGCCCCCAACGCAAGGCCCGCCATTGGGGCGCCAGTGCAAACAGCTGCCAACCATGCAGCAGGCGCTGGCTGGTGCCTTTGCGCCCGGCAGTGACGAGGTCAAACTGCGCCAGGTTCCAGTCGGTCTGTGCGGCCAGCACCAGCTGCTGCGGCATCTGGCGAATCGTCACCTTGACGCCAAGCGTCTGCTCTGCCAGAGCCGCCACAGCGGGTTCGGCAAACACGGCCGGCACAGTGGCCGACTGCACAGCAGCCAACGGCAACACCGCCACGCCCTGCGCGTCTGACTGCGCGCACCAGGCCGACTGCGGCGTGCCATGCACCCACCACTGGTCCAGTTCAGGCACCACCTCGGGCACGATGCGCGTGACACGCAACCCCACGGCCTCCAGCCCTTCAAGCACCTCACGCAGCCAGTCTTTGTCGCACGCGGCCACCCAAATGGGGTCCCCGCTGCCCAGCGCAGAACGCGCACCGGGTGCCAGTGCCAGGTGCAGGGTTTCCGGGTCGTCGAGCAGGTTCTCTTCAAGCGTGCCCTGCAACACCTCGCTCAAACGGTTGGCAGGTGCTTTGGGAATGATGGGCCGGTGCCACGACACCATTTTGGCCGGCACCACCGCCACCAATTCTGTGGCGTCTGGCAACAGGTTGGCAGGTGCCATGCCATGGTCAGCGAGGCTTTGCCCATCGGGTGTGAGGGCGTAGACGTAGTCAGCGCTGGCACGGCCGCCGGGTACAGGGAGAACAACGATCAGCGAAGACATTGAATTATTTTAGAGTGCTGTCGGCCGAAGCCACAGCCGGGTTGTCCACGAAAGCACTGCGTTCGCGGTAGAGCGCCGTCACGTTGAGGTTTTCTCGCTCCACCAGCGAGAGCTCCTGGATCACGGTCTTGTCAATCCGCAGCCGACCATACACCTCGAACATGCGGCTGGACACACTTTGCTGACTTTCGGTCAGCAAACCGGCAACCTCCACCATGAAGATGCCCACTTCCGACAGGGAGCGGAAAGGCGTTTTGGTGCGCTGCTCCACCAGCTTGCGCGCCTCGGCCATTGAAATGCTGGGGATACAGGCATACACCACCTCGACACCCGCGGTGTTCAGGTTGACCGGTGTGTTGGAAGGCAGCAGCACGATAAAGGGCTTGAGCCGAGCCAGTGTCTCCGGGGCAATGCCTAGCCAAATCAACTGGTCCGTGCGCAGGGGCCTCAGCGGGGCATTGCCCCCACCACCGGTGCTGGTCATCGCCAACTGGAAGTTGTTGGCCAACAGGTTCAATTCACCCTCCGGCAAACCCAGCACCTGAAACAACCGCGCAAAGCTTTGCAAGCCCAGCTGGGACGGTTTACCACCATCAAGCAGGTTGGCCACATTCAGGCGCGACTGCGCGTCCACGATCTGGCCTGACAAAAATATGTCGGAAGTGTCGTCGTCGGTGTTGTTGCGGTCAGCCGCCAGAAAGCTGGACAAGCGCGATTCGGCCAGCGGTACGGCCCAGGGTTCGGACAGTGAATCCGCGCCACCCGAGCGGGCATCTTCACGCAGGATCAGACGCGCCCAATCCAGCGCGCCGTTCAGAATCCAAGTCGCCTGCACACGCTCCCGCTCGGCACGCTCCACCTCCACACTGCGGAACTGCTGCCACAGCGCGGTGGCGGCGAAACTCGCCACCAGCGTCACGGTCAACATGGCCGTGAGCAGGGCTGCGCCCCGTTGCTGGGTTGCAGAATTCAAAGCGACTTCCCCCCACCCACCAGCGGCCGCACCCAATCGCGGGTCAGAACACCTGCAAACGGCTGCCCGGGTGCCAGGGCCAACACCAACCGAACCCCTTTCGGCGGGGCATTCAACCCACTGGCCACGGGCCGGTTGGGGTCCGCCGCACTGGAGAGCGGGTTGCTCCAAGCATTGTCACGGTAGTAGAAAAGCTGCCAATCGGTCAGCACAGCAAGGGGAATGTCGAGGGCGCGGTCTTCGGGTGTTGGCTCGCGGCCCCATTGCTGCGCCTTGGCCCAGGCCGCCAACAAGTCAGACTGGGTTCGAACATTCGGCGACTGCCAGCGCACCCAGAAGGCATTGCCGTCCGCAAAGCGACGGGTCCACGCCACCACCCGCAAGCCCTCGGCGGGACTGACCGCATCGCGGCGCGTGATGCGCAGCACGCTGCCGTCGTAGTCCACCGCGCTCACCGTACGGGTTTCGGCCAAGTTGTCGAGATCCACCGTCCACTGGGTCAGGGCAGTCTGCAGCGTCAGCACCTGGTCGCTGCGTGCTGACAACTGGTCTTTGGTTCGCATCATGCCGTCAATGCCACGCCAGCTCAGCAGGGTCATCAAGGCCATGATGCTGATCGTGACCAGCAATTCGATCAGGGTGAAGCCCGCGGCTTGTCTCGCAAGCCGTGCCATCAGAAACGCCCCACCACGGTAGAGATACGCAACAGGCTGTAAGGCCCATCAAACACCTGCGCATCGACACGCAGAAAATTCGGGTTGGGCGTGGTCGCCACGGTCAACCGCCCCTCCAGCACACGCTCAACCTGGGTGCAGGTGAAGGTGCTCTCGCCAACACCTGGAAACTGCTCGGCCAGGCGAATTTTGACCAGCTCGTTCTCGGCGCACAACTCCGCCAACAAGCCATCGGCCTGCCGCTGGGCATTGCGTGTCAACGCGCTGCTGGCCTGCATACCGGCAATCAGGGCCACCGAAACAATGCCCAGCGCCACCAGCACCTCGATCAGCGTGAAACCGCGTGACGGACGCTGGCGTGTCATGGCGTTCCCACTGGCAGAACCACAAACGGACGCACACCGTCGGTTGCCACCAGCAGGCGCCGACCCTGCAGCGCGATGACCGTTCCCTGCCGCGCTAGGATGGGCTCAGGCCCAAGAATCAGCATGCCGTTGTCGACCACGGTCGTGCCATCGACCAGCCAGCGCTCGGGCAAGGTGCCCAGGGGCAGGCCTTCAAACCGGAAACCGCCGGCCACCGCGCGCCAGTACACCGGCATGCCCAGGGTGCGCGAGCGGCTGCGGGCCGA
The DNA here is from genome assembly GCA_040384665.1 of Pseudomonadota bacterium. Lineage (GTDB taxonomy): Bacteria > Pseudomonadota > Gammaproteobacteria > Burkholderiales > Burkholderiaceae_C > PCRC01. The sequence continues at coordinate 41,444 of JAZKIY010000050.1, forward strand.
GTCCAGCAGCGCTGCAAGGCGGTCCGCTTCGCGCTGGAGCTGGGTGTCGGACGAATCACGAAAGGCAAAGCTGACACTGGCAGATGCAATCGCAATCAAGGCAATGACGACCAACAACTCGAGCAGCGTGAACCCGCGCATGCGATGGCCTGACGTGACAGAAAAGCCATTCATGCATCGCATTCACGTGGGGTGCGCGGTGGTTTTATTGCCAACTGCCGATGTCGGCGTTTTTCCCTTCACCGCCGGCCTGCCCGTCGGCACCGAAAGACAACACGTCGATCTCCTGGTGCACGCCCGGGTTCAGGTACTGGTATGGCTGGCCCCATGCATCCTTGGGCAGTTTGTCGAGGTAGGGGCGCCAGTTGGGTGGAATTGGCCCAGCCGTGGGCTTGGTCACCAGGGCCTGCAGGCCCTGCTCACCGGTGGGGAAACGCTGGTTGTCGAGCTTGTAGAGCTTCAGGGCCTGCACCATGTTGTTGACATCGGTGCGGGCGGCGGTCACCCGCGCATCGTCGGCGCGGTCCAACACATTGGGAACAATCAGCGCGGCCAGCACGCCGATGATGACCAGCACCACCATCAACTCGATCAGGGTAAACCCTCGCATCATTCGTTTTGCAGACAACTTCATAAAAGCCCATCGGTCAGTGGTTATGCACACGCGGTATTGTGATTGTGCTGGATCATAATCGTTGCATGCAAAGCAAAACTTGGTCGCTGGGGTTGGCATTTCTGGTCTGGGCTTTGGCCATGGGCAGCGCTGTGGCCTGGGGTTTGCAATGGAGCGGACGCATGCCGGGCAGTGCCTTGGCCGACCGTGCGGCCGTTACTTCGCTCTTGCCCAACAATGAGGGCGCGATGGTGGATGCTTCCGCTGTGGCGAAGCTGATGGGCGCCGTAGAGGTCCAAGTGGCCATCGTCGCGGCACCAACGGTGGCCAGCCGCCTGGCATTGCTGGGCGTGATTGCTGGCGAAGACAGCGCCGCCGCGCTGATTGGCATTGACGGCAAACCGCCCAAACCCTACCAAGTAGGCAGCACCGTCACCGACGGGCTGGTGCTGAGCGCCGTGTCTCCCCGCCGCGCCCAACTCGCCGCCAGTGTAGACGCCCCCCCCGTGTTGACGCTGGACATGCCAACCCTCAAAGACGCGGCCGCCGCACGCGCCACGCCCCCAAAGCGCTGAGTACCTCACGCAGCGCCGTTGGCGGCTTGCTAGGGAGAAAGTTGTACCCGCGCGTTCCAGCACCGCTTGCAACGCACCGGTTTGGACCGCTTTGTCGACATGAACCTATGGCCTCATTGGTTTGTGCACAGTAATTCAATAGGTTGACAATTTGGTGCCACCGCCACGCACCAACGTCGAGCAAGACTCGACGGCAGTCTCAATTTGCGACACTGTGCTCAGCAAACCGTGTCAAATTTCACATTTGTTTAATAGTGGTTTACCCAAGCTAATGGTTTTCCCTAGAGTTTCTAAGGGAATGGCTACCTACACTCGGCGCTGGGATTTTCCTAAACCTTTAGCACTACAGAAGGTACTATGAACACTGAACTCCTTGTTCCTCAAAGCGACAACACAAGCGCCGAGGTCAACACACCAAAAGTTGACCGCCGGAATTTCATGACCTGGGTGGTGGCAACACCAGCAGCGTTGACCATTGGCGTCAAGCTCGCCACGGACGCATCAGACGCCACGGCTGCTGAAACGACCTCCACCGAACTCAACGCGTACCTCGCGATTCGCAGCGACAACAAGGTGATCTTGACGATCCCCCGCGTCGAATCCGGCCAAGGCATCTTGACCTCGCTGGCCATTCTGTTGGCTGACGCCATCGGCATTTCGGTCAATGACATCATTGGTCAGTCGTTCACCACGGCAAAAGCCACCGCCTTCACCACCACACTGGTGGGCGCCTCCGGCTCCACCCGTCTGTTGGCCGATCCAGTCCGCACGGTCGGCGCAGAACTGCGTGCCCGCATGCTGGCCGTTGGCGGCGAAATCGCCTCTGGCGCCAACGGCCCTACCGCTGGTGGCAAGACTTTTGCCTCGCTGGCCGGTGCCGCAGCTGCTGCAACGCTGGGCTCGCGCCCCGTCGCCGCCGCTTGGGAATATGGCAAAGCAGCTGGTGGTTCGAAAGTCGGCGGTATCCTGGGTACCGGCATGACCCTGCGTGGTAACAGCGCTGACTTCGTGCCAGGCACCGGCATCCCACGCATTGACAGCGAAGCCATCTACAACGGTTCCCTGAAGTACACCGTCGACACCAACCAAGACGCACTGAACGTGCTGGTGATGCACTCGCTGCAAACCCGTGGCACGCCAAAGAACGTGGACCGTGCTGCCATCTTGGCTTTGACCAAAGAAGACGGCACCAAGTTGGTCAAGGAAGTCATTCCTTTCAACTCCAACAAGAACGGCTTCACCCTGTACACCGGTGTGGGCCTGGTGGCCGACACCATGGGCGACGCACTGGAAGCCCGTGACAAGATCATGGCGCAAGACCTGATCACCTGGAACCAGGGTACCGCCTCCCGCTTCAGCACTCCCATGCTGAACCAGAAACTGAAAGACGCAGTGGGTCCAGACCCCGCCGGCGGCAAGCTGCTGGCAGCCAAGCAAGTCAAGCGCGGCTTCCTGGTTGGTTTCCACGCCCAAGGCACCCTGGGTACGCAAGCAGGTGTGGCCGAAGCTTTCGGCGCAGCCAGTGGCCCTGCCACCGGCCTGGAAGCCTGGTGGGCATCGCAAGTGCCACGTTACAACCGCCAGCAGTTGGCACAGCAGGTCGGCCTCGACCTGTCGCCAACCAAGGTGCTGTTGCACGTGACGCAAGGCTACGGCCACTTCGGTCGCAACTTGTTGTGCGAATCGTCCGCTGAATCCGCACGCGTTGCAGACGCCGTGCGCAAGATGGGTGGTTTGACCAACAAGAATGGCAAGCGCACCAACAAGATCAAGGTGATGTGGTCGCGTAACGACGACCTGCGCATGTGCCCGTACCGTCCGCCCACCTTCAGCCGCTACATTGCCAACATTGGCTCTGACGGCAAGACCATCCTGAGCCTGAACCACAAGTTCGTCTCGATCCTGTGCGAACTGCCCTCCGGCGTGGACAACACCCAGACGGAAACTTTACTGGCTGCGACCAACCAGACCGGTTTCGACTACTTCCCACTGTCGGCACCGTCGCCTTACTCGTTCACCACCACGGAAGCTTTCCGTGAAGTGGTGGCACCGTTCCCCACCGGCGCCATGCGCGCTGTGTACAGCGTGAGCGGTCAAGGCGGCAAGGAAATCTTCCTGGACGAGCTGGCACGCAAGACCGGTCAAAACCGTTTTGACCTGCGGATGAAGTACTTCAAGTCCGAGCGCATCAAAGGCATCTTCTCTGAGATGTCTGCGAAGTACAAGGCCGTTGAAGCAGCCGTGGCAGCGCACAACGCAGCAGGTGGTGCAACGGTTCGCGGTCTTGGCTTTGGTGCTCACGAAGAGTGGAACAGCGCATCCATGTCGTTTGTGGTGTCCGAGTTCCCACGCAATGGCAACCTGAAGACCACACCACCCCGTGTGATCGAAGCATGGGCTGGCTTGGACATGGGCAAAGTCACCAACCCATCGGGTGGTGCAGCACAAGCCGAAGGCGCACTGGCAGACGCCATTGCCATGGTCTACTTCAGCAAGATCACCTTCACCGACGGTGCCGCTGACCAGAGCACGTTCCTGAACTACTACTGGAACCGTATGCGCGAATGCGACTACAAGTTCAACCCAGTGGTGTTCGTGAACGTCAACGACAACCGCGTTGGCGGTGCCGGTGAATTGAGCGCACCTGCTGCCTTGGCCGCTGTGGCCAACGCCTGGGCCGACATCAACCGCGAACTGAACCCAAGCCTGGAATCGCACATGCCAGAAGAGCTGCCGATCTACAAATCGCCAACAGCCCCTCTGACCGACGCTTAATCCATCAGGAGCACAAATACCATGGCATCTTTTACCATTTCCGTGAACGGCAGTACCAAGACTGTCGAAGCCGACAAGAACGACTACCTGCTGTACATCTTGCGTGACAAGCTGGACCTGACAGGCCCCAAGTACGGTTGTGGCGTGGGCGTGTGCGGTGCTTGCACCTGCAACTCTTCCACCCCGATCGTGGCTGCAGAAGGCAACGGCAACAGCCCTTACGCTGCCACCAGCCGTTTCTCCGGCATCCAGCCCACCACGCAAAAGACGAAATTCCGTCCCTGCGTGACGCGCATTGGTGACGTGAAAACCGCCAACATCACCACGATCGAGGGCCTGTCTGGCTTGCCAGGTGGTCCTGCATTGCAGGCCGCATGGAAAGCCAACGACGTCGCTCAGTGCGGCTTCTGCCAAGCTGGTCAGTTGATGTCTGCCTACGAATACCTGACCCGCGTCAAAGGCGCAGTGACGGACGAAGGCATCACGGCAGCCATGCAAGCCAACCTCTGCCGCTGCGGTACGTACCCACGTATTCGCGCTGCCATCAAGGCCGCTGCGCCATCGTTCGCTTGAACTTAATATTGGAGAATTAAAATGGCACTTCCTTTTGACTCTTTGTTGAGCGCAGGTGGCGGACTCGGCAGCTTGACCGGCCTCTTGGGCGGTCTGTCGGGTGGCGCAGGCTCCCCGCTCAGCCTGTTGACCGGTCTGACCGGTGGTGGCGAAGAAGGCTCTTCTTCACCGCTGAGCATTCTTAGCAGCCTGACCGGTGGTCTGGGTGGCGGTTCGCCGCTGGACCTGTTGTCCGGTCTGACCGGCGGTTTGGGTGGTGGCACCGCCACAGCAGCTCTGCCTGGCGTGGACGCACTCGGCGGCCTCGCCGGCGGCGGCTTGCCCGGTCTGGACGCACTCGGCGGCCTGAGCGGTGGCGGCCTGCCCGGTCTGGACGCACTCGGCGGCCTGAGCGGTGGTGGCCTGCCCGGCCTTGACCTCCTCAGCGGCGGTCTGGGTGGCTTGGGCGGTGTTGGCGGTGGTGCGGGTACTTCCGGCACTGGCGACATCGGCGGCAGCAGCTCTTCGCCTATTGGCGGCTTGCTGGCCACGTTTGCCGACGCAACGCACGGCATCCCCATCCTGGGCGAGAACGTCAACGGCATCGTTGGTCAAGGTGTTGAGGGCGGCTCGCTCTCCAACTTCCTGGTGACCCCGCTGTACGGCACGCCTTTGTTTGGACCCGCCCAAAGCCTGTTGGGTGGCAACTCGGTCGGTGAAGAGATCATTTTGTATGACGTTGCTACCCGTCCTGTCGCCCTAACCGAAGGTTTGCCAATCGTTAATGATGTGACCCGTTCTGTGGTTGGTGGAGATTTGCCCTCTATCACAGCCTTCATCGGCGCGTACAGCGGTGGTTTGTTGTCGGAAGACTACCTGCAGTTCCTGGTGACCGAGCAAGGTACCCTGGGTGCCCTGACCAACGCGGTTGAAGGCGCTGCAGTTGATCTGCCACTGATTGGTGATTTCACCGACGGCAAACAACTGAACGCCACGCTCGATCTGTTGACCGGTGCAACCGACCAGATCCTCTACGTTGACGACATCGTTGCCGGCATTGGCGGCGGCGACCAACTGAGCAACGACCTGCCTTTCCACCAAGTTCTGGCGGCGACTGGTTTGGGCGGTGCATCGGCCGGTCTTTTGGCCCCCGTTGGCGACGTGTTCTTCCCAGCCATCGAGCCAATCACCAACCTGGTTCAGGAAGTGCCAATCGCTGGCCCTATCAACCTGGGTGCAGTGGGCAAATTCCTGTAATCAGGGATTCAGTTCACCAAAAACAAAAGGGGCCTTCGGGCCCCTTTTTCTTTGCCTGTCATTGCGTGCTACAGCACCACAAAAACAAAAGGGTCCGCAGTGGACCCTTTCTTTGCGCCCTCAACCGAAGGCGGTTACTTCAGTGTCAATATCCACTGCACTACTTTGCGCGCATCGGACTCGCTGATCACCTGCGGAGGCATGTTGTTTGCACCCCATTGGCCACTGCCACCGGTCAAGATTTTTTTGGTCAACCGCTCCTGGGCGGTAGCGTCCCCTTTGTAGCGGGCGCTGATCTGCCGGAACGAGGGGCCGTTGAAAGTGCGGTCCACTTCGTGGCACGACAGGCAATCGCGGGCACTGACCAACCCCGGACTGGCATGTGCCCATGCGGGGAGCAGCAAGCTGGCTGCCGTGAGCCATGTCGCCGCAGGTGCTTTCAAAAACATACGGTGGTGGTCAGTTTTGGTTCTGGTTGGTTCGGGTGCACGTCTCACGGCTCACCGGTGACGCGGCCTTTCAACACCTCGGTGTTGCTGTACACGGTCACGAAAACGCCCATGGTTCGACCGTTGACGAGTTTCTGATTCTGGCTGAATGGACCCGTACTGCGGGTGGATTCCATGGCCAGCGTCACGTAGTTGATGTCACCGTATTGTTTGCGCTCTTCACCCCAGCGAACGGCGCCACGCAAACCTTGCGGCCCAACATAGTCGTTCTCAGCCAGGTTTTTCCCGTTCTTGTCACGGGGCGGCTCACCGGTCTGCACCACAATGCGGTACATCCCCGGTTTCAAGTTGGTGACTTCGAACATCCCTTTGGCGTCCGTCCGCACCTTGATGCGCGTGGCCAGGTTGTCGGGCTGGTCGACGAAAACCTCGGCATTCTTCAGTGCCCGCTCGCCAGGTTGCTTGGCCTGAACCCCACCCACAGACAGTGACGTCAGAATGGCGATGCCGAGGGCGGCGATGGCGCGTTGCTTGAACATGGAAGAACTCCTGAGAAACCGAACAGCGGGAACAGTTGGTATGACCTACAACGCGGCTGAAAGTTTAGCGGCCATGATGAAAACCCCTAGACAGGGGGTTTCAAACGCCACCGATTGCGCGCCTGCTGAGCGGCGCAACCTGAACCAGTGCAGGATTTACTGTGCGCTGGCCACCGCCGCCAATGACGCAGCGGCCAACTGTGGGCGCATGGCCACTGCCGCACGTTCGAACAATGGCCGTGCAGCCACCGACACGGGAATGGCCTCGCTCTGGCGGGCCAGCGTCAGCGGATCTTGGTGCACGCCATTGACGCGGAACTCAAAATGCAGGTGCGGACCAGTGGCCCAGCCAGTGGCACCGACAGCGCCGAGGGTTTCACCCTGTTCAATGTTTTGGCCCTTGCGCACGTTGATGCGGCTCAGGTGGGCGTAGACGGTGGTGTGGTTGTTGCGGTGCTTGATGAACACCACGTTGCCAAAACCACCTTGCCGACCGGCGAAATCCACCACACCGCCACCCACAGCGCGAACAGGTGTGCCTGTGGGCGCTGCGTAATCCACCCCCAGATGGGCGCGCCAGGTTTGCAGGATCGGGTGAAAGCGCATCTTGAAGCCACTGCTCATGCGCGAAAATGCCATCGGCGAAGCCAGGTAAGGGCGGCGCAGGCTTTGACCGTCCAGCGTGTAATAGCCGCCCTTTTGCCCAGGCTCCTGGAACCAGATCGCCTGGTAAGTCTTGCCGTTGTTGACAAACTCAGCGCTCAGTACGCGGCCACTGCGGACGGGTTCACCGTCGGCTTCCAAGGTTTCATACACCACGGAAAAGCGGTCACCCTTGCGCAGGGCACGGTGAAAATCGATTTCGCTCGAAAAAATCTCGGCCAGATTGATGGCAATGGCGTCAGGGATGCGCGCGTCGTCCGTGGCGGCAAACAGCGAGGTGCGGATGGTGCCGCTGGCGAGCTGGGTCGACGCGGTGAGCGGTGCGGTTTCCACACGGGCCTGGAAGCCCTGGGTTGATTTTTCGATCACCAGGCGGTTGAAGCTGCCTTCTGCGTCGCTGTTCCAGCGGGTGGTGAGTTTGCGCAAGGCGTTTTGGTCGTCGGCTTCGGCTGTGACGGAGCGGCCAGCACGGCCGATCACGTTCTTTTGCATCAAAGCGTTGTTGCGCACAAAAGCCACCGCTTCGGCATCGTCAATGCCGAGGCGCGCCAACAGGCTCTGGGCAGAATCTGTGGAGCGGGAGACGTCTGAGCGGAACAGGTTGAAGCTGTGCACCTCCAGCAAGGCGGCTTGTGGCTCGTACGGCAGTGGCTGAACCGCCTCCACCACTTCGCGCACAGGCAGGTCAGAGGCGTCAGGCGCCAGGGAGGCCACGGCAAATGCGCCGCCGCCGCCGCCGAGCATGAGCGCGGCCAACACGGTGGTGACCCGTTTGGGATGGCGCTGGATGCTGGTGGAGATGAACTTGAAAAGGGCGTGCCCTGCGGCAGTCAGACCGTGTGCTTGCAATCGAATATCCCCAACTTGGTTGTGCAGCAGCGCGAGGCTGGCGAATGGTTTGACGTGTTGGCCAGCACCAGCGGCCGGGCAACTAAAATCCACAGCGTCAAACCATGAAATGCGAGTGAAAAGAGTATATCGGCCCTGAGCGCCGCTGTCCGCTGAAAAACCCTATGAAAACCGTTCCCCACGAGACTTTGGCGCCCGCAGTCACCAGCGAGAGCGTCGCCCACGCGCTGCAGGTCAGCCTGCGCGGCTGCGAGGAACTGCTGCCCCACGACGAGTGGGTCAAGAAACTGCAGCGGTCTGAGGCCAACGGGCAACCGCTCCGCATCAAGCTGGGATTGGACCCGACCGCGCCGGACATTCATTTGGGCCATACCGTGGTGTTGAACAAGCTGCGTCAATTGCAAGACTTGGGCCACACGGTGATTTTTCTGATCGGCGACTTCACTTCGATGATTGGTGATCCGTCTGGCCGCAACACCACCCGACCGCCGCTGACCAAAGAGCAGATTGCGGCCAACGCGCAAACCTACTACGCCCAGGCCAGCATGGTGCTGGACCCGGCCAAAACCGAGATCCGCTACAACAGCGAATGGTGCGACCCGCTGGGTGCGCGCGGCATGATCGAGCTCGCCTCGCGCTACACCGTGGCGCGCATGATGGAGCGTGACGACTTCAGCAAGCGCTTCAAAGAAGGCCGCTCCATCTCGGTGCACGAATTTTTGTACCCGCTGATGCAGGGCTACGACTCGGTGGCGCTCAAGAGCGACCTGGAGTTGGGTGGCACAGACCAGAAATTCAATTTGCTGGTCGGACGCCACCTGCAGGCCGAGTACGGGCAGGAACCGCAGTGCATCTTGACCATGCCGCTGTTGGAAGGCCTGGACGGCGTGGAGAAGATGTCCAAGAGCAAGAACAACTACATCGGTATTTCGGAAGCGCCCAACACCATGTTTGCCAAGGTGCTGAGCATCAGCGACGATTTGATGTGGCGCTGGTTCACCTTGCTGAGCTTCCGCAGCCTGGACGAGATTGCCGCGCTGCGGGCCGAGGTGGCTGCGGGCCGCAACCCGAAAGACGCCAAGGTGTTGCTGGCACGCGAGATCACCACCCGCTTCCACTCGGCGGCCGCCGCCGACGCGGCCGAGCAGGACTTTGCCAACCGCAGCAAGGGCGGTGTGCCCGACGAGATGCCAGAAGTGCGCTTGTCTGGTGCGCCGCTGGGAATTGGCGCGTTGTTGAAAATGGCCGGGTTGGCGCCGTCCACCTCCGAAGCCAACCGCCTGGTGGACGGTGGCGGTGTGCGGGTGGATTCCAGCGTGGTCAGCGACAAAGGCCTGAAGCTGGACGCCGGGGTCTTTGTGGTGCAGGTCGGCAAGCGGAAGTTCGCCCGAATCACGCTCTCAGCGTGAGCGACCACTCACTCAACGGACGATGATTTCGACCCGGCGGTTGCGTGGCTCGGCCACGTAATTGCCCGTGGGCACGGCCGGCTCGCGCTCACCGAGCGCCCGCACATCCACAATGGCGCGGGTGAAACCACGCTCCGACAACAAGGCGTGCACGGCTTCGGCGCGGCGCTGGGACAAGCGGTCGTTGCCGGCTGCGGTGCCGGTGGTGTCGGTGTGGCCCACAATGGCGATCTCGGCACCGCTGCGTTGCTGGGCGTCAAAAATGGCGTTGAACAACGCGATGCGGGACTCGGCCGTCAATTCGGTGCTGCCCGCCTTGAAGTACAGGGTGAAGCGCTCCGGCTTGGCAGGAATGGCACTCAGCAAAGAACCAAAGCGACGCTTGATGTCGGCCAGGTCGCCTTGCTCCACACGCGGGGCTTGCCGGTCACCCAGCGTGGCGGCAGCACTTTGGTAGGGTTTGGCAACCACAGACGTCTGGCCACTGTTGGCCGTGACGACCAGGGAAGACGCTGAACCATCGGCCTGCGGCAACAACACCACGGTGGTGGTGGGCACCTTGGGTCGGCAAGCGCAGCCTGTGACCAGCGCGCACACCACAAGCAGGCCGAGGCCTGCCATCCGCTTGAACACAGCCCCCGTCATTGAACCGCGTCGTCCACCTGCACGATGAAGTCGGTACCGCGCACACCAATGGTCGCGGTTTTGGTGGTGACGGCGGCAGCGCCGGGGTTGGCTTTGGAAATCAGGCCGGTGATCATGCGCAGCGAACCTTGCAGCACCGAAACCAGCATGTTGCCTTTGTGGCTGACGTCGTCAAAAGCAAAGTCTTTCAGTTCGATGCGGGTTTTGGGGCCCAAGACCAGTGCGGTACCGTCGCGCAACACCAGGCTGGCAGAGCCATTGGCGCCAGTGACCACGCTGTCGGCCACGGTGACGGCGTCACCCGGCTGCACCGAACGCTCGCCACGCACATCGACCACGCGCACATCGCCCTGCACCATTTTCAGGGTGCCGGCTTTGCCCTCGGCTTCTACCGCCGCCTGCGCGTAACCCGTGGCAGCGCCGAACCACAGGGCCATGCACAGCAAAAGATGTTTGGTCGTCACAGCGGTCACCTTAACGTCAATGGAAACGGGTTGTCAATAGCGGTCCGTGGGCACAGGCCCTCTTCTGATGGATGTTAGCCATGGCCTTGAAGGCAGATGCCCGCATGAAGCGCCAGAACACGGCGCAGTTCCATCGTTTCCATACTACAAATTCCATAGCTGAATGTCCAGTCTTCACTAGGGCCGGGGGCCGATTTCGTTAAAAAATCGGCGTTTTGGGCTCAGGCGTAGGGGTTGGGGAAGCCCAGACGGGCCAATACCGCCGTTTCGTGCGCTTCCATGGCGTCGGCGTCTTCGGGACTGGTTTCGTGGTCCCACCCCTGGGCGTGCAACGCACCGTGCACCAGCAGGTGGGCGTAGTGGGCCTGGAGGGACTTGTGCTGGTCGCGGGCCTCTGCGGCCACCACCGGCGCGCACAGCACCAAGTCGGCCATGACGCGGGGCGTGGCGGCGTAGTCAAAGGTCAGCACATTGGTGGCGTAGTCTTTCTGCCGGTAGTCGCGGTTCAGGGTGCGGGCTTCTTCGGCGTCCACGATGCGCACCGTGATGTCGGCGCCACTTGCCAGCGCGTGGCGGACCCAGCGGGCCACACGGTGGCGCGGCAGGGCAGCCCGGTGCAAGGCCGCCATGTCGTTCGCATGGCCCAAGGCGAATTGCAGCGACAGGTTGAGTTCAGGGAGGGTGGTGCGGGCCATGGGTCAGTGCGTGTCTTCGGGGCTGCGCTGGGCGTCGTAGGCGTCCACGATGCGCGCGACCAGTGGGTGCCGCACCACGTCCACCGTGGTGAAGCGGCAGATGGCAATGCCTTTGACGCGCTTGAGCACGCGTTCGGCCTCGATCAACCCGCTGAGCTGGGTCTTGGGCAAATCGATCTGGCTCACGTCACCGGTGACCACCGCCTTGGCACCGAAGCCAATGCGCGTCAAAAACATCTTCATTTGCTCGGGCGTGGTGTTCTGCGCTTCGTCGAGGATGACGAAGGCGTTGTTCAGCGTGCGGCCACGCATGAAGGCCAGTGGTGCGATTTCCAGCGCTTGGCGCTCAAAGGCTTTTTGCACCTTGTCGAAGCCCATCAGGTCGTACAGCGCGTCGTACAGCGGGCGCAGGTAGGGGTCGACCTTCTGGTTCATGTCGCCGGGCAGAAAGCCCAGCCGCTCGCCGGCCTCCACCGCCGGGCGGGTGAGCACGATGCGCTGCACCGTGCTGCGCTCCAGCGCGTCCACCGCGCAGGCCACGGCCAGGTAGGTCTTGCCGGTGCCGGCGGGGCCGATGCCAAAGGTGATGTCGTTGCCCGCGATGCTGTCGAGGTAGTGGCCCTGGTTGGGCGTGCGGGCACGCAGGTCGCTGCGGCGGGTGGCCAGCGTTGGGCCGTCGCCGGCACCGGTGACCAGGTTGTCGCCCGCCAGCATCAGCTGCAGCGTGTAGGGTTCTATGGGCTTGGCGGCGATCTCGTACATCGCCTGCAGCACCTCCATCGCCTTGGTGGCCCGGGCCTTGGCGCCGTCGATCTTGAACTGCTCGTGGCGGTGGGCAATTTTCACGTCCAGTGCCACCTCGATGGTGCGCAGGTGCGCGTCGGTGGCCCCGCAGAGGTTGGCCAGACGGGCGTTGTTGGGTGGCGAAAAGAGGTGTCGGAGAATCAAGCTGATAATTCCATGTCAATAAACGAGCGGGTAGGCAATGATAGGCAGATTGAGCGGCATCCTCGGCGACAAGAACCCGCCACAGATCGTGCTGGACTGCCACGGCGTCGGCTACGAGGTGGACGTACCCATGAGCACCTTCTACAACCTGCCCGCCCCCGGCGAGAAGTTGACGCTGCTGACCCACATGGTGGTGCGCGAAGACGCGCAGCTGCTCTATGGCTTTGCCACCCACGACGAACGCAACGCCTTCCGCCAACTCATCAAGATTTCGGGCATCGGGCCGCGCATGGCGCTGTCGGTGCTGTCGGGCATGGCGGTGGCCGAGCTGGCGCAGGCCATCACGCTGCAGGAGGCGGGCCGGCTGGTCAAGGTGCCGGGCATTGGCAAAAAGACGGCCGAGCGGCTGCTGCTGGAACTCAAAGGCAAGCTGGGCGTGGACATGGGCCTGCCGGTGAACCTGGCCAGCGACGCGCAGGCCGACATCCTGCAGGCGCTGGTGGCGCTGGGTTACAGCGACAAGGAAGCGGCGTTGGCCCTCAAAGCCCTGCCGGACGGTGTGGGCGTCAGCGAGGGCATCAAGCTGGCGCTGAAGGCGTTGGCGAAGTAAACGGCCATGAGCATACAAACAGACGATTTCGCCCCGGCACCCTCCCAGCGGGTGGTGTCCCCTGCCCCCGTTTCGCCCAACGAGGAAGCGATTGAACGCGCGTTGCGGCCCAAGCTGTTTGACGACTACGTGGGCCAGACCAAGGCGCGCGAGCAGCTGGAAATCTTCATTGGTGCGGCGAAGAAGCGCGGCGAGGCGCTGGACCATGTGCTGCTGTTCGGCCCGCCCGGCCTGGGCAAAACCACACTCTCCCACATCATTGCGCACGAGCTGGGGGTGAACCTGCGCCAGACCAGCGGCCCGGTGCTGGAAAAGCCCAAAGACCTGGCGGCGCTGCTGACCAACCTCGAAAAAAACGACGTGTTGTTCATCGACGAGATCCACCGGCTCTCGGCGGTGGTGGAGGAAATCCTGTACCCGGCGCTGGAGGACTACCAGATCGACATCATGATCGGTGAAGGCCCGGCGGCGCGCAGCATCAAGCTGGATTTGCAGCCGTTCACGCTGGTGGGTGCCACCACCCGCGCCGGCATGTTGACCAACCCGCTGCGCGACCGGTTTGGCATCGTGGCGCGGCTGGAGTTCTACACACCGGAAGAGCTGACGCGCATCGTCACCCGCAGCGCCAAACTGCTGAATGCCCCGCTGATTGGCGAAGGTGGCATGGAGATCGCGCGCCGCTCGCGCGGCACGCCGCGCATTGCCAACCGCCTGCTGCGCCGCGTGCGCGACTACGCCGACGTGAAGGGCAACGGCCAGATCACGCTGGACATGGCCAACCGCGCGCTGGCCATGCTGGACGTGGACCCGCAGGGCTTTGACGTGATGGACCGCAAGCTGCTGGAGGCCGTCATCCACCGCTTTGACGGCGGGCCGGTGGGGTTGGACAACATCGCCGCCAGCATTGGCGAGGAGCGCGACACGATCGAAGACGTGATCGAGCCCTATTTGATCCAGCAAGGTTTCCTGCAGCGCACGCCACGGGGCCGCATTGCCACGCTGGCCGCCTACCGGCACCTCGGCGTGGCGCCGCCCGCCAACGGCACCGAGCTGTTCAGCTGAGGCTTTCGTCGTCCAGCGCGGTGCGGTTCAGGTGCTGCGTGTCGGCCCAGCCCACCAGGGTGAGGCTGCCAGGCGTCCACAGCAGGCGGTTGATGGCGGCATTGGCCAGTGTCCAGGTGCGTGGGGTTTGCAACTCCTGGCCGGTGGCCGCGCGGTAAAGAAGGTCCATCACGCCGCCGTGGGCGACCACCGCGATCTGGCCCTGCCCCTGCGCGCGGGCCAGTGTGTTCACCGTGGCCATGATGCGGTCGCGGAATTGCAGCAGCGACTCGCCACCACCCGAGGGGGCAAAGTCGGGTCGCCGCTCGCGCCAGGCGCGGTACTGGTCGGGCCACAGCGCCTCGATTTCGGGCACCGTTCGCCCCTGAAAGTCGCCCAGGTGGCGTTCGCGCAAGCCGGCGTTCCCCTGCACCGGCAGGCCAGCGCCAAGCGCAAGGGGCTGCGCTGTCTGGTGGGCACGCAGCAGGTCGCTGGTGTGCACCGCGTGCAGCGGCTCGTCGGCCAGCGCCCGCGCCAGGCGTTGCGCTTGCCACAGTCCCGTGTCGTTGAGGCCAATGTCCAGCTGGCCCTGGATGCGGCCGTCGGCGTTCCAGGCGGTTTCACCGTGGCGCAGGGCAATCAGGCGAACGGCTTGCATTTGCTATTTATTTTGTAGCTAAAGTGCTAAGTTTCACTAAGGCTGGATGCCCATTTGACACGGAAACCAGGGCACACCCCGTCAGATGGGCAGCTGCACTTCGATCTGGCGCGCGCCTTGGGGTGGGTTCGGAAAATCGCGCAACGCGGCTTCCAGCATGGCCGGCAACAGGCGCTCGGTGTCGCGCCAGAAACCCTCGTGCACCGCTTTGGTCTCGAACACCACCTGCTGGCTGGCCACGTCGCGCAGCAACAACGTCACTTCATGCCGGTAGCTGGACGACGCGCCGGGATGGAATGGGGCATAAAAACCGAAGCCCGGATAAAACCCAGGCCCGTAATAAGCATTGCGCCAATAGGGGTGGCCGAAGCGGCCAAAGCCGCCGAAGCCGTTGTCCCAGTCACCGGGGTAGCCACCGCGCGCCACTTCCTGGCTGCGCACAGCGACCTGCACGCTGTAGCGGGCCGCACCGTCGTTGCGCGTCAGACCGACTTTCTGCAACGCGGTCTGGGTGGCGGCTTCCAGTTTGGCCTGGCGCCCTGCTTCAGCCTGCTGCGAGGGCAACACCTCGAAACGGTAGCGGGCATTGGCCACAGGCGCCAAGGGCAATTTGCTGAACGCGTTGACTTCGCTGTCGACCACGACGCTGGCGCAACCGGCCAGCGCCAAGGTGGCGGCAACCAGTGCGCCCCCCAGACAGCGTGTGATGTTCATGGCGCAAGCTCCTTCTGCACACCCGCCTTCAGCGTGACCGGCATCGCCACCGTCTGCTGTGAAGGCAGCGCAGCCGGGGCATAGACCAAGCCATCATCGTCCTTGTCGAAGGCCTTGTCGCCTTCGGGGTTGACCTCGCCGGTGGCCTGAAGTTCAGCAAAACCGTAGTGCCGTTTGTCCATCAAATGCGAGGGCACGACGTTTTGCAGCGCGGTGAACATGCTCTCTACGCGCCCTGGGTGCTTTTTCTCCCACTCCTGCAGCATGGCCGCCACCTGCTTGCGCTGCAGGTTTTCCTGGCTGCCACACAGCGTGCAGGGAATGATGGGGAATTGCCGGTGCTCGGCCCAGCGCGCGAGGTCTTTCTCGGCGGCGTAGGCCAGCGGGCGGATGACGATGTTTTTGCCGTCGTCGCTCACCAGCTTGGGTGGCATGCCCTTGAGCTTGCCGCCAAAAAACATGTTCAGAAAAAAGGTCTGCAGCATGTCGTCGCGGTGGTGGCCGAGCGCGATCTTGGTGGCACCCAGTTCACCCGCCACGCGGTACAAAATGCCGCGGCGCAGCCGGCTGCACAGGCTGCACATGGTCTTGCCCGGCGCGATCTTGTCCACCACGATGGAGTAGGTGTCCTGGTTCTCGATGTGGAAGGGCACGCCGAGCTTGGCCAAATACTCGGGCAGCACATGCTCGGGAAAGCCCGGCTGCTTCTGGTCCAGGTTGACGGCGACGATGTCGAAGTGAATCGGTGCACGGGCCTTGAGCTTGAGCAGAATGTCCAGCATGGCGTAGCTGTCCTTGCCACCGCTCATGCAAACCATGACCTTGTCGCCCTCTTCGACCATGTTGAAGTCGATGATCGCCTGGCCCATGTTGCGGCACAGGCGCTTTTCGAGCTTGTGGGTTTCACGCTCGATTTTGAACGTCTTCTCCAGCGGGACGACGTCGTTTTCAATCCATTGGGCACTCATGTTCAGTCCTCCGGCGCTCACCACTGCCCGGTTTCAACCCGGATCGCGACTTCGCAATCGTCAAAAATTTCCAGTTTCGCAATTTTCACCCGCACGCCGACCACGCCGGGCAGCTGCATCAGCCGGTGGCTCAGTTTGCCGATCAGGCTTTCCAGCAGGTTCACATGCTCGGCGGTGCATTCGTCGATGATGATCTGCCGCACCTTGCGGTAGTCCAGCACGTGGCCGATGTCGTCGTCGTGCGGCAGCAGCGGCTGGGTGCCCAGGCTGAGTTCGGCGTCCACTTGAATGGGCTGCGGCGAGCTTTTTTCGTGCGCCAGAATGCCGAGGTTGGCGTCGAAACGCAACCCGGTGAGGGCGAGGATTTGTGTGCCTTTGGTGTTGAACATGGTGTGTCGGACGATTCTGATCGGTTGGGGACAGCGCAAAATTGCTGCGCAATTCTTGGTCTGTCCCGCAAGTTTTCACATATTCGAGAAGTCGCGCTCAAATTTCATCAGGTGCTGGCCGCCATCCACCAACAGCGTGGTGCCAGTGATCGAGTTGTTCTCCAGCGCAAAGCGCACCGCGCTGGCCACATCGGCCGGTGTGGACGATCGACCCAGCGGGCTCAGTTTGTGCAGCGCCTGGAACTTGTCTTCGCTCAGCATGTGGCTGGTCAGCGTCAACCCTGGGGCCACGCCGACGACCCGCACACGCGGGGCCAGCGCCAGCGCCAGCAGGGTGTTGGCGGCTTCCAACGCGGCCTTGGAGAGCGTGTAACTGAGGAAATCGGGGTTGGGGTTCCACAGCTTCTGGTCGAGCAGGTTCACCACCGCGCCCCGGCCTGTGTCGCCACGGGCCGCCAGATGGTCGTGCAGCGCCTGCGCCAGCAGGATGGGTGCGCCGGTGTTGCTGTGCAGGTGCCGGTCCAGCGCCGCAAAACCGAAGCTGGCTGCGTCGTCGTGCTCGAAAGTGGACGCGCTGTTGACCACCGCGTCCACCGGGCCCATCTGGGCCACAACGCTGGGCAACAGGGCCCGCACCGCCGCTTCGTCCGACAAATCGGCACAAAAAGCGGCGCTTCCCCTAGTCAACGCTGCACAGTCTGCTACGGTTTTAAGAGCATCTTCGGCCGATTCCCGGTAGTGCACCGCCACCCGCCAGCCCGCTGCGGCCAGCACCAGCGCGATCTCACGCCCCAGCCGGCGGGCTGCGCCGGTGACGAGCACGGTGCGGGGAGAGGCAAGGTAGGCCATGGCGGGGGAAATGGATGGCGGACAATCGCCGGGTGGAAACAAGCCTTAGTTTAACGAGCGCCCTGCAACAGCAGATCGCGCAGGCCATCGCCCGCGCAGGCGGCTGGGTTGGCTTTGACGCCTTCATGGCCCAGGCGCTGTACGCCCCCGGCCTGGGCTACTACGCCAACGATTCGCGAAAATTCGGTGCCCTGCCCGCTTCGGGCAGCGACTTTGTGACCGCGCCAGAGCTGACGCCGCTGTTCGGCCGCACGCTGGCCGCCCAGGTGGCGGAGGCGCTGAAGCACACGGACACCGACGAGGTGTGGGAATTCGGCGCTGGCTCCGGCGCGCTCGCGCTGCAGCTGCTAGAGGCCCTGGGCGACCGCGTGCGCCGCTACACCATCGTGGACCTCTCTGGCACCCTGCGGGCGCGCCAGCAGGCCACGCTGCAAGCCTACGGCGACCGGGTGCAGTGGGCCAACGAACTGCCAGCGCGGTTCAGCGGCGTGGTGGTCGGCAACGAGGTGCTGGACGCCATGCCGGTGCAACTGCTCTTCCGCCAAGGCGGTGTGTGGCACGCGCGCGGCGTGGCGCTGGACAAAGACGCCCTCACCTTCGCCGACCGACCCACCGCACTGCAACCCCCACTGGACATCCCAGGCCCCCACGACTACCTGACCGAGATCCACCCCCAGGCCGAGGCCTTCATCGCCACGCTGGCCGACCGGCTGGAGCGCGGTGCGGCCTTCTTTCTCGACTACGGTTTCCCCGAAAGCGAGTACTACCACCCGCAGCGCCACATGGGCACGCTGATGTGCCACCAGGGGCACCTGGCCAGCACCGACCCGCTGGAAGCGGTGGGGCTGAAAGACATCACCGCACACGTCAACTTCACCGGTATCGCGCTGGCCGGGCAAGACGCCGGGCTGCAGGTGCTGGGCTACACCACGCAGGCGCGTTTCCTGATGAACTGCGGCCTGCTCGACCTGCTGGCCGACGCCAGCACCGCCGAACGCGCGATGGCACAAAAGCTGATGACCGAGCACGAAATGGGCGAGTTGTTCAAGGTGATCGGCTTTTGCAAAGGCGCGCTGTGGGGGCCGCTCGGTTTTGCGCACGGCGACCGCACCCATACACTGTGATGATGCTGCGCTGGCTCATCGTCACCTTCCTGGCTCTGCTGCTGATCAACGGCCTGTCGCCGCTGCTGGGCAAGCTGGGGTTTGGCAAGCTGCCGGGGGATTTCCGCTTCCGGTTGTTCGGGCGCGACTGGTTCATCCCGCTGACCACCACCATCCTGCTCAGCCTGGTGGCGGCTGGCATTGCCAAGCTGCTCTGAACGTTCAGCCCAGCGCCTGCGCCACCGCCGCCACCCGTGCGGCTGCCACCTGCTCCCCCACCGCTTTGCCCGAGAGCCCGGCCGCCTGCGCCTGTTCGGCCACCTGCGCGGTGGGCACGGCGAGCGCCGCGTCCAGCGCCTGGCGCAGACGGGGGCGTTGCGGGTAGGCGCTGTCGTGCAGGCCCAAGCGGCCGCGCGCGTCGCATTCGCAGGCCAGCAGCACCTCGTCAAAACGCTGTGGTTTGCGGATGGCATCGCAGCGCTCCAGCAGGCGCACCAGTGCGGCGGCACCAAACTCTCCGCTGCGGTGGATGTTGCCGTGTTCGCGCGCCACCACCTCGGCCAGCTCGCGGCAGTCGGTCGGCACGCGCAGGCGTTCGCTCACGCCCTTGAGCAGCTTCACGCTGCGCTCTTCGTGGCCAATGTGGCGTGGCAGCACGTCGGCCGGGGTGGTGCCCTTGCCGAGGTCGTGGCACAGCGCGGCGAAGCGCACCGTCAGCGGGGCGCCGAGTTGCGCGGCCATGTCCAGCACCATCATCACATGCACACCGGTGTCGACCTCAGGGTGGTAGTCGGCGCGTTGGGGCACGCCCCAGAGCGTGTCCACCTCGGGCAGCAGCACTTTCAGCGCGCCGCAGTCGCGCAGCACGCCGAACATGCGGGAGGGCGTGGCTTCCAGCAGGCCACGCGACAGCTCTTGCCAGACGCGTTCGGGCACCAGCGCGTCCACCTCGCCTTCGGCGACCATCTCGCGCATCAAGGCCATGGTTTCGGGGGCCACACTGAAGTCGGCAAAACGCGCCGCGAAGCGCGCCACGCGCAGGATGCGCACCGGGTCTTCGCGGAAAGCGTCGGTCACGTGCCGCAACACGCGGTCACGCAGGTCTTTTTGGCCTGAATAGGGGTCTATTAACCCATCAGTCCCTGTATTTTCTAGCGGTTGCGCTATGGAATTGATAGTCAAATCGCGCCGGGCCAGGTCTTGTTCCAGCGTCACGTCGGGCGCGGCGCTGACCGCAAAGCCGCGGTAACCGCGCGCGGTCTTGCGCTCAGTGCGGGCGAGCGCGTACTCCTCGCGCGTCTTGGGGTGCAGGAACACCGGGAAGTCTTTGCCCACCGGCAGGTAACCGGCGGCCACCAGTTCTTCGGGCGTGGCGCCCACCACGACCCAGTCCACGTCGTGCACCGGCAAGCCGAGCAAGGCGTCGCGCACCGCACCCCCAACCCTGTAGATCTGCATGGGTGGGTCCTACACCGGCCGGTGGCTGCGGTAGGGTTCTTCGAAGGCCAGAAAATCGCGCTCGGCCAGCGCGTCGGCCACCCACGCGGCCACGCCGGGCAGCGCCAGCACCTGGGCGATGTAGGCACGGATGTCGTCTGGCACTGGCAGCGCGTAGGTCTGGATGCGGGTGCAGACCGGGGCAAAAAAAGCGTCGGCCACGCTGAAGCGGCCGAACAGCAGTGGCCCGCCGTGTTGCGCCAGCAGGCCTTGCCACATGGCCACCAGGCGCTGCACGTCGGCCTGCAGTGCGGGCTGTTCGCGCCAGAGGCGCGCACCCACCTCGGGCAGGTGGGCCTCGATGTTCATCAGGCAGTGGTGGCGCAGCGCGCCAAAGCCAGCGTGCATCTCGGCACAGACGCTGCGGGCCCGCGCGCGGGCCGCGGCGTCGGCCGGCCACAGTTGCTTGTCGGGGAATGTCTCGGCCAGGTACTCGGCAATGGCCAGCGTGTCCCACACCACCCGATCGCCGTCCACCAGCACCGGCACCTTGCCCACCGGGCTGATGCGGCCGAGCGTGGCTTTGAACGCGGAGTCGGGCTCGAACGAGTCAAACCGGATCTTGGTTTCCTGGAACGGGATGCCGGCCTGCTTCAACAGCACCCAGGGCCGCATGGACCACGACGAGTAGTTCTTGTTGCCGATGTAGAGCGTCAGCATGGCGGGCTGGTCAGAAACGCCCGGCCGTTTTGCGCATGGCCAGCAGGCCGGTGCGCAGGCCGCGCCGGCCGAGGTAGCTGGGCGCCACGGCGCTGAGGGGTTCGGGCGAGAGGCCGAGCGCGGCCAGGCCGGGCAACCGCCCGCTGGCGACGTTGTCCACCTGCAGGCTGGCCAGGTTGTCGCGGCTCATCAGCGGCTCGCCGGGGGCGAGCTCCATCAGCAGCGCCTGCAGCTGGCCGGCCCACAAGGGCAGGGGCAGCACCGGGCGGCCCTGGCCGTTGTTGGCGCCCCCCAGGCGACCGGCCAGTTGCACCAGTTCTTTCAACGTGAAGACGTTGGGGCCACAGGCCTCGTAGGTTTGGCCGATGGTGGCGTCGTCGCGCAGGCAACGCAGCACGGCGTCGGCCACATCTTCCACCCACACCGGCTGGAAGCGGGTGGTGCCGCCGGCCAGCGGCATCACAGGGAACACCTGTTGCAGCTTGGCAAACAGGTTCAGAAACTTGTCTTCCGCACCAAAAATCACGCTCGGGCGCAGCACGCTCAAACGCAGCCCGGCCGATCGCAGGGCCTGCTCACCGGCGGCTTTGCTGCGCTGGTACATCGACGGCGCTGCGGCGTCGGCCCCCAGCGCGCTGATGTGCACCACGCGTGACACACCGGCGGCGGCACAGGCGCGGGCCAGTTTCATGGGCAGTTCCACATGCGCTTTCTGAAACGCTTTTTCGTTGCCGTGCAGGATGGCCACCAGGTTGACCACCGCGTCGTGGCCCTTGACGAGTTCGGTCAACGCCACTTCGTTGTGCACGTCGGCCTCCACCACCTCCAGCAGCGGCAGGGTTTGCAGGTGCCGGGCGTTGACGCGCCGGCGGGTGGGCACGGTCACGCGCCACTGCAGGCGGGCGAGTTTCTCGGCCACATGGCTGCCCACAAAACCGGTGCCGCCGAGGAGAAGGATGTTTTTCATAGCCCCGATTTTGCGCTGAAGCGGCCTCTTGGCCCTGACAGCGGTCAATTTAAAGCCTTTTCAGCCCCAAGCCCCGGTGAAACCTTGCAATACAGCTACAGATTCAATAGCAAAATGCACCCCTCGCCCCGTCACGGCAGGTCGCGGTTGACCTCGGGCTGGCTGGTGTCGCGCGGACCCACCGTGCCGAGCCGGCTTTTGATGGACTGCGGCTGGCCGCTCAGGATGGCGGCGTACAGCGTGGTGTTGGCCAGCACTTTCTTGACGTAGTCGCGGGTCTCAAAAAAGGGCACGTTCTCGGCCCACACAGCCGCTTCGTACACCGGCTCACCAACCTGGCCACGCCAGTTGCGCGGGCGGCCGGGGCCGGCGTTGTAGGCGGCGGCGGCCAGCGGCAGGGAGCCGGCAAAGTCGTCCAGCACCAGCTTGAGGTAACCGGTGCCGATGGCGATGTTGGTGTCGCGGTTGGTGATCTGGTCGGCGGTGAAATCGGTCAGGCCAATCTTCCTGGCTGTCCAGCGCGCGGTGGCGGGCATGACCTGCATCAGGCCCGAGGCGCCCACGCCAGAACGCGCGTCGGTGATGAAGCGGCTTTCCTGCCGGATCAGGCCATACACGTACGCCGGGTCAAGGTTGATCTCTTTCGCCCGTTTGACCACCGCGTCGCGGTAGGGCATGGGGTAACGCTGGTCCGCGTCAAACTCGTTTTTGGTGCGTTCGCTGGTGTTGATGCAGCGGTCCCAGACCTGGCGCTCGCAGGCGAGCTGGGCCGCGGCCAGCAACTCGCGTTCGTTCATCGCGCCCAGCTGGTTTTTGGAATTGACGAAGTTGGTGTGGTAATTCCACTCGCGCACACCTTCGCTGCGCAGGCCAATGCCAATCGCGTACAGCGCACGCTGCAGACCGGGGTTCTTGAGGGCGGCGGCGCGTTCTTCGGCCGTCGGGGGCGCGGGCTTGACCGGCACGCCGACCTTGCGGCCCAGTTCGTCCAGCGCCAATTGCTCGTAGAAGCCGCGCACGCCGGCAATCCGCTCGAACAGCACCAGGTACTCGGGTTTCGCAGGCGGCGCCGCGGCCTCCGCTGGCGCACCCGATGCGGTGGCGCTGGCGGCTTCGGCCACCGGCGCAGCCGCAGAGGCCACGCGTCTGGACGGTGGCGTCAGCGCCTGCAAGGCACGGGCTTTCCAGTAAATCCAGGTCGGGTCGTTGCGGCTGTCGTCGTCCATGGCGTTGATGGCGGCCAGCACCACCGGCCACTTGGGCGTGCTGCCGGCGCGCAACGCGGCACGGGCCTGCCAGGCCAGCATGTCGTCGGGCAGGTCGGTGAGTTTGCTGACGTTGGCGTAGTGGGTCAGCGCCGTCGGGCTGAGCCGGTTGGCGGCCTGCTTGCCAATCACGCCCCAGCCCCAGTTGCGCTCCTCGGCCGTCAGCAGCGGGCCCCATTTGCTTTCCAGCAGGTTGGCGGCCACCTCGGCGTCGTTGGTGGCGACCTTGATCAACGCCAGCAGCACCAGTTCCTTGCGCACCTGGCCAGCGGCGGTGGCGCGGCTGGCCAAAAACTTGACCGGGTTGGCAGCGATCTCGGTCACCTGCGGCAGCACCTCGGGCGCCACAATTTCCACCGCGTTGCGGGCGGCGCGCACGCGGTTTTGTTCCATCGACAAACGCGCCTTGCGCCAGACGTCGATCGGGGCAATTTTCTTCGCGTCCAGCAGCTCGCTGGCGGCGTGCAGGCAGCCGTCGTCGCCCTCGCGCTGCAGCATCCAGTTGCGCTGCACCTCGTCGCCCAGCGTGGCGGGCGCCGACGGGCCTTTGCGCAGGTGCTCGACCAGCAGCACATAGCAGCGCACCTCGCGGTCGTCGTTCATGCGGAAGTTCGGCGCTTCGGCGGCCAGCGCGCTCCACTGGCGCCGCTGGCCCAGCAACAGCAGCCAGTCGTTGCGCATCCGGTCTTCCAGGTAGGTGCCGGCGTAGCGGGCCATGAAGTCCTGCACCTCGCGCTCGTTGGCATTGACCAGCCGGGCCTTGAGCTCCCAATAAGCAGCCCAGATTTCCAGCGGGTGGCCCTTGGCCTGCGGCAGCAGGCGGGTGAGTTTGGCGGTGTCGGCGGCCTTGAAGGCCAGCCCCATCTCCAGCAGCACCTCGTCGCCTTTGACAGGACCGCCTGGCGACTGCGCCCCCACCGAGAAGGACGCCGCAGCGAGGAGTGTCACAATCAATTTCAGCATCATGGGTAGATTATGGACAAAGCAGCCATTCGCAAGCAGTTGATAGAGCAACGTTTGAACATGCCAGACCGGCTCGAACGGTCGGCGTTGTTGCAGCAGGTGCTGCGCATCTGGCTGGTGGGCCGGCCCGACACGGTGATTGGCGCCTACTGGCCGATCAAGGGCGAGTTCGACCCCCTGCCTGCACTCTACCGCTGGCAGGAAGACGGTGCACTCGGTGTGGACTTCACCGCCGCCGAGGCGGCCGAAGTCGCCAGCCCGACCGAACAGCTGGCGGACCAGTCCATGGCCAGCCGCTCGCCACTCAAAATCGGCCTGCCGGTGGTCAACAAGCAGCACAAGACCCTGGTCTTCCACGCCTGGTACCCCGGCTGCCCGATGGAAGAAGACGCCTACAGCATCCCCAAACCCAAAGACACCGAGGTGGTGGTGCCCACGCTGTTGTTTGTGCCCTGTGTGGGTTACGGCGCCGGCGGCCACCGGCTGGGCTACGGCGGCGGCTTTTACGACCGCACGCTGGCCACGTTGCAGCCCCGCCCCTTCACCGTGGGCCTGGGCTTCACCCACGGTTTTCTGCCCGACATGGAACCCGAACCACACGACGAGCCATTGGACGCGATCTTGAACGACAACGGGGTGGTCTGGCCGGTCTGAATGTGGCCCCCACGCTCCCCCACTTCGTGTGGGTCGCTGCCCCCCGAGGGGGTCGTGCCTTGCTTGGGGCGGCCCGGCGCGGCGGCTGGCCCCCACGGCACGCTCACTGCGTGTAGCGGCCTGCCCCCCGAGGGGGCCGCGTTTCGCCTTGGGCGGCCCGGCGGCGAAACATGGTTTCTGCCGTCGCGCGCTATTGACGCTTCTTCTTCGGCGCACGCGCCTGCAGCGCCGCTGCCAACGCCCGTTCCGCCCACGGTGCCATCGCATGGGGCGATTCCATCGCGTCGTCGGGCGCGCTGTAGTAGTTCATGCTTTTGGCCACGCCCTTGGCGAGGTAGATGAAACGCGTGCAGCCAGCCGCCTCAAAGGTGCTGCGGCTCGCGTCATTGGCCTTGAGCCAGAGCCGCTCGCCCTGCCCCAGGTCGGCGATCAGCGCCACCGTCAGGCCACCGGTGGCAATGCCGAAACCGCCAAACATGCGGCGGGCGCTGCAAGGCCCGATGGGTGCGAGCAATTCGCAGCAGTACTGCGCAAAATCGTTGTTGGCCGATGTGACGGATGCCATGGCCGCGCTACATCTCGCCAGCGGCCATTTGCGACAGCACGTCGAGCTGCAGCAGCTCCTGCAGCACCGGGTCGGGCCGCTGCAGCCACAGGCCCACGGCCAGCACCAGGCCCAGCGCCAGTGTGGCGCTGCCCAGCAGCCAGCGCCCGGGGCCGCCGAGGGCCAGCACACTGGCCCCCCATGGGACAGCCGGCGCGGCGCGGTGCTGCGCCTGCCAGCCAGCCAGCACACGCTGCTGCAAGGCCTGTGTGTCCAGGGGCTCGTGCACGGCGTTGAGGGCCTGCTGGAGGGCCGCGTCGTCGCCAAGGGGCGGGTTCGTTTTCATAAGGTGTTTCCTTGGAGGCTGGCACGCATGGCCAGTTTGGCGCGGTGCAGCAGCTGGTGCGCGGCGTTGGCGTCGATGGCCAATGTGTGCGCAATGTCCGACACCGAGGCGTCGGCATAGGCCCACATGGCGAGTGCCATGCGTTGGCGCGCGGGCAGCCTGTCCAGCGCCTGCAGCAAACGCGATTGGCTGGCGTGCGGGCTCAGTGCCGCCAGGGCATGGGGCTCGTCCGGGACCTGCTGCGCGTCCTGCAGTCCGGTCAGCGCGTCATGCCCCACGCCCTGCTCGCGCTGGTGGCTCAGCAGGCTGCGGCAACGGTTGAGCACGATGGTGTTGAAGTAAGTCGACAGCTTCGCACCGCGTGTGCTGTCGGGTGCGCTGCGCCAGAGGCGGATGAAAGCGTCTTGCACCGCGTCTTCGGCGTCTTCGCGGCGGCCGACCATGCGGATGGCGAGACCGTAGGCCTGGGGCGTCAGGGCCTTGACCAGCTTCTCGGCACTGGGCTGGTGGCCAGTGCAGGCCTGGCGCAGCAACGCCCAGTCGTCACCCGGCACGCGGCTGGCAACGGCCAGGCCGCTGGCTGTTGCGCCCAGCCACTGGTGGAGTCGGCTCACCGTGTCCATTCTGAAGTTGCTCGGTTCACAGCGCCATTCTCAGCGCTCGGGCAGTTTTTCGCGCAGTGCGGCACGTTCTTCGGGTGTGAGTTTTTCCAGCATCTCGCGCCGTTGCTGCAGCAGTTGCCGGCGCTCCTTCGGCGTCATGGCCTGCAGCCGGGCGCGGCGTTCCGCGGCCAGGCGTTCGCGTTCCTCGGGCGGCAGCTGCTGCCAGCGGTCACGGGTCTGGCCGGCCAGTGCCTGCCGGTCGTCGGGCGACAGGCTTTCGATGCGCTCGCGCAACTGGCGGCGGAAGTCGAGACGCTCCTGCGGCGTGGCCGCCTTGAGCTGTTGCTGGATCTCGGCGCGCCGGCTGGCCTGCTCAGATGGGCTCAGCCGCGCCCAGGCTTTCAGGTCGGGCACGTCCACCGGGGTGGCCTCGCTGCCGGCGCTGGCACACAGCAGTGCCAACACCAAAGGGATGGACAGGGGCAGGTGCATGAAGCGGTGTCCTTGTGCGGGTGCTCAGGCGCGCCAGAGCTGGGGCAGGCCGCGCGGTGCGCCGGGCAGCACCTCGCGGTCCAGTTGCGCTGCGCTGAGGCCGAGTTGCTGCTGCAGCACCGGCTTGACCAGCGCGCGCAGGTCCATCGTCGGGCGCAGGTCGCGCCCTTCATGGAGTTGGGATGCGCCCAGGCCGGGCCAGTCGCTGAGCACCCGGCCACCGGCCACGCGCCCGCCGGCCAGAAAGGCCACCCCCGCCGTGCCGTGGTCGGTGCCACCGCTGCCGTTCATCGCGGCGGAGCGGCCGAATTCGGTCATCACCAGCACGGTGGTGGTGTCCCAGCGGGGGCCGAGCGACGCGCGCAACGCGGCCAGCCCCTGGTCCAGCACTTCGAGCTGGCGTGACAGGCGCTGGGCTTGCTGGGTGTGGGTGTCCCAGCCGCCGGTGTCGAGCCAGGCGATGGTGGGCCCGCCCGGCGCGGCAAGGAAACGCCCGGCCTGCCGCGCCAGCGCGGCAAAGTTGCTGCCTTCGTTGGCGTCGCCCATGACGCCGCCGCGCTGCTCACGCGCCTGGTTGAATGCCGGGCCAAGCTGCGCGTCGCCGGCATAGAGGCGGGCCATGCGCTCAACCAGATCGGGGTCAAGGCCAGGCTGGCTCGACGGCGCCCAGCTGCTGGCACTGGCCGCGCCGCGCAAGGCCAACGGCAAGGCCGGGCTCAGCGCCACACCCTGGCTGTGGGTCATTTCCATGGCACGGCCGAGCCAGCCGGTGTGCAGCTCGAAGGCGCGGTTGCCGCCGCTTTCCAGCAGCTGCTGGGCGTCAAAATGCGAACGCTCACGGTAAGGGCTGGCCACCGCATGGGCAATGAGCAACTGGCGCTCGCCAAACCACTGGTGCAGTGTGGCGAGTTTGGGGTGCAGCGCAAACTGGCTGTCGAGCGGCAGCGGCACCCCAAAGCGCGCCTGCTCTTCCTGCGCCTGGGGCCGCAGGCTGTGCCAACCCGGGTCTCCCACCGGGGGCACGGCCGCCAGACCGTCGAGGGCACCACGCAACAGGACCACCACCAGGCGGCGCTCATCGCTGGCGGGCATGGGTGCGGCCAGGGCCAGCCGGGTCCCGGGCAGTTGCAACGCCAGGCCGGCGCCACCGCCGACGGCCACACGGGTCAGCCAGGCGCGGCGTGAAATGGTTGTTCGCATGGCTTACCTCCGTTGAAATTCAGGGCTGGCCAACCACAGGGCCAGCGCCTGGGCACCGCTGTCGGCACGCTCGATCTGGCGCTGGGTTTCGGCACCGAGGTCTGGCCCGAGGCTCAAGGCGGCCAGTTGCCGCGCATCGGCCAGGTGGTCGTGTTGTTTGGCGAAAGCGGCGGCCCATTCGGTGCGCTTCCACAGCGCGTCGGGCGCCAGCCAGTCTTCGGTGCGGTCGGGCCAGCCCTGGGGCGATGGGGCGCGGCCGACCGGTTGGCCCATTTGCGCCAGCACGGTGTTCAAACGCTCGGCCTGCACGACGGGCAGCTTGAGCACACGGTGGGCCGACAGCACCAGTTCTTCGGGCCGTTTGAACTTGGGCGGCGCGCTGCTTTGCCAGGTGAGTTCGTGGCTGAACAAGGTCTCGGCCAGCGCTTGCAAATCGCCGTCGCTGGCGCGGAAGCGGGCGGCCAGCGCGTCCACCAGGGGCGCCGGTGGGTCGTCGGCCACAAAATGGCGCACCAGCTTGGTGGCCACGAAACGCGCGGTGCTGGGGTGGCGGCTCAGGTCGGTGAGGAAGGCGTCCAGCGCCTGGGGGCCTTCAACGTAGGACTTGCCGAGCACGCGCTTGGGGCCGGGCTCGTGCAACGCGGGCACGAAGTGTGACTGCGCCGTCTCGCGGTCCACCGTCCAGCCGGTGAGCAGCTTGGCGAGTTCGGTCACGTCGGCCTGGCTGTAGCCACCGTTGACACCCAGCGTGTGCAGCTCCAGCAGCTCGCGTGCAAGGTTTTCGTTCAGGCCGCGGCTGCGGCGCTGGCCTGCGCGTGAGCCGGGGCCGAACGACTGCGCGTTGTCGAGGTACAGCAGCATCGCCGGGTGCAGCGTGGCGGCACGCGCCAGGTCCACGAAACGCCCGGTGGCGTGCGGCCGGATCGCTTCGCGCTCGAAGGGCCAGACCAGGCCCAGCATGCTGCCTTTGGTGGCGGCCACGCTGAAGTGGTTGGCCCAGAACATCACCCAGCGTTCGTACACCGGTGTGCCAGTGGCCACCACCTGCTGCCAGCGCCGCTGCACGGCCTGTGCGTTGGCGCGGCGCAGCAACTGGCGGTTGGGGTCGGGGGCTGCCAGCGCGGCAGCTGCAGCGGGGCTGGCCATGTCCGCAGCGGCGGTTGCAGGGGCGACGTTGTTGACCGCGCCGTTCAGCACGGCGCCCAGCACCTGGCGCGTCAGCAAACCAGCCTCGGCGCTGCCCATCAGGCCACGCTCGTCCAGCGGTTGGGGTTGGCGGAATTGCGCCAGCACCCACCCGCGCGGGTCGCTCTTCAGCGGCTGCAGGGAGGTTTCAGAGAAGCCAAAGCGGTGCGCGGCCAGGGTGGCGGTGTGCATGGACATTGCCTTTTTCGGAGCGTATGGGGCTTTAACCGCCCCGGCATGTTGTTCTTACGGCCTCGCCTGCGTACTTGAGCAGGCCGATGGGGTATTGCCCTGGCAGCGTAAGCCGGTGGACGTTGGCCGGTTTAACGTGAACATGGCCGGTGTCTGGCCATGGACACCACCCCTTTCTGGAGTCACCGATGAACCCGTCTCTTTCACGCGCCGCTGTGGCACTGGGTCTGGCACTGTGCGCCGTGGCGGCTTCCGCCCAGGCCCCTGCGCCAGCCACCCCCAGCGAGGCTTTTCAGCAGCGCCTTGACAGCCGCCAGGACAACCAGCAGCAGCGCATCAACCAGGGTGTGGCCTCAGGGGCATTGACGCGTCCGGAGGCACGTCGCCTCGAACGCAAGCAAGTGGGTGTGGCGCGCGCCGAGGCCAGGGCCGAAGCCGATGGCAAGGTGACCCGCAAGGAAGCCGTGCGCCTGGAAGACATGCAAGACCGCGCCAGTCGGCAGATCAGGCGCCAAAAGCACGACCCATACATGCGCCAAAACTGAAGCGCGCGGGCCGGCCCAAGTGACTGGTCGCCTCAGTCGTTGCAGGCAACGGCGCTGTTCAGCAGACTGGTCACCGCGTCAAACTTCTCGGCAGACGATTCGAGCAACAACTCCACCTGCGCGGTGCCGAGGTTCAGGATGCCCAGCGCGCTGGCGGCAGCACGGCTGAGGTCGAGGCTGCGGTTGCCGGTGAACGGGCCACGGTCATTGACGCGCACCACCACCGCCCGGCCATTGGCCGGATTGCGCACCTTGATCTGCGTGCCAAACGGCAGCGTCGGGTGGGCAGCGGTGAGTTCGTTCATGTTGAACCGCTCGCCGCTGGCGGTGCGCAGGTTGTGGAAAGCCTGGCCATACCACGACGCCAGGCCGCGCTGCCACTTCTGCCAGACCGGTTCGGTGGTGCACGACGCAGCACCGCGCAGGGCCGAGGGGGCTCTGTCAACAGCAAACGCGGGGGAGGTGGCCATCAGGGTTGCCAGCAAAGCCGGCAGCGCCAAGGTGCGGAAACTGTCACGGGCCCAGAACGGACCGCAGTGGGTTTTGTGCATTGCAGCATCCTACCCCACGGATGTAACAACCCTATGGCACGGTCGGGCTTGGGTTGTGGCACCCGTCAAAGGGCCGCTTTACAGGCCGAGCCGCTCGCAGATTTCCAGCGTCGCGGCGCTCTGGTTCATGGTGTAGAAGTGCAGGCCGGGCACGCCGCCGTTGCGGAGCTGGTCGCACAAATCGGTGACCACGTCGAGGCCAAAGGCCTTGATCGAGGCGGTGTCGTCGCCGTAGGCCATCAGGCGGGTGCGGATCCAGCGCGGGATTTCGGCGCCGCTGGCATCAGAAAAACGCATCAGCTGGGTGCTGCTGGTGATGGGCATGATGCCGGGCACCACCGGCACGTCGACGCCCAGCTTGTAGGCGTCGTCGACAAAGCGGAAATAGGCGTCGCTGTTGTAGAAGTACTGGGTGATGGCGGCATTGGCGCCGGCTTTCACCTTGGCAGCGTAGGCTTGCAAATCGGCCTCGGGCGACTTGGCCTGAGGGTGCATTTCCGGGTAAGCGGCCACTTCGATGTGGAAGCCATCGCCGGTCTCGGCGCGGATAAAAGCCACCAAATCGCTGGCGTAATGGAATTCGCCACCGGCACCATAACCGCTGGGCAAATCGCCGCGCAGGGCCACCAGCCGCTGCACACCCATGGCCTTGAGTTGCGCGAGTTGTTCGCGCACGCTGGCCTGGGTGGCGCCAATGCACGAGAAGTGCGACGCGGCGGCCACGCCTTCGGCCAGGATGTCGCGCACGGTGTTGAAGGTGCCTTCCTGGGTGGAGCCGCCCGCGCCGTAGGTGACCGAGCAGAACTCGGGCTTCAGCGCGTACAGCCGCTGGCGCGCCGCGCGCAGCTTGTCCACCCCCTCGGGGGTTTTGGGCGGGAAGAATTCCAGGCTCAGCGGAAGGTGGGCAGACGAGGTCATGGGGCGGTGTGGCAATGGATGAAGAACTCGCGGTTGCCGTCGCCACCGTCGATGGGCGAAGGCAGCCAGGCGAGCACCGGCAGATGGAGGGCGGCACAGGCGTCGCGCAGCCGCTGCTCCACCACCGCGTAGAGGGCGGGGTCGCGCACGATGCCGCCCTTGCCCACCTGGCCGGGCTGCAGTTCGAACTGCGGCTTGACCAGCATCAGCAAATGGCCGCCGGGCCGCAGCAGCGGCGCCAGCGCCGGCAACACCAGCGTCAGCGAGATGAAGGACAGGTCGCCGGTGACCAGCTCGAAGGACGGGTTCACATCGGTGGCCTCACGGCCAGGCCGGCGCCGCCGCACCAGCGGCAGCTGGCCGGCCGCACGGGCACGGGCCCGTTCGGCGCGCTGGGCCTTGAAGGCCTCGACCTCGTGCTCCTTGGCGTCGCCGCTGTCGTTGTAATCGTCGTCCACCACGCCGCCATTGCGCATCCAGGCATAGGGCGCCTGCGGCAGGGTGGCGTTGTCTTCGACATCCTCGACCCGCTCGGACAGCGCTTCCTCGCAGGCCTCAACCAGCGTTTCGGCGCTCAGTGCACGGGCATTGACGCCTTCGACACAGACCACCCGGGCGTCCTGGCGCAACCGCTCGTGCAACTGGCCCTGGCCGACATCGACCCCAATGACCTGGGCCGCACCGGCCTGCAGCAGGCAGTCGGTGAAGCCACCGGTGCTCTGCCCCACGTCCAGGCAATGCCGGCCGGCCGGGTCCAGGCCCAGGCTGCGCAGCGCACCCTCGAGCTTGAGCCCGCCGCGCGACACGTAACGCGCCTCGGCCAGGTCCAGCAACTCGATCTCGGCCGCGTCCGGCACCTCGTCGCCGTTCTTTGCCACCTTTTTCCATGGCGCCACGCCCGCCGCACCGGCGCGCCACTGCACCCCCGCGGCAATCAGCCGCTGGGCTTGCGAACGGGACGAGGCCAAGCCGCGCTCCACGAGGAGTTGATCAATGCGCATGAATGTCCGATGGAATACAACGCCTCAAGGCGGCGTCTGAGCGAGACTCTTTGGCCAAGGGCACCGCCGAACCGGCTTTGCCGGTCGGCCAGTGTCGCCCCCTGAAGGGAGAGGGCGAAGCCCGGGGGGGGCATCGCCGCAGGCGCTTCGGGGGTGGGTCAATATCTGTAAGTGTTGGCTTTGTAGGGGCCTGTCTTGGCCACGCCAATGTACGCCGCCTGCTCGTCCGTCAGCTCGCTCAGCACCGCGCCGACCTTCTTCAGGTGCAGCCGTGCCACCTTTTCGTCCAGGTGCTTGGGCAGCACATAGACCTGGCCCACTTCGTAGTCGGCCTGCTTGGTGAACAGCTCAATCTGCGCAATGGTCTGGTTGGCGAAGCTGGACGACATCACAAAGCTCGGGTGGCCGGTGCCGCAGCCCAGGTTCACCAGCCGGCCCTTGGCCAACAGGATGATGCGCTTGCCGTCCGGGAAAATCACGTGGTCGACCTGCGGCTTGATCTCTTCCCAGGTGCACTTTTCCAGCGCGGCAACGTCGATTTCGTTGTCGAAATGGCCGATGTTGCAGACGATGGCCTGGTCTTTCATCTTCGCCATGTGGTCATAGGTGATGACGTTCTTGTTGCCGGTGGCGGACACAAAGATGTCGCACTTGTCGGCAGCGTATTCCATGGTCACGACCTTGTAGCCTTCCATCGCGGCCTGCAGGGCGTTGATGGGGTCGATCTCGGTCACCCAGACCTGGGCGGAGAGCGCACGCAGGGCTTGGGCCGAGCCCTTGCCCACGTCGCCGTACCCAGCGACCACCGCCACCTTGCCGGCGATCATCACGTCGGTAGCGCGCTTGATGGCGTCGACCAGTGACTCGCGGCAGCCGTACAGATTGTCGAACTTGCTCTTGGTCACCGAGTCGTTCACGTTGATGGCGCGCAGCGCCAGCGTGCCCTTGGCGCTCATTTCATTGAGGCGCAGCACGCCGGTGGTGGTTTCTTCGGTCACGCCGATGATGTTTTTCAGGCGGC
>JAZKIY010000051.1:0-1822 GCA_040384665.1 Pseudomonadota bacterium
CGTTGAACTCTTTCATGATGCGGCACCAGAGCAGGCGCGCGGCGCGCATCTTGGCGACTTCGAGGTAGAAGTTCATGCCG
The DNA here is from genome assembly GCA_040384665.1 of Pseudomonadota bacterium. GTDB lineage: Bacteria > Pseudomonadota > Gammaproteobacteria > Burkholderiales > Burkholderiaceae_C > PCRC01. The sequence continues at coordinate 81 of JAZKIY010000051.1, forward strand.
ATGGCCCAGAAAAAACTCAGGCGGCCGGCAAAACCGTCAACGTCCAGTCCCTTGGCGATCGCGGTTTTCACATATTCCTTGCCGTCGGCCAGCGTGAAGGCCAGTTCCAGCGCCTGGTTCGCCCCGGCTTCCTGCATGTGGTAACCCGAGATGCTGATCGAGTTGAACTTCGGCATGTGTTTGGCCGTGTACTCGATGATGTCGCCGATGATGCGTATGCTGGGCGCCGGTGGAAAGATGTAGGTGTTGCGCACCATGAACTCTTTGAGGATGTCGTTCTGGATGGTGCCGCTGAGCTGGTCCTGCGCCACGCCCTGCTCTTCAGCCGCCACCACATAACCGGCCAGCACCGGCAGCACCGCGCCGTTCATGGTCATGGACACCGACACCTTGTCCAGCGGGATCTGGTCGAACAGGATTTTCATGTCCTCGACGCTGTCAATCGCCACGCCGGCCTTGCCCACGTCGCCGGTCACGCGCGGGTGGTCGCTGTCGTAACCGCGGTGGGTCGCCAGGTCAAACGCGACCGAGACGCCCTGCCCGCCGGCGGCCAGCGCCTTGCGGTAAAACGCATTGGACTCTTCGGCGGTCGAAAAACCGGCGTACTGACGGATGGTCCAGGGCCGCACCGCATACATGGTGGCCTGCGGCCCGCGGATGAAAGGCTCAAAACCTGGCAGCGTATCGGTATGGGGCAGATCCTTGAGGTCGTCGGCCGTGTACAGCGGCTTGACCGTGATGCCGTCCGGTGTTTGCCAGTTGAGCGCGCCGATGTCGCCCCCGGGTGCGGACTTTGCGGCAGCTTTGGCCCAAGCTTCAAGGCTGGCGGGCGCAAATTCGGGAGAGGACGGTGGTTTGGGGGTGCTCATGGCGCTGCTGGGTACGGAGGTAAACGATGTTTGTTGGCCGACCAAGTTTACATTATTTATAATTATTGATGCAAAATTTAATTTCAGCTAAGATCGCGCTGTCCAGCCGAGGCTGCAATTGACCACCTGACAACCACCATGGCCGCTGTTTCATTGACCCCCCGCGCCCTCTATGAAGAGGTGGCAGAGCTGTTGCGCCAGCGCATTTTCAACCGCGAACTGGCGCCCGGCAGCTGGATTGACGAGCTCAAACTGGCCGAAGAATATGGCATCAGCCGCACACCGCTGCGCGAAGCGCTGAAAGTGCTGGCCACCGAGGGCCTGGTCACCATGAAGGTGAGGCGCGGCGCCTATGTCACTGAAGTGTCAGAGCGCGACCTGAGCGATGTGTACCACCTGCTGGCGCTGTTGGAAAGTGACGCTGCAGGCGTCGTCGCCACCCAGGCGACCGACCTGCAGTTGAAAGAACTGCAAACATTGCACCGTGAGCTTGAAAAAGCCGTCACCAACCGCGAACGCTTTTTCGAGATCAACGAAGCCTTTCACATGCGCCTGCTGGAAATCGCCAACAACCGCTGGCGCGACCAGATGGTGGCCGACCTGCGCAAGGTGATGAAACTGAACCGCCACAACTCGCTGCTCAAAAGCGGCCGTATGCAAGAGTCCCTGGCCGAACACCGGTCCATCATGGAAGCACTGGCCGCGCGCGATGCCAACGCCACCGCAGAGCGAATGCGCGAGCACTTCCGCAACGGGCTGGAAGCTGCAGCCTAAAAAGACCGTTCCAGGCGCCGCTGTCAGCGGCGACCCCGGCTGACCCCGGCAATCACAAAACAGACACGCACCGCACCCGCCTAGGTGTCGCTCGCCACG
>JAZKIY010000052.1:0-1786 GCA_040384665.1 Pseudomonadota bacterium
AGTGGCTGGAAAAAGCCGTGATCGGGCTCAATCTGTGCCCGTTTGCCAAGGCGGTGTATGTGAAGAACCAGGTGCGGCTGGTGGTCAGCCAGGCGCGCCATGCCGATGACCTGCTGGAGGAACTGGACCGCGAGCTGGACCTGCTGGTGGCGACGCCGGCGGAAGAGATCGATACCACGCTGCTGATCCACCCGACGCTGTTCGAGGACTTTCTGGACTTCAACGATTTCATGGAAATTGCCGAAGGCGTGGTGGACGAGCATGCGCTCGAGGGCGTGGTGCAACTGGCGAGCTTTCATCCGCGCTTCCAGTTTGACGGCACGGAACCCGACGACCTCGGCAACTACACCAACCGCGCCCCGTTTGCGATCCTGCACTTGCTGCGCGAAGACAGCGTGGAACGCGCGGTGCAGGCCTACCCGGATGCAGAGGGCATCTTCGAGCGCAATATTGAAACGCTCAATCAGTTGGGCCTGGCGGGCTGGCAGGCACTGCACACAAAAAGCTGAAGCGCCAGTGCAGTGTTGCACTGCACCAGCAGTTCGCGGCGCCGTCTGACAGCGCGCTTGCACAGGCTGTCTTATGGTCAAGGTCAGGGGGCGTTGCGCCCCCGCCGCAAAGGTCGACCCATGACAACCGCCGCTTCCACCTCAGGACTTCCGCTGGCGCCACGGCCGGCGCTGCAGCCCCAGCCCCGGGCGAGGCGTTCTGGCCTGGTGCTGGCCTGGGCCAGGTGCACCGATGAGTTGCGCGAGGCCCAGCGCCTGCGCTTTGATGTTTTTTCCCGTGAGCTTGGCGCGCGCCTGGCCACGCCGCTGGCCGGCCACGACATCGACCGCTTCGACGATTACTGCGAACACCTGCTGGTACGCGACGCCGCGAGCTGGGAGGTCATTGGCACCTACCGCGTGCTCACACCCACTCAGGCGCGCCGCGCCGGCGGCACCTACAGCGACCAGGAGTTCGATCTGGCACCACTGGACCCGCTGCGCACACGCATGGTCGAGCTGGGCCGAAGCTGCGTGCACGCCGAACACCGGCACGGCGGCGTGGTGCTGGCGCTCTGGAGCGAGCTGGCCGCCTTCATGGCGCGCAATACGCTGGACACCATGATTGGCTGCGCCAGCATTCCCATGCAGCATCACGGCCCGCCAGGGGCTGCAGCCGTCTGGCGGCAACTGTGCCTGAGCCATCTCGCGCCGTTGCATTACCAGGTCAGGCCGCACCTGGCCTTGCCGCTCGCGCATGGCCTGTTGCCGCAGGGAATGACGGCGCCGCCGCTGATCCGCGCCTACCTGCGCCTGGGCGCCAGGCTGCTGGGGCCACCGGCCTGGGACCCGGCCTTCAACACCGCCGACCTGCCGATGATGATGCGCACGCAGGATCTGCCGCCCCGCTACCGCCAGGGAACAAGCCGTGGATAAACTGCCCGCGGCGAGTGCGCCGCGCGGTGCGCTCGAGGCTTTGCCGAAGTGGCTGATCTGCGTGCCGCTGGTGCTGCAGTGGCTGTGGCTGTCGCTGCGTTATGGCAGCGCCACCCTGCCGTCGGCGGCCAACCCGGCCATCACTGCGGGCGGCCTGGTCGGTGAAACCAAGCTTGAGTATTTCCGGGGCATGGGCGCGCTGGCTCGCGCCGCCACCGCACGCCACTGCGCCTTGCCGCCCGCGCGCCAGAGCCTTGCGGGCCTGCGTACCGCGATGGCGCAGGCCGGGCTGGTGTTTCCGCTGGTGGTCAAACCCGATCTGGGCATGTGTGGTTTCGGTGTGCGACGGGTCAGCGACGAGG
>JAZKIY010000053.1:0-4720 GCA_040384665.1 Pseudomonadota bacterium
GCGAGATTTGCGACAAACACGGCATCCTGCTGATTTTTGACGAGGTCATCACCGGCTTTGGCCGCCTGGGCAGCAACTTTGGTGCCGACTACTATGGCGTGGTGCCCGACATGCTGAACTTCGCCAAGGCCGTGACCAATGGCGTGATCCCGCTGGGCGGTGTGATCTGTACCGACCGCATCTACAACACCATGATGGACGCCAATGCCGGCAGTCCGGCCCACGCCATCGAGTTTTTCCACGGCTACACCTACTCGGGCCACCCGGTGGCCTGCGCGGCGGCCATGGCCACCTTGTCACTGTTCAAGCAAGAAAAACTGTTTGAGCGCGCCGGGCAGATGGGTGGGGTGCTCGGCGACGCCGCGCACAGCGGCTTCAAGGGCCTGCCGAATGTGGTCGGTATCCGCAGCCTGGGGCTGGCCGCCGCAGTGGAGCTGTCATCGATTGCCGGCTCGCCCGGAAAACGTGTCTACGACATCTTCATGGACTGCTTCCGCAATGGCGTACTGGTGCGGCCGGCGGGTGAGAACATCGTGATCTGCCCGCCCTACATCGTCGAGAAAGAGCACATTGAACGCATCGTCAATGTGGTGGCCGACGCGATCAAAAAGAACGCCTGAGTCCATTCGTCAAGGCCCGGCGGCCATCCCTTGTCTGTCAGAAAAGCGTGACGACTCTTTGGGGGGGGGTGATTCAAGCCAGGGCCGCGGAACTGGCTTTGCCAGGCCGCAGGCGCAGCGGCCCCCTCGGGGGCAGCGCAGTACACGCAGTGACAAGCGTGGGGGCTTTATTTCTTCAAACCTGCGCAATAGTCCTGCACCGGCACGGCCGGTGTGGGCCAGACCACGTCAAAGGCCGGCGCCTTGATCGCGTCCGTGCGCGCATCCGATGCGGCAGGCGGCGAGCCGGCACGCAGCAGCACCGCCTTGACTTTCATGTCGGCCGGCAGGTGTTGCGGCACGCCGAGTTCGCGGTTGACATGGCCGCTGCCAGCCAGCAGCACCACGGTCTTGCCGGGCAGCGCGGCCTGTTGAATGGTGCGGGCCATGCTGATGTCGCGCGCCACCTGGATACGTGTCATTGGCGAAACCCGGCTCTCCGGCATCAGATCGCAGTGGCCGCTACGTATCAGCTGCTGCTGCGCCTTGAGGGCTGGCCCCGGCAACTGGCCATCGAGCCGGGTGTCGGCCATGGCCTCTCGCATTTGTGCCGCCGGCAGGTTGGCGCCCAGCACCGGCACGCCGGCCTTGACGGCCACCATCACCGCCGGGCCGTAGGCGGTCCAGGGCCAGCTTTTGTTGTTCCAGCCCAGCGCTTCCTGCACCTCGAGCTGCGTGCTGTTGGATTTGAGTGCGGCGGTGCTGCGGCCGGTGTCGGCCATTTCGAGTGCGAGCGCACCGAGCTTGCCGTCAACGGCCAGCCGCGCCACCACATGCTGGTGGATGTGCTGGTGTTCGGCGGCGTCGTGTTGTTCGCCCAGCAAGACCACGTCGGCGGGCAGCAGCGCATCGGTGCGCACGGTGATGTCGTTGGGCGGCTCCGGAAACAAGCGGGGTTCGGGCACGCGGGCGCAAGCTGCGACCAGCAGCAACATCAGCACGGCCAAAGACCGGTACGCGGCGGGGGGAGAGGAGGACAGGCGGGTCATACTAGGGACATCGTAAAGCCTGGCAACTGACTGTCCAGCTTTCCCCTTCCATTTCCCTGTTTGCCTTGTTGATGCCCGTCAAGCCTTACCGCATTATTGGGACCCTGCTGCTGGCGCTGGCCGCCGCCGGGCTCTGTGTTTACCTGCGCACGCCCTTGCCCTGGATGATTGGCCCCTTGCTGGCCACTGCCTGTGCGTCGGTGGCGGGGGCACCCACCCGCAGTTGGCCGCCGCTGGGCAACCTTGGCCAGTGGGTGATCGCCGTCGCGCTGGGGCTTTATTTCACGCCGCAGGTCACCGCGCTGGTGGCCAGCTTGTGGTGGGCCATCATGCTGGCGATTGTCTGGGCGCTGGCCCTCGGGCTGGTTTTTGGCGCCTGGCTGCACCGCGTCAATGCGCAGCACATGCCCGACGTGGCGGCGCCGTCGATGCGGGCCACCAGTTATTTCGCCGGTGCGATTGGCGGGGCGTCGGAGATGACCCTGCTGGCCGAACGCGCCCATGCGCGCACCGATCTGGTGGCCGCCTCACACGGGCTGCGTCTGCTGCTGGTCACGGTGACCGTGCCTTTTGCCATGCAGTTCAGCGGCCTGCATGGGCTGGACCTGAACCCGCCGGTGCTGCGTGCGGTGCAGTGGCCGGGTTTTGCAGCGCTGGCGCTGGCGACCGCCCTGGGCGCATGGGCCATGCAGCGGCTGGGACGTACCAACCCCTGGTTCATGGGCCCGCTGCTGGTGTCCATGGGCCTGACCATGGCCGGTGTGTTTCTGTCGGGCATTCCGCAATGGCTGACCAACGGCGCGCAGTTGTTGATTGCAGTGAGCCTGGGGGTGCGTTTTTCGAGGGCGTTTTTGCATGCGGCGCCGCGCTGGCTGGTGTCAGTCGCGGTGGGAACGCTGGCGATGATCGCGCTGTGCAGTGGCTTCGCCTGGTTGCTGACCTTCGCGACCGGCTTGCCACTGGCGACCTTGATTCTAGGCACCTCGCCGGGCGGCATCGCCGAGATGGCAATCACCGCCAAGGTGCTGCAGCTCGGGGTGCCGGTGGTGACTGCGTTTCAGGTGTGCCGGCTGGTGGCCGTGCTGGTGCTGGTGGCGCCGCTGTACCGCTGGCTGTACCCCGCGGCTGCGTCCTCCGTGGCCTAGTGCAGGGAGACCGGGGTATGCGCCAGTTCGGCGTAACCCTCAAGTGTGTCCTCGATTTCTTCCTGGGTGGGCGTTTTTTGCTGCCAGACGTTCAAGCGCTGCTGGAACATCTCGGCCCAGGAGCCATCGAGGTAGACCTCTTTGCCTGAGCGTTTGTCGACAATTTCAAAGCCGTGGCGCGCAAGTTCGGGCACGGCCGGCGCGGGCGCGGACTCTTCAGGCGCGTTGGCGTGGATTTGCACCACCACAAATGATTCGGAGTCGTAGAGCATGTGCATAGAGCTTGGGTCCTTGTCCATCAGATAACAACGAACGGGCCAAGTTCAAGGGTGACAGGGTAAATCCCTGAAATCCACGAAATGCGGGAAAAGTCACGGTATCCGCTCTGATCTGCCTTCACGGCGGCTTTTCGGTGCTGCGCCACTGCTGGTCCACAAAATCACCGTTTTGCTGGGTGATGCGGGTGCGCGCTGGCAGCCAGCCCAGCGCAGGCGCAAGCCAGACCTCGACGGTCTGGTCGTAGTCGCGTTGCGGCTTGCGCGTGAGCTTGAGGGCGCTGATCTCGCCGACGGGCAGGCTGAGTTTTTCCTCGGCGTTGACCACAAAAGTCCAGGTGTCGGCGCCGGTGGGGCCGGCGGTGTAGAGCGACACGCTGCTGCCGGGCGGATACTTCGCCGGATCGCCGGCCAGCAGGCTGGCGAGCTGCACAAACACACTGACGCGGTCCTGCGCGCCTGGCTGCCACGGCACGTCGGGCGAGTTGGCGCTGAAGGTGATCTTGCCCTTGTCGGGCTGAAAATGGGCCGCGCGTTCGCTGCGCGACTTGTCCAGGAAACGTGTGGGCGCGAGCCCGTCGCCGGTGATGCGGCCGCTGCTGGCCATCGAGCGCGCGCCCAAGCCAAAAGCGCTGACCTGCATGCTGGTCTCGTAGGCCGTGCCGTCCTGCCGCCAGTCGAGTTGGGCCAGCGCGTGGTAGTCCATGTTTTTGGAGCGGCCGGTCATGCTGTATTTGAGGCGCGTGGACCCCGGAATGGTCAGTGCTGCAGCGGCCGCCACTGGTGCCGCAGGCGGGCTGGGCTCTGGCGCTGGTGGGGGTGATGGTGTGCTGGCCACGGTCGGTTCGGGCACTGGATTTGCTATTGATTCAATAGCTGCTGGCGCTTTCCCGGAAAGGGCTGGAGCCGCATTTTGTTGTAAGCGGGGCGCGGTGGCGGGGGCTGCCCGTCGAACCGGTGGCGGCGGGGTCACCGGGGCGGCCGCTGGGCTGGGCGGCTTGATTTCTATGCTGCGCGTGATTAGGGGACGCAGCGTGCTGGTCGGTTCGGCTTCCATGCCCCAGTGGGCCGGCGCGGCTTGCAGCAGCAGCACATGTGCGAGCACGACCAACGACGTCAGCACCAGCAAGGGACGCAGCGGCGGCGCTGCGCTGTGCTGTGCCGTCAGGGCGCTCATGCCTGTGCGTAGCCCAGGTCGCTGCTGAGCTGCCGCGCCGCAGCCGACAAAGGTTGGGCCACCGCGCCGTCCCAGTCGGTGTCGAAGGTGGCTACCGACCCCATGGACACCACGCCCAGCACCAGGTGGCCATCGGCGTCGAACACCGGGGCGCAAAAGCCGGCGACACCGGGCAGCAGCGTGTCCACCACACGCGCCAGGCCGCGGCGCCGGACTTCGTTCAGCACCGCCGTGACTTCGGCCATGGTTTTGGGCACATCCTTGCGGGCCAGCTTTTGCAGGCGAGTCAGCTCGTCTCTCAACAAGGGCGGCAGGCGCTCGTGTGACTGGTGCTTGTTGCTCGCTGCAGCGCGCTTGTGGCTGCCCGCCGGTTGCGCCATGAAGGCGGAAAAACACAGACCGGTGGCAGAGGACAGCAGCGGCATCACGTCGCCCAGGCGCAAATTGACGGTGACGGCCTGCGGCGACTCTTCCC
>JAZKIY010000054.1:0-4263 GCA_040384665.1 Pseudomonadota bacterium
TTCTTGGCCTTCATGATGTTGGGCAGCGTCACGTAGCGCGGCTCGTTCAGGCGCAAATCGGTGGTGATGACGGCGGGCAAGGTGATGGACAGGGTTTCCAGACCACCATCCACTTCGCGGGTCACCGAGGCCTTGCCGTCAGCGACTTCGACCTTGCTGGCAAACGTGGCTTGCGGCAGGTCGGCCAGCGCGGCCAGCATCTGGCCGGTCTGGTTGCAGTCGTCGTCGATGGCCTGCTTGCCCAGAATCACCAGCTGCGGCTGCTCCTTGTCGATCAAGGCCTTCAGCAGCTTGGCGACAGCGAGCGGCTGCAGTTCGACGGCCGTCTCGACCAGGATGGCGCGGTCGGCGCCAATGGCCATGGCGGTGCGCAGGGTTTCCTGGCACTGGGTGACGCCGCAGGAGACGGCGATGACTTCGGTCACCACGCCCTTTTCTTTCAGGCGCACCGCTTCTTCCACCGCGATTTCGTCAAACGGGTTCATGCTCATCTTGACATTGGCGATGTCCACGCCAGAGTTGTCCGATTTGACACGGACCTTCACGTTGTAATCCACCACGCGTTTGACTGCGACCAAGACCTTCATTGATGAGGCTCCATTGAGTGATTGAAACGATGCTTACTGCAAGCTGTCATTGTATTCGTCGCTAAAAGACGCTACGGCGACAAAGTCCGGGATTTCCCTATGAAAAACAGGAATAGAACGGTCGTGCTTTTTTTGAATTATAAGCGCTTGTCGCCCACACGGGGAATAACCCGCTGCGGCGTTCGGGTCAGTCCACCAACGCGCCGGTGTCCGACGGGTCGGCGGGAAGCGGGAGCCCGGGGCCACCCTTCACATGCACCACCCGCTGCGGGTAGGGGATGTCGATGTTGGCTGCCCGCAGCCCGTTGAGCATGCGGATGTGAATTTCCGAACGCACGTTCGACTGGCCGTTTTGCGGGTCGCCGATCCAGTACCAGAGCGTGAACTCCAGCCCGTCGGCACCAAAGGCCGAGAGGTGGGCCGAAGGGGGCGAGTCTTTGAGCACACGGTCCACACCCAGCGCCGCCTCTTTCAACACAGTTTGCACCGCGCCCACGTCGCTGTCGTAGCCCACCGTGACGGTGGTGGACAACAGCACCCGCGAATCGGCAAGCGACAGGTTTTCCACCCGCTCGGTGATCAGTTTCTCGTTGGGCACAATCGCCTCGCGGCCACTGGCCGAACGGATCAGCGTGTAGCGGGTTTTGATGTCGCTCACCACGCCTTCAAAACCATCGACCTTCACCGTGTCGCCAATCCGCAGCGAGCGTTCCAGCAAGATGACGAAACCGCTGACGTAGTTGGACGCCAGCTTCTGCAGCCCAAAACCCAGGCCCACACCGAGCGCGCCGCCCAGCACCGACAGCGCCGTCAAATCGACCCCGATGGCCGACAGCACAAACAGGAAACCGACCAGCAGCAGCACCGAGCGGGTGACGTTGCTGGCCACCTTGCGCATCGACAAATCGCTGACATGGCTCTTCAGCAAGCGCGACTCGATGGCCGCCGAAATCCACAGGGTCACGACCAGCACCACGCTGGTGGACAACACGCCTTCGATGATGGTGCGCACCGACACCTTGGTTTTGCCAAAGGCCAAGGTGATGCTGTCCAGTTCGGTCAGCACCGTGGGCAGCAGACCAACGATCCACAACATGGCGGCCAGCCAGGCCATCCAGGACACCACGCGTTCCAGCAGCCGGATACCCCCTGAGTTGGGGAACACCACCCGCAGCACCAGCGCAAACAGCCGGATGACCGCCAGCGAAATGAACACCGGCACCGCCACCCGCAAGAGCGGCACCGGTTGGTACTGCGCCACCACCAGCCGGGCACCGTAGACCAGCGCCAGCGCCAGCACCGGGAACAGGAAACCGTCCAGCGTGTTGCGGCCGAACCAGACCGACTCTTTCGGCTGGCCGCGGCCGATCGCATAACTGATGGCCCACGCCACCACCATGCAGCCGAGCAGCGCCCCCAGCTCCACCCAGATGCGGGTGTTGTTGAAATCGTCCAGCAGGTTTTGCAGTTCGGTCATGTCAGGTGCCGCCTTCCTGGCGCCACGCCGGTGTGCGCTTCTGGGTGAAGGCGAGCACGCCTTCCTGCGCCGAACTGTCCATCATGTTCACCGCCATGGTCTGGCCGGCCAACTGGTAGGCCGCAGCGATGCCCACCTCGCGCTGCTGGTAGAACAACGCCTTGCCCATGGCCACGGCCACACGCGGCTTGCGCAGGATGCTGGCCACCAGCGCTGCCACCGTGGCGTCCAGCGCGTCGGGGGCGCACACGCGGTTCACCAGGCCCCGCGCCAGCGCCTCGTCGGCGCTGATGAAGTCGCCGGTCAGCAGCATTTCCATCGCGTGTTTGGCCCCCACATTGCGCGACAGCGGCACGCTGGGGGTGGAACAGAACAACCCGAAGTTGACGCCGCTCACCGCAAAGCTGGCCTCGCTGGAAGCCACCGCCAGGTCGCACTGCGCCACCAGCTGGCAACCGGCCGCCGTGGCCATGCCCTGCACACGGGCGATCACCGGCACCGGCAGTTGCTGCAGCGACAGCATCATGCGGCTGCACTGCGCAAACAGGCTTTGGTAGTAGGCCAGCGAGGGCTCGGCGATCATTTCCTTCAGGTTGTGGCCGGGGCAGAAGGCCTTGCCGTTGGCGGCCAGCACCACTACCCGCAGGGTGTCGTCACGGGCAGCAGCGTCGATCTCGGCCTGCAATGCGGCGAGCATTTCTTCGCTCAGCGCGTTGAAGTTGTGTGGCCGGTTCATGGTCAGCGTCAGAACGCCACGGGCGTCGCGCTGGGCCAATACAGCGGGGCTTGGTGTTTCTTGTGTCATGTGTGTCTCCGTGCTCAGACGTCGGCCAGTACGCGCAGGTGGGCTTCCACGCTGCGGCCGAGCGCGCTGAGGTTGTAGCCGCCTTCCAGCGCGCTGACGATGCGGCCTTTGGCGTGGCGCTTGGCCACGTCCTTGATGCGCTGGGTGATCCAGGCGTAGTCCTGTTCGGTCAGGCCCATCTGGCCGAGGTCGTCTTCGCGGTGGGCGTCAAAGCCGGCGCTGATGAAAATCATCTCGGGTTTGAAGGCTTCCAGCCGGGGCATCCAGGCGATGTCCACCAGCTCGCGCACTTCCATGCCGCGGGTGTAGGCCGGCACCGGCATGTTGACCAGGTTGCTGGCGGTGGAATGGGCGCCGGTGTGCGGGTAGAACGGGTGCTGGAAAAAACTCACCATGAGGATGCGCCCGTCGCCGGCCACGATGTCTTCGGTGCCATTGCCGTGGTGCACGTCAAAGTCAACGATCGCAACCCGCTGCAGGCCATGGCGCGCCAGCGCGTACTTGGCGGCAATGGCCACGTTGTTGAAAAAGCAGAAACCCATCGCGTGGTCGTGGCAGGCGTGGTGGCCGGGCGGGCGCACCGCGCAAAACGCGTTCTCCAGCTCGCCAGCCATCACCGCGTCGGTCGCCGCCAATGTGGCGCCAGCGGCGGCCAATGCGGCACGCCAGGTGTGGGCGTTCATCGCGGTGTCGGGGTCGATGTAGCTCAGCGCCGGCCCACCCGACTGCTGGTCGTCGCAGAGCTGGTCGCTCAGGCCACGCAGCGCGGCCACGTGCATGCGGGCGTGGGCCAATTCCAGGTCGGCCAGCGGGGCGGGCGGGGCCTCGCGCCGCTCCAGCGCATCGCCCACACCACATGCCAGCAAGCGGTCTTCAATCGCGTGCAGCCGGTCCGGGCATTCCGGGTGCCCCGCGCCCATTTCGTGTTTCAGACAATCGCTGTGTGTGAAGTAGCCTGTCGCGCCCATGTCGTATGTGTTTGCGGTATCGTCAGCCGATGAACGCCAATTCAATGTCTAGCGTGGATATGCGGCCCAAACTGGCCGCCTTGCTCAACCAGCTTAACACGGTCATCGTGGGCAAAAAGACCCAGGTCCAGGACTGCGTGGCCTGCCTGCTGGCCGGTGGCCACCTGCTGATCGAGGACGTGCCCGGGGTCGGTAAAACCACCCTCGCCCACGCCCTGGCCCGCACCTTTGGTCTGCAATTTTCCCGCGTGCAATTCACCGCCGACCTGATGCCCAGCGACCTGTCGGGCGTGTCGGTCTACGAACGTGGCCGCGAGGGTTTTGTGTTCCACCCCGGCCCGCTGTTCGCCCAGGTGCTGCTGGCCGACGAGATCAACCGCGCCAGCCCCAAGACCCAGAGCGCGCTGCTGGAAGCCATGGAGGAAA
>JAZKIY010000055.1:0-2222 GCA_040384665.1 Pseudomonadota bacterium
CGCCTGACCGTCATCACGCAGCCGGCGATCCAGCTTGCCACGCAGCGACTCGGTGTCTTTCAGGAACTGGTCTACGGGCACGGCGGGGGCCACGCGCAGGCCTGGCGGGAACAGGCTGCTCATGTACAGCCTGTTCGACAGGCGCATGTTGTTCAGCCACTGCGCACCCAGCCACGACGGCAATCCCAATGCCACCAGCGCAGCCAGCGTCCAGGCCAAACCCACGCGGCGGCGCGGCAGCACCGTTGACAGGTGGGCATACAACGCCCCCGCCAGCAGCAGCGCCACCAGCACATTGGCAAACCGCGAAAAGGATTCCAGCGAGAAAGTGAACGCCACAAAGTTCACCACCAGGTGCACCGCATCCACCGCCAAGGCGGCAGTGCAGGCGATGCGCACATGGCGCCAGAACCGAAGCTGGCCGCCGAACACTTTGCTGGCCACCGCCCATACGCCCGACCAGACGCCCAGGCTGGCCAGCAGGCCAAGCACCATGCCAGGAACAGACTTCAGATACTGCGACGCGTCTCGGGCCTCCAGCCACGCTGACCCCAATGCCGCAGCCAGCACCAGCACCATGAGCGCTGCCGTGGTGGCCACCGTGCTCCACGGAAACTGTGGCAGCGCCTGTTCGTCGGCGATGGGTGCATCGGCCAGGCGCAGCGCGACGTGGGTGTGGCCCAGGTCGATGGGAGTGCCGCCCGGCCAGTCGAAGCGCTCGCCCTGGGCGTAGTGCTTGCGCTGCAGGCGCGCGCCATTGCGGGTGTGCAGCACCTCCACCTGTATCGCGCGCGGGGCATCTTCCAGGCGGTCGATGCGCAGATGCACGGGCGCGACGAACGGATCGTCCAGCACCAGGTCACAGTCCAGGCCCCTGCCCACCGTCACGGGCCAGCGGGTGATGGGGGCGCGTGCCAGCAGTGCGCCGTGGCGGTCAAAGGCTTCGATGAGGCCGAGGGTGGGCATCATGGTGCGGCCTCCCAGCGAAACGCCTTGAGGTAGTGGTTGGCCAGCTTCATGCCGTTGTCAAAAGCGATGCCTTTCACATCCAGGCGGCCCAGGATGCCTTGCGTGGGCTGGTTGACCGAGGCTGTCAGCACGGTCATGTTGTACAGGCCGGGCAGCTTGCGGTAGGCCGACATGCAGACCACCGCCCGCAGCGGCAGGCTGCCGGAGTCCACAAAACGTTCGCTGCATTCAACGGCGGTCTGGTGGCGGTTGCCACGCGTTTGGAACCGCTCGTTGGCAAAGCTTTGCGAGAACACCCGGGCAAACCGCGCCGCGCTCAAGGTGGGGGCGTTGTAGGCCTCATACGCCAGGCGCACGGTGCCGGTGCTGTAGTCGCCGGCCACGACATCGCTGTCAGCCTGGCACTGCGTACGTTCCAGGTTCAAACCCGGAAAGTTCGGGTCGCGCCCCGATCCCCAGCACCGCGCCAGCGCGTCATCGGGCACCGGCACCCGGTAGTTGCCGTGGCGTTGCTCACGAAATGGCGCTTTCAGAAACCGTTCGGTCAGCACCTGCTGGTGCCCTGTCAGTTGCCTTGTCATCTCCGCGTACGCGGGCTGCGTGATGGGCTTTGCGCTGGCCGCGCGCTGCACCAGCACCTCTGCAAACTCGGCGGGAATCAAGAAGCTGACCTGCTCGCCATCGAGCCGCTTGGCCACGTTGACGCCCAGCACCCGCCCCGAATCGTCCACCGAGGGGCCGCCGCTCATGCCGGGGTTGAGCGTGCCGCCAAAGAAAATCCGCGGATAGAAGCTGCGCCGCACCAGCCCGTTGTAGGTGCCCTCTGTGACTGCAAAGCCGATATCCAGCGGGTTGCCCAGCGAGTAGATGCGCTCGCCCTGTGCCAGCGCCTCTGCGGCGGGCCGAAAGCTCAGCACCGGTGCCGCTGCGGTGCGGGCCTTGGCGCGCAGCACCGCCAGGTCGCGCTGCACGTCGAACGCCAGCAGCTCGACCTCGCCCTCCTGCCCCTCCATCGTGACGTACACGCCGCGGTAGCGCTCGGGCTCCAGCGCCAACTGGCTGGCCACATGGAAGTTGGTGACGATCAGGCCGTCCGCAGAGACAAAGAACCCTGAGCCGATCGACGCCTGGGTGTCGGCATTGCGCAGCAGCGTGCGGATCTGCACCAGTTTGTCGCGCGACAGCTCATAGATGCGCCGGGCATCGCGGGACAGGGGTGCAGCGGGCACGGCAGCGGCACCGGCCGCCGCCGC
>JAZKIY010000056.1:0-8351 GCA_040384665.1 Pseudomonadota bacterium
TCCAGGTCCTTGCCCATCTGGGTGCTGTCCTGGGTGCCCATGCGGCACCATTCGCTGCCGACGCAGGTTTTCACCGTGCGCAAGGCCTTGGCGTAAGCGTGGCCCGACGGCATGCCAATGTCTTTCCAGACGTTCTGCAGGTCTTCCTTCTTGACGCCCAGCAAGTCGATGCGCTGGCCGCCGGTGACCTTGACGGTGGGAATCTTGTACTTGTCCACCGCGTCGGCAATGCGGCGCAGCTCGTCGGCCGTGGTCTCGCCGCCCCACATGCGCGGGATGACCGAGTAGGTGCCGTCTTTCTGGATGTTGGCGTGGCTGCGCTCGTTGATGAAGCGGCTTTGCGGGTCGTCTTTCGCGTCTTTAGGCCAGGTGCTGATGAGGTAGTAGTTGACGGCCGGGCGGCAGCTGGAGCAGCCGTTGGGGGTCTTCCACTCCATGAACTTGAAGACGTCGGAGATGGTCAGCAGTTTGCTGTCGCGGATGGCGTCACGCACCGCCTGGTGGCCGTGGTCGGTACAACCACACATGGCTTTGAGCTTTGGGGTGGCGGAGTAGTCGCCACCGGCGGTGAACATCAGGATCTGCTCGACCAGGCCGGTACACGACCCGCAGCTCGCGCTGGCCTTGGTGTGCTTTTTCACCTCGTCCAGCGTGAACAGGCCTTTCTCGCGGATGGCCTTGCAGATCGTGCCTTTGTTGACGCCGTTGCACCCGCAGACCTCGGCATCGTCGGGCATGCTGGCGGCCTTGGTGTGGCCTTCGTGGCCCACGTCGCCGATGTTGGCGCCGGACTCGCCGAACATCAGTTTGTCGCGGATGTCGTTGATGCTGCGGCCGTCGCGCAGCAGCTTGAAGTACCAGCTGCCATCGACCGTGTCGCCGTACAGGCAGGCGCCAACGAGTTTGTCGTCCTTGATGACCAGCTTTTTGTAGACGCCGCCGAACGGGTCGCTCATCACGATTTCTTCGGTACCGTCGCCACCCATGAACTCGCCAGCACTGAACAAATCAATGCCGGTGACTTTCAGCTTGGTGGAGGTGAGCGAGCCCTGGTAACGGCCAATGCCGAACTGTGCCAGGTGGTTGGCTGCGACCTTGGCCTGCTCAAAGAGGGGCGCCACCAGGCCGTAGGCAATGCCGCGGTGCGCCGCGCATTCGCCTACCGAGTAGATGCGTGCGTCGGTCACGGTCTGCATGGTGTCGTTCACCACAATGCCGCGGTTGCAGTGCAGGCGCATTTTTTCGGCGAGTTCGGTGTTGGGGCGAATGCCCACCGCCATCACCACCAGGTCGGCCGGGATCTCGCTGCCGTCCTTGAACTGCAGGGCCTTGACGCGGCCACCCTGGCCACCGTCGGCGTCGCCAATCAGCGCCTGGGTCTGGCCGCCCATGACGAATTTCAGGCCACGCTCTTCGAGCGATTTCTGCAGCAGGCCACCGGCAACGGGGTCGAGCTGGCGCTCCATCAGTGTGGGCATGACGTGGATCACGGTCACGTCCATGCCGCGCAGCATCAGGCCGTTGGCCGCTTCCAGCCCCAGCAGGCCGCCGCCAATGACGACGGCTTTTTTGTACTTGGTGGCCGCGTCAATCATCGCGTTGGTGTCGGCGATGTCGCGGTAGGCAATTACGCCCTGCAGGCCTTTGCCAGGCACTGGCAGGATGAAGGGGTTGGAACCGGTGCACATCAGCAGCCGGTCGTAGGGCTCTTCGGTGCCGTCATCCGCCCGCACGACGCGCCGGACGCGGTCAACCTCGACCACTTTTTTGCCAGCGTGCAGGGTGATGTTGTTCTCGGCATACCACTCCCACGAATTGAGCACAATTTCGTCGAGGGTTTGTTCGCCCGCCAGCACGGGGGAGAGCAGGATGCGGTTGTAGTTGGGGTGGGGTTCGGCGCCAAACACCGAGATGTCGTACAGGTCGGGTGCCACTTTGAGCAGCTCTTCGATGGTCCTCACCCCCGCCATCCCGTTCCCAACCATGACCAATTTTGATTTTTTCATTGCGCTCTCCAAGGTGAATCCCCCGTATCAGTGCAAACCCCATGCCAGTTTTTGGTGTGTTTGTGGGGCGTGATGCACCAAAGTAGCGTTTTTAAGGCCAAATCAACCCTCTGCCCTAGTAAAAACTGAAGTTATTGCTATCGATAATGTAGCGTTTGACGGCATTTTTTTGTACCAAACTGCGCCCGCTTTCCCTTTGCTGGCCGCTGAGAACGGCTCAAACGGTGTTGGCGAAGTCAGTGCGCACCAAATTGAGCATCAAACTTGCTTGCCTCTGGTGCAGGACAAAACCACCATGACCTTTGACATCGACATTGGCTTCACCTCCTTGACCGGCCGCAAGCCCGTCAACGAAGACTTTGCGGCCGCCTTGCTGCCGGAATCAGGCCAGCAGGGCATGGGGGCGATTGCGGCGATTGCCGACGGCGTGAGCACCGGGGGCATGGGCCGCGAGGCGGCACAAACCACGGTGACCAGCCTGGTGCGTGATTACTACGGCACCCCCGAAACCTGGGACACCACGGTCGCGCTGGACCGCATCATCGGCGCGCAAAACGCCTGGCTGGCCGGTGTGAACCGGCGCCGCCAACCGGCCATGGGCCTGACCACGCTGACCGCGGTCGTGCTGCGCGGCCAGTCGTACACCGTGGCGCATGTGGGGGACACCCGTGCCTACCTGCTGCGTGCCGGCCAGCTGACGCAGCTCACCCACGACCATGTGGTGGACCACCCCGACTTCCAGCACCAGCTGCTGCGGTGTGTCGGTGCCGACGACCGGGTGGTGGTTGATTACCTGCAGGGCGACCTGCAGGTTGGCGACGTGTTCGTGCTCCTCTCGGACGGCGTGCACAACGTGTTGTCAGCCCGCAAACTTGCCGCTTTGACTCAGGACAGCGACGCCGCCCCCGGCGCCCAGCAGATCAGCCAGCGCATGGTCGACGCTGCCCTGGCCGCCGGCACGCAAGACAACGCCACCGCACTGGTGGTGCGCGTGCTGGGCCTGCTCGACGCCAACCTGCAGGACGAAAACCGCCTCGCCAACGCGCTGCCGATTCCGCAACGGCTCAAGCTCGGCGACAGCATGGATGGCCTGACCGTCACCGCGATGGTGGCCGACACCGGCGTCAATGTTTTGTACCAAGTGCGTGATCCCCAAAGTCAGCGCCTGTACGCCTTGAAGACGCTGCACCCCGCCCGTTCGCACGACCCGGAAGAGCGGGCCATGCTCGCCCACGAAGCCTGGCTGGCCAAACGCATGCAGTCGTCGCGCGCGGCCGACCACCTGGTGAACCTGCACAGCGAGCTGCCCAATGGCCAACAGCCCACCGCGTTCTATTTGTTGTACGACTGGCATGGCGGCGAAACCCTGCAGCAGTTGCTGGCGCGTCAACACCGTTTTGGCCTGCCGCAGGTGCTGACAGCCTCGACCCATGTGGCCAAGGCGCTGGGTCGGCTGCACCGCCAGGGCGTGATCCACCGCGACATCAAGCCCGCCAACCTGCACCAAGGCGAAGACGGTGTGCTGCGGGTGCTGGACCTTGGCGTGGCGCTCAGCGGGCGTGAACCGGCCGCGCTGCGCACTTTGCATGCGGGCACGCCCAGCTACATCAATCCCGAGCAGTGGGGGTTCAACGCCACCGGCGCCGACACAGAACCCGAAGCGCCCGACGCGCAGAGCGATTTGTTTGCGCTCGGCGTCACGCTGTACCAGCTGCTCACCGGCAAGCTGCCCTATGGCGAAGTGTTGCCCTACCAGGTGGGGCGCTACCACCGCGACCCGGTGGCCCCCAGCCGGCACAACCCCGAGGTGCCGATCTGGCTCGACCATGTGGTGCTGAAAGCCGTGGCGCGGGACAAGCGCCAGCGTTTTGAGACCGCCGAGGAAATGCTGCTGGCGCTGGAGCGCGGTGCCTCGCGTTCGCTCACCGCGCCGGCCCCATCGCCGCTGCTGCAACGCGACCCGGCCATGGTGTGGAAGCTGGTTTGTGGCGTCAGCCTGCTGTTCAACCTGCTGCTGGTCTATTGGCTGCTGTTTTTGCCGAAATAGAAACCATATTGGCAGCAAGCCCTAGTCGAATCTGACGTATTTGCTATTGATTGAGTAGCAAAATGGGTCAGGCGCTGCGCGCGCGGCCGCCCTTTTAGCTCCGGCACGCTTCGCTTGACTTTGCCTGGGCAAAGTTAGCCTCGCTGAAAAGACGGCCAGCGCTGCGCGCTTTACCGGCTTCGCCGTTCAGGCGCTACGCGCCCTGCCGCCTTTTTCAGCCCACGTCCGCGTCCAGCGGATCTGCATCACCCGGAGCATGGCCAGCATCACCAGCGACAGGCCGGCAAAAATCAGGAAGCCCCACAAATAGCTGCCCGCATACTGCTTGGAGAGGCCCATGGCGTTGGGCACCAGGCCGCCGCCCAACGCACCGATTTCGCCGATCATCGAGCCCGCCACCGCCGTGGCCAGCGGCCAGCGCAGCGGCACCAACTGGAACAGCGCACCGTTGCCAGCGCCCAGGGCGGCAAAACACAGCATGACCAGCAAAGTGGTGGCGACCAGCGAGTTGCCCGCCAGCCCGCAGAGCGCCAGCGTGACGGCCACGGTCACCAGCACCACGCTGAGCGTGTTGACGCCACCCCAGCGGTCAGAAATCCAGCCGCCAAAGACGCGCAAGGCCGCACCCATGAAGGCGGCCAGCATGGTCAGCTGACCCGCCTGCACCTTGCTGACCGCGAACTGGTCGTAGTAGTAGGTGGGCAGAAAGGTGGCCAGGCCGATGAAGCCGCCAAAAGTCACCGCATAAATCAGGCTGAACGCCCAGCCGTCTTTCTCAAACAGGCAGGCAATGTGTTCGCGGAAGCTGGCGTGTTTATCCAGGTCGGGTGGCTCCTTGGCGAACACGATCATCACCAGCATCGGGATGCTGATGGCCGCCGCCGCAAAACCATAGACCGCCACCCAGCCGAAGGCCTGTGCCAGCGGGGGTGCAATCAACACCGACACCGCCGTGCCCACGTTGCCGGCGCCCACCAGCCCCATGGCCAGCCCTTTGTGTTTGGGCGGGAAGGAGCCCGAGCCGAGCGACAGCGCCACACCGAAGCTGGCGCCGGCAATGCCCAGCAGCACGCCCATGGCCAACAAATCATTGAAGCTCTTGACGAAAAAGAAGCCAAACAGCATGGCCACCGCGATCAGGCCCATTTCCACCAAAGTGGCGTTCTTGCGCCCGATGTACTGCGACAGCAGGCCCAGCGGGAAACGCATCAGCGCGCCAGCAATGATGGGGATGGACAGCATCAGCCCCTTCTGGGCTGGGCTCAGGTTGAAGGTTTCACTGATGAACGGCGCCATGGCGCCGTTGAGCACCCAGATGCAGCACGAAAAAGCGAAGTAGAGGAAAGAAGCGTAGAGCGTGGGCGCGTGGCCACTTTTGAGAAAACTGCGGAATCCCGCCATGGTGCATATCCCTGTCGTTATGGTTATGCATGCACCAAAGCGAAACCCGTGCCAGCTTTTAAGGCGTCTGGCGGGGGAATTTGGCCCCAAAGTGAATCAAATCGGTGTCGAATGCGCCGATTGGGTGAAAGCGCGCACCAAATGCGTGAGGCGTGCCCGGTCAGAGCGGGCTGCGGCTGACCCAGCACTTCTCGGGTGCGCGCAGGTACGACCACGACAGCAGGATCTTGGTCCGCTTGTCGACCACAAAGCCCAGCGTGCAGCCGCTCTGGTCGGGCACCATGTACTGGGTCCGGTTGGCGTCAAAGTCTTTCTTTTGCACCAGCTCGTCGGTTTCCAGGAAGCTGCCAGAGATGGAGCGGCCCACCCAGTCGTTGAGCTTTTTCTCACCGTCGTCACGGGGCGTGTTGGCGCAACCGCCGACGAATGCCACTGCGGCGACGAGCGCACCGGTGGCTGACAGCAGGCGGCTGAGGCGGGCGCGTGGCGCAATGGGGTAAGAGGGGGTCATGGGTGAAGGCTTTCGGGTGAGGGGTCGCGGGTCATTTTTATTGTGCCATTGGCGCCACCAGAGCACCACCCGCAGCATGGCTTGCAAACACAAACGGCGCAGAAAGCTGCGCCGTTTGTGGGGGCATCGGGCCTCTGGGTTCAGGCGGCCTGCTTCTCCACGTGCGACTGGCGGGTGTAGAGGAAATCGATCACGGCCTTGCGGTAGTGCAGGTAGTCGGTGTTTTCTGCCAGGTCGACGCGCGAGCGGGGGCGGGGCAGGTTCACGCTCAGCACCTCGCCAATGGTGGCGGCAGGGCCGTTGGTCATCATCACGATGCGGTCGCTCAACAGCACGGCTTCGTCCACATCGTGGGTCACCATGACCACGGTGCTTTGGGTGGCGGCCACGATGGCGAGCAACTCGTCCTGCAGCTTGGCGCGGGTGAGGGCGTCGAGCGCACCAAAGGGCTCGTCCATCAGCAGCACTTTGGGTTCCATCGACAGCGCGCGGGCAATGCCCACCCGCTGCTTCATGCCACCGGAGATTTCACCGGGGCGTTTTTGCGCGGCGGCGGTCAGGCCCACCATGGCCAGCACGTTGTCCACACGGGCTTTCAACTGGGCCTTGGTCTCGGCTTGGGTGCCGTTGACGCGGCTGGAGGCACCAAACACGCGCTCGACGGCGAGGTAGACGTTCTCGAAGCAGGTCAGCCAGGGCAGCAGCGAGTGGTTCTGGAACACGACGCCGCGGTCGGGACCTGGGCCGTCGATCTCGCGGTTGGCGCAGATCAGGCTGCCCTGGGTGGGCAGGGTCAGACCGGCGATCAGGTTCAGCAGCGTGGACTTGCCACAGCCCGAGTGGCCGATCAACGTGATGAACTCGCCCTTGGCCACTGTCAGGTTGACGTTCTGCAGCGCGCAGAACGGGCCCTTGGCGGTCTTGAAGGTCTGCTCGACGTTCTGGATTTCAATGTATTTGCTGGTCAGGCTATCGCTCATGACTTCACCTCTTCAAAAGTAAACGCGGTGGCAAGTTTGATCAGGGCAAACTCCAGCAGCAGCCCCACACCGCCGATGACGAAGATCGCGATGATGATGTTTTTCACGTTCAGGTTGTTCCACTCGTCCCAGATCCAGAAGCCGATGCCCACGCCGCCTGTCAGCATTTCGGCGGCGACGATCACCAGCCAGGCCGTGCCCACCGCCAGGCGCACACCGGTCAGCATGTAGGGCAGCACAGCCGGGAACAGGATCTTGGAAATGATCTTCCACTCGCTCAGGTTCAGCACCCGGGCCACGTTCATGTAGTCGCTCGGCACGCGCTGCACCCCCACGGCGGTGTTGATGATCATTGGCCAGATGGAGCAAATGAAGATGGTCCAGATGGCGGCCGGGTTGGCGCCCTTGAAGACCAGCAGGCCAATCGGCAGCCAGGCCAGTGGGGACACCGGGCGCAACAGGCTGATCAGCGGGTTGAACATGCGGCTCAGGAAGGTGAAGCGGCCAATCATGAAGCCCAGCGGAATGCCCACCGCTGCGGCCATGCCGAAACCAACCGCCACGCGCTGCAGCGAACTCAGCACGTTCCAGCCCACGCCCTGGTCATTGGGGCCCTTCTTGTAGAACGGGTCGCTGAAGACCGTGATGGCCTGTTGCAGCGTCTCCCAGGGCGACGGGATGCTGCCTTTGGTGGTGATGGAGACCAGCGCCCAGATGCCGACCAGCAGGCCGAGACCAAAAATGGGCGGCAAGACCTTCAGCCAAAGGGCGCGCCAGTTGTAGGCCTGCCGGTTGACTGAGGACGGGGCTGTTCTGGCCACGGCGGCCACAACGGTCGCCGCGTCGTCGTTTGCAGCGACGGTCTGGCGTGCCACACCGGGCACTGCTTTCGCGGGTTTGGCCGATCGGGAAGGGCCTTCAAAAGGAGGGTGGAATACAGCGCTGACCATGGTGTCACCTGTGATGGTTGATTGAAAATTTCGCAGCAGGGGGCGCTGGTGCTCAGGCCTTGACGGCAAAGCCGTCGGCGTACTTTTTCGGGTCCTTGCCGTCCCAGACCACGCCGTCGATCATCTTGCTGCTGCGCATCACGTCTTTGGGCACGCTGGCCTTGGCCAGGGTCGCGGCCTGCTTGTACAGGTCGATCTGGTTGATCTGCTTGGCCACGGCCAGGTAATCCGGGTGCTCTTTCATCAAGCCCCAGCGCTTGTGCTGGGTCAGGAACCACATGCCGTCGCTGAGGTACGGGAAGTTGACCGCACCGTCGTTGTAGAACTTCATGTAATTCGGGTCGTCCCAGGTCTTGCCCAGGCCGTTCTGGTAGCGGCCCAGAATGCGCTGGTTGATCGCATCCACGCTGGTGTTGACGTAGGACTTGTCGGCCACGGTCTCGGCCATCTTGTTCT
>JAZKIY010000057.1:0-1513 GCA_040384665.1 Pseudomonadota bacterium
TCGATGGCTTCGTGCGGTGCGCCGGCTGCGCGCGCCTGGGTGTAGGTGTCGCTCAATTGCGCTGCACTGACGCCGGTAACCGGCAGCGTCAACGCGCGCGTGCGCAGGCGCGACAGGTCCAGGGCATCGGGCGGTTCAGTCAGCCTGCTGGGCGTGGCGTCGGTGTTGGGCGCGGGCTCGGACACTGGCGCGGTGGCAACGGTCTGAACCGTCGCTACCGCTTCAAGCTGCGGCGGAGTGGTGGCGACCGGTGCCGTCTGGGTGGTCGGCGCTGGCCGGAACCAGGTGCCAATGACCGCACCGGTGATCACGGCCAGCACCGCGCCCAGCAGCAGGGCCTGGCGCCAGCGGCGTGGGCGGCGCGTCTCAGTCACAGCTTGACGTCAACCTTGAACCCGGCCTTGGCCAGGGTGGACAGGCGCTCGGCGTCCCAGTTGGTCAGGTGGATGCAGCCATTGGTTTCAGAGTGGCCGACGTTGGACGGATTCGAGGTGCCGTGAATGCCCCAGTGCGGTTTGGTCAGGCCCAGCCAGATGCTGCCGACCGGGTTGTTCGGGCCGGGTGCGATGTCGGCTTTCTGCGCATCCTTGGGTGCTGATTTCAGCAGCTTGGGGTCGTAGGTGAAGCCGGGGTTTTTGACCTCGTTTTTGATCGCCATCATGCCGACCGGCAGCGGGTCGTTTTTCTCGTTGCCGATGCTGATGGGGAAGGCCGCGACCGGGCGCTTCTCGGCGTCCAGCACGTAGAGCACGCGTTCGGACTTGTCGATCTGGATAGAAGCCGCCTTGGCCGGCGCGGCAGCGCTGCTCACATTGGGCACAACAATGTCTTTGCCAGCCTCGATCTTGCGGCCACCGTTGAGTTGTTTGAGGTAAGCGACGCTGGTGTGGAATTTTTCGGCCAGTGCTTCGTCCACCGACTCGAACACCAGTGCCTTCAGCTTCGCACGTTCGGCCATGTCGGCCGGTGTTTTTTCATAGGGGCCGGCTGCGTCCTTGTCGGTCACGGTGTAACTTGTCAGCAGCGGCGCGCTGTCTTCGCGCAAGGACTTCCAGGTCTCTGCGGTGACCGTGCCTGTGGCCTTGAGCCCGCGCGCCGTCTGGTAGGCCTTGACCATGCGCTGCATGTTCGCGGCATAACGGCCGTCGATCTCGCCGCAGGAAAACCAGGCGCGGTCCAGCAGGATTTGCGCGCGTGCCACGGCGGGGCCTTTGCTGCCGCTTTTGAGCAGGGGACTGTCGCTTGCGTTGTTGAAGGCGTCCACGTCGAAGGCGGCGCTGGCCGATGTTTTGGCGCCGGCTTTGGCGGTTTGCGCCAGTGCGGAGCCGCCGGCCAGACCGAGCGCGGTGCAGCACAGGCTGACGGCGAGCAGGCGCGAGACAAGGGAGGGGCGAGGGCGGAGGAGAGACATGGCCATGTGAAAGCTTTCAGCAGTTGTGGGCCAAGTGTTGCCGCGGACGCGCGCGCAGACTGTAGGAAGCCGCGCAGGCTGCGGGTCAGCTTAGTGCGGTAT
>JAZKIY010000058.1:0-34704 GCA_040384665.1 Pseudomonadota bacterium
AAAGCGAACTCGACGTCGTCGAAGGCATGCAGTTCGACCGCGGCTACCTGTCGCCTTACTTCATCAACAACCCCGAAAAGCAATCCGCGATTCTGGACAACCCCTTCGTGCTGCTGTTCGACAAGAAGATCAGCAACATCCGTGACCTGCTGCCCACGCTGGAGCAGGTTGCCAAGGCCGGTCGTCCGCTGCTGATCATTGCCGAAGAAGTCGAGGGCGAAGCCCTGGCCACGTTGGTGGTGAACACCATCCGCGGCATCCTGAAGGTCGTGGCTGTGAAAGCCCCTGGCTTCGGCGACCGCCGCAAGGCCATGCTGGAAGACATCGCCATCCTGACGGGCGGCAAGGTCATTGCTGAAGAAGTCGGCCTGACGCTCGAAAAGGTGACCTTGGCCGATCTGGGCCAGGCCAAGCGCATCGAAGTGGGCAAAGAAAACACCATCATCATCGACGGTTCCGGCGCTGCGGCTGACATCGAAGCCCGCGTCAAGCAAGTGCGCGTGCAGATCGAAGAAGCCACCTCCGACTACGACCGTGAAAAGCTGCAGGAGCGCGTTGCGAAACTCGCCGGCGGCGTGGCCGTGATCAAGGTCGGTGCTGCGACCGAAGTCGAGATGAAGGAAAAGAAAGCCCGCGTGGAAGACGCCCTGCACGCCACCCGCGCTGCGGTGGAAGAAGGCATTGTGGCCGGCGGTGGCGTGGCCTTGCTGCGTGCCAAGCAGGCAGCAGGCGCCATCAAGGGCGACAACGCCGACCAGGACGCCGGCATCAAGCTGGTGCTGAAAGCGATTGAAGCGCCCCTGCGCGAGATCGTGTACAACGCCGGTGGCGAAGCCTCGGTGGTCGTGAACGCCGTGCTGCAAGGCAAGGGCAACTACGGCTTCAACGCCGCCAACGACACCTACGGTGACATGATCGAAATGGGCATTCTGGACCCGACCAAGGTGACCCGCACCGCGCTGCAGAACGCCGCATCGGTCGCGTCGCTGATGCTGACGACCGAAGCCATGATTGCCGAAGCACCGAAGGACGAAGCGTCCGGCGGCGGCATGCCTGGTGGCGGCATGGGTGGCATGGGCGGCATGGGCGACATGGGCATGTAATGTCTCCTTGCCTGACGACCCAGGGCGTCGTTGCGGCGGCTGGCCGTACCCATGTGTACTGTCTGCGCCGCCGTGCCTCACCCTGAGTCGCCATGCAGCGTCGGCCCACATGGGCTCGCTCATACAAAAAACCCCGCAGCGCGCGAGCCCTGCGGGGTTTTTATTTGCTATCTAATTAATAGCGAAATCCGTAGATTTCACTAGGGCTTCAGCTCGTCTTGGCTTGTAAATGGCGCAGCAGGCCGGCGGTGGAGGCGTCCAGACCCGCCACATCGCCATTCTGGAGCCGGGGTGCAATGTCCTGCGCCAGCTGCTTGCCCAGCTCGACACCAAACTGGTCGAAACTGTTGATGCCCCACAGGCTACCGGCGACGAACACCCGGTGTTCGTAGAGGGCGACCAAAGCACCCAGACTGGTGGGCGTGAGCGCGTCGAGCAGCAAAAAGGTGCTGGGCCGGTTGCCAGGAAAGTGGCGGTGGCCATCCACGCCGGGTTTGCCCAGCATCAGCGCCTGGGCCTGGGCCAGCGCGTTGGCCAGCAGGTGGCGGTGGTGTTCGGGCAGCGCGTCCCCGAGCTCGCGGACGGCGATGAACTCGACGGGCACCACGTCGCTGCCCTGGTGCAGCATCTGGAAATAGGCGTGCTGGCCGTTGGTGCCCGCCTGGCCCCAGACCACCGGCGAGGTGGCGTACGCCAGCGGTGTGCCGTCGACCGCAACGCCTTTGCCGTTGCTCTCCATCTCCAACTGCTGCAAATAGGCCGGCAGGCGGCGCAGGCTGCTGCTGTAGGGCGCCATGCTGCGGCTCCCGCACTGGTGAAAGTTGCGGTACCAGACGTCGAGCAGGGCCAGGCGCACCGGCAGGTTCTGCGCCAGTGGCGCCTCGCGGAAATGCCGGTCCATCGCGTGGGCACCGGCCAGCATGTCGCGGAAAGCCGGCGCGCCAATGGCCATCGCCAGCGACAGACCGATGGCCGACCACAGCGAATAACGGCCCCCCACCCAGTCGGCAAAATCAAACGTCGTGTCGATGCCAAAGGCCTGCGCCAGCGCGGGCTGGCTGGTCAGGCCGACGAAGTGCCGGGCCACGTTGCGGCCGCCACCGGCCTCGAACCAGGCCTTGGCGGCACGGGCATTGCCCATGGTCTCCAGCGTGGTGAAAGACTTGGACGCCACCAGGAACAGCGTGTGTTGGGGCTGCACCTTGCGCAGCACCGCCAGCAGTTCCTCGGCGTCGAGGTTGGACACGAAATGAAACCGTTTGCCGGGCAGCGCAAACGCTTCCAGCGCCCGCACCGCCATGTGCGGCCCGAGGTCGGAGCCGCCAATGCCGATGTTGACCACGTCGGTGATGGCATCGTCGGCCCGCACCTGCTCGGCAAAGGCGAGAAAGGCGTCCAGCGTGGCGTGTACAGCCTGCAACTCGGCCTGTTGCGACGCTGGCACCGCCGCATCCGCCGGTGTGCGCAGCAGGAAGTGCATGGCCGCGCGCTGCTCGGTCGTGTTGACTGGCGCGCCCGCGAACATCGCGTCGCGGTGGCCTGCCACACCACACTGCTGCGCCAGATCGAGCAGCAAGGCTTCACCGGCCGGGTCGATCAGGTTCTTGGACAGGTCGGCGAACACGTGCGGTGCGGCCTGGCTGAAACGTGCGAAGCGCTGGGCGTCGGCGCTGAACGCGTCGCGCAGGTTGACGCGGGCGCTGTTGAAGTGCGCCTGCAAGGCACGCCAGGCCGGCGTCTGGTCGCAACGCATGCGTGCGGGCAGCACCATGGTCAGGCGGCCAACATGAGCTGTTCGAGCTTGACGGCGTCGGCCACAAAGGCACGGATGCCTTCGGCCAGTTTTTCGGTGGCCATCGCGTCCTCGTTCAGTGCGAAGCGGAAACCCGCCTCGTCAAAGTTCACAGCCGGCAGGTCCATCGCGCGGGCCGCGTCGGCGCTGAGTGCGGGCTGCAGCGGTGCGTCGGTGGCGGCCAGTTGGGCCAGCAGCTCGGGCGCAATCGTCAGCAAATCGCAGCCGGCCAGCGCGGTGATTTGGCCGACGTTGCGAAAGCTGGCACCCATGACCTCGGTGGCGATGCCAAACTTCTTGTAGTGGTTGTAGATTTGCCGCACCGACAGCACACCGGGGTCGTTGGCGCCGGCACGTTCTGCCTCGTTCCAGGCCGGGCCAGCGGCTTTTTTGTACCAGTCGTAAATGCGGCCCACAAACGGCGAGATCAGCTGCACCCTGGCTTGGCCACAGGCCACCGCCTGGCAAAACGAGAACAGCAGCGTCAGGTTGGTGTGGATGCCGCGCTGCTCCAGCTGCGCCGCCGCCTGGATGCCTTCCCAGGTGGACGCGATCTTGACCAGCACGCGGTCGATGTGGACACCTTCGGCCTGGTAGAGCTCAATGATGCGTTCGGCGCGGGTGACGGTGGCGCTGGTGTCGAAGCTCAACCGGGCGTCGACCTCGGTGGAAACACGGCCCGGGATGGTGGCGAGGATGTCGCAGCCAAAACGAACCAGCAACCGGTCCATCACCTCGTCCAGCGGACGGCCGCGGAAGCGGGCCACCGTGTCGGTGAGCAGTGGTGCGTAGTCGGGCTTTTGCACCGCTTTCAGGATCAGCGACGGGTTGGTGGTGGCGTCTTGCGGCTGGAATTGCGCGAGCTGTTTGAAGTCGCCGGTGTCGGCCACCACCGTGGTGAATTGCTTGAGCGCGCTGAGCTGGTTCATGGGGAAGTCTTCAGGAGGCGGTTGTCTCGGGTTGCCCGCATTATCCGGGTGTTTCCACGGTATTTTGTGGCGCGGCTTGGCGGGCTGAAACCGGGTTACATTGCGGCTTTCCCTCTTCACGCACCGCCACGCCATGCTCGACCGCATCAAAGCCTCGCTCACCTCGCTCGCGCCGGCGGAGCAGCGCGTGGGCGAGGTGGTGCTGGCAGACCCCCGCGCCTTTGCCCGGCTGCCCATCAGCGAGCTGGCCGCGCGCGCCAGCGTCAGCAAGCCCACGGTGGTGCGTTTTTGCCGCAGCATGGGTTACGACGGCCTCTCGGACTTCAAACTCAAACTGGCCGGCAGCGTGAGCGAGGGTGTGCCCTTCATCCACCGCAGCGTGGACGCCGACGACAAGACCGGCGACGTGCTGGTGAAGGTGATCGACAACACCGTGGCGGCCTTCTTGAAGTACCGCAACGACGCGAGCGCCGCCGCCATCGAGCGGGCGGTGGACGCGCTGGCCGCCGCCGAGCGCAATGGCAAGCGCATCGAGTTCTTTGGCGTGGGCAACTCGGGCATCGTGGCGCAGGACGCGCAGCACAAGTTTTTTCGCCTGGGCGTCAACGCCATTGCCTACAGCGACGGCCACATGCAGGTGATGAGCGCCTCGCTGCTGGGCGCGGGCGACTGCGTGGTGGTGATCTCCAACTCCGGCCGCACCCGCGACCTGGTGGACGCCTGCGAAATCGCGCGCCGCAACGGCGCCACCACGCTGGTGATCACCGCCAGCGGCTCGCCCCTGGCCAACACCGGCCATGTGCACCTGGCCGCCGACCACCCCGAAGGCTACGACCGCTACAGCCCCATGGTGTCGCGGCTGCTGCATTTGATGATCATCGACATACTGGCTACCAACTTGGCGCTGCGGATTGGGGGCAAGAAGCTGCAGCCTTTGTTGAAGGACATGAAGAACAACTTGCGGAGTAAGCGGTATACGTAGTTCTGTTTTAACTCCCCCTCTTACGGTGGACGGTGGGGGTGTACGTTCTCCGGCCTGCTCGCGGGAGGGGAGTTCGGGTTAGCAAACGGATGGGCGTGAAGGACGCTTGTAGCGCGCCTGTAGATGGGCCGCCGCGAATGGGGCCTGCGCCCGCACACCCCCACCATCCACCGTTGAAACATTGTTGGCGCGCCCGGCGTTTATGCACCGCTTGCCAACACCTCGCTTGAGGCCGGTGGTCTGGGTACCCGGGCGCAGGCCCCATTCGCGGCAGCACAAAAGCAAGCGCTCCAGCACAGCCTTCACGCCCACCCTTGTGCACGCAAACCCAGCCGCCCGCGAGCAGGCCGGAGAACGGGTACCCAGACCACCGGCCTCGCCCACACAGCACCACAAAAGGCATTTTTAAAACCTTTTATGCCCCAAGCCCTGGTGAAAACTAGTGGTACAGCTATGGAATAAATAGCATCAACCCAGCCGCCCTTCCACCACCCCGTGGCAGGCAATCTGAATCCCCTGCCAGCTTTGCAGCACCGGCCGCTCGCTGCGGCAGCGTGCATCGGCGTGCGGGCAACGCGGGTGAAAACGGCAGCCGCTGGGCGGGTTGATCGGGTTGGGCACCTCACCTTGCACCGGCAGGCGCGCGCGGCCAGTGTCGGGCCGCAGCCGAGGAATCGCGTCCAGCAACATGCGGGTGTAGGGGTGGCGCGGCTGGCTGAAGAGCGTGGCCTTGTCGGCCAGTTCGACGATCTGGCCCAAGTACATCACGCCCACCTGGTCGCTCACGTGCTGCACCACCGCGAGGTTGTGCGAGATGAACAGGTAAGTGAGCCCGCGCTCGCGCTGCAGGTCTTTCATCAGGTTCAGCACCTGCGCCTGCACGCTCACGTCCAGCGCGGAAGTGGGCTCGTCGCACACCAGAAACTCAGGCGTCGTGGCGAGTGCGCGGGCAATCGAAATGCGCTGGCGCTGGCCGCCGGAAAACTGGTGCGGGTACTTGGGCGCATCCTGCGCGGCTAAACCCACGGAGGTGAGCAGTTCACCCACACGGGCCTGCAGTTCGGCTGTGCTGCCGGCCAAGCCGTGCGTGCGCACAGGCTCGGCGACGATGCGGCCCACCGTCCAGCGCGGGTTCAGGCTGGCGTAGGGGTCCTGAAAAATCATCTGCATGCGGCGGCGCAGTGCCAGGCCTTGCGCAGACTTCAACGTGCTGGGCACGTCCTGGCCGTCGAAGCTGATGTGCCCTGCATCGGGCGCGTACAGCCCCAGCAGCAGCCGCGCCACCGTGCTCTTGCCACAGCCCGATTCGCCCACCAACGCCAGCGTCTGCCCGCGCGGGATGCTGAAGCCCACGCCGTCCACCGCCTGCAGCAACCGGCGCGGCTGGCGGGCCAGCACCCGCTGCAGCCAGGGGGCGGAGACATCGAAGGCTTTGGCAAGGTCACGTACTTCGAGCAAGGCCGTCATGGTGCGCTTCCAGGGGCTTCATGCAGCCAGCAGGCGGCCTCGGTGGCACCGGCAGGCAACAACTCCGGCCGCGCTTCGTGGCAACGCGCAAAGGCCTGCGGGCAACGCGGGTGGAAGCTGCAACCGGCGGGCACCGCGTCCAGCCGGGGCATGGCGCCGTCGATCTGCCGCAGCCGGGGCACGCTCACCGCCATGTCGGGAATGGCGGCCATCAGGCCGGCGGTGTAGGGGTGGCTGGGCTGGTGCAGGATGGCCTGCACCGGGCCGACCTCCGCGATGCGGCCGGCGTACACCACCGCCACGCGGTCGCAGCTCTCGGCGATCACGCCCATGTCGTGGGTGATCAGCAGCACCGCCGTGCCACGCTCGCGGCACAGGGTTTTCAAGAGCGCAATGATTTGCGCCTGCACCGACACATCGAGCGCGGTGGTGGGCTCGTCGGCCACCAGCAGTTGCGGCTCGGCGGCCAGCGCCAGCGCGATCACCACCCGCTGCCGCATGCCGCCCGAGAACTGGTGTGGGTAGTGGTGCAGCCGCTCGGCTGCGGCGGCAATGCCGGTGTCGGACAGCAGTGCCGTTGCGCGCCGCTGGGCTTCAGCAGGCGTGACCGGCAGGTGCGCCAGGATGGTTTCGGTGAGTTGCCGGCCCACGGTGTAGAGCGGGTTGAGCGCGGTGAGTGGGTCCTGAAAAATCGCACCGATTTGCCGACCCCGGATGCGCCGCATCGCAGACTCGGGCAGGCCGTTGATGCGCTGGCCGTTCAGCCGGATGTCGCCGCTGCGGATGCGCCCCGGCGGTGGCAGCAGCCCGATGATGGCCGCGCCGGTGAGCGACTTGCCCGCCCCCGACTCGCCCACCACGCCCAGAATTTCACCGGCTGCGAGGTTGAACGACACACCGTCCAACGCCGTCAGCGTGCCGTGGCGGGTGGGGAACTCGACCGTGAGGCGGTCCACTTCGAGCAAGGGCGTCATCATCGCAATTTAGGGTTCAGCGCATCGCGCAACCAGTCCCCCAGCAGGTTCACGCTCAGCGCAATCAGCACCAGCATCGCGCCGGGAAACACGGTGATCCACCATTCGCCGGAAAACAGAAAGTCGTTGCCCACGCGGATCAAGGTACCGAGCGAGGGCGAGGTGGGCGGCACGCCCACGCCCAGGAATGACAACGTGGCCTCGGTGATGATGGCGGTGGCCACCTGCAGGGTGGCCAGCACCAGCACCGGCCCCAGCACATTGGGCAGCACATGCTGCGCCATGATGCGCCAGGGCTGCACGCCCATCACGCGCGCGGCCAGCACGTACTCTTTGTTTTTTTCCACCAGCGTGGCGCCGCGCACGGTGCGCGCGTACGGCACCCAGCCGGTGAGTGTGATGGCGATGATGAGCACGCCAAAGGCCACCAGCGCCGCCGCGTCGGGAAACAGCGCGCGGCCCACGCCAGCCATCAGCAGCGCCACCAGAATCGCGGGGAACGACAGCATCACATCGCACAGCCGCATCAGCAGCGCATCCACCCAGCCGCCGCGAAAACCCGCCACCAGCCCCAGCGCCACGCCCAGCAGCACCGACAGCGCTACCGAGACGCCACCCACCACCAGCGAGATGCGCGCGCCGTACATCAGCGCCGAGAGGATGTCGCGGCCCTGGTTGTCAGTGCCGAGCGGGAAGCGGCGGCTGCCGCCCTCGCTCCAGGCAGGTGGCAGGCTGGCGTCAGAGAGTTCCAGCGTGCTCAGGTCGAGCGGGTTGTGCGGCGCGATCCAGCCGGCGAAGGTGGCACACACCACACAGACCAGCGCCAGCGCGGCGGCCAGCAGGGCCACGGGCGAGGTGCGAAAGCTGTGGCCGACGTCACTCGCCCACCAGCGCGCCAGCATCACGCAGCGCCGCCCGGTGGCCTTATTTGGCCTGAACGCTGATCCACTTGTACGGCATGAAGTTGTCGGCCAGCTGGGTGACAGCCACCTTCTTGCTCACGCCCCAGGCCAGCGCCTGCTGGTGCAGCGGGATGTGGCCCACATCGGCCGTGTGCAACTCAAACGCCTGCTTGACCATGGCGGCGCGTTTGGCCTTGTCGTTCTCGGACTGGATCTTCAGCGTCAGCGCGTCCACTTCGGCGTTGCAATAGGCACCCAGGTTGTACTGCCCGGCCCCCTGGTCGTTCGGGCAGCGCATCAGCGCGTTCAGCGCGTTGTGGCTGTCGTAGGTCAGGGGCGTCCAGCCCAGCATGTAGAAGCTGGTGTCGCGCTTCAGTATCTTCGGGAAATAGGTGCCCTTGGTCTCGGTCTGCAGGTTCACCTTCACGTTGATGCGCGACAGGTTGGCCGCCACCGCCTGGCAGATGGCGGCATCGCTCACGTAGCGGTCGTTCGGGCAGTTCATCGTCACCTCAAAGCCGCTGGCGTAGCCGGCGTCGGCCATCAGCTTCTTGGCAGCGTCCAGGTTGTAAGGCAAGCGCTTGTTCAGCTCTGGCATGAAGCCGTTGATGCCGGGGCCGACCATCAGCGCGGTGGGGCTGGAGGCGCCGCGCATCACGGTTTTCTGGATGCCATCGATGTCAATCGCCTGGTAGAACGCCTGGCGCACCCGCTTGTCCTTGAACGGGTTTTTGCCCTTGATGTTCGAGTACAGCAGCTCGTCGCGCTTCTGGTCCATGCCCAGGAAAATGGTCCGCAGCTCGGGGCCGGTCACGGCGCGCGCATTGGCGCTGCCGTTGACGCGGGCAATGTCCTGCACCGGCACCGGCTCCATCACGTCCACCTCGCCCGAGAGCAACGCGGCCACCCGGGTGGCGTCGTTGCCGATCGGGGTGAACACCACCTCGGCCACATTGCCTTCGATCTTGCCCCAGTAGCTGCCGTTGCGCGAGAAGCTGGTGCGCACGTTGGGCTGGCGTTCGCGCAGGCGGAACGGCCCGGTGCCATTGGCACGGAACGAAGCGGCGTTCTCGATGCCCTTGCGCCGGTCCACCGGCTTCAGCGCCTGGTTGGTCTCACACCACTTCTGGCTCATGATGTAGACCTGCGACACCACGTCGGGCACGATGGGAAACGGCAGCTTGGTCTCGATCTCCACCACCGAGTCGCTGACCTTGCGCACCTCCTTGAACTCGTTGGTGTAGCTCTTCATGTCCGAGCCGTCGCCGCCCGCCCGCTGGAAGCTGAACACCACGTCGTCGGCGGTGAACGGCGTGCCGTCATGGAACAGCACGCCCTTGCGCAAATCGAAGCGCCACACCGTGGGCGAGGTTTGTTTCCACGAGGTGGCCAGGCCGGGCGCCAGCGTCAGGTCCTTGTTGCGCGCGACCAGTGGTTCGTAGACGTTGCCAGTGGTGCTGAGCTGCAGCGACTCGTTCAGCGAATGCGGGTCCATCGACAACGCGTCGCCCTGGTTCGCGATCCGCACGGTTTGCGCCATGGCCACCGCAGATGCTCCTAAAAACAGAGCAACAACAGCAGATTTCACTAAGGCTTGAGGCCAATTTGGTTTGAATTTCATCGCAATTCCTTGTTCAGGGCCGCAGCGGCATCGATTGTTCCACCAGCCCGGCATGCAGCGCGGCACCCAGGGTCAGGATCTCGTCGTTGAAGTCGTAGCGGTTGTTGTGCAAAAAGCAGCTGCCTACGCCGTTCTCCTCCCCCTGGCCAATGCGCAGGTAGGCCCCCGGTTTGGCCTGCAGCATGAAGGAGAAATCTTCCGCCCCCATGCTGGGCACCATATCACGCACCACCCGGTCGGCCCCCACCAGGGACTCTGCCACGCCGGCGGCAAAACCGGCTTCGGCCACGCTGTTGATGGTCGCCGGGTACAGCCGCTCGTAGTGCACCGTGGCGGTGGCACCAAAGCCCAGCGCCACCGCGCTGCACAGCTCGCTCAGGCGCCGCTCCACCAGCGCCTGCACCTCGGTGCTGAAGCTCCGCACCGTGCCCACCAGCGTGGCCTTGCCCGGCATCACGCTCATCGCACCGAGGTCGCCGGCCTGCATCGCACACAGGCTGATGACGGCGCTGTCAATGGCCTTGACGTTGCGCGACACAATGCTCTGGATGGCGGTGATCAGGTGCGCCGACACCAGCACCGGGTCCACCGTCATGTAGGCGTGGGCACCATGCCCGCCACGGCCGGTGACCTCGATCGTGATGCGGTCGGCCGCAGCCATCATCGGCCCCGGGTTCACGCCCACCCAGCCTGGCTTCATCGCCGGCCAGTTGTGCATGCCGTAGACCGCGTCCACCGGGAAGCGCTCGAACAGGCCGTCTTCGATCATCGCCTTGGCGCCGCCATGGCCTTCTTCACCAGGCTGGAAGATCAGCACCGCTGTGCCATCGAAGTCGCGTGTCGCGGCCAGGTAGCGCGCCGCGCCCACCAGCATGGTGCTGTGGCCGTCGTGGCCACAACCGTGCATCAGGCCGGGCCTGGTGGATTTCCAGGCAAAGCCGTTCAGTTCGTCCATCGGCAGCGCGTCCATGTCGGCGCGCAGGCCAACCATCCGCTGCCGCGTGTCCTGCCGCCCATGGATCACCGCCACCAGCCCGGTTTTGGCAATGCCGGTGTGCACCTCGTCCACCCCGCTCAGCTCCAGCGCCGCGCGGATGCGGCCTGCGGTGTACTTCTCCTCGAACCCCAGCTCCGGGTGGGCGTGCAGGTCGCGCCGGAAGGCGGTCAGCTCGGGGTGGAATTCGGCAATCTGCGCGAAGGCGCGGCCACTGGCTTTCAAACGCATCAAGTCACGCCCCCCACGCCCACGCGCAAACGCGGGTCCACGACAAAGTACAACAGGTCCACCACCAGGTTGATGACCACAAAGATCAGCGCCACCAGGCACAGGTAAGCGGCCATCACCGGCACGTCGGCAAACGTCACCGCCTGCACAAACAAGAGGCCCATGCCCGGCCACTGGAACACGGTTTCGGTGATGATGGCGAACGCGATCAGCGAGCCAATCTGCAGCCCGGTGATGGTGATCACCGGCACCAAGGTGTTCTTCAGCGCATGGCCGAAGTGGATGCTGCGCTGGCTCAGGCCGCGCGCACGGGCGAAGCGGATGTAGTCGCTCTTCAGCACCTCCAGCATCTCGGCGCGCACCAGCCGCATCACCAACGTCAGCTGAAAGATCGCCAGCGTCACCGCCGGCAGCGCGATGTGGTGCCAGCCGTCCCGCGTCAGCAGACCCGTCTGCCACCAGCCAATGGCCACCGTTTCGCCGCGCCCAAAACTCGGGAACCAGCCCAGCGTGACCGAGAACACCAGAATCAACACGATGCCGATCAGAAAGGTCGGCAGCGACACGCCCAGCAGCGACACCGTCATGAGCACCTGGCTGAGCCAGCTGCCACGTTTGAGCGCCGCGTACACGCCCATCGGAATGCCCAGCGCCAACGCCAGCGCAGCGGCCACCAGCGTCAGTTCCAGCGTGGCCGGAAAACGCTCCGCCAGCAGCCGCGACACCTTGGCCCCCTGCCGCAAACTCAGGCCAAACTCGCCCTGCACCGCGTTGGCCGCGAAATGGAAGAACTGGATGAAAAAAGGCTGGTCCAGCCCGAGGTCGGCCCGCAAGGCCAGCCGCTGAGCCGGCGTCGCGTCCTGCCCCAGCAGGAACACCACAGGGTCGCCCACATGCTGGAACAGCACAAAGGCCACCAAGGCCACCACCGCCATCACGGCCAGTGCCTGGGCCAGGCGGCGAAGAATGAAAAACAGCATGGGCTGGGTAGGGGTGTCTGCACCCTGCGCGAGGGCATGCGCAGTGGCTGAACCATCATAGGCCATCACACCGGCAGCGACAATCCTGCCCCAGCGCGCTGGCGGGGCCATGCGGGGTCAGCGCTGGTTCAGTTTCACCGGCCCATACCAGGCCACCGTCTGCGACTGGGTGTTGTCGGCGTCGGTCATCAAAGCCACGCTCAGCAAGGCGCCTGGCGCTTCACCAAAGGCGCGCTCGTAGTCGGCGCGCACGTCGCGCGTGTAGTCCAGCCACTGGTTCAGCTGGCCGTCACCCGACTCCACCACGATCTTGCGGATGCGGTCGGTCCGGGGGTTGAGGATCAGGCTCTCGGTCGGCTGGGCGTTGCTCCAGACGTACATCAGCGTCGCATAAGGCAACTCTTCACCTGTCAGCGCACGCGCCAGGTCCGAGAGGGCCTGGCTTTTGCTGGAAAGCTTGCTGCGGTCACCGTCAAACGCCAGAACAATGCGCACCGGCGAGTCGTCGGTCTCCCGCACCGCCATGTCGGCATTGGCAATCAGCCCTGGCACCTTCCAGGAAAAATGCAACAGGCCCATGTCGTCGGGTGCCACCCGCAGTTGCTGGCGCCACAGGCTGGCCGAACCGTCGGCCCGGGCGTGAACCACCTCGCGCGCGTCCATGCGTTGCGCGCTGTAGTGGGTGCTGCGTTTGCCCGGCAGGGTGAAGTGCTGCCAGGCGGGCGGCGCGTCCAACCTGGCCACCACGCCCGTAGCGGCGGGGGGTGGCACCGCAGAACAGGCCGCCAAAACTGCGGCCAACAGAGCACCAACGATCAACCCCATGTGTTTCATGGAACAGGACTGTAAAGGATGGACATGGCTCGGAAAGCCCAAGCAACATTAAAAAAGCCGCCAGACTTGCGTTTGGCGGCTTGGGTTGTTGTTGTCACAAGGCTGTGGCAACAACCTGGCTGGCCGAAGCCAGCGCCCGATCAGAAGGCGTGACGCAGACCGACGTCGAAACCACGCGACTTGCCGTTGGCAGCCACAGAACCCGCGTTGGCGACCACGCCACCGTTGGGGCCGGCAAAGCCGGAAGCAAACTGGCCGTTGGCGTAAGCGCCGTTGGCGATCGAGACAGAGCCCACACCGGTACGGCCACCGTTGTCGTTGTCGATCAGGGCGAAGCTGGTGTAGAAGGCGGTGCGCTTGGAGAAGCGGTACTCATAACCCAAACCAAACTTCTTGCTTTCCCACTCGTTCTGGCCGCTGTTCTCGGACTGTGCGTAGCTGGCCTTCAGCAGGTGCGCGCCCAGGGGCACGGTCACGCCGATCATGCCGGACTTGCCAGTGAGGCTGCCCACGCGGTTGGCGTAGTTGTCCACTTCAACGCGGGCCAGTTGGGCCCACAGCTTGGCGACGCCGAAGTCAAAGGTACCTGCCAGGTTCAGCGTTTCGCGGTCGTTGACCGAACCACCTGCTGCTGCACCAGTGAATACCGCATTAGGGGCAGCCGCACCAGGGGCAATCACCGAAGCCTTCACTTTGGAATAACCCAAAGCAAAGTTCACCGGACCTGCGGCGTAGCCGATGCGTGCACCGTAGGACTCGCCGTCGTTTTTGCCCAAGGCACCCAAACCAGCGACGGCATTCGATGCCTGTTCGCCGGGTGCGTAAGCCAACTGGCCGTAGAGACCGCCCAGACCCGAAGGCAGGAAGTAGTTGATGCCGTTGGAGAAACGCACATGTGCGCCCGTGCTGATGAAGCCATCAAACATCTGCACCGATGGCAGGCTGGCGGCTGCACCAACAGCGCCGAACGGGTCAAACACCACGTAGTTGTAGTAACCAGGGTGGATGTCGCGGCCCAGGCGAATCTCACCCAGCTTGCTTTCCAGGGCCACATAGGCCAAACGCGAGAACACCAGTGCGCCGTTGGGGGTGCCGCCACCCTGAACGTTGCCGGTGTTGGTGGTGATCTGGCCAGCGCCGTCGTCGGCGTTGTAACCCATTTCAAGGTTGAACTTGGCTTTCAGGCCGCCACCCAGGTCTTCCACGCCGCGGAAACCCAGACGGTTGGTGATGGTGTTGGAAGAAGACAGGCCTGACTGGCGCACTTTGCCGGTGGGGCCGTCATTGGAATAGTTGGAGTAACCAGTGTCCACGATACCGTACACAGTCACGGACGACTGCGCAAAAGCGGCACCAGCGATGCTTGCCACTGCCAAGGCGACGAGAGATTTTTTCATTGAGGGTTCTCCGTGGTTAATTTTGCGTGCCATCTGCAGCAAACCGGCAGCAGGTTTTGACACCCCTGTCATGCTTGCCACCTGAATGGTGCAACCTCCTTGAGGAAGTACATTGATTCCACCAAAAAGGACTCTCCCTCACAGCGTGGCAAACCCTAGAACCACCAGTTAATTTTGATTTTCGTTGCGCATCAACAACGCAATCTGCACATGGGGTGCTGTCCATTGCGGCCCACCATGAAAAAAGCCACCGGGCTGACGCCCGGTGGCTTTTGAGTCAAATCAAATGCTGGCGCAAGGCCAGCACCCAATCAGAACGAGTGGCGAACGCCCACTTCGTAACCGTTCGACGAACGGTCAACTGCGTTCAGGCCAGCAGGGATTGCCAGGCTGTTCAGGCCAGCGGTCGAACCGGTGGTGAGCGAAGCACCGTCAGAGTTCTTGATGCGTGCGTACGTGGCGTAAGCCTTGGTGCGCTTGGACAGGTTGTAGTCGTAACCAATGGCGAACTTCTTGGACTTGGGGTCCAGAGCTGCGGTGGATTCGTCTTTGACCTGGCTGTAGGTGGCCTTCAGCAGACCAGAACCCAGGGGAGCCGTGGCACCAACCAGGAAACCCTTGACTTCGCGGTCAGCAACGCTTTCAACTTTTTGCAGCGAGTACTGGGCCAGAACCTTGGCCACGCCGAAGTTGAAAGAAGCGCCGAAGGTGGCGTGCTTGGCATCGTTGCTCAGGCCACCGGCACTGCGGTCAACCTTGCTGTAGGCAGCAGCCACGTCCAAAGGACCTGCTGCGTAGCCCAGACGTGCACCGATGTCGCGGCCGTCTTTCTTGGCAACGCCAGTGTTCGAAGCTTGCTCGCTAGGCGCGAACGACAGTTGACCGTACAGGCCGCCCAGGGTGCTTGGCAGGATGTAGCTGATCTGGTTCGAAGCGCGCAGGCGGGTGTCGCCCACAGCGTTGATCTGGTAGTACACGCCGGTACCGATGCCGTTGTTGCCGAACGGGTCAAACGCGGTTTCGTTCAGGTACGCAGGCGTGAAGTCACGGCCCAGGCGCACTTCACCAGCGTTGGTGATCAGGCTGACGGTCGAACGACGGTTGAACGTCAGGGCGCCGGTTGGGGTCGCTGCGGTTGGGGTCGCGCCAGTGACGTTGGTGGTGTTGGTGGTGCCACCAGCGCCGCTGTCGTTGTTCAGACCGGCTTCGAGCCAGAAACCAGCCTTCAAGCCACCGCCCAGATCTTCCGTACCACGGAAGCCGATGCGGCTGGCTGCACCGCCACCACCGGTGGACAGGCCTTGCACGTGACCGTTGGAGCCGGTAACGCGGGCGAAACCGGCATCAACGATACCGAACAACTCAACCGAGGATTGTGCCGATGCGAAACCGGCGGTGGCCAGTGCGGCCAATGCGATCAGGGATTTTTTCATTGAGAGTTTCTCCAAGAATGTAAACAAATACCGGACAGAAATTCTTCTTGTCATGGACCACCCATGTGGCGCCTGATCTCTTGAGCTATCCGGGATAACCCCCGTTAGGAAGCTGTGAGTATTTCAACAGAAATTCCGGGTGATCCATGGTTCAGTTGGCGAAATCGGCGCCAGTTGTCGCGTGCAACCAACGGTTTCTGACGTTGGCACGGCCTTCAGAACCCCTTTGGCCACGCAAAAGGCCGCCGAAGCTTGGCGCTTGGCGGTCTTGGAGAAGGCGCGCTGGCCGAATGCCAGCTTGCCAGCGGGGTCTTAGAACGCGTGGGTCACGCCAATGTCCAGACCGTTGGTGCGGCCGTTGGCGGCTGCGGCGCCTGGGCTGCCACCAACCTGGTACAGGGTGCTGCCGTTTTTGTTGTCGGACACGGCGTAGCTCGTGTACAGCTGGGTGCGCTTGGACAGGTTGTAGATGTAACCGATGGC
The DNA here is from genome assembly GCA_040384665.1 of Pseudomonadota bacterium. GTDB lineage: Bacteria > Pseudomonadota > Gammaproteobacteria > Burkholderiales > Burkholderiaceae_C > PCRC01. Next base: position 16,123 of record JAZKIY010000058.1, read on the forward strand.
GAAGATGTTGCCGTCGTTGTTGCCGCCTTGCTTCTGGTCGGCACGGGTGTAGGCAGCGCGGATCAGGCCAGGGCCCACAGGCGCGGTCAGCGAGGCAATGATCACGTCGGTCTTGTTGACGCCCTTGATCTTGTTGCTGTGGAAAGCCAGCGCTGGCTTGACGATGCCGAAATCGTACGAAGCACCCACGGTGAACTCTTGGTAGTCGCCGGTGTTGTAGTCGATCTGTGTGCCGCCGAGCTTGGCGTTGAACGCGCCAAGGGTGTAGCTCAGGCGACCGGTGATCAGGCGACCGTTTTCCTTGGTCACGCCAGCGTTCGAGGCGTTTTCGTTCAGCGCGTAGCCGACGTCGGCGGTGAAGCCGGCGATGTTGGGCGAGAAGTAGGAAATCAGGTTCGATGCACGCACCGAGCTGATGGCGGTGCTGACAGCGGCCACGTTTGCGTACACGACCTGGCGCTGGCTGCCAACGCCATTGGCCTCGAACGGGTCAAACGATTCCTGGGTCAGCAGGCCCACCACGGAGTCGCGGCCAATGCGGACTTCACCGAAGCTGCCCGACAGGCCCACCGTGGCGCGGCGGTTGAACGTCAGGCCTTGACCGGCACCACCCACCGCAGCGGGGGTGGCCTGGTTGTTGGTGGCAATGCGGGTGCTGCCGCCTGCGCCGTCGTCACTGCTGATGCCGGCTTCGAGCCAGAAGTTGGCCTTCAGGCCGTTGCCGAGGTCTTCCACGCCGCGGAAACCGAGGCGGCTGGTCTTGCTGGCGCCAGCGGCCAGGCGGTTGGTGGTCACGTCGCTGCCCACAGCGTCGCGCGACACGCGCTGGAAAGCGGTGTCCACCACGCCAAACACGGTGACGCTGGACTGCGCCGATGCGAAACCGGCGGTGGCCAGTGCGGCCAAGGCGATCAGGGATTTTTTCATTGGGTCTGCTCCGAGAGTAAAAACAATCTTTGGACTTGGCACTGGTCTCCCAGCACCTTGGTCATACTTAATAACCCCTGTCTGGGGGTGAATGAATTGCACCAAAAAGCCATGACAAGTCACTACATGCCCGCCGGGGCGGCCACAATGTGTCGTGAGACGCCAACGCTTTGGGACGGCGCCGCAGCAAGATGAAAAAGTCACGGCTCAAACGTTGTTTCGATGCACCGCTTCACTGGCTTGACATACTTCCCATGAACGCTTTCGAGGACCTGTGATGGACGCCTACCTGAACGCCGCCGACGTGGCCTTGCGCACCCTGTTTGCCACACCCCGGGCACGCCGTGCCTGTCCCACCGTGGCAGAGCCCACGGCCGAGGCCACCCAGCCACTCAGCCCGGCGGACAAAGCCCTGTCGGGCGCGCTGATGCGGGTGAACCATGTGGGTGAGGTCTGCGCCCAGGCGCTCTACAGCGCCCAGGCCCTGGCCACCCGCGACGCGACCCTGCGGGCCCAGTACACCGAGGCCGCGCTGGAAGAAACCGACCACCTCGCCTGGACCCGCCAGCGGCTGGACGAACTGGGCGCCCGGCCCAGTCTGCTGAACCCGCTCTGGTACGCCGGTGCATTTGGCCTCGGCCTGCTCGCAGGTCGGCTGGGCGACCGCGTGAGCCTGGGTTTTCTGGTGGAAACAGAACAGCAGGTGGAAGCGCACCTGGACAACCACATGACACGTCTGCCAGTGGACGACCACGCGTCGCGCGCCATCGTGGCGCAGATGAAAGACGACGAAGCCCGCCACGCACAGGAAGCCCAGCACGCCGGGGCGGCCACGCTGCCAGCCCCGGTTCAGGGCCTGATGCGCGCCGCCGCCAAACTCATGACCACGGTGGCGCACCGGGTCTGACGGCGCACGATAATCGCGAAATTCGGCCACCTTGGCCACCCCACTCTGGAGCCCACCATGTCGTCCGACGCACCGTTGATCACAACTTCTCCAGCGCCATCGGGCGGCTTCCTGTTGGCCGAGGCCCGGCCAGCACGGGGCGTCACGGCTGTGGACCCCAATGAGTTGGGCACCCTCACCGACGCCACGGCCGGCACCACGGTGGTCCGGGACGGCGTGCGCATTCCGGTGGAAGGGCCGGGCATCCTGCGCGTGGGCGACCGGTTGACGGTGCCCCCGAACGGCAGCGCCAACGTGGTGTTCCCTGGGCCAGACGGTGCGAACCAGCCCCCCCTTGCGGGTGTGTTCACCGGCGGCACGGAAGCCGTGCTTGGCGCCAGGCCGCTGTCTCCGGGTGTGCAACAGGTGGATGTGGAACTGGTGTCGGGCGACTTGCTCTTTGCCACCGCACCGCCCGAGGGCAACACCGCGGTGGCGGTGCGCAAACAAGGCGCCAACCCTGCGGGTGACGACAGCCTCGTTGTTGGTGGCGGTGTGTTGGGCCTGTTGTTGCTGGGGGGCGTGCTCGCCAATGGCAACAACGGCGATGACCCGTCCAGCACCCCCAGTGGCGCGACGGGCACCACGCCCGGAAGCACTGGCGGCAGCGGTGTGGTGGCGCCGACCGGCCCCACGGGCGGCGCCTCAGGCCCAACCGGTGGCACAGGGGCCACGGGCACAACAGACAGCGGGACGGGCCCCACTGGCGCCACCAGCCCAACCGAGGCGCCCACAGGCGCCACTGGCCCGACGAACACCACCGACCCGACCGCCGGCCCGACAGGCCCGGACACGGGGGATGGCGGCAGCGGTGGCGGCACGCCGTCAGGCCTCGGTGGCCTGCTGTCGGGTCTGCCCGCGCTCGGCGACTTGCTCGGCGGTGGGGCGGCAATGGGTGGCGGCACGGGCAGCAACGGCGCGCCCAGCGGCGAACTTGGCGACAACGGGCAACCCCTCGACAGCGGTCAGCCGTCAGCCCCGGTCTCTGGACTGGGCGGTGCGGGTGGTTTGGGTGGCCTGACGGGCCTGCTCAGTGCAACACCACTGCCCATCGGCGCCAGCCCAGCCGGCGCAGCGGCCACCGACAACCCACTCGCCGGCTTGTTGGGCGGACTGGGCGGCTGACGGTGCCGCGCCATTGGCCTGACACAGGCCAAATCAGCTATATTTTCAATAGCTGATTCGCCAGGTTTCACCAGGGCTTGGGGCCGATTTAACCCTCAACCAGCTCAAAACCAGTGGAAATGGCCGCCGTTTTGCCCAGCATGATGCTGGCCGAGCAGTATTTCTCGTGGCTCATGGCAATCGCCCGCTCCACCGCGCTGGCCGGAATGCCCTTGCCGGTGACGGTGAACTGCATGTGGATTTTGGTGAACACCTTCGGGTCTGTGTCTGCCCGCTCGCTGGTGAGCTTCACGCTGCAGCCCCGCACATCGTGCCGGCCGCGCTTCAGGATCAACACCACGTCGTAGGCGGTGCAGCCGCCGGTGCCGGCCAACACGGTTTCCATCGGCCGCGGTGCCAGGTTCTGGCCACCGTTTTCGGGCTTGACGGCGTCGGGGGCGCCGTCCATCAGCAGCGTGTGACCGCTGCCGGTTTCGGCCAGAAAACCCATTCCCGAGCGTGCGCCGGTGGCGCCGGTCCAGCTGACTGTGCATTCCATGGAAGATATTCCTTAACAAAAGTGGTGGTTTGGGCCGGGCAAGCGCCCGTTTTAGTGAACTATTCCCGTAATTTTCAGCAAATGGGGGCGCACACCTAAAAACAATGTTGCGTCGCAGCAAAGGCTGGCTATACTTTGTCCATGGCGTAATTGTTACGCACCGATTGTCTCCTCCACCTCCTCTTGGTGGATTCAGCCCCAAGTCGCAAGACTTGGGGCTTTTTTCTTGGGCCCGGGCCAACCCGCTTGGGGTCAGAGCCCTCCACTATCATCGGTGGCAGAGGGACCTATGACCAAACCAACACGTGCCGCTGCACTGAGCCCGGCCGATTACCTGAAAAAGATCCTGACCGCCCGTGTCTACGACGTGGCGGTGGAATCGGCCCTGGAGCCGGCCAACAACCTGAGCCGCCGGCTGAACAACACGGTGCTGTTGAAGCGCGAAGACCAGCAGCCGGTGTTCAGCTTCAAGCTGCGCGGCGCGTACAACAAGATGGCGCAGCTGACACCCGCGCAGCTGAAAAAAGGCGTGATCTGCGCTTCGGCCGGCAACCACGCGCAGGGCGTTGCCCTGGGCGCCAGCAAGCTGGGCACCCGTGCGGTGATCGTGATGCCGACCACCACACCCCGGCTCAAGATCGACGCGGTGCAGGCGCTCGGTGGCGAGGTGGTGCTGTCCGGTGACAGTTACTCCGACGCCTACACCCACGCGGCGGCATTGGAGAAAAAACACGGCCTGACGTTTGTGCACCCGTTTGACGACCCGGACGTGATCGCCGGCCAGGGCACGATCGCGATGGAGATGCTGCGCCAGCACCAGGGCCGGCTCGACGCGGTGTTTGTGGCGATTGGCGGCGGCGGTCTGATCAGCGGCGTGGCCAACTACATCAAGGCGGTGCGGCCCGAGATCAAGGTGATTGGCGTGCAGATGAACGACTCGTCGGCCATGATCCAGTCGGTCTCGGCCAAAAAACGCGTCACGCTCAGCGACGTGGGCCTGTTCTCCGACGGCACGGCGGTGAAGCTGGTGGGCGAAGAAACCTTCCGCATCAGCCGCACGCTGGTGGACGAGTTCATGACGGTGGACACCGACGCCGTCTGTGCCGCGATCAAAGACGTGTTTGTGGACACCCGCAGCATCGTCGAGCCCGCCGGTGCGCTGGCGGTGGCGGCCATCAAGCAGTACGTGGCCCAGCACAAGACCAAGGGCGAGACCTATGCCGCCATTCTGTGCGGCGCCAACATGAATTTCGACCGGCTGCGCTTTGTGGCCGAGCGCGCCGAGGTGGGCGAGGAACGCGAGGCGCTGTTCGCGGTGACGATTCCCGAAGAACGCGGCAGTTTCCGCCGTTTTTGCGAACTGATCGGCAACCTGCCGGGCGCGCCGCGCTCGGTCACCGAGTTCAACTACCGCATCAGCGACGCGGCCAAGGCGCATGTGTTCGTTGGCCTCACCACCCACGGCAAGGGCGAGAGCAAAAAGATCGCCACCACCCTGAGCAAAAACGGCTTCAAGGCGCTGGACCTGACGCACGACGAGCTGGCCAAGGAGCATGTGCGCCACATGGTCGGTGGCCACACGTCGCTGGCCAAAGACGAGCGGGTGCTGCGCTTTGAATTCCCCGAGCGCCCCGGTGCGCTGCTGAAGTTCCTGAGCCTGATGCAACCGGGCTGGAACATCAGCTTGTTCCACTACCGCAACCAGGGCGCCGACTATGGCCGCATCCTGGTCGGCCTGCAGGTGCCCGCCGCCGACGACAAGGCCTTTGTGTTGTTCCTCGACACCTTGGGTTACCCCTATGTCGAGGAAACCCGCAACCCGGTCTACCAACTGTTTCTGCGCGCGTGAGCACGCCCGCCCTTCTCCCCGCATCGGCGTGCGAGCGCTGCGGCGCAGCGTTCCACTGCGGCATGGCCGACGCAGCGCCCTGCTGGTGCACCACCCTGCCCCAGCTGCCGCGCGCACAGCTCACACAGGCCATGGCCCAGGCCGATGGCACCGTCTGGCAGGGCTGCCTGTGCCCGGCCTGCTTGCAGCACATCGTGGCAGGGGCAACCGGTGTCTGACGCGCCACCCCACACCGGTTCTGCCGGCTTCGTGCGCCACTACCTGCTGGCGCTGCAGTTCTTCACCCGCATCCCCATCACCGGGCGGCTGGCCGAGTGGGTGGGCTACAGCCCGGCCATGCTGCGGGCCAGCGCGGCGCACTTCCCCGGTGTCGGCTGGCTGGTCGGGGCGGTGGCGGCGGTGGTGTACGGCGTGTTCATCGTGCTGCTGCCCGGCTCGGTGTTCGCCCCGCTGCTGGCGGCCGCACTCAGCACCGTCGCCACCGTGCTGCTGACCGGCGCCTTCCACGAAGACGGACTGGCCGACATCGCCGATGGCTTGGGCGGCAGTTATGACCGCGACCGCGCACTCGAGATCATGAAAGACTCGCGCGTGGGTGCCTTTGGCGCGCTGGCGCTGGTGCTGGCCATTGGCACCAAGTGCGCGGTGCTGGCACTGCTGGGCGACAGCACCCTCACCGGCGAAGACGCCACCCGCGCCTGCGTGCTGATCTGGCTGGCGCACGTGCTGTCGCGCGGCGCGCCGCTGCTGCTGATCGCGGTGCTGCCCCACGTGGGCGACGCGGCCGGCAGCAAGTCCAAGCCGCTGGCCGAGACCGTCAGCACGCGCAGCCTGTGGGTGGGCGCGGCCTGGTGCCTGGGCGCGATGGCGCTGTCGGCCGTGGAGTTGGACCCGGCCACGCTGGTGGCGTCGCTGCTGGCGCTGGTGGCGGCTCTGGTCTGGATGGGCCGGCTGCTCGCCCGCCGCCTGCACGGCTTCACGGGCGACGGCTTGGGCGCGACGCAACAGGTGTGCGAGATCGCCTTCTACATCGGCGCGGCGCTGGCCAGCTGACACACGTCGCAGCACCCCATGCAACTCTGGCTGGTCCGGCACGCGCAGCCGCTGGTGCCCCCCGGTGTTTGCTACGGCGCGCTCGACGTGCCGGCAGATGCACAGGCCACGCAGGCGTGCGCCGAACGGCTCGCGCAAGCCCTGCCACAGGCCGCCTTGGTGCGCTGCTCACCGCTACAAAGATGTGAGCAACTTCGCAAGATTCTGCTAGGGCTCAGGCCCGATTTGGCTTCAAAAACAGACCCCCGACTCGCAGAAATGGCTTTTGGCAGCTGGGAAGGGCAAGCTTGGGAAGCCATCGGCCAGCCCGCCATCGACGCCTGGGTCGCCAACTTCGGCCACCACCGGCCAGGCGGCGGCGAATCGGCCCATGCGGTGTTGCAGCGGGTGGGCGCAGCGCTGCAGGACACGCAGGCCGACAATGGGGTCTGGCTGACCCACGCCGGCGTCATCCGTGCGGCCAACCTCTGGCTGGCCGGCGTGCGCGACGTGCCCAACGCCGCCGCCTGGCCCGCCCACGCCCCCGCCTTTGGCCAATGGCAGACGCTGCAGGTGTTGTACCTGTAACTGCTGCAACCACTACCATCCCGCCATGACCGATTTGTTCATTGGCCTGATGTCAGGCACCTCGCTCGACGGCGTAGACGGTGTGCTGGCCGATTTTTCCAGCCTGCGCGCGGGCGGCAGGCCCCGCATCCTGGCCCATGCCAGCGCCCCGTTTGACGCAGCGCTCCGCGCCGAAGTGCTGGCACTCAACACCCCAGGCAACGACGAGTTGCACCGCGCCGCACTGGCCGCCAATGCGCTGGTGCGGGTCTATGCCCATGTTGTCACGGCCGTCCTGGCGCAGAGCGGCGTGGCCGCACGCGAAGTACAAGCCATTGGCGCCCACGGCCAGACGGTGCGGCACCGCCCCGGTGAATTCGACGGCACCGGCTACACATGGCAGATCAACAACCCGGCCCTGCTGGCAGAACACACCGGCATCCGCGTGGTGGCCGACTTTCGCAGCCGCGACCTGGCCGCCGGTGGCCAAGGGGCCCCGCTGGCGCCCGGTTTTCACCAGGCGCTGTTCGGCCAGCCCGGCGTGCCGCTGGCGGCGCTGAACCTCGGCGGCATCGCCAACCTGACCTTGATTGACACCGATGGCGGCGTGAAGGGTTTTGACTGCGGCCCCGCCAACGCACTGATGGACCACTGGTGCCAGCAGCACACCGGCCAGCCTTTTGACGCCGGCGGCGCCTGGGCGGCCAGTGGGCAGGTGCATGCGCCGCTGCTGGCAGCGCTGCTGGACGAGGCGTACTTTCAGAAACCACCGCCCAAAAGCACCGGGCGCGACCTGTTCAACCCGGACTGGCTGGCGACAAAGCGGACGGCGTTTGCCGCGCTGCCGCCCGCCGACGTGCAGGCCACCCTGGCCGAGCTGACCGTCGCCAGCATCGTGGCCGACCTGCGCCGTTTTGGCGCTGGCACGAAAGAACTGGTGGTGTGTGGTGGCGGCGCGCTCAACACGCACCTGGTGCGGCGCCTGCAGGCCCACCTTCCGGAACTGGTTGTCTGCACCTCGGCGGACAAGGGCGTGCCCCCGCAACAGGTCGAGGCGACCGGTTTTGCCTGGCTGGCGCGGCAGACATGGCTCGGCCTGCCCGGCAACCTGCCAAAAGCAACGGGCGCCCAAGGCGCCCGCGTTCTCGGGGCTGTCTACCCCGTTTAAGTCAGAGAAAAATCAGGTCGAGAAGCTCGAACCACAGCCGCAGGTGGACGTGGCGTTCGGGTTCTTGATCACGAACTGCGCGCCCTGCAGGTCTTCCTTGTAATCGATTTCTGCGCCCACCAGGTACTGGTAGCTCATCGCGTCGATCAGCAGCGAGACCCCGTTCTTGGTCATCGTGGTGTCGTCTTCGTTGGTGATTTCGTCAAAGGTGAAACCGTACTGGAAGCCGGAACAGCCGCCGCCCTGCACAAACACCCGCAGCTTCAGTTCCGGGTTGCCTTCTTCGGCAATCAGGTCGGCCACTTTGGCAGCGGCACTGTCGGTGAACACGATGGGGACCGGCATGGCGGTCTGGATGTCTTGGGCGAGGGCACTCATGGGTTTCTCCGAGGGGAATAGTGGGATATTACCCCGGTTTGAGCAACTGCGATGGCAGCGGGGCTATGCCGCGTTGCTCGAGGCCAGCGTCAACGCCGGTTTTTCCTCGGGTGTCTGCATCGGCTGCAGACGGCCCGTGATCAGCGCACCCTGGTGCATTTCCAGTGCGCGGTAGTTCACATCGCCATCGATCCGCGCGGTGGGCTGCAGCTCCAGCAACTCAGAGGCGTTGACCTGGCCGGTGATCTGGCCGTTGATGATGACGTGGTCGGCGTGGATTTCGCCCGTCACCACCGCCGTCTCGGAGATCACCAGAATGCTCGGCCGGCCTTCAATCGCCAGCACGTTGCCGTGCACCTTGCCGTCGATGCGCAGGCCTTCGCCAAAGCTGATGTGGCCCTGAATGGTGCTGTCAACGGCGATCAGGCTCTTGATCGGGGGCTGTTTCTTGCGGTTGAACATGGCTGTCTCCTAAAGTGTGACGCTGTGCAGCGCACGGGTGGACGTGCCTTCCAGCACCTTGACCGACACTGTTTTTACCACGGCTTGTGCTGGCAGGTCCACCAGCCCTTCCATGCGCTGGTACTGGCGAAACTGCAGTTTTTGTGCACCGCCGGGCAACGGCATGCTCCAGGGCTTGTTGTTCAGCGTGCCAGACAGCGTGATCTCCAGCATGCCGTCGAACTGTGGCGCCTTGCGCGCCGCCTGAATCACCAACACCTGCCACTTGAGCTGCGTGCCGCCCAGCACCTCGGCCTGCAGGCTGCGCACGTTCAGGCTCTGGCCAGCGGCCAGCGGCACCAGTTGCTCAAAAAAACCGAGGTCGTCGCGCAGAGTGCGGTTGTCGGCTTCCAGCTGGCGAATCTGCTGCACCAGCTTCTCCTGCGCCACCTTTTCTGCCATCAGCAGGCTGCTGGTGGTGTTGCCGGCTTGCTGGGTGATCAGGACACGCTCCGCCCGGAGCTTTTGCACCTCAGTGCGCAGGCCTTCCAGTTCCAGTTGCCGGTCATGGTCCAGGCCGGCAATGTGCTTGCCGAATTCGAAGGCCCACAGGCCAATGGCCGCGCAAAAACCCAGCACCAGCGCCAGCAGCACCCAGCGCAGTGGCCAGGGCAAGGCGCTGCGCACGGCCATGCGCGGGGCGCTGATGGTCAGGCGGCGGCGGAGCAGACGAAAGCGCATGGGCAGGTGGTGGGTGTCAGCGGTAGGGTCTGCAGTGTAGGCCAAGCCAGCGGTGGCGCTGTAAAGCCCGCGAAAGCACAAAGCCGCAACAAGTTGCCTTGTGGCGGCTTTGGGCGTTGGCACACGTGGTGCCAAGGTGCGTTTTAGCGCTTCGAGAACTGCTTGCGGCGGCGGGCGCCGTGCAAACCGACCTTTTTACGCTCGACTTCACGGGCGTCGCGGGTGACAAAACCAGCCTGGCTCAGCATCGGCTTGAGCGTGGCGTCGTAGTCAATCAGGGCGCGGGTGATACCGTGGCGGGTTGCACCGGCCTGGCCGGATTCGCCGCCGCCGTGCACGTTGACCATGATGTCAAACGTTTCAGCGTGGTTCGTCAGGTACAGCGGTTGCTTGCAGATCATGATCGAGGTCTGGCGGCCAAAGAACGCTTGAATGTCCTTGCCGTTCACGACGATCTGGCCGGAGCCTTTTTTCAGAAACACACGGGCGACGCTCGATTTGCGACGGCCGGTGCCATTGTTCCAATCACCAATCATCTCAAGGCTCCTTAGATTGCCAGCACTTTAGGCTGTTGGGCGGTGTGGGGGTGCTCGGCACCGCCATACACCTTGAGCTTCTTGATCATGGCGTAGCCGAGCGGGCCCTTGGGCAGCATGCCCTTGACAGCCTTCTCGAGTGCGCGGCCAGGGAACTTGGCCTGCATGTCGCGGAAGTTGGTGGACGAAATACCGCCGGGGTAACCCGAGTGGCGGTAGTAAATCTTGTCGGTCGACTTGGCGCCGGTGACGCGCAGCTGGGCTGCGTTGATGATGACGATGAAGTCACCGGTATCGACGTGAGGCGTGTAAATGGCCTTGTGTTTGCCGCGCAAACGGAGAGCAACTTCGCTGGCTACTCGTCCGAGGACCTTGTCGGTCGCGTCAATCACAAACCACTCGTGCACCACGTCAGCGGGTTTGGCGCTGAAGGTTTTGGTCATGAGTTTTCTCTGTAAAGAGGGTTTGGCGGGCTCTTTTCTACGGTCGGTTTTCCTCTGACGGGAATCTCTTAGGTAGGTTTATTGCCCAGGCACGGGGCCTTAGGCAATCTTCGCCGCGGAGCCACAAAAGCGCTGCGAAGCCTTGGATTATACGAAGAATCGAGGGCGCAGTGCAAGAAGCTGTCACCCAGCGGGCGGTTCGGCCCGGCGCAACGGTTACCATCCCAGTCTATGTTCAGTTACCGCCACGCCTTCCACGCCGGCAACCACGCCGACGTGCTCAAGCACACCGTGCTGGTGGCCATGCTCAAGCACCTGACCGAAAAAGAGGCGCCGCTGACGGTGGTTGACACCCATGCCGGCGCCGGGTTGTACCGGCTGGACGGCGACTACGCCAGCACCAGCGGCGAGGCCAGTGAAGGCGTGTTGCGCCTGTTTTTACAGCCAAATATTGCCCAAGCCCTAGTGAAAGCTAGCGGTGTAGCTACTGAAACCATAGCGCCCGCATTGCAGGACTACCTCGATCTGGTGCGCTCCTTCAACAGCAGCGGCCAGGTCAAGGTCTACCCCGGCTCGCCGTTTGTGGTGCACCAGCTGCTGCGGGCGCAGGACAAACTCAAGCTGTTCGAGCTGCACCCGGCCGACAGCCGCGCGCTGGCGGGCAACATCGCCCAACTGGAAGCCGGGCGGCAGATTGCGGTGCTGGCGGAAGACGGTTTTGAGGGCCTGAAAAAATTCATCCCACCGCCGGCACGCCGTGCGCTGGTGCTGTGCGACCCGAGCTACGAGATGAAAACCGACTACGCCCGGGTGCTGACCCTGGCGGCGGACGCGCTGAAGCGCTTTGCCACCGGCACCTACGCTGTCTGGTACCCGGTGATTCCCCGGCCCGAAGCGCACGATTTGCCGCGCCGCCTGAAAACCATTGCCACCAAAGCTGGCAAGCCCTGGCTGCACGCCACGCTGGCGATCAAATCCGGCAAGCCGCCACTGGCGACCGACAAGGTCAATTCCGGTGAAAAAGCCCAGCGCCCTGGCTTGACGGCCAGTGGCATGTTCATCGTCAACCCGCCGTTCAGCCTGAAACCAGCGCTGGCCGCGGCATTGCCGCAGCTGGTGACGCTGCTGGGGCAGGACAGCAGCGCGCGTTTCAGCCTCGAATCGGCTGGCTAGGACACCCCGCGCCGCGCCAGCTTCATGGCGTCGTCGGCATAGCTGTTGAGCTTGCGGGCGGCCTGTGCGCGCTGCGCGGGCGTGGTGCTGTTGTGCACCACGGCCACACCGGCACACCCGTCTTGCACCAAGGCATCGGCATAGCGGCGCTGTGCGGCGTCGGGCGCGCGCAGGCGGCGGGCCAGCAAAGCACGCATGCTGTCGCGGGTGGTGGTGAGGCCCGGCTTGGTCTGCGCAATTTGCTGGAGTACCTGCACCGCGTCCTGCTGGTGTCGCACCCGAATGGCGTAGGTGGTCTGGGCGTCAAAGGTGGCGCGCAGCACCTGCTGGCGCAACAGGTCGCGCTGCGGTGCGGCCAGGCGGCCGTAGACGGATTCGGCGCGGTCCAGCAATTCCGTGTAACGCCGTTCTTTCATGTCGGTCGCGCTGCCGCCCAGCCATTTGGCGCGGTAATCGGCATTGCTTTTGGCGTACTTGCGTTCCAGTTGCTGCACCTGTGCGGGGGTGAGGCTGGCGGCCAGTGCCACCACGGCCGGCTCTGCCTTCACGCTCAGGCGTTCGCCCGAGGCCAGCACCTCTGCATAAACGCTGCAGACCGCATCGGCGGTGAGCGGCTCGGGCATGCGCTGGGCAGTGCTGCGGAGCAGCGTGGCGAGGCGGGGCAATTCGGTCTGGCGGTGCCATTGCTGGATGTCGGCCAGCTCACTGCGCACCTGCACCGACTGGGCGGTGTCGAGGTCCACATAGCCGTCGAGCCACCAGTGCACCAGCTCGGGCGCGTTGTTGTAGACAAGGGTGGGCGCGCCGCACGCAGACAGCAGGGCCACGCCCAGCAAACCGATAATGGCAAAAACAGCAGAACCAACACGGGGAAACAGGCGCATGAGCAACACCATAGACCACATTGGCATCCCTGCGCTTGACGTGGTGATCATGGCGGCGGGCAAAGGCACGCGCATGAAAAGCCAGCGTCCCAAGGTGCTGCACCGCCTGGCGGGCAGACCGATGCTGGGCCATGTGGTGGCCACGGCGGCCGCGCTGGCAGCCCGGCGGGTGGTGGTGATCACCGGTCACGGCGCTATGGAAGTAGAAGCAGCACTGACAGGTTCTGCCTGGGCTCAGGGCACGTTCGAGGTGAAATTTGTGCGCCAGGAGCCACAACTGGGCACCGGGCATGCGGTGCAGCAGGCGGTGCCCGCCCTGCCCGACGACGGCACGGTGCTGATCCTCTCGGGCGACGTGCCACTGATCCAGCCCGACACGCTGCGTGCGCTGTTGGCCTTGAGCGCCGGCCAGCAGGTGGCGCTGCTCACCGTGGAACTGCCCGACCCGACCGGCTATGGCCGCATCGTGCGCGACGTGGCGCATGGCGACGCCCGGGTGGCGGCCATCGTCGAGCACAAAGACGCGAACGACGCGCAGCGCGCCATCCGCGAAATCTACAGCGGCATCATGGCACTGCCCGCGCGGCTGCTGAAAGGCTGGCTGGCGCGGCTGACCAACGACAACGCGCAGCAGGAGTACTACCTGACCGACATCGTGCGTTTTGCGGTGGCCGACGGTGTGCCGGTGCGGGCCCACGCCATTTCGGACGCGCTGCAGGTGACGGGCATCAACAGCCCGGCGCAGCTGGCCGAACTGGAACGCGCCTGGCAGCGGCGGCTGGCCGATGCGTTGCTGGCCCAGGGCGTGCGGCTGGCCGACCCGGCGCGGCTGGACGTGCGGGCCGACCCGCGGCTGGACGTGCCGGGCGAACTGCGGTGCGGGCAAGACGTGGAAATCGATGTCAACTGCGTTTTTGAAGGCCGCGTCGAACTCGCCGACAACGTGCGCATTGGCGCCAACTGCGTGGTGGCCAACGCCCGCATTGCCGCGGGCGCGGTGATCCACCCGTTTACCCACATCGACGGCGAGAAATTGGGCGTGACGGTCGGTGCTGGCGCGCTGGTGGGCCCGTTCGCCCGGCTGCGGCCCGGCGCGCAACTGGGGGCCGACGTGCACATTGGCAATTTTGTCGAGGTGAAGAACTCGACCTTGGCCGACGGCGCCAAAGCCAACCACCTTGCCTACCTGGGCGACGCCACCGTGGGCGAGCGGGTGAATTTTGGCGCCGGCAGCATCACCGCCAACTACGACGGCGCCAACAAGCACCGCACGGTGATCGAGGCCGACGTGCACGTCGGCAGCAACTGCGTGCTGGTGGCCCCGGTCACGCTGGGCGCGGGCGGCACGGTGGGGGGCGGCTCCACCATCACCAAGAGCACACCGCCGGGCGCTTTGAGCGTGGCGCGCGGCAAGCAGGCGAGCATTGCCAACTGGCAGCGGCCGGTGAAGCAAAAGCCCTAGCCGGTCGCAGTCACCTAACATCCACCCTTCAACTTTCGGAGCTAGCCATGTGCGGCATCGTCGGCGCGGTATCCAAGCGCAACATCGTTCCCATCCTGGTGCAGGGCCTGCAGCGGTTGGAGTACCGCGGCTACGACTCGTGTGGCGTGGCGATTCAACGCCCTGGCGCCACACCCGGCGCACCCAGCACCCTGCAGCGCGCGCGCAGCACCTCGCGCGTGGCAGAGCTGCTGGAACAGGTCGGCACCGATCACATCGAAGGCACAACCGGCATTGCCCACACCCGCTGGGCCACCCACGGTGCGCCGGCGGTGCACAACGCCCACCCGCATTTCAGCCATGGCCCTGGCGCGCAGGCCGCGCAACAGCCGGGTCGCATCGCCTTGGTCCACAACGGCATCATTGAAAACCACGACGAACTGCGCAAAGACCTGCAGGCCAAGGGCTATGTGTTCCTGAGCCAGACCGACACCGAAGTCATCTCCCATCTGATCGACAGCCTCTACCAAGGCGATCTGCTGGCCGCCGTGCAAGCCACCGTCAAGCAACTGCACGGCGCCTATGCGATTGCGGTGTTCTGCCAGGACGAGCCGCAGCGGGTGGTGGGCGCGCGCGCTGGCTCACCGCTGATCGTCGGCGTCGGTGAGGACGGCCAGGAGAACTTCCTCGCCAGCGACGCCATGGCACTGGCCGGTGTGACGAACCAGATCGTCTACCTCGACGAAGGCGACGTGGTGGACCTGCAGCTCGGCCAGCTCGCGGTGTTCAACCGCCAGGAGCACCCCGTGCAGCGCGACGTGAAAACGGTGCATGCCCACAGCGGCGCGGCCGAACTCGGCCCCTACCGCCATTACATGCAGAAGGAAATCTTCGAGCAGCCCCGCGCGATTGCCGACACGCTGGAAGGCGTGGCCGGCATCACACCCGCGCTGTTTGGTGCCGAGGCAGAGGCGGTGTTTGGCCAGATCGACAAGGTGCTGATCCTCGCTTGCGGCACCAGCAGCTACGCCGGACTGACCGCCAAATACTGGCTGGAGAGCATTGCCAAGCTGCCCTGCCAGGTGGAAGTGGCCAGCGAATACCGCTACCGCGAAAGTGTGCCCGACCCCAAAACGCTGGTCGTCACCATCAGCCAGAGCGGTGAAACCGCCGACACGCTGGCGGCACTGAAGCACGCCCGCAGCCTCGGCATGGAACACACGCTGACCATCTGCAACGTCGCCACCAGCGCCATGGTGCGTGAGTGCAAGCTGGCCTTCATCACCCACGCCGGGGTGGAAATTGGCGTGGCCTCCACCAAGGCCTTCACCACCCAGCTGGTGGCGCTGTTTTTGTTGACGCTGGTGATGGCCAAGCTGCGCGGCAAACTGCCTGAGCGCGGCGAAATGGCCGCGCTGCGCAACCTGCGCCACTTGCCGGTGGCGGTGCAGTCGGTGCTGGCGCTGGAGCCACAAATCATCGCCTGGTCAGAGGCCTTTGCCAGCAAACAGAACGCGCTGTTCCTGGGCCGTGGCCGCCACTACCCGATTGCGCTGGAAGGCGCCCTCAAGCTCAAGGAAATCACCTACATCCACGCCGAGGCCTACCCGGCCGGTGAACTCAAACACGGCCCGCTCGCGCTGGTCGATGCGGCCATGCCCGTGGTCACCATCGCCCCGGCCGACGACTTGCTGGAAAAACTCAAGAGCAACATGCAGGAAGTGCGCGCCCGTGGCGGCCAGCTGTATGTGTTTGCCGACGGCGACACCCGCATCGAGAACGGCGAAGGCATCCACGTGATTCGCCTGCCCGAACACTACGGCGCGCTGTCACCGCTGCTGCACGTGGTGGCACTGCAACTGTTGGCGTACCACACAGCCTGCGCACGCGGCACCGATGTCGACAAGCCACGCAACCTGGCCAAATCGGTCACGGTGGAATAAAAGAAAACAGCAGCACCTGGCCGCGAACCCATATTTGGGCCAGCATTGGCAACCCATTGCGCCTTCCGTGATGCGCAACATTTGCACAGTCAACCCGCGTTAAGACTCAGCTTCCAAATCAGACTTCTGCGTGCCCTGACGTGAAATTCAGGTCTTACCTGACATCGAATCGCTAGGGTAACGTTGAACTTTGGGTGGGAGTCTTGATTGCCGCAATGCACTTAGACAGACCAGTGCAAGGAGACAAACGAATAGATGCCGAGGGTGCTCATGCTGGCCGCTCATAAGAAGTTGCTAACCCCTGTCGATTCCGCTTGAAGAAAGTTGCCAATTTTTCTCGGGGCTGCTCGGATGCATGAATTGAAGTGTGTGCAAGCCATTGCAGTCGCGTTCTCACGGCAGTCCATGCGCCTTAACAAGGTGTCCGCGAAACCAGCAGCAGCCCAATACGGTGGCGCTAGTGTCCGATTCGCTCACCGAATGGAGAGCTTTTGGACATTGAGAAATGGTTCTGACCTTACTAAACTGCCACGCTTTCGGAGAAGAAATGTCGCGCGAATACGTAAGGTCATTGAAACGCAGCCTGCGCTTAAGCGCGCGATTCAGCGGTTGTGAAGCCGGCCGAAACCTGAAACAAGAGAGCGCGCTCTCTTTGCTGAAGCGAAGCATTGACATGAAACACAAGAGGTTGGCCTTGATTCGTCTGGATGCTGCAATTCGTTTCGATGCCGCCGTCCCGGCGGAGTTCTGGCGGTACTGTTCTCAAGTCGCCGGAGAGTCGACCAATGTCGAAGTGCGTGCCCTCTTTTCACGCATCACGCTTGATGCAGCACGAAAGAGCAGCCAATAACAAACGAGTTGCGTCACTCTGACATGACTTCAATCGCATGACCGATACCGGTGATTCGAGACTTGATGGCGGCAGCGAACAGGCTTTCCAGGCGGGGGCATTTGCTGCATGCGCGCCGTGGCTGGACGAGTTGACCGAATGCGCGCGACGCCGACTCGTGCTGTCCAGCCGCGAGCGGCGCTTCGAACCGGGTGAGTTGGTGGGGAGGCATGGAACGCCAGCAGTTGAATGGGTTGGCGTGATTCAAGGCCTTCTAAAAGCACAGATACGCCAAGGCTCGGGTAAAAAAGTGTTGCTGGCATGTGTGCCAAAGGGAAGTTGGATCGGTGAAGGTTCTATCGTCAGACAGACCAGCCGAACTTATGACCTCATTGCTGTGCGGGCCAGTCGGGTGCGGCTCATCCCCGCGGGAGTGGTGCAGCAGCTGCTGGACGAAAGCCTTGGATTCAATCGCATGATCATGCTGCGGATCGCCGAGCGGCTTTCGCAGCATCTAAGGCTGTTGGAGATTGATCGAATGACCGATCCTTTGGTCCGAGTTTCCCGAGGAATAGCCAATCTGTACAACCCGGTACTCCATCCACTTTTGGGCCCCGAGCTTCCTTTGTCGCAAAAAGACATTGGAGAACTGACAGGGATGTCTCGTCAAAGCGTCGGGGAGGCTCTGAAGAAACTGCAGTCCAGAGGATTGCTCAGGATCAGATACGGCGGCCTTGTCATTCAAGATTTGGCAGGCTTGGCATCCGCTGAAAAAGATGATTTTCGGGAACGACGGAACCATCTTGTGATGGACAGCCGTGCGTCGGCTGGGCGATCTGGTTGACCCATGGCAACCATGGGTCGGGAATCGCGCCAGCCGATAAGCTGCCCCTGTTTCGACAGACTTCGCCAGTCGGCGCTTGGGGGGAAAGCGCCAGAACCGTTTTCCGACCCACATTGCTTTTGACGGTGGCTTAGAGAAATCAAGGACTTACGGGCCGTCTACCCGACGAACTTAATTGTTTGCATTCATCAGCGACTGATGCGCTTTTTATAAAAATCAGTCCACGCTGCGGATGGCGGAGAACTGGGTCTCCATCTCGCGTCGCATGGCGCGTCGAATTTCTGCGGCGGCACAGCGTCGGCGGGCCTCAGGGGTGGAAGGGGTGAGCGGCGGTACGGCCACAGGGCGACCGTCGTCGTCCACCGCGACCATGGTAAAAAAGCAGCTGTTCACATGGCGAACGAGCTTGCCCCGGATGTCTTCTGCCACCACCCGGATGCCCACCTCCATGGAGGAGGTTCCAGTGTGGTTGACCGAGGCCAGAAAGCTCACCAGTTCGCCGACTTGAATGGCCTGGCGGAACATGACCTGGTCCACACTCAAGGTCACCACGTAGCGCCCGGCGTAGCGGCTGGCGCAGGCATAGGCCACTTGGTCCAACAGCTTCAGGATGGTGCCGCCATGCACTTTGCCGGAAAAATTGGCGGTGTCCGGTGTCATCAACACCGTCATCGCCAGTTCATGGGTGGGCAAATTCATGCGTCTCTCGGCTGCGGGCTCAAACCCGCTCAATCACCAGCGCAATGCCCTGCCCGACGCCAATGCACATGGTGCACA
>JAZKIY010000059.1:0-32459 GCA_040384665.1 Pseudomonadota bacterium
TGGCCAAGAACTGCGCCGTGACCTGGGAAGGCACGCACATCAACATCGTCGACACCCCCGGCCACGCCGACTTCGGCGGTGAAGTGGAGCGCGCCCTGTCCATGGTCGACGGTGTGGTGCTGCTGATCGACGCGCAGGAAGGCCCGATGCCACAGACCCGCTTCGTGACCAAGAAGGCGCTGGCCCTGGGCCTCAAACCGATTCTGGTAGTGAACAAGGTGGACAAGCCCGGCGCCCGCCCGGACTACGTCGTCAACGCCGCGTTCGATTTGTTCGACAAGCTGGGCGCGACCGACGAGCAGCTCGATTTCCCGGTGGTCTATGCCTCCGGCATCAACGGCTGGTCGTCGATGGAAGAGGGAGCCCCTGGTGAGCAGTGGGGCCCCGACATGTCGGCCCTGTTCAACACCGTGCTCAAGCATGTGCCGGCCCAGACCGGTGACCCGGCTGCGCCG
Source organism: Pseudomonadota bacterium (assembly GCA_040384665.1). Lineage (GTDB taxonomy): Bacteria > Pseudomonadota > Gammaproteobacteria > Burkholderiales > Burkholderiaceae_C > PCRC01. The sequence goes on from JAZKIY010000059.1 coordinate 456, forward strand.
CTGCAGCTGCAGATTTCCGCCCTCGACTTTTCCACCTTTGTGGGCCGCATTGGTGTGGGCCGCATCAGCGCTGGCACCATCAAGCCGATGATGGACGTGGTGGTGATGGAAGGGCCGGACGGCAAGGCCGTCAAGGGCCGCGTCAACCAGGTGCTGACCTTCCAGGGTTTGGAGCGTGTGCAGGCGCTGGAGGCCGGTCCCGGTGAAATCGTACTGATCAACGGCATTCCGGACATTGGCATTGGCGTCACCGTCACCGACCCGCTGAACCCGGCACCGCTGCCCATGCTCAAGGTGGACGAGCCGACGTTGACGATGAACTTTTGCGTCAACACCAGCCCGCTGGCTGGCCGTGAAGGCAAGTACGTCACCAGCCGCCAGATTTGGGACCGGCTGCAAAAAGAGCTGCAGCACAACGTGGCGCTGCGCGTCAAGGAAACCGACGAAGAAGGCATTTTCGAAGTCATGGGCCGGGGCGAACTGCACCTGACCATCCTGCTGGAAAACATGCGCCGCGAAGGCTACGAACTCGCGGTGAGCAAGCCGCGTGTGGTGTACCGCGACGTGAACGGTGAAAAGCACGAGCCCATCGAGATGGTCACCGCCGACATCGAAGACCAGCACCAGGGCGGCGTGATGCAGGCGCTCGGCGAGCGCAAGGGCGAACTGGTCAACATGGAGCCGGACGGCCGTGGCCGCGTGCGCCTGGAATACCGCATCCCGGCGCGTGGCCTGATCGGCTTCACCAACGAATTCCTGAACCTGACCCGCGGCTCGGGCCTGATCTCCAACATCTTCGACAGCTATGAAGCGCACAAAGGCGAGATCGGTGGTCGCAAGAACGGCGTGCTGATCTCCATGGACGCGGGCGAAATTTTCACCTACGCCCTGGGCAAGCTCGACGACCGCGGCCGCATGTTCGTGCGCGCCAACGACCCGGTGTACGAAGGCATGATCGTCGGCATCCACAGCCGCGACAACGACCTGGTGGTCAACGCCACCCGTACCAAGCAGCTGACCAACTTCCGTGTCTCCGGCAAAGAAGACGCGATCAAGATCACACCACCCATTGACGCAACATTGGAGTACGCTGTGGAGTTCATCGAGGACGACGAGCTGGTGGAAATCACGCCGAAGTCGATCCGCCTGCGCAAGCGCCACCTCTCTGAGAGCGAACGCAAGCGCGCAGGCCGCTGATCGGCGGCCCGGTTTTCCCCAAGTGATGCACGAGAGAGTCTGACCATGAACACCGGCAACCACCCCAACGACGTGATTGCCGAGGTACGTGGACAACTCGGCCTCATCACACTGAACCGGCCCCGTGCGCTCAATGCCCTGTCCCTGGGCATGGTGCGCACCCTCGCCGCCACCCTGCAGGCATGGCGGGACGACCCGGCCGTTCTGGCGGTGGTGGTCCGTGGCACCGGCAAAGAAGATGCCTTTGGCAGCTTTTGCGCCGGTGGCGACATCCGCTTCTTCCACGCCGCCGCGTTGGCCGGCGACAGCACGCTGGGCGACTTTTTCACCGAGGAATACAGCCTCAACCACCTGATCGCCACCTACCCCAAGCCCTACATCGCGCTGATGGACGGCATTGTCATGGGCGGCGGCATGGGCATCAGCCAGGGCGCCAGCCTGCGGGTGGTGACGGAGCGGACCAAAATGGCCATGCCCGAGACCGGCATTGGCCTGTTTCCCGACGTGGGTGGCAGCTATTTCCTGAGCCGTTGCCCCGGTCGCGTGGGCGAGTACCTGGCCCTGACCGGCCTGACCATTGGCAGCGCAGAAGCCATCGCCTGGGGCCTGGCCGACGGCCATGTCAGCGCCGGCGAGCTGCCGGTGATCTGGAACAAGCTGGTGGCCACGCCGTTCGAGAGCAGCGCGGCGGTCGAACATTGGCTGCGCACCCGTTTTGCCGCCCCCGCCGCCAAAAAGGCCGGCCATGCCGCGATCGACGCGGTGTTCGGGCTGGCGAGTGTGCAAGCCATCGTGGACGCGCTGGCTGCAGACGCCAGCGACTGGGCGCGCGACACGCTGGCGCTGCTGCGCAAGCGTTCACCGCTGATGTTGCACGTGGTGCTGGCGCAAATCCGCCGGGGCCGCAGCATGGGCCTGGCCGACGCGTTGCGCATGGAGCGCGACATGGTCCACCAGTGTTTTCACCTGCGCCCCGGCGCCGCCAGTGAAACGGTGGAAGGCATCCGTGCGCTGGCGATTGACAAAGACCACCAGCCGCAATGGAACCCGGCGCAGATTGAAGACGTGCAGCCCGCCGATGTGGCCGCTTTCTTCAACAGCCCCTGGCCAGCCGACCAGCACCCGTTGCGCCAGCTTGGTTGAAGCCGGTCAGCGCTGGCGGCTTTTCATCGCGCGTTCTACTTCGCGCTTGCCTTCGCGGTCCTTGATCGTGTCGCGCTTGTCGTGCTCGGCCTTGCCCTTGGCCAGCGCAATCTCGCATTTCACCTTGCCGGCTTTCCAGTGCAGGTTCAGCGGCACCAGCGTGTAGCCTTTTTGCTCGACCTTGCCCACCAGGCGCTTGATCTCCGCCTTGTGCAGCAGCAATTTCTTGGTGCGCACCGAATCGGGGTTGACGTGTGTTGACGCGGTTTTCAGCGCCTGGATCTGGCAGCCCAGCACAAACAGCTCGCCGTCGCGGATCAGCACATAGCCGTCGGTGAGCTGTACCTTGCCTTCGCGCAGGGCCTTGACTTCCCAGCCCTCCAGCACCATGCCCGCCTCGAAGCGCTCTTCAAAGAAATAGTTGTACGCAGCCTTCTTGTTGTCGGCAATGCGCGTGTTCTTCGGTGCGGGGGCGTCGGATTTCTTGACCATGGGGGGCAGTTGAGGGCTCACGGCTTCAATACAATTGCCCGCGAACCCACCATTCTAATTTGTGGCCCGCACCGGCCCCCATTTCAAGGCCCCACAGCCCTCTGCCTTGCCCATGAAAAGTGTCCAAAAATCGGTGTTGATCTGGTACAGCGCCGAGGAAATGTTCCGGCTCGTCGCTGACGTGCCGTCGTACCCGGCCTTTCTGCCGTGGTGCAGCCACGCCAAAGTGCTGGCCGAGGACGCCACCGGCATGACGGCAGAGGTGGGCATCCATTTCAGCGGCATCCGCCAAAGCTTCACCACCCGCAACACCCACTTTGGTGTCGAGCGCATCCACCTGCAACTGGTTGATGGGCCGTTTTCGCAGTTGGATGGCGAGTGGCGTTTTGTCACCCTCGGGCCCACCACCGACGCCGCTGCGGGCCGGGCTTGCCGGGTGGAGCTGCAGCTCAACTACGGCTTTGACAACGCCGCGCTGGCCATGCTGGTGGGGCCGGTGTTCGACAGAATAGCTGGCAGCCTGGTGGACGCTTTTGTGAAGCGGGCTGAGCAGGTCTATGGCTGAGCCCGTACCGGCTGCTGACGTGTCGGTTGAGGTGGTGTATGCCCCGGGGCCACGCGAGGTGGTGGCGCTTGCACTCACCTTGCCAATCGGCAGCACCGTGGGCGATGCCATCCACGCCAGCGGTTTGTTGCAGCGTTGCCCTGAACTGCAGGCGGATGCGCTGGCCGTTGGCATCTGGGGTGCTGCGACCACCCCCGCGCAGGTGCTGTGTGCCGGCGACCGCGTGGAAATCTACCGCCCACTGAAGGTGGACCCCAAAACCGCGCGGCGCGAGCGGTTTCGCCAGCAGGGTGCGCGCAGTGCGGGGTTGTTTGCCCGCAAGCGCCCCGGCGCCAAATCGGGCTACTGAGCGGCTTTATTTGCAGTCAGAGGCAATGACGCCCTGAATCCGTTGCAGCTCGGCGGCGCGTCCCGCGTCGTCCACAAATTCGCGCTGCCCCTGGGCGTTGGCCCGTGCCACCCGCACGCCCGATTCGTAGGTGGCCTTGGCCTGCAGTGCGCGGGCGCAGTTCTCCGCACGGGTCTTGGCCAGCTTGTCGGCCTCCGCCTTCTGCTTCGCGGCTTCGGCGGCCTTCTCGGCGTCGGCTTTCTTTTTGGCGTCCCCCTCGGCCTTGCTCGCCACCGGTGCACCGCTGGCCGCTGCCACCGGGCCGCTGGCAGCCGATGCCGCTGCCGGGGTGGCGGTGGTGGGCTCGCTGGGTTCGGCCGGGCGGCTGGTGCCGCCGGGCTGCTTCACGATGTTGCGCACTGGCACATCGGGTGGGGGGGGGCGGTCGCTGAACTCCAGACCGCCGGTGCTGTTGCGCCAGGCCCATTGGGCGGTGGCCGGGGCCAGGTTCAGGCAGCAGGTCAAGGCCAGCAGGATGTGGATGGGCTTCATGCCATGAGTTTATCGTCAGCCCGCAGCCCATGCTTGATCCATTGGGGCACGGGTACAATCCATCTTTTGGAGCTTTCACATGCGGCTTTTAGGAAAAGCGCTCACCTTCGACGACGTTTTGTTGGTGCCAGCGTACTCCCAGGTCCTGCCCAAGGACACCTCGCTTTCGACCCGTTTCTCCCGCAACATCACCCTGAACCTGCCGCTGGTGTCTGCCGCCATGGACACCGTGACCGAGGCGCGTTTGGCGATTGCCATTGCGCAAGAGGGTGGCATCGGTATTGTTCACAAGAACCTCACGCCCAAACAGCAGGCGGCCGAAGTCGCGCGCGTCAAGCGCTACGAGTCTGGCGTGCTGCGCGACCCGGTGGTCATCACCCCCACCCACACGGTGCGCCAGGTGATGGACCTGGCCGAACAGCTCGGTGTGTCGGGTTTTCCGGTCTGCGACGCCGGCAAGGTGGTCGGCATTGTGACCAACCGCGACCTGCGCTTCGAGACCCGCTACGACGTGCCGGTGAGCCAGATCATGACGCCGCGCGACAAGCTGGTGACGGTGTCCGACGGCACGTCGCTCGCCGAAGCCAAGGCGCTGCTGAACAAGCACAAGCTCGAACGCCTGCTGGTCATCAACGACGCGTTTGAGCTCAAGGGCCTGATCACCGTCAAGGACATCAACAAACAGACCAGTTTTCCCAACGCCGCACGTGACGGCGCCGGCCGCTTGCGCGTGGGCGCGGCGGTGGGTGTGGGTGAGGGGACCGAGGAGCGCGTCGAGCTGCTGGTGAAAGCCGGCGTGGATGCGATCGTGGTGGACACGGCGCACGGCCACAGCCATGGCGTGATCGAGCGTGTGCGCTGGGTCAAGAAGAACTACCCGCAGATCGACGTGGTGGGTGGCAACATCGCCACCGGCGCGGCCGCGCTGGCGCTGGCCGAAGCCGGTGCCGACGCGGTGAAGGTTGGCATTGGCCCCGGTTCCATCTGCACCACCCGTATCGTGGCCGGCGTGGGTGTGCCGCAGATCATGGCGATCGACAACGTGGCCAAGGCGCTGATGGGCAGCGACGTGCCGCTGATTGCCGACGGTGGCATCCGCTACAGCGGTGACATCGCCAAGGCGATTGCCGCCGGCGCCAGCACGGTGATGATGGGTGGCGTGTTCGCCGGCACCGAAGAGGCGCCGGGCGAGATCGTGCTGTTCCAGGGCCGCAGCTACAAAAGTTACCGGGGCATGGGCAGCATCGGCGCGATGCAGCAGGGCAGTGCCGACCGCTACTTCCAGGAAGCCACCAGCGGCAACCCGAACGCCGACAAACTGGTGCCCGAAGGCATTGAAGGCCGGGTTCCGTACAAGGGGTCGATGGTCTCCATCGTGTTCCAGATGGCCGGCGGTTTGCGCGCCAGCATGGGCTACTGCGGTTGTGCCACGGTGGACGACATGAAGCAGAAGGCCGAGTTTGTGGAAATCACCTCCGCCGGCATCCGCGAAAGCCATGTGCACGACGTGCAGATCACCAAAGAAGCGCCGAATTACCGGGCTGAGTAAGCCCTCCGATCCCCACAGGGGCAGCCGCAGGGCCGCCCCTTTTTTCTTTTTTGCCCCGCCGCCATGCAACACCAGAAAATCCTCATCCTCGATTTCGGCTCCCAGGTCACCCAGCTGATTGCCCGCCGGGTGCGCGAAGCCCATGTGTACTGCGAGGTCCACCCCTGCGACGTCAGCGACGACTGGGTCAAGGCCTATGCCGGCGACGGCACGCTCAAGGGCGTGATCCTCTCCGGCAGCCATGCCAGCGTCTACGAAGACAGCACCGACAAAGCGCCAGCGTCGGTGTTTGAGCTGGGCGTGCCGGTGCTGGGCATCTGCTACGGCATGCAGACCATGGCCCACCAGCTGGGTGGCAAGGTGGAAAGTGGCCACCAGCGCGAGTTTGGGTTTGCCGCGGTGCGGGCGCGGGGCCACACCGCGCTGCTGAAGGACATTGCCGACTTCACCACGCCGGAAGGCTTTGGCATGCTCAACGTCTGGATGAGCCATGGCGACAAGGTCACCGAGCTGCCGCCCGGCTTCAAGCTGATGGCCAGCACCGACAGTTGTCCCATCGCCGGCATGGCCGACGAGGCGCGCCGTTTCTACGCGGTGCAGTTCCACCCCGAAGTCACCCACACCGTGCAGGGCCAGGCCATGCTGGAGCGTTTTGTGCTGGGCATCTGCGGCGCCCAGCCCGACTGGGTGATGCGCGACCACATCACCGAGGCGGTGGAGAAAATCCGCGCCCAGGTGGGCGACGAAGAGGTGATTCTGGGCCTGTCCGGCGGGGTGGATTCCTCCGTTGCCGCGGCATTGATCCACCGCGCCATCGGCGACCAGCTGACCTGTGTCTTTGTGGACCACGGCCTGCTCCGGCTGGACGAGGGCGACATGGTGATGGACATGTTTGTCGGCCAGTTGCACGCCAAGGTCATCCGCGTTGATGCGGCCGACCAGTTCCTGGGCCACCTGGCCGGTGTCAGCGAACCGGAGGCCAAACGCAAGATCATCGGCCGCGAATTCGTCGAGGTGTTCAAGGCAGAAGCCGCCAAACTTACCTCAAGTGGTGCATCAACTAAAGGCGCTAAGTGGTTGGCACAAGGCACTATTTATCCAGATGTGATCGAGTCCGGCGGCGCCAAGAGCAAGAAGGCCGTGACCATCAAGAGCCACCACAACGTCGGTGGCCTGCCGGAGCAACTGGGCCTGAAACTGCTGGAGCCGCTGCGCGATTTGTTCAAGGACGAGGTGCGCGAGCTGGGTGTGGCGCTGGGCCTGCCGCCTGAGATGGTCTACCGCCACCCCTTCCCCGGCCCCGGTCTGGGTGTGCGCATCCTGGGTGAAGTGAAGAAAGAATACGCCGACCTGCTGCGCCGGGCGGATGCGATCTTCATCGAGGAACTGCGCAACTTCAAGGACGCCGACACCGGCAAGACCTGGTACGACCTGACCAGCCAGGCTTTCACCGTTTTCCTGCCCGTCAAGAGCGTGGGCGTGATGGGCGACGGCCGTACCTACGACTACGTGGTGGCCTTGCGCGCGGTGCAAACCAGCGACTTCATGACCGCCGACTGGGCCGAGCTGCCCTATGCACTGCTGAAAAAAGTGTCCAGCCGCATCATCAACGAGGTGCGCGGCATCAACCGCGTGACCTACGACGTGAGTTCCAAGCCGCCAGCCACGATTGAGTGGGAATAAGCCGCGATCCGAGACACCATGAGTTCCCAAATGAATGCCAGCACCCCCGCCGCCGAGAGCGCCCAGCAACAGCAGTTCCAGCCGGCCGCCGAGCCGCTCAGCGCCTTGCAGCAGGCCGCGCTGGCCTACCACCGCCCTGTGGACGGCAACGACACCGCCGGCAAGGTGGCGATCCAGATCACCAAACGGGTGGGTGGGCAGGACGATTTGTCGCTGGCTTATTCGCCCGGCGTGGCCGCACCTTGCGAAGAAATCGCACGCGACCCGGCCCTGGCCTACGAGTACACCGCCAAGGGCAACCTGGTGGCGGTCATCAGCAATGGCTCGGCGGTGCTGGGTCTGGGCGCCATCGGCGCGTTGGCCAGCAAGCCGGTGATGGAGGGCAAGGCGGTCCTGTTCAAGCGTTTTGCCGGCATCGACGCGTTCGACATCGAGATCGACGAGAACGACCCGCAAAAGCTGATCGACATCGTTGCCAGCCTGCACCCCACCTTTGGCGGCATCAACCTGGAAGACATCAAGGCGCCGGAATGTTTTCACATCGAGCGTGTGCTGCGCGAACGGCTCGACATCCCGGTGTTCCACGACGACCAGCACGGCACCGCCATCGTCGTGGCCGCTGGCCTGATGAACGCGCTGCACCTGCAGGGCAAAGCGCTGGCCGATGTGCGCCTGGTCTGCAATGGCGCTGGTGCTGCGGCCATTGCCTGCCTGGAACTGCTGGTGGGTGTGGGCCTGAAGCCAGAGAACACACTGGTGTGTGACTCGCGAGGCGTGATCCATGAAGGCCGCCATGCCCCCGGTGACGACGGTGAAAAGGGGGCCTGGGCCCGCCAGACGCCCGCCCGCACGCTGGCCGACGCAATGGTTGGTGCCGACGTGTTCCTCGGCCTGTCCGGCCCCCGGCTGGTGAGCCAGGACATGGTGCGCAGCATGGTGGCTGCGCCGGTGGTGTTCAGCCTGTCCAACCCCGAGCCCGAGATTCGGCCCGAGCTGGTGGTTGCCGTCGCGCCCGATGCGATCACCGCCACCGGCCGCTCCGACTACCCGAACCAGGTCAACAACGCGCTGTGTTTCCCCTACCTGTTCCGCGCCGCGCTCGACACCGGCGTGCGCCAGATCAACGGCGAGATGAAGCAGGCTGCGGTGCGCGCCTTGGCCGCGTTGGCCCGCAGCGACGCCGGTTTTGGCCGCGACAAACTGCTGCCCACGCTGTTGGACGAGCGCTTGCTGGAAGAGGTGTCACTGCGCGTGGCGCAGGCCGCGGTGGACAGCGGCATTGCCCGCCGGCCCTTTGACGCCACCGCCTACCGCCAGCGCCTGCAACGCCTGGCTGCGCAGACCCGGGCCTGAGCCCGCCGGTTATTACCTGGCCGCCTGCTGGGCGAACCGCGCGGTGAACGCCTGCATCCGTGAGCGGTTCTTGCCGAAATCGTAGAGCCCGAATGTGGACTGTGAGCGGAAGTCAATCCGCTGGTCCTGCGGGTGGATGCGGAACTCGACCTCGTCCTTGAAGCCGACGGATGTGGTGAACACCGCCTCCAGTGCCAGGTCGCTCGTGCGCACCACTTTGGCTTCCGGGAAACTGGCGAGCGTGGCCTGCAAGGCCGCCAGGCCCTGGGCGCTGGTGCCGCTGTAGCGCAGCGGTGGCAAGCCGTTGTTGTCCACCGAGTTCACGCAGTTGCTGGTCAGGGTGCAGCCCAGGCCCGCCACGGCCGGTTTGCTGGACGACGAACTGCTGGAGGTGATGGCAACGCAGCCTGCCAGCGTCATGGCGATGGCCGCGGCGCTGGCCAGGATCAGAGGGCGGGGGTGGTTCATTTTTTCTCCGTGCCCATCAAGGGGCTTTGGGTGGGGGTTGTAAAAATCCGGCGCGCTGCTTTCTCAATCGGCTGAAGTTCAGCGACACCAGCAGCACGCCCAGCGCGCCGAGCACGATCACGCCGGTGGTGCCGATGGTCGGGATCAACTGGCCGTCCACCGCCACGCCCACCGACTGGCCGATGAAGAAAGACGCCGCAAAGGCCGCAACGGCCGAACCCCGGCGTTCCGGTGCCATTTGCGTGGCATTGATCTGCAGGGTGTTGTGCAGCATGTAGAAGCCCAGCCCTGCCACGAAGCAGGCCGGGATAGACCACCACCAGCGGTCGGCCAGCGCCACCACCAAAAAGGCCAGGCACACCAGCAACCCGCCCCACAGCGCCAGGCCCGGTTCGCCCAGCCGCCGCACCAGCACGGTGGCGGCCAGCGCAAACAGCAGGCCACCAAAACCGAACAGCATGACCACCTCGCCGGCAGAGGCCAGCGACAGTGTGTGCACCTGGTGCAGGTGCGACACCATGTAGGCAAAGGCGCCGTAGAGAAACGCGCCCTCGGCGAACACGGTGAGCAACACCACCCGGGCCCACGGTATGGCCAGAATCTGTGCGAACTCGGCGCCCATGCGGGCGATGGCCGACCCGGTGCCAGTGCGCCGTTGGCGCGCGGCCAGCGGCAGGCGCTGGTTGGTCAGCAGCAGCACGCTGCCGATCACCAGAAAAATGACCGCGATCAGCGCAAACGGTGTGCGCCAGTGCAGGTGGTCGGCCGCGTAACCGCCCAACAGCACCCCGGCCGACACCCCCAGGATCTGCCCGATGAGAAAGCGTGCCAGCACCGGTTGCCGGCGGTCGTAGGGCACCACATCGCCAATCCAGGCCATGGCCAGCGGGATGATGGACGCGGCCGTGGCACCGGCCAGCACCCGAGCCACCAGCAGCAAGGCAAACGACGGGGCCAGCGCGCAGCTGGCGGTGGTGAAGGCGCAGGCGATGCAGCCCAGCGAAATCACGCGGTACTTGCCAAACCGGTCGCCCATCGGCCCGAACAGCAGCTGCGCAAAACCGTAGGCGATGGAAAACACGGTGATCACGGCCGCGGCGTCGCCCAGCGCCAGTGAAAAGTCGTTGGCCAGCCGAGGCAGCATCGCGTCGGTCACACGCAGGGAGATGCCGCTGGCAAAAGCGGCGATGGACAGGCCCGCCACCGCGCCACGCGGCAGGTCGATGTCGGTGGGGGCGGTGGTCACTGGGGTGAGTGTGCCACGCCGGTTGGTGGACGCAGCACCCGCCCCGGGTTCATCGTGCCCCGCGGGTCCAACGCGTGTTTGACCGCCCGCATCATGGCCACCGCCTCGGGCGCCTTGTAATGCGCCAGTTCCTGCACCTTGAGTGCACCGACACCGTGTTCGGCGGAGAAAGAGCCACCATGGCGCGCCACCGCGTCGTACACCCGCGCGTTGACGGCCGCCTCGTGCGTGCGCAAAAAGGCGGCCGCGTCGCTGCCTGCGGGCGCTTGCACGTTGTAGTGCAGGTTGCCGTCACCCAAGTGGCCAAAGTTCACCAGCCGCACGCCAGGGATCTCGCGCACCAGCAGCGCGTCGGTCTCGGCGCAGAACACCGGAATGCGGGAGACGGGCAGGGCGATGTCGTGCTTGATGTTCAGCCCTTCCTGCGCCTGCGCCAGCGGGATGCTTTCGCGCACATGCCAGAGCTGCTGCGCCTGGGCCAGGCTTCCGGCCACCACCGCGTCCTGAATACAGCCGTTGCCGAGGGCGGCTTCGAGCAGCGCTTCAAAGCGGCTGCGCGCGTGGGTTTCGGACTCGCTGTCGGCGTTTTCCAGCAGCACGCCGTAGGGTGAATCGGGTGCGTCGGCGAAAGGCACGCGCAGTTGCGGCATGTGGCGTTGCACCAGGCCCAGCGCCACCTGGCCCATGACTTCAAAACCGGTCAGGCTGGCGCCGAGGTGCTGGTGTGCCAAGCCCAGCAGCTGCACCGCGGCTTCCAGCGACGGCACAGCGGCCCAGGCGGTGAGGGCGGCGGCGGGCTGGGGAAACAGTTTCAGCGTGGCGGCGGTGATGACGCCCAGCGTGCCTTCGCTGCCAATGAACAGGTGTTTCAGGTCGTAGCCGGTGTTGTCTTTGCGCAGGCCAGAGAGGCCATGCCACACCTCGCCCTGTGCGGTGACGACTTCGAGCCCCAGGCACAGGTCGCGCGCGTTGCCGTAGCGCAGCACCTGTGTGCCGCCGGCGTTGGTGGCGAGGTTGCCACCAATGCTGCAGCTGCCTTCGGCGGCCAGGCTCAGCGGGAACAGCAGGCCGGCATCCGCTGCGGTTTGCTGCACAGTCTGCAGAATGCAGCCAGCTTCCACGGTGAGTGTGAGGTTGGCGGCGTCCAGTGCACGCACCGCGTTCATGCGCTGCAGGCTCAGCACCACCTGTGTCCCGCTGGCGTCGGGCGTGCCACCACCCACCAGCCCGGTGTGGCCCCCCTGCGGCACGATGCTGACGCCAGCCGCAGCACAGGCACGCACCAGTTCTGCTACTTCTTTGGTAGCGCCCGGTTGAGCAATGGCTCGGGCGCGGCCATGAAAACGCTTGCGCCAGTCGATTTCCCAGGCGCTCAGGTCGCCTTCGGTGCGCAGGTGGGCTGGGCCCACGATTTGGCGCAAGGTGTCCAGCAGGTCACCCATACGGGTTCAGGCGTTGGGCGACCAGCCGGCCTGGCGCGCGTTGCGCAGCCGGATGCGCACATGCAACGCGCAGGCGGTGAACAGAACCAGGCACAGCGCCACCTCCACCATCGCCAGGTAGTTGCTGGGTGGCCGGTCGCCATAAGCCCGCATCACCCCTTCGGTGAAGTAGAGCCAGATCAGCAGGCTGACCCAGCGGTAGGTGTACATGCGGTTCTTCAGCAACCCGGCCAGCGGGATGCACAGTGGCAACACCTTGAGCGCCAGCAGCGAACCGCCAGGGCGCACCGGGGCGAGCACCATTTCCCAGGCCAGACCCAGCACAATGAGGCCGACCAGGCTCGCCACCGCGAGCCGGCGGGTCAGGTCAACGGCGGGGCTGGCGGGGATCGGGTTGGGGGTGTCGTTCATGGCGATGGCATCATAGCCGCGATGAACATGCCCCCCCACTGGAAAGAGCGCTTTGCCGACCTGCTGCAAGACCTCTCGCGCCAGTTCGCCCACTTTCCCTGGAAAACCACGCTGCTGACACTGTATGAGCGTTTCCGCGAAGACCGGCTCGGCCTCACCGCCAGCAGCCTGACCTTCACCACCAGCATTGCGCTGGTGCCGTTTTTCACGGTGGCGCTGGCGCTGTTCACGGCGTTCCCGATTTTTGCCAAGGTGCAGGTGACTTTGCAGGACTGGCTGATCCAGAGCCTGATCCCCGACAACATCGCGCGCCAGGTGCTGGGCTATTTGACGCAGTTTGCCGGCAAGGCCAGCAAGCTCGGTGCCGCTGGCCTGGCGATCCTGCTGGTGACGGCGCTGGCGCTGATCCTCACCATCGACAAAACCCTCAACAGCATCTGGCGGGTGCGCAAGCAGCGGCCGTTGCCGCAGCGCGTGCTGATCTACTGGGCCGCCATCACGCTGGGGCCGCTGGTGATGGGGGGCAGCCTGGCCATCACCTCGTACGCCATTTCAGCGTCGCGCGGCGTGGTGGGCGTGATGCCCGGCGGTGTGCGGTTTCTGCTGGATGTGGCCGAGTTCATGCTGCTGGCCGGCGGGCTGGCCGCTCTGTACCGCTACGTGCCCAACACCCACGTGAAATGGGGCCACGCCTGGGCCGGCGGCGTTTTTGTGTCCACCGGCATTGAGCTGGCCAAGAAGCTGCTGGGGCTGTACATCAGCTCGGTGCCCACCTACTCGGCGGTGTACGGCACCTTTGCCACGCTGCCGATTTTGCTGGTGTGGATTTACCTGGCCTGGGTGATCGTGCTGCTGGGCGCTGTGGTGACGGCCTACCTGCCGATCCTGCTGACCGGTGTGGTGCGGCGGGGCAATGGCAACGGCTGGCAGTTCCAGTTGGCGGTAGAAGTGCTGCAGCAACTGCACGCCGCCCGCGCGCAGCCCGGGCGCGGCCTGAACCTGACACAGCTGGTGCAGGTGCTGCAGGTGGACGCCTTGCAGCTGGAACCGGTGCTCGAAACACTGACCGCGCTGGACTGGGTGCAGCAGCTCAACGAGGCCGACGCCACCGACGACGCCCGCTACGTGCTGCTGGCCGAGCCCGAAACAACCTTGCTGGCGCCGCTGGCGGAGCGTTTGTTGATGCAGCCGGCCAATTCGGTGCAAAAAATATGGCAAAACAGCCGCATGCCAGCGTTATTCCTCAAAGATGCGCTATGAAAAATGTAGCGTATCAAGGGTGTTTCAGAGCGAGATGCGGCCGGCCCAGATGTCGCGGTACATCACCCAGTCGCCCATGAAGCTGTAGAGCGGGCGTTTGAACGAGGCCGGTCGGTTCTTCTCGAACGCGAAGTGGCCCAACCAGGCAAACCCATAGCCGCACAACAACCCGTACAGCACAAACACCGGCTGGCGCAACACCAAGGCCGCTGCCAGGCAGGCCAGTGCCAGTGTGGAGCCCATGAAGTGCAGCCGGCGGCAGGTGCGGTTGTTGTGCTCGCTCAGGTAGAACGGGTAGAACTCGGCAAAAGTCTTGAAGTCCTGGGCGCGGGTGGCTTGCATGGTGTCTCCTGTCTGGCTGAGTTCTGGTTGTAGGCCAAAGCCAGCGGGTTGGCAAGCCGCGGTGCGTCAGGCGTTCAGAAAGGCGGTCAGCGCAAACAGCACACCGTCGGGCGCCTCGGTCATCAGCGCATGGCCGGCGGCCAGCGTCACCACCTGGCCCTGGCGTGCCTGCGCCACCAGCGATTGCGCGGCCTTGGGTGGTGTCATCTGGTCGTTCTCGCCCAGGATGAACAGCACCGGGCAGGCCACCTGGGCCATGGCCGCATCGCCGTTGCTGTAGTCGTCGCAGGCCTTGAAGCCGGTGTGGAACACGTTGACTTGCGTGTTGCTCGCCAGCACCCGGCGCATCAGCGCACGAGAGCCACCGTAGAGCCAGGTGCCGGGGCCGAGTGCCGACGGCGGCGGCGCGAGCATCGAGTGGGAAAAGGTGTTGACCATGTCGATGGCCTTCATCGGGGCGCTGACCGAACTCTCCAGCAGCGCGGGTGAGACGCGCATCGGGAACGCGGTGCCCACCATCGCCAGGTGGCTGATGCGCTCGGGCGCACGGGCCGCGGTTTCCACCGCGATCAGCGAGCCAAAGCTGTGGCCGACCAGCGCGGCTTTCTGCAGGCCGGCAGCGTCCAGCAGCTGGACGATGAACTGCGCACCGTCTTCCACCGAGCGCGGTGGCTCACCGGCGCTTTTGCCGTGGCCGGGGAGGTCGATCGCCAGCACGTTCCAGCCGTGGTGGGCGAGGTAGCGGCTTTGCAGAATCCACACGCTGTGGTCGTTCAGCACGCCGTGGACGAACACCACGGTGGGTTTGGCGGCGTCAAAGGGTTTGCCGCCGGTGTAGGCGTAAAGCGCGTGGCCGTTGACGGTGATGTTCATGCTGCCTTCTCCGCAGCCTTCAGGGCACGCTTCAGGTCGTCGATCAAATCGGCCGGGTCTTCCAGGCCGATGGACAGGCGGATCGTGCCCTGCGAGATGCCCGCACCCGCCAGCGCCTCGTCGCTCATGCGGAAGTGGGTGGTGCTGGCCGGGTGGATCACCAGGCTGCGGCAGTCGCCCACGTTGGCCAGGTGGCTGAAGACCTTGAGCGTTTCAATGAACTTCTTGCCCTGTTCGCGGTGGCCTTTGATGTCGAAACTGAACACCGAACCCGCGCCCTTGGGCAGCAGCTTCTGCGCCAGCGCGTGGCTGGGGTGGCTGTCCAGCAATGGGTGGCCGACGCGGCTGACAAACGGCTGGCTGGCGAGGAATTCGACCACTTTCGCGGTGTTCTCCATGTGGCGCGCCATCCGCAGCGGCAGGGTTTCTATGCCCTGCAGGATCAGCCAGGCGGTGTGCGGGCTCATGCAAGCCCCAAAGTCGCGCAGACCTTCGCGGCGGGCCCGCAGCAGAAAAGCGCCCACTGTGCTTTCCTCGCTGAAGACCATGTTGTGGAAGCCGTCGTAGGCCGCTGTCAGCTCCGCGAACTTGCCCGCTGCACGTGGGCCACCCCAGTCGAAACTGCCACCGTCGACGACGATGCCGCCAATCACCGTGCCGTGGCCGCTCAGGAACTTGGTGGCCGAGTGGTAGACGAGGTCGGCGCCATGGTCCAGCGGTTTCATCAGCCAGGGGGAGGTGAGGGTGGAATCCACCAGCAGTGGCACACCCGCTTCGTGGGCGATGGCGCTCACCGTGGGAATGTCGAGCACGTCCAGCCCAGGGTTGCCAACGGTCTCGCCGAACAGCAGTTTGGTGTTGGGGCGAATGGCAGCACGCCAGCCGTCGATGTCGTTCGGCTTCACAAAGGTGGTGTCAATGCCGAAGCGGCGCATGGTGTAGTGCAGCAGGTTCTGCGAGCCGCCGTACAGCGCGGTGCTGGCCACAATGTGGCTGCCCGCGCCCATTAGCGTGGCAATGCTCAGGTGCAGCGCGGCCTGACCGCTGGCGGTGGCGATGGCGCCAATGCCGCCTTCGAGCGCCGCCACCCGCTGCTCCAGCACCGCGTTGGTCGGATTGCTGATGCGGCTGTAGACATGGCCCGAGCGTTCCAGGTTGAACAGCGCGGCGGCGTGGTCGCTTGATTCGAAAACGAACGAGGTGGTGAGGTGGATGGGCACCGCGCGGGCGCCGGTGGTGGGGTCGGGTGCGGCACCTGCGTGCAGCGCCAGCGTGTCAAAACCGGGGTCTGAATAACCGGGCATGGGGGTGTCTCCGAACAGCGGGGGCGGGGGCTGCGGGCTTGACCCGCATGCCATATAGGCGTTGAATCAATATTGTGGGCTATATTTGCAGCACACCACCCCGCGCCCCGTCGCGCAGGGGTCATCCAGAACGAGGAGGAAGCACATGAAAGTCATCGACATCCTGCGCGTGAAGGGCAACACCCTGTACACCGCCAATCCCGACCAGCCGCTGATGCAGGCGGTGCAGTTGATGGCCGAGAAAGACATCGGTTCGCTGGTGGTGATGGACCACGGCGACCTGGTGGGCATGCTGACCTTCCGCGAAGTGATCCAGCAGGTGGTGAAGAACGGTGGCGCCATTGGGACCACCGTCGTCCGCACGGCGATGGACGATGCACCGCTGACCTGCACCTCCGAAACCGAACTCGACGAGGTGCGCCGCATGATGCTGGAGCGCCATGCCCGCTACATGCCGGTGATGAACCAGCGCATGCTGATGGGTGTGATCAGCTTCTATGACGTGGCCAAGGCCGTGGTCGACAGCCAGAACTTCGAGAACAAAATGCTCAAGGCCTACATCCGCGACTGGCCAGCAGAAAACGAAGCCCCAGCCGCCTGAGACCGCCCGCCACGCCAACGGCGCAGGGGCCCGTGTTCACGCCGCGCTGGCGTGGATCACTTCCCGCACCCGTGGGTAGATTTGCTGGTTCCACTTGCGGCCACTGAACACGCCGTAGTGGCCCACCCCCACCTGCACATGGTGGCTTTTCATGTATGGGCGGATGCTGCTGCACATGTCTTGTGCGGCCACGGTCTGGCCCACTGAACAGATGTCGTCGCGCTCGCCCTCAACGGTCAGCAGCGCGGTGCGGCGGATGGCCGCCGGGTTGACCACGCGGCCGCGGTAGGTGAGCTTGCCCAATGGCAGGTCGTAGGTCTGGAAGACCTTCTGCACCGTTTCCAGGTAGAACTCGGCCGGCAGGTCGTTCACCGCCAGGTACTCGTCGTAGAACACACGGATCACGTCGGCCTTGGCGGTGTCGCCCTCCACCAGGTGCTGGTAGAGGTTGCGGAACTGCTGCTTGTGGCGCTCCAGGTTCATGCTCAAGAAGGCGCTGAGCTGCACAAAGCCGGGGTAGACGCGGCGCATGTGGCCGGCATGGGGCAGCGGCACGTGGCTGATGAGGTTTTTCTCAAACCATTCAATCGGTTTGCTGTTGGCCAGCTCGTTCACGCCGGTTGGGTTGACGCGGCAGTCCACCGGGCCGGCCATCAGCGTCAGGCTGCGCGGCTGGGCGGGGTGGTCGTCTTCGGCCATGAGTGCCGTCGCGGCGAGTGCCGCCACACAGGGCTGGCAGACCGCCACCACGTGCGCGCCGGGGCCAATCGCGGCCAGGTAACGCATCATGTGTTCGATGTAGTCGTCGAGGCCGAAGGCGCCTTCGCGCAGGCTCACGTCGCGGGCGTTGTGCCAATCGGTGATGTAGACGTCGTGGTCCTGCAGCAGCGTGCGTGCGGTTTCGCGCAGCAGCGTGGCGAAGTGCCCCGAGAGCGGTGCCACCAGCAGCACCGGTGGCTGGCCGCTGACGCCCTCCTTGCGGAAGTGCAGCAAGGTGCCAAACGGCAGGCTCAGCGTTTGTTCTTCGGTGACCGGGAAGGTGTCGTCGCCCACGGTGATGCTGGTGATGCCGTAGGCCGGGCGCGAATGCGTTAGCCGCATGCGCGACATCACTTCGCAGGCGGCAGAGATTTTGCGCAACATCGAGCCTTCGGTCTGGCGCAGCCACAGGCCGGCGCTGCTGGCCTGGGCCAGCAAACGCATGGGTGACATCAGGTCTGACTGCAATTGGTAGGCTTGGTAGAGCATGGGCTTCCTGGTGTCCTGGTGTCCTGGTGTGGGGTTTGTGGCCCCGGTACCTGTGTTCACAGGCAAGTTATGGGCCAGCGTGCACCGTACTGGCACAACCCTTGCTCAAAGTTGTGCACAACTCCCAGGAAAACACCATGGCCACCAAAGCCGTTCTCACCATCAGCAGCAAGAATTACGGCGCGTGGGCGCTGCGCGGCTGGTTGATGGCCAAGCTGGCTGGCCTGCCATTCACCGAAAAGGTGATTCCGCCGGACGACCCGGCCATGAAGGCCGAGATGCTGCTGCTGGCGCCGTCCATGTTGGTGCCCTCGCTGCAACACAACGGCATCAAGGTCTGGGACACGCTGGCGATTGGCGAGTACCTGAACGAGGTCAAGCCCAAGGCCGGCCTGCTGCCTGCCGACCCCAAGGCCCGGGCCCATTGCCGTGCCATTTGCGGCGAAATGCACTTTGGCTTCAGTACGTTGCGCGGGGCGCTGCCGATGAACATCAAGGCGCACTTTCCCAACTTCAAAATCTGGTCCCGCGCGCAGGCCGACATCGACCGCGTGGTCGCTATCTGGCAGGAGTGTTTTGAAACCTACGGGGGGCCCTACCTGTTTGGCAAACAGCCGACCATTGCCGACGCGATGTACGCCCCGGTGGTGACCCGTTTCACCAGCTACGACGTGCCGCTGGACCCCGACTGCATTGCCTACTGCCAGCGCATTCTGGCGATGCCGGCGATGCAGGAGTGGATTGCGGCGGCGAAGCTCGAACCCGATGAAATCGACGAACTCGACGCGGAGTTTTGACGATCACCCCATGGCGGCTTGCAGCCACCTCCCCTCAAGGGGCGACACCAGCAGCCCGGCGAAGCCGGTTCTGCGGTGTCTTTGAGAAAGTCCGGCGTTCAAACTTTCCAAGGAGTAGGGTCTGGAATCGCGCACACCGGTGGCACATCCACCGTGGTGAAGTCGGCTGGCGAGACGATTTCCAGGTACTCCATGTCGGGCGAGTAGTCGAACAAATAGTGGCGGATGCCAGGGCGCTGGTGCACCACGTCACCGGCGTTCACCAGCGTGACTTCTTCCTCGTACATGAACTTGGCCCAGCCCTTGACCATGATGACGATCTGGAACTCCGCCTCATGGCGGTGCCATCCCGTGCCCGTTTCCGGTGCCATATTGGCTTTGACGAGGTGTGCAATCACCTTGCCATTGGTGGCGGCGGCAATGCCGAGGTCCCGGTAGAGGAAAAAATCACGCAATCCGCCGGACACGTAGTCGGTGTCGCCGGGTTTGACGTGAGAGAACTTGGTCGTTGTGCGATCCAGCATGGGGCTCTCCTATCCGCAGACGGTAATGCTGCAGTGCAGCGTGAAGCATGAAACGTTCCAAATCCCCATGCACCGGTCTGGGATAATCGGGCCATGAGCGGCAACACCTTCGGAACACTCTTCGCGGTCACCAATTTCGGTGAATCGCACGGCCCGGCCATCGGCTGCGTGATTGACGGCTGCCCACCCGGCATGGCGCTGAGCGAGGCCGACATCCAGGGCGACCTCGACCGCCGCCGCCCCGGCACCAGCCGCCACGTGACCCAGCGCAACGAGCCTGACGCGGTGGAAATCCTCTCCGGCGTCTACCAGGGCAAGACCACCGGTACCCCGATCTGCCTGCTGATCAAGAACACCGACCAGCGCAGCAAGGACTATGGCGACATCGTCCAGAGTTTCCGCCCGGGCCATGCCGACTACACCTATTTCCACAAGTACGGCATCCGCGACCCGCGCGGCGGCGGCCGTTCGTCGGCCCGGCTCACCGCGCCCATGGTGGCGGCCGGTGCGGTAGCCAAAAAGTGGCTGGCGGAGAAGTACGGCACCATTTTTCGCGGCTGCATGACGCAGATTGGCGACGCGGTCATCCCGTTCGAGTCGTGGGACCACGTGCCCCACAACCCGTTCTTTGCGGCGGCGGCCGACGTGTCGGCACTGGAGGCCTACATGGACGCCTTGCGCAAGGCGGGCGACTCCTGCGGCGCGCGCATCCGCGTGGTGGCGTCCAACATGCCGGTGGGCCTGGGCCAGCCGCTGTTCGACAAGCTCGACGCCGACATTGCCTACGCGATGATGGGCATCAACGCGGTCAAGGGCGTGGAGATCGGTGCCGGTTTTGCCAGCGTGGCCCAGCGCGGCACCACCCACGGCGATTCGCTGTCGCCCGACGGCTTCCGCACCAACAATGCGGGCGGTGTGCTTGGCGGTATCAGCACGGGCCAAGACCTGGAGGTGTCGATCGCGATCAAACCCACCAGCTCCATCATCACCCCGCGCGAAACCATCGACACCACAGGCCACAGCACCGAGATCGTCACCAAAGGCCGGCACGACCCCTGTGTCGGCATCCGCGCCACGCCGATTGCCGAGGCCATGCTGGCGCTGGTGGTGATGGAGCACGCGTTGCAGCACCGCGCCCAGTGTGGCGACGTGGCCTCACCTGTGCCACCGATTCCTGCTGCCGCGCCGCGCTGACATGCCGGCTGAACCGGCGGCCCCCGGCCGCCGCCAAATGGTTGAGCAGGCGGCCTCTCGCCGCCAGTTGCTGCCGTTCGCGGCGCTGTCGGCCAGTTACTTCGCGCACATCGGCTTCTTCAACCCCTACCTGCCGCTCTGGCTGAAAGACCTTGGCTTCGGCATCGTGGCCATTGGCCTCTTGACCTCGGTGCAGTCGGCCACCCGGCTGTTTGCGCCCTATGGCTGGGGCGCGTTGAGCGACCACACCGGCGAGCGCGTGAAGCTGTTGCGGTATGGCGCCACGGTGGCGCTGCTGGTGTCGCTGGCGTTGTGGTTTCAGCTGGGCCCGGTGGCACTGGCGGTGGTGCTGCTGCTGATGTTCACCCACACCAGCGCGATGATGCCGATGAGCGAGGCGGCGCTGGCGCACCTGGTGAGCCAGGGCGGCGCGTTCGACGCCAAACGCTACGGGCGTGTGCGGTTGTGGGGCTCGCTCGGTTTTCTGGTCACGGTGTTTGCAGCCGGTGCGTGGTTCGAGCATTTCGGCATGGTGCATTTCCCGCACTGGACGGCGCTGACGCTCTTGGCGGTGACCGCCAGTGTCTGGCTGCTGCCCGACCTGAAAGAGCCGGTCTCGGCAACGACCGAGACCTTGCCGGTCTGGCCCGTGCTGCGCCAGCCCGCCGTGCGCTGGCTGTTTGCCGCGGTATTTTTCCATGTGCTGGCGCACATCGGCATCTACGTCTTTTTCTCGCTCTACCTGGACGCACTCGGCTACAGCAAGACCATGATCGGTGTGCTGTGGGCGGTGTCGGTGGTGGTGGAAATCGGCTGGTTCTACACCCAGAGCCGCTGGCTGCCGCGTTGGCGCCTCTCGGCCTGGCTGGTGGTGTGTGCCGCGGCCATGGTGCTGCGCATGGGGCTCACCGTGGGCTGGGCCGACGTGCTGTGGGTGCTGCTGCTGGCGCAGGCCCTGCACGCGCTGACCTTCGCCGCCCACCACACCGCCTGCATCGCGCTGCTGTCGCACCATTTCCCAGGCCGTTTGCGCGGGCGCGGGCAAGCGCTCTACACCGTGGTGGGCTACGGCCTGCCGGGGGTGTTGGGCGGTGTGGTCGGTGGTTTGTTGAGCCAGCGTTATGGGCTGGTGGCGGTGTTCTGGGCCGCGCTGGTGGTGAGTGTGGCGGCCACAGGCTGCGCCTGGCAGGTGTGGCGGCAGCAGGTCGAGCCGCCGACCTCTGCTTAACGCCGCCAGGGCCGGAACCCGGTGACCAGTGCGGTGGCCAGCAACACCAATGCCCCGCCGGCGTAGATGCCGGTGCCCAGTGACTCGCCCAGAAACAGCCAGCCCCACAAGACCCCAAACACCGGGATCATGAAGGCCGGGCTGAGGGCCGCCACCGGCGTCAGCTGGCGGATCAGCCGCAGGTGCATCCAGTACGCCAGGCCAGACGCCACAATGCCCAGCACCGCAGTGGCGGCCAGCGCGAGTGGTGTGAACTGCGCCTGTGGCCATGCCCACACGCCGCCGGGCAGCACCATGGCCAACGCCAGCACGTGGATGCTGGCCGCAATCGCCAACGGCGGCATGCGGGTGGTGGCGCGTTTCATCAGCGGCAAACACAGGCCATAACAGGCGGCCGCCACGGTGCAGGCCAATGCGGCCAGCACCACCTCCAGCGTCGGCGCCACCGGGCCCAGCCGCACGATCAGCGCCACACCGGCAAAACCGCACACACAACCGGCGAGCTTGGCCGGGGTCAACGTGTCTTCCTTCAGCCAGGCCGAGGCCACCGTGCCAAACAGCACCGAGGTGCAGTTGAGCAGCGCGCTGTAACCGGCCGGCAGCCGCAGCGCCGCCCAGGCGTACAGGCTAAAGGGCAGGGCGACCGACAACACACCGAGCAGCGCGATCTCGCGCCAGTGGCCACGCGGCCAGCGTTCCTTGAGGAACACCATCAACAGCGCCAGCGTGCCGGTGGCCAGGCCGATGCGCAGCACGGCCAGCACGTTGGGGCCCAGCACCGGGCTGGCGATGCGGATGAACATGAAAGACGCGCCCCACAGCGCCGAGAGCAGCATCAGTTGGGCGAATTGGCGGACGGTCACCGCAGGATTGTGGCGCAGGGGCTGGCCAGCGCCGGTCTGTTGTGGGACTTAAACGCTCCGTTTTTTGTAGCTAACCTGCTAGGTTTCACTAGGGCTTGGGGCTGAAAAGGCTTAAAATTTGGCATCCAGCGGCAAAAACACGCCTCCGCAGGCCATTTTTGCCCCCCTACCCACCATTTTCTGAGCCACGCGATGACCACCGCCGCCACTGTTTTTGTTCTGAACGGTCCCAACCTCAACCTGCTCGGCACCCGCGAGCCGCAGGTCTACGGCTCGGCCACGCTGGCCGACGTGCAAGCGCTGTGCGCCGAAGCCTGCGCCCAGCATGGGTTGACGCTGGACTTCCGCCAGAGCAACCACGAAGGCGAGTTGGTCGACTGGATCCACGAGGCCGGCCGCGCCCACGCCGCCGGCACGCTGGCCGGTGTGGTGCTCAACGCCGGCGCCTACACCCACACCAGCGTTGCGCTGCACGACGCCATCAAGGGCACCGGCATCACGCTGGTGGAACTGCACATCTCCAACGTGCACGCCCGCGAGGCCTTCCGCCACCACTCCTACATCGCGCCGGTGGCCAAGGCGGTGATCGCCGGTTTTGGCGTGCGCGGCTATGCGTTGGCCATTGCCGGCCTGGCGGCGCTGGCCAAGCCCTGAGCCAACACCCATGACCCGGCCGCTGGTCAACGAGGCGGAGGTCGAACTCACCGCCATCCGCGCCCAGGGGGCCGGTGGCCAGCACGTCAACAAGGTGTCAAGCGCGGTGCACCTGCGCTTTGATGTGCCCGCCTCTTCGCTGCCCGACGACGTGAAAACCCGCCTGCTGGCGCTGGCCGATGGCCGCCTGACGCAAGACGGCGTGCTGGTGCTCAAAGCCCAACAGCACCGCAGCCGCGAGATGAACCGCCTCGACGCCCTGGCGCGTTTGCAGGCGCTCATTGACAGCGTCGCCACACCGCCGCGAGCGCGCCGTGCCACCCGGCCCACCTACGCGTCCAAGGTGCGCCGGCTCGAAGGCAAACGCCAGCGCAGCGATGTGAAAGCCGGGCGAGGGCGGCACGCGGGCGGCGACTGAGTTTTGGCCCGCTGG
Source organism: Pseudomonadota bacterium (assembly GCA_040384665.1). GTDB lineage: Bacteria > Pseudomonadota > Gammaproteobacteria > Burkholderiales > Burkholderiaceae_C > PCRC01. The sequence continues at coordinate 24,206 of JAZKIY010000059.1, forward strand.
GCCACAGGCCCATTGGAATTTGCCTAGCATCCGTGCCAAAGACATCCAGGAAAAACCCATGAGCCAGCCCGCCACCCCTTTGCGCATTGATTTTGTGTCCGACGTTTCCTGCCCCTGGTGCGCCGTGGGCCTGGGCGCGCTGGAACAGGCGCTGGCCAATGTGGGCAATGCGCTGGACGTGGAACTGCACTTCCAGCCCTTCGAGCTGAACCCGCACATGCCCCCTGGCGGCCAGGACATCACCGAGCACCTGACGCAGAAGTACGGCTCCACGCCCGAGCAACAACTGGCCATCCGCGAGGCCATCCGCCAGCGCGGGGCAGAGGTCGGCTTCACCTTCCGGCCGCAAGGGCGTGACCGCATCTACAACACCTTCAACGCCCACCGCCTGCTGCACTGGGCGGACGTGGAAGGCCAGCCGGGCCAGCAGCCGGCGCTGAAAAAAGCGCTCTTGAAGGCGTATTTCACCGATGGCCAAAGCCCCGAGTCGCACGACGTGCTGTTGCAGGCCGTGGCCGATGCCGGGCTGGACGTCGCCCGTGGCCGCGAGGTGCTGGCCAGCAGCGAGTTCACCGCCGAAGTGCGGGCCGAACAGCAGTTGTTTCTGAATGCCGGCATCCACTCGGTGCCCGCGGTCATCTTCAACCGCCAACACCTGATTTCTGGCGGCCAGCCGGTGGACGTGTTCGAGGATGCCTTGCGCCAGCTCGCCTCCGGCGTGCTGGACTGACCGACCGTGACACCTTCAGCGCAGCCGGGCTTGTGGCGGAAATGTCACAGACTGGCGTTCGGCATACAGCGCCACCGCATGGGCGCGGTTCAGCGCCCCGGTGCGCTCAAAAATCCGACGCAAATAGGTTTTCACCGTTGGCACGCGGATGCCCAGCGCCGCCGAAATCTCGTCGTTGGACAGGCCCTGGCTCAGCAGCGCCAGCACCTCGTGCTCGCGGTTGGAAAACGCGCTGCGCTCCCGCTGCAGGCGCTGCGGCCAGCGCGTGGCCGTGCTGCCCACCTGCTGGTTCAGCCAGCGCTGCAGCACCTCTAGTGGCGCCTGTGCGGTCAGGCCAATGTCCACCCAATGGGGCAACACCCCGCCAGCGGCTGGGGGCGTGGGCGGCGTGTTGGCAACAGACAACACCACCCAGGGGCATGCCGTTGGTGCCCGGGCGTGGGCGAGCGGGTGGGCGGCAACCCAGTTCTGCCAGCCCGTTGTGCTGAGCACCACCGCGTCCAGCGCGACGCTGGTTGGCAGCGGGGCCTCAAAACCGAACACATGGCTGGTCTGAAAGCGCAGGCCACCCAGCAAGGTGTCCAGTTCCAGACGGTTGAACCCCACAAACCCCAGTCGCATGATTGCCCCGACCCAGATGGTTGATTAAAAAGATTGCATTTTGCGAATTGCAATTCTCGGAAATAATACTTTTGAATTTATTTTTCAGAAAATACGCAGGCATTCAATGTGTTTCGCCGAGTTGGCAAGCCGTTACACATTTAAACATGGGTAATCCATAGGTGGCAACCGGATGGCCAACAATCAGGCGCTGACCGGTCGTACACCCGTTGAATGCGAAATTAAAGAACTGGACGTGCTGGTCAGGTTCTGGTGAAAAGAGCGTTAATAACCTTGATTTTTCTGCATTTATCGGAGGTTCGCGGCCATTCCAATCTGCGAGACTGTGGCATTTGTGCATCAATTTGGATTTTGAGCGGCAAACGCTCAAAAAATGCAACTATTTCACATTTGAAATAGGATGCAAAAAACACTTCGAAAGTATTCACTTTGTGTGTTTGGGCTGGTGGCTGTGAATGACTTGGTGTTAGTTCGTTGGAGTTACTCCGTTTGGATGTCAACTTTTTCATTCATTCCAGCGGAATGGTTGTCAATAAGTAGGTGATTGGCATACAATCTGCTGCCACCAACAGGTGCGCTACGCCCATCGGCCGTATTTGGTGTGTCACCGGGTGCTCCCTAGAATTCGCCAAACCACAGCATCGGGCTGATCGGTCAACCACGAATTCAAACCCGGGTCCATCATGATTGAACAATACGAAATCCCCAGCGAAACCTTGCTGTCCTCGGCGACTGTCAGCCAGCCTTTTGACAAGCGCGAGTCCCTCGACAACCTGAGCACCGCCGTGCGCGACCCCGCAGGCCTTGGTGTGATCACCGACGCATCACCCGGTGTCGAAATCGTCCGTGACGGATCGCGCATCCCGGTGCAAGCCAAGCAGGCGCTGGTCGCCGGCGACCGTGTCATCGTGCCCAAAGACGGCTTTGCCAATGCCGTGTTCCCCGGCCGTTTGCCCGACGAGGCCCCGCTGACCGGCACCTTCACTGGCGGCACCGACGCCGTGGTTGGCGTCAAGGCGGCCCCACTGGGCGGTGGCGAGCAATTGCAGGTGGACCTGGCCAGCGGCGACCTGATCGTTGCCGGTGCCGAAGACACCGCCAAGGCCACCACGCTGGCGGTCAAAAAGGCCGGTAGCGGAGGTTCGGAAGGTGGCATTGGCTGGCTGTTGCCGTTCGCACTGGGCGGCCTGGTTGGCGCATTGGCCTCACGCGATGGCGACGACGGCGATGGCAACAACAACCCGCCACCCCCCCCACCACCCACACCCGAACCTACCCCAGCGCCAACACCGGCCCCAACCCCTGAACCGTCAGGCGCTGGTTTGCTGGACCCCGCTGCCACCGTGGTTGACAACTTGACCGACGCGCTCGACAACAGCGCGCTGGGCAGCAGTGGTCTGGGCAGCGCCCTGCAGCCGGTCGATGACCTCATCTCCACCGTCACAGACACCGGCAACGGCCTGCTGGCCCCGCTGTTGGGTGACAACTTCACCGCCAATTCCCCCAACATGCTGGACCCGGTGGACAACCTGGTTGCCCAGGTGGTGGAGCCGGTGGGTGGTCTGCTCGGCGGCGTGCTGGACCCGTTGCTGGGCCAGGGTGCAGCCAGCACCTTGACGCAACCCCTCAACACCCAGGTTGACTTTTTGACCGACGGCATCAACAACCTCGCCTCCGGTGGCTTGGGCGGTGCAGGTGGTGGCGGTCTTGGTGGCCTGCTGGGTGGTTTGCCAGGCGGTTTGCCTGGTGGTGACACCGGCGGCGACACAGGTGCTGGTGGCCTCGGCGGTGGTTTGGGCGGCTTGGGCGGTTTGCTGGGCGGCGGTTTGCCTGGCCTCGGCGGCGGCCTGCCTTCCCTTGGCGGTATTGGTGTGGCGTCTGACGTCCCCGTGGCCAGCGAACCCCTGCCTCTCAGCAGCCTGGCCCAGACCGGCGGTGGCCTGCTGCAGCCGGTGTTGGGTGGTTTGCTCGGCAACTCCCTCCTCTGACCCGCGTTCAGTAACACCGGGAGACACCATGACCACTGCCACCCAACTGATCGCCCGGACCGCACTGGCTTGCCTGAGCCTCGGCGCGGCGAGCAGCTTTGCCGGTCCGTTTGACGACATCGAAGCCCGCCGGGCGATTGTCGAGTTGCGCAAGCGGCAGGAAACCACCGACGCGGCCCAGACCCGCCTGTTGGCAGAACTGCAGAAGAGCCGTGAGGACAGCGCCCGCTTCCAGGGCAAGGCGCTGGACCTGGAGAGCCAGCTGCAGGCCATGCGGACCGAGCTCACCAAGGTGCGTGCCCAGAGCGACCAGGCGGTGCGCGAGTTTGCCGAAGTCCAGAAGGTACAGCGCGACTCGGTGCAAGCCACCGAAGAACGGCTGAAAAAACTCGAACCGGTGAAGGTGGCGGTGGACAACCGCGAGTTTCTGGCCGAGCCGGCCGAGCGGCGCGAGTACGAAGGCGCGTTTGCCGCCTTTCGCCAGAACGACTTTGCCGGCGCACAGCAGGGCTTCAGTGACCTGGTGCGGCGTTACCCACAGAGTGGTTACGCCCCATCGGCGTTGTTCTGGCAGGGCAATGCGCTGTACGCGCTGCAGCGCTGCAAGGAAGCGATTGGCACCCTGCGCACCATGCTCACGCAGGCGCCAGACCATGCGCGCGCGCCCGACGCCAAGTTGTCGATTGGCAACTGCGAGATCGACCTGAACGAACCCGCCAGCGCCAAGAAAACCCTGGAAGACCTGGCCCGTAGCCATCCCCGCACCGAGGCGGCTACCGCTGCGCGCGAACGGCTGCGCACGCTGGTGGCGGCCCCAGCCAAGGGCTGAGCAAGCCCCTTGCTGCGCGGGTCATTTCCCGCGCAGCACCATTTCGTCGCCCGACAGCGTGATGTTGAACCGGGACAGGAAGTTTTGTCCCAGCAATGCCCTGTCGCTGTCGCCGCCCACCAGCCCGACGCCGACCCGCAAGCCGCTGACCTGAACCGGCCCCACACCCACCTGCACATTGCCCACCACCCGGCCGGGCAAGTTGCCATTGGCGGTGCGGAACACGGTGGCTTGGCCACCACTGAGCCCCGCGGCTTGGGCCACCGCCTCGCTGACCACCACCGTGGTGGCGCCGGTGTCCACCAGAAAACGCACCGGGTGGCCGTTCACAGTGCCGTTGGCGTAGAAGTGGCCGTCACGTGCCCGGAGAATGCTCAGATCGCCGTTGGCCGACACGGTGACTGGCGGCGGCTTCAACGCCAGCGTCATCAGCCCGTACAGCACGGCCATGACCACCAGCCAGAAAGCCACAATGCCCAGCGGCGCCCAGCGCAAACCGCGTGTCAAACCAGTGGCCGGGGCGGGGCGCGTTGGGTGTTCCATGCCGCCATTGTGCGCAAGGCGGTGTGGGCGCAGTGGCCCAGGGGTCTTGGCAGCGCGGTGGCGTTCAGGCGGCGGCTTTGATCGCCGGCTTGTTGGCGGCCACCGGCTTGGCCGCGGTGCCGAACTCGATTTGCCCGGTCAACTGGCCGCCTTCCTCGATCACCAGCTTGCCGTAGTGGATGGTGCCCGACACCTTGCCGGTGGCGTAAATCACCAACTTCTCGCGCACCGTGAGGTTGCCGGTGAACTCGCCGCGGATCTCCGCCACGTCAATCTCGGCCGAGCCCCGGAAGGCGCCCATCTCCGCGATGCGGATCACGCGCGAGTCCATCGTGGCCTCGACCAGGCCTTCCACCACCAGGGTGTCGCAGTCGGTGATCTCCACCCCTTTGAGCTTGATGTTCGGGCCCACGGTCAGCTTGCTGCCGCTTTCCACCACGGGCACCGCTTTGGGTTGTGCTGCCACCGGGTCCAGAATGGGTGCAGTGGCCGGCGTCAGGTGGCCCGTTGCGGCCTGTTGTGGGGGGCTGAGTGGCTGACCGCGCAACCCAAATTCGGTGTCGCGTTTGTTCAAAAAGGGGTTGTTCAATGCCACGTGGCCTCCTGTGTAAAAGGGTCATCGTAGGCGGGGTTACCTCTGCGGCGAGGCGTGCGAATGCAAGTTGTGTTGGAAAATGTGTTGTGTAACGAAGCGGCCTTTTTTGCTTTACTTTGACCGGTATTTACGGTTCTGAATTGGGCGCTGCAATCCCCTTGTTTTCAGCGCCACCCCCACCAGCTATTTCACATGACCGCCACCACCGTTTTGCCCAGCCTGTTTGTTTCCCACGGCGCGCCGCTGTTCGCCATCGACCCCGGTACCAGCGGACCGGCGCTGACGCGCTGGGGCAGTGCCTTGTTGGCCAACAGCCCGGTGCGTGGCGTGGTGGTGATGTCTCCCCACTGGATGGCCGCAACACCCACGGTGATGGCCCACCCACAGCCAGCCACCTGGCACGATTTTGGTGGCTTTCCACCGGCGCTGTACCAGTTGCAGTACCCCGCACCCGGGAACCCGGCCTTGGCCGCCGAGGTGCTGCAGGCTTTTGAGGCTGCGGGCATTGCCGCTGGTGCCGACAGCGAACGGCCGTTCGACCACGGTGCCTGGGTGCCACTGATGCACCTGTTCCCCCAGGCCACCGTGCCGGTGGTGCAGGTGGCGCTGCCACACGGTGCCGGGCCGGCCGAGGTGCTGGCGCTGGGCCAGGCCTTGTTGCCGCTGCGCGCGCAAGGCGTGCTGGTCATGGGCACTGGCAGCATGACGCACAACCTGAGCGAGTTTTTCCGTGGCATCCCGCCGCTGGACAGCCCGGCCGCGCCTTATGTGGGCGAGTTTTCCCGTTGGGTAGAGGCTGCCATCACCCGCCACGACGTGGCGGCCTTGCTCGACTACCGCCGCCAGGCACCCCACGCGCTGCGTGCGCACCCGACCGACGACCATTTCCTGCCGCTGTTTTTTGCGCTGGGCGCAGGGGGCTGGGGTGGTGTTGCCTCACCCCAGGTGAGTTACCTGAGCCGCGAGGTGATGTACGGCCTCTTGGCGATGGACTCGTTCACGCTGAACTAGCTGGCGTATTCGGTGACCGGCACGCAACTGCAGAACAGGTTGCGGTCACCGTAGACATTGTCGATGCGGCCGACCGGCGGCCAGTATTTGCCGGCCTTGAGCGTGGCCAGCGGAAACGCGCCAAGTGCGCGCGGGTAGGGCCGGTCCCAGGCCTCGCCCAGCAGGCTGGCGGCGGTGTGGGGGGCGTGTTTCAGCGGGTTGTTGTCCTGTGGCCACTCGCCGCTTTCCACGCGAGCGATCTCGGCGCGGATGGCGACCATCGCGTCAATGAAACGGTCGATCTCGGCCAGGGTCTCGCTTTCGGTCGGCTCCACCATCAGTGTGCCGGGCACCGGGAAGCTGAGGGTGGGGGCGTGGAAGCCATAGTCCATCAGGCGCTTGGCCACGTCTTCGGCGGTCACGCCGCTGCTGTCTCTCAGCGGCCGCACGTCCAGAATGCATTCGTGTGCGACATGGCCGTCTTCACTGGCGTAGAGCGTGGGAAAGTGGCCTTTCAGCCGCGCACTGATGTAGTTGGCGCTGAGGATGGCGATTTCGGTGGCGGCCTGCAGGCCGTCGGGTCCCATCATGCGGCAGTACATCCAGCTGATGGGCAACACGCTGGCGTTGCCCAGCGGAGCGGCTGAGACGGCACCCACCGCCGGGTTTTGCATGGCCGACGCGGCACCGCCAGCGGTGGCGTGGCCGGGCAGGAAAGGGGCGAGGTCGGCCACCACACACACCGGGCCAACACCGGGGCCACCGCCACCGTGCGGGATGCAGAAGGTCTTGTGCAGGTTGAGGTGGCTCACGTCGCCACCAAATTCGCCGGGGGCGGCCACGCCCACCAGCGCGTTCATGTTGGCGCCGTCCACATACACCCGGCCGCCATGCTGGTGCACCAGCGCACACAGTTCCTTCACCTGCGCCTCGAACACGCCATGGGTGCTGGGGTAGGTGATCATCATGGCGGCGAGGTTCTGGCTGTGCTGTTCGCACTTGGCCTTGAGGTCGGCCATGTCCACGTTGCCCTGCGCATCGCAGGCGGTCACCACCACCGTCATGCCGGCCATCTGCGCGCTGGCGGGGTTGGTGCCGTGGGCGCTGCTGGGGATGAGGCAGATGTTGCGGTGGCTGTCACCGCGGGATTGGTGCCAGGCCTGGATCACCAACAGCCCGGCGTATTCGCCCTGGCTGCCGGCATTGGGTTGCAGGCTGATGGCGGCGTAGCCGGTGGCCTGGCAGAGCCACTCGCGCAGTTGCCGGTCCAACTCGGCATAGCCCTGCAGTTGGTCGGACGGCGCAAACGGGTGGATGTGGGCAAACTCGGGCCAGGTCACTGGCAGCATCTCGCTGGTGGCGTTGAGTTTCATCGTGCAGCTGCCCAGCGGGATCATGCTGCGGTCGAGCGCGAGGTCTTTGTCGCTGAGTGCGCGGATGTAGCGCAGCATGGCGGTCTCAGAGTGGTGGGTGTTGAACACCGGGTGCGTCAGGAAAGCGCTGGTGCGGCGCAAGACGTCGGGGATCAAGGTTTCGGCACCGGCTTCCACCTCGCGCCAGCGCGGCATGGGCTGGCCGTCTTTCACGAAGAAGGACCACAGCATCTGCACGTCTCCACGGGTGGTGGTTTCGTCGAGCGAAATGCCGAGGTGGTTCTTCAGCCGGTGGCGCAGGTTGGCACGCGACTGCAGTGCCTTGGTGTAGACCGCGTCGGTCGCCGCGCCGGTGTGCACCGTGATGGCGTCAAACGCGGTGGTGTTGCTGATGCTGTAGCCCATTTGCTGCAGGCCGCGTGCCAGGATGGCGGTGTAGCGCGCGACGCGTTGCGCAATGAGGACCAGCCCCTGTGGCCCGTGGTAGACCGCGTACATGCTGGCCAGCACCGCGGGCAGCACCTGCGCAGTGCAGATGTTGGAGGTGGCCTTTTCGCGGCGGATGTGCTGCTCGCGCGTTTGCAG
>JAZKIY010000060.1:0-58258 GCA_040384665.1 Pseudomonadota bacterium
ACCCGCCGATCGACCCGATCCGCGAAGCCATCGTGATGTCGCTGGTGTCCTTCATTGGCCCCAAGCCCAACCTGCTGGACATCAACCAGGTGAATCCACCGATGCGGCTGGAAGTGAGCCAGCCCATCCTCAACTTTGCCGACATGGCCAAGCTGCGCGACATTGAAAAGCACACGCAAGGCAAGTTCCGCAGTGCCACGCTGGACATCACCTACCCATTGGTCTGGGGCCATGAAGGGGTCGAAGCCAAGCTCGCGTCGCTGTGCGCCGAGGCGGTCGATGCCATCAAGAGCGGCCACAACATCCTCATCGTCAGCGACCGCGCCGTGTCGCCCACGCAGGTGGCGATTCCTGCGTTGCTGGCGCTGTCGGCCATCCACCAGCATTTGGTGGGTGCGGGGCTGCGCACCACCGCAGGTTTGGTGGTGGAGACCGGTTCGGCCCGCGAGGTGCACCACTTCGGCGTGCTGGCGGGCTACGGCGCAGAAGCCGTCCACCCCTACCTGGCCATGGAAACGTTGGCGTCCATCCACGCCAACCTGCCGGGCGATCTGAGCGCCGACAAGGCGATCTACAACTACGTCAAGGCGATTGGCAAAGGCCTGTCCAAGATCATGTCCAAGATGGGTGTGAGCACCTACATGAGCTACTGCGGTGCCCAGCTGTTCGAGGCGATTGGCCTGAACACCGACACCGTCAAGAAGTATTTCACCGGCACGGCCAGCCGGGTGGAAGGCATCGGCATCTTCAAGATTGCCGAAGAAGCCATCCGCATGCACAAGGCCGCTTTCAGCGACGATCCTGTGCTGGAAAGCATGTTGGACGCCGGTGGCGAATACGCCTGGCGCGCGCGCGGCGAAGAACACATGTGGACGCCCGACGCGATTGCCAAGCTGCAGCACAGCACCCGCGCGAACAACTGGAGCACCTACAAGGAATACGCCCAGATCATCAACGACCAGAGCAAGCGCCACATGACGCTGCGAGGCCTGTTCGAATTCAAGATCGATCCGGCCAAGGCCATCCCGGTGGACGAGGTCGAGCCGGCGAGCGAGATCGTCAAGCGGTTCGCCACCGGTGCCATGTCGCTCGGCTCCATCTCCACCGAAGCCCATGCCACGCTGGCCGTGGCCATGAACCGCATCGGCGGCAAGAGCAACACGGGTGAAGGTGGCGAAGACCCGGTGCGTTACCGCAACGAACTCAAGGGCATTCCGATCCAGCAGGGCGCCACCCTGGCCGGCATCATCGGCAAAGACGTGGTCGAGGCCGACTACCCGCTGCAGGCGGGCGACTCGCTGCGCTCGAAGATCAAGCAGGTGGCGTCGGGCCGCTTCGGTGTCACCGCCGAATACCTGAGCAGCGCCGACCAGATCCAGATCAAGATGGCCCAGGGCGCCAAGCCGGGTGAGGGCGGCCAGCTGCCCGGCGGCAAGGTGTCCGACTACATCGGAAAGCTGCGTTTCTCGGTGCCCGGCGTGGGCCTGATTTCACCCCCACCGCACCACGACATCTACTCGATTGAAGACCTGGCGCAGTTGATCCACGACCTGAAAAACGTCGCGCCCCACGCCAGCATCAGCACCAAGCTGGTGTCGGAAGTCGGCGTCGGCACCATTGCGGCGGGCGTGACCAAGTGCAAGAGCGACCACCTGGTGATCGCCGGCCACGACGGTGGCACCGGTGCATCGCCGTGGTCGTCGATCAAACACGCCGGCGGTCCGTGGGAAATCGGCCTCGCCGAAACCCAGCAGACGCTGGTGCTGAACCGCCTGCGTGGCCGCGTGCGGGTGCAGGCCGATGGCCAGATGAAAACCGGCCGTGACGTCGCCATTGGCGCGCTGCTGGGTGCCGACGAATTCGGCTTCGCCACCGCACCGCTGGTGGTCGAGGGCTGCATCATGATGCGCAAGTGCCACCTCAACACTTGCCCGGTGGGCGTGGCCACGCAAGACCCGGTGCTGCGTGCCAAGTTCTCTGGCAAGCCCGAACACGTGGTGAACTACTTCTTCTTCATCGCCGAAGAAGTGCGCCAGATCATGGCGCAGCTGGGCATCCGCAGCTTCAACGACATGATCGGCCGCGCCGACCTGCTCGACATCAAGAAGGGCATTGCGCACTGGAAAGCCCAGGGCCTGGATTTCAGCCGCCTGTTTGCGCAGCCGCAGGTGCCGGCCGACGTGCCGCGCTTCCATACCGACACGCAAGACCACGGCCTGGCCAAGAGCCTGGACAACGTGCTGATTGCCAAGTCGCGCGCCGCCATCGACAAGGGCGAAAAGGTGCAGTTCATCGAGGTGGCACGCAACGTCAACCGCTCGGTCGGCGCCATGCTGTCCGGTGCGCTGACCAAGGTGCATCCCGAAGGCCTGCCCGACGACACCATCCGCATCCAGCTCGAAGGCACGGGCGGCCAGTCGTTTGGCGCTTTCCTGGCCAAGGGCATCACGCTCTACTTGATCGGTGACGCCAACGACTACACCGGCAAAGGCCTGAGTGGCGGCCGTGTGGTGGTGCGCCCCAGCATCGACTTCCGCGGTGTGGCCACCAACAACACCATCATCGGCAACACCGCACTGTATGGCGCCACCACCGGTGAAGCCTTCTTCAGCGGCGTGGGCGGCGAGCGCTTTGCGGTGCGCCTGTCGGGCGCCACCGCGGTGGTGGAAGGCACCGGCGACCACGGTTGCGAGTACATGACCGGCGGCACCGTGGCGGTGCTCGGCAAGACCGGCCGCAACTTCGCTGCCGGCATGTCGGGCGGCATTGCCTACGTGTACGACGAAGACGGCCAGTTCGCCAAGCGTTGCAACACCGCGATGGTGACGCTGGAAAAAGTGTTGACCACCAAGGAGCAGGAAGCGGCTGTTGACCGTGCTGTCTGGCACCGCGACCAGTCTGACGAAGCGCAGCTGAAAAAGCTGCTGGAAGACCACAACCGCTGGACCGGCAGCAAGCGCGCCCGTGAACTGCTGGACAACTGGGCCGACGCACGCCAGAAGTTCGTCAAGGTCTTCCCGACCGAGTACAAACGTGCTCTGGGCGAGATTTCTGCACGAAATAAGGCGCAAGCCAAGGTGAAAACTAGCGATTCAGCTACAAAAAAAGTAGCGGCTTGAGTTGGCTCACACAGCAAGAACAGGACTGAAAAATGGGAAAAGTCACCGGCTTCATGGAGTTTGAGCGTCTGGAAGAGGGGTACAAGCCCGTCGAAGAACGCGTCAAGCACTACAAGGAATTCGTCATTGGCTTGGACGACAAGCAGGCCAAGGTGCAGGCCGCGCGCTGCATGGACTGCGGCACGCCGTTCTGCAACAGCGGTTGTCCTGTCAACAACATCATTCCGGACTTCAACGACCTGGTCTACACCGGCGACTGGAAGAACGCGATCACGGTGCTGCACAGCACCAACAACTTCCCTGAGTTCACCGGCCGCATCTGCCCTGCGCCCTGCGAGGCCGCCTGCACACTGAACGTGAACGACGACGCGGTGGGCATCAAGAGCATTGAGCACGCCATCATCGACCGCGCCTGGGCCGAAGGCTGGGTCACGCCGCAGTTGCCCAAGCACAAGACCGGCAAAAAAGTGGCCGTGGTTGGCTCCGGCCCGGCCGGCATGGCGGCGGCACAGCAACTCGCACGTGTCGGCCATGACGTGACACTGTTCGAAAAGAACGACCGCGTGGGCGGCCTGTTGCGCTACGGCATTCCCGACTTCAAGATGGAGAAGGCGCACATCGACCGCCGTGTCGAGCAAATGCAAAAAGAGGGCGTGACATTCCGCACCGGCGTGATGGTGGGCGCGCTGCCCAAAGGCAGCAAGGTCACCAACTGGGCCAAGGAAACCATCAGCCCCGAGCAACTGCAGAAGGATTTCGACGCTGTGGTGCTGACCGGCGGCGCCGAGCAGTCGCGCGATTTGCCGGTGCCCGGCCGCGACCTGGACGGTGTGCATTTCGCGATGGAATTCCTGCCGCAGCAAAATAAGGTCAATGCTGGCGACAAGCTCAAGGGCCAGTTGCGCGCCGACGGCAAACACGTCATCGTCATCGGCGGTGGTGACACCGGCTCTGACTGTGTGGGCACCAGCAACCGCCATGGCGCGGCCAGCGTGACCCAGTTCGAGCTGATGCCCGAGCCCCCCGTGGAAGAAAACCGCCCGATGACTTGGCCCTACTGGCCGATCAAGCTGCGCACCAGCTCCAGCCACGAAGAAGGCTGCGAGCGCGAGTTCGCCATCTCCACCAAGGAGCTGATTGGCGAAAAAGGCAAGGTCACTGGCCTGAAGACCGTTCGCGTGGAGTGGAAAGACGGCAAGATGGTGGAGGTGGCCGGTTCGGAACAGGTGCTCAAAGCCGACCTGGTGCTGCTGGCCATGGGTTTTGTCTCACCGGTCGCGTCCATCCTCGATGCTTTTGGTATAGAGAAAGACGCCCGCGGCAACGCCAAGGCCAACACCGAGTTCACCGGCGGTTACGCCACCAATGTGCCCAAGGTGTTTGCCGCTGGCGATATCCGCCGGGGCCAGAGCCTGGTGGTCTGGGCCATCCGCGAAGGCCGTCAGGCCGCCCGCGCGGTGGACGAGTTCCTGATGGGTTTCAGCGACTTGCCCCGCTGAGCACTTTCAGCTTATCCCGTATCATGCAAAGGCCGATCCTGATCGGCTTTTGTCATTCATGAACCCCACCCCATCCATCCCGCTCGTTGAACTGCGCCACCTGACTTTCGGGTATGGCCAGCGCACGATCCTCAAGGACGTGTCGCTCAGCATCCCACGTGGCAAGGTCACGGCCTTGATGGGGGCGTCCGGGGGGGGCAAGACCACCGTGCTGCGTCTGATCGGCGGCCAGCAGCGGGCGCAACAGGGCGAAGCGCTGTTTGATGGGCAAGACGTGGGCCGGCTTGACGCGAAAGGCCTGTACACCGCGCGCCGCCGCATGGGCATGTTGTTCCAGTTTGGTGCGCTGTTCACCGACCTGAGCGTGTTCGACAACGTTGCTTTTCCGTTGCGCGAGCACACCGACTTGCCTGAAGCGCTGGTCCACGACGTGGTGCTGATGAAATTGAACGCGGTGGGCCTGCGTGGCGCGCGTGACCTGATGCCCAGCGAGATTTCTGGTGGCATGGCACGCCGCGTGGCCTTGGCGCGGGCGATCGCGTTGGACCCGGACCTGATCATGTACGACGAGCCGTTCGCCGGGCTGGACCCGATCTCGCTCGGCACCGCCGCGCGCCTGATCCGCCAACTCAACGACGCGCTGGGCATCACCAGCATCGTTGTCTCACACGATCTGGAAGAGACCTTCCACATTGCAGACAAGGTGATCATCCTCGCCAACGGTGGCATTGCCGCCCAGGGCACGCCGGACGAGGTGCGCCACAGCGACGATCCGTTGGTGCGGCAGTTTGTCAACGCCTTGCCCGATGGACCGGTGGCTTTTCATTACCCTGCAGCCACGGTGGCGCAGGACTTTGGCGGGGCGCAGCCATGAACCGCTGGCACCCGGCGCGCCTGGGCCATGGCGTGCGTGAGACCATGGCGAGCCTCGGGTTTGCGACCCGGTTGTTTTGGCGCCTGCTGGTGTCGCTGCCTGCCAGCATGCGCCGCTTTGGCCTGGTGCGGGACCAGATCCATTTCCTGGGCAACTACTCGCTGGCCATCATTGCCGTCTCGGGTTTGTTTGTCGGTTTTGTGTTGGGTTTGCAGGGTTTCTACACGTTGCAGCGCTACGGTGCGACCGAAGCCTTGGGTCTGCTGGTGGCGCTCAGCCTCGTGCGCGAACTGGGGCCGGTGGTGACCGCGCTGCTGTTTGCCGGGCGTGCCGGCACCTCGCTGACGGCCGAAATCGGCTTGATGAAAGCGGGCGAGCAGCTCAGCGCCATGGAAATGATGGCGGTGGACCCGGTCACCCGCATCCTCGCGCCCCGCTTTTGGGCCGGCGTGATCACCATGCCGTTGCTGGCAGCGGTGTTCAGCGCGGTCGGCATTGTGGGCGGCTGGGTGGTGGGCGTGGTGATGATTGGCGTGGACGCCGGTGCCTTCTGGAGCCAGATGCAGGGCGGTGTGGACGTGCTGCGCGATGTCGGCAACGGTGTGTTAAAAAGTTTTGTGTTTGGCGTGACCGTCACCTTCGTGGCGCTGCTGCAGGGGTTCCGTGCACAGGCCACGCCCGAAGGTGTGTCGCACGCGACCACCCGGACCGTGGTGGTCGCGTCATTGGCGGTGTTGGGCCTGGACTTCGTGCTCACCGCACTGATGTTCAGCATTTAAGGAGTCAGGCGATGGAGCAGTCCAAAAACGACGTGTGGGTGGGTTTGTTTGTGTTGCTCGGTGCGGCCGCGCTGCTGTTTCTGGCGCTGCAGAGCGCCAACCTGCTCAGCCTAAACTTTGACTCGACCTACAAAGTGGTGGCCAAGTTCGACAACATCGGTGGTCTCAAACCGCGCGCGGCGGTCAAGGGCGCCGGTGTGGTGGTTGGCCGGGTGGAGTCCATTGCCTTTGACGACAAGAGCTACCAGGCCAAGGTCACCCTCGAAATGCAGAGCCGCTACAACTTCCCCAAGGACAGTTCGCTGAAAATTCTCACAGCAGGATTGCTCGGAGAGCAGTACATTGGTGTGGAAGCGGGCGCGGAAGAGAAAAACCTCGTCGCAGGCGACACCATCACCCAGACCCAATCGGCCGTGGTGCTGGAGAATTTGATCAGCCAGTTTTTGTACAGCAAAGCCGCTGACAGCGCGGACACCTCGGAAGGCAGTCCAAAAAAATGACCACACTGAACTCTCCCCTCTTTCCCATGCGGCTGGCCATGGGCACTTTGCTGACCACAGCCCTGCTGCTGTCAGCTGGCTGCGCCACCCGTCCCGGCGGTGACCCGCGCGATCCGATCGAGCCGTTCAACCGCAGCATCGCCAAATTCAACGACGCGGCAGACCGCGTGGTGCTGAAGCCAATTGCCACCGGCTATGTCCAGTTGGTGCCTGACCTGGTGCGAACGGGCGTCAACAACTTCTTCAGCAACCTGGGCGATGCCTGGACCTTTGTCAACACCGTGCTGCAGCTCAAGCCGCAGGAAGCCGGCGAAACCGCGGTCCGGCTCGGCGTCAACACCTTGTTTGGTCTGGGTGGCCTGCTGGACATTGCCTCCGAAGCGGGCATTCCCAAGCACAAAGAAGACTTTGGCCTGACGCTGGGGCGCTGGGGTGTGGGCGCTGGCCCTTACGTGGTTCTGCCACTGTTGGGCCCCTCAACCCTGCGCGATTCTGTTGCCTTTGGCATTGAAGCCAATGGCAACATGTTGCGCCGCGTTGACTCCGAGCCCCTGCGCAGCGGGCTGTATGTGCTGAACGCGGTGGACACACGTGCCACTTACCTTCAGGCAGGCAACGTGCTCGAAGAGGCCGCCCTCGACAAGTACACCTTCACCCGGGACATCTACCTGCAACGCCGCCGCAGCCTGATCACCAGTGGCGAGTCGTCGCCAGAACAAGACAACCCTGCGGCAGACGAGCCCAAAAAATAACGGCTGTCCTGATTGACCGCGTAAAGTCTCGGCCTCTGCCGGTTACAAAGCGTGACTTGGTCGGCGGTGTTAAGGTTTGAGGCGTTGAAGTTACGCGCAGTTCGCGCCACGAAGGAATGACCATGAAACGACGTATTTTTGCGCTGATGTGCACCAGCATGATGGCTTTCGGCCTGGTGGGCGCTGCCCATGCCGCCGATGAGACGCCCGACGCACTCATCATGCGCGTCTCCAGTGAAGTGCTGGACGCTGTCAAGGCCGACAAATCCATCAAGAGTGGTGACACAGCGCAAATCATCGCGCTGGTGGACAGCAAAGTGCTGCCCAACATGAACTTCCAGCGCATGACCGCATCGGCCGTGGGGCGCAGCTGGCGCGAAGCCACGCCCGAGCAGCAAAAACGCTTGCAGGACGAATTCAAGACCCTGCTGGTGCGCACGTATTCGGGCGCACTGACCCAGGTGAGTGACCAAACCATCAGCCTCAAACCTTTCCGCGGCGGCGCCGAGGACAAGGAGGTCATTGTCCGCACGGAAATCCGTGGCCGTGGCAACCCGATTCAGTTGGATTACCGGCTTGAGAAGACCGCAGGCCAGGGCGCTGGCTGGAAAATCTACGACATCAACGTGTTGGGTGTCTGGCTGATTGAGACCTACCGCAGCCAGTTTGGCCAGGAAATCAATGCCAAGGGCATCGATGGCCTGATCGACTCGCTGGCCGCGCGCAACAAGTCGAATGTGAAAAAAGGCTGAGCGTGCTGACATTGCCTGCCGTGCTGACGCAGTCTGAGGCCACGGCTTGCCTGGCTGGTTTTCAGGCCAGCCTCAGCAGCACCGCCGATGCGGTGGTGTGTGCCGACGCCAGTGCACTGCAGCAGTTCGACTCGTCCACATTGGCCGTGCTGCTGGCGTGTCGGCGGGAGGCGCTGAAGCATGGCAAGGCGTTTTCTGTGGCTGGCCTGCCCGAACGCCTGCGCACTTTGGCCACGCTGTACGGGGTGGCCGAGTTGCTGCCTGTGGCCCAGACGGCGCACTGAGCCTTCTGCCCGGGCGCTGCTGTTCAAGCGGCAGTCCCAAGCCCCTTGCCGAAACGTTGGCGTACCGCACAGGTAAAATCCTGTGTTTTCTATGCGCGCCATTTCGTTCCAGTCCGTCTCCAAGGCTTTTGTATCGCCCAAGGGGCCGGTTTCGGCGCTCAGCAATGTCAGTTTTGACATCGCGGCGGGCGAGTTCTTCGGACTGCTGGGGCCGAACGGCGCTGGCAAAACCACCCTCATCAGCATCCTCGCAGGCCTGGCCCATGCCAGCGCTGGCCGGATTGAGGTCATGGGCCGAGAGGTGCGCACGGACTTTGCGGCCGCACGCAGCCAATTGGGCGTGGTGCCACAGGAACTGGTGTTTGACCCATTCTTCAATGTCCGCGAAACGCTCAAAATCCAGTCGGGGTACTTCGGTATCAAGCACAACGACGACTGGATCGACGAACTCCTCCACAGCCTGGGGCTGACCGACAAGGCCAACGCCAACATGCGGCAACTCTCCGGTGGCATGAAGCGCCGGGTGATGGTGGCTCAGGCGCTGGTGCACAAACCACCGGTGATCGTGCTGGACGAGCCCACCGCCGGTGTGGACGTGGAATTGCGCCAAACCCTGTGGCAGTTCATTGCCAAACTCAACCGGCAAGGCCACACGGTGCTGCTGACCACCCATTACCTGGAAGAAGCCGAAGCGCTCTGTGGCCGCATTGCCATGCTCAAGCAGGGCCGGGTGGTGGCGCTGGACAGCACCAGTGCCTTGCTCAAGGCCGCTTCCAGCAATGTGCTGCGCTTCAAGATCAACGGCGATGTCTTGCCGTTGGCACTGGCGGACAAGGCCCGCATTACCGGCCGCATTGTCCAGTTGCCAGCCCACAACGCATTGGAAATTGAGCAGTACCTGGCCCTGTTGCGTGAAGCCGGCGTACACACCGAAGATGTGGAGATTCGCAAGGCCGATCTGGAAGACGTGTTTCTGGACGTGATGGCTGGGGTGCAGGCATGACCGGCTGGCAAACCTTGTTCTACAAGGAAGTCATGCGCTTCTGGAAGGTGGGCTTCCAGACGGTGGGCGCACCGGTCCTGACGGCTGTGCTTTACCTGCTGATTTTTGGCCATGTGCTGGAAGACCATGTGAAGGTCTACGACCAGGTCAGTTACACCGCCTTTCTGGTGCCGGGCCTGGTGATGATGAGCGTGTTGCAAAACGCCTTTGCCAACAGCTCGTCGTCGCTGATCCAGAGCAAGATCATGGGCAGCCTGGTGTTTGTGCTGCTGGCGCCGCTGGGCCACTGGAGCTGGTTTTTTGCCTATGTGGGTTCGTCCATTGTGCGGGGGCTGGCGGTGGGTTCTGGCGTGTTCATCGTGACTGTGCTGTTCACCAAAATCAGCTTTGTGGCGCCGTTCTGGATCGTTGTATTCGCAGTGCTCGGCGCGGCTTTGCTCGGCACACTGGGCGTGATCGCCGGTCTGTGGTCAGAGAAGTTCGACCAGATGGCCGCGTTCCAGAACTTCGTCATCCTGCCCATGACTTTCCTGAGCGGCGTGTTTTATTCCATTCACTCGTTGCCGCCGGTGTGGCAAACAGTCAGCCACCTGAATCCGTTCTTCTACATGATCGATGGTTTCCGTTATGGCTTCTTTGGTGTCAGTGACGTATCGCCCTGGCTGAGCCTTGGCATCGTGGCCGGTGCCCTGGCCACCACCAGCGCGGTGGCTGTCCATCTGCTGCGCATTGGCTACAAAATCCGGGGCTGAATCCCGCACCACCATGACCGCCGAAGAACTCAAATCCATCATTGCCTCAGGCCTGCATTGCGAACACCTCGTGTTGGAAGGCGATGGCCGCCATTGGTATGCCACCATCGTGTCCACCGAATTCGAGGGCCAGCGTCTGGTGAGTCGGCACCAGCGGGTGTACGCCACGCTGGGTGCGAAAATAGACACCAACGAGGTGCATGCGCTGTCGATGAAAACCTTCACACCGGCCGAATGGGCCGTGCGCACACCGGGCTGATGCTTCCCGACGGGTCTTCCCGTTGTGGGCGGCGCAGCACACAGGCCGCAGTGGCCTTGATTTTTGACACACGGGACGTATGGACAAGCTTTTGATTCGCGGTGGCAGGCCCCTGCACGGCGAGGTGCAGATTTCGGGCGCCAAAAACGCGGCATTGCCAGAGCTGTGCGCTGCGCTGTTGACGGCCGACCCGGTGACCCTGGTGAACACGCCGCGTTTGCAGGACGTGACCACCATGCTCAAGTTGATTGCCAACATGGGCGTGCGGGTGCAGCAGGGCGAAGACCGGGTTCAGATCGACGCCAGCGGGCTCAACAGCCCGGAAGCACCGTACGAGCTGGTGAAAACCATGCGCGCCTCGGTGCTGGCCCTGGGGCCCTTGCTGGCCCGTTTTGGCGAGGCCACGGTGTCCTTGCCCGGTGGCTGCGCGATTGGCTCGCGCCCGGTGGACCAGCACATCAAGGGGCTGCAGGCCATGGGCGCCGAGATTGTGGTCGAACACGGCTACATGCTCGCCAAGCTGCCCAAAGGCCGGACGCGGCTGAAGGGTGCCCACATCACCACCGACATGGTGACGGTGACTGGCACCGAGAATTTCATGATGGCGGCCAGCTTGGCTGAAGGCGAAACCGTGCTGGAAAACGCCGCGCAAGAGCCGGAGATCGTTGACCTGGCCGAGATGCTGATCAAGATGGGCGCTCGCATTGAGGGGCACGGCACGAGCAAAATCCGCATCCAGGGTGTGGACCGGCTGCATGGCTGCACCCACGAGGTGGTGCCCGACCGGATCGAGGCGGGTACCTTCCTGTGTGCCGTGGCCGCCACTGGCGGTGACGTGCTGCTGAAGCAAGGCCGTGCCAACCACCTCGACGCGGTGATCGACAAGCTCCGTGAGGCGGGGGCACAGGTTGAGGCGACCGAAGGCGGCATCCACATCCGCGCCAGCGGCCGGTTGAAAGCGCAGAGTTTTCGCACCACGGAATACCCTGGCTTCCCGACCGACATGCAGGCCCAGTTCATGGCGCTGAACGTGGTGTCGCAGGGTGCTAGTGTGGTGACCGAGACGATTTTTGAGAACCGCTTCATGCACGTCAACGAGATGGTGCGGCTGGGCGCGTCGATCCAGATCGACGGCAAGGTAGCGGTGATCGAGGGGGTCGACAAGCTGTCGGGTGCCCACGTGATGGCGACCGATTTGCGCGCCTCGGCCAGCCTGGTGATTGCCGGCCTCGTGGCCGATGGTGAAACGCTGATCGAACGCATCTACCACCTGGACCGGGGCTATGACCGCATGGAAACCAAACTCCGCGCCCTGGGCGCCGACATTGAAAGGGTGAAATGATCACGCTTGCCCTGTCCAAAGGACGCATCTTCGACGAGACCTTGCCGCTGCTGCGTGCGGCCGGCATCGAGGTGCTGGAAGACCCGGAAAAATCACGCAAACTGATCTTGCCTACCAACCGGCCCGACGTGCAGGTGGTGCTGGTGCGCGCCAGCGACGTGCCCACCTACGTGCAATACGGCGGCGCCGACCTCGGCGTGACCGGCAAAGACACGCTGATCGAGCACGGCATGGAGTGGGGGGCGGCTGGCCTGTACCAGCCGCTCGACCTGCAAATTGCCAAATGCCGTGTGAGCGTGGCGGTGCGCGCCGACTTCGACTACGCCAGCGCGGTGAAGCAGGGCTCCCGCCTCAAGGTGGCGACCAAGTACGTGGGCATTGCGCGCGAATTTTTCGCCACCAAGGGCGTGCACGTGGACCTGATCAAGCTTTATGGCAGCATGGAACTGGCGCCGCTGACCGGGCTGGCCGACGCGATTGTGGACCTGGTGTCCACCGGCAACACGCTCAAGGCGAACCACCTGACAGAGGTTGAGCGCATCATGGACATCAGCGCCCGGCTGGTGGTGAACCAGGCCGCGCTCAAGCTCAAGCAGGCGCCGATCCGTCGCATCATTGACGCGTTTTCGGCTGCCGTTGCAGCACCCGCCAATTAACTATGAATTTTGTAGCTAAACCGCTAAGAATATCAACGGCTGACAGCACATTTGAAGCTGTATTCAAGGCCCGACTGCACTGGTCGGCTGACACCGACGCTGCCATCGAGCAGCGGGTGGCCGACATTCTTGCCGATGTGCAGCAGCGCGGCGATGCGGCGGTGCTGGACTACACCCAGCGCTTCGATGGTCTGACCGCCGACAGCATGCAGGCGCTGGAGCTGACGCAGGCCGAACTGAAGGTGGCCTTTGACGGCCTGCCCGTTGCCCAGCGAGAGGCCTTGCAATCCGCCGCCCGCCGCGTGCGCAGCTACCACGAGGCGCAGAAAAAAGCCAACGGCGAGAGCTGGAGCTACCGCGACGAAGACGGCACCCTGCTGGGCCAGAAAGTCACGCCGCTGGACCGCGTGGGCATCTATGTGCCCGGTGGCAAGGCGGCCTACCCGTCCAGCGTGCTGATGAACGCCATCCCGGCCCATGTGGCCGGCGTGGGTGAAATCATCATGGTGGTGCCCACGCCCAAGGGCGAAAAAAACGCGCTGGTGCTGGCGGCCGCTTACGTGGCCGGTGTCAGCCGCGCCTTCACCATCGGCGGCGCGCAGGCGGTGGGCGCACTGGCCTACGGCACGGCCAGCGTGCCCAAGGTCGACAAAATCACCGGCCCTGGCAACGCCTATGTGGCCGCAGCCAAACGCCGCGTGTTCGGCACGGTGGGCATCGACATGATCGCTGGCCCCAGTGAAATCCTGGTGCTGGCCGACGGTTCCACACCGGCCGACTGGGTGGCGATGGACCTGTTCAGCCAGGCCGAGCACGACGAACTGGCGCAGAGCATTTTGCTGTGCCCTGACGCGGCTTATATTGACCAGGTGCAGGCTGCCATTGACCGCTTGCTGCCCACCATGCCCCGCGCCGAGATCATCGCCAAGAGCCTCAACGGCCGCGGCGCGCTGATCCAGACCCGCGACATGGCAGAAGCCTGCGCCATCAGCAACCGCATTGCGCCCGAGCACCTGGAGGTGTCGAGCAACGACCCCCACCGCTGGGAGCCGCTGCTGGTGCACGCCGGTGCCATCTTCCTCGGCGCCTACACCAGCGAAAGCCTGGGCGACTACTGTGCCGGCCCCAACCACGTGTTGCCCACCTCGGGGACGGCGCGTTTCAGCTCGCCGCTGGGCGTGTACGACTTCCAGAAGCGCAGCAGCCTCATCGAGGTCAGCGCTGCCGGCGCACAGACCCTGGGCACTGTGGCCGCCGAACTGGCCTATGGCGAAGGCCTGCAGGCCCACGCCCGCGCCGCCGAGCTGCGCCTGACACCGGTGCCACCGATGCGGGGGAACCCATGACCGCCCCCAACCCGCTCGACCGCATCCGTCCCGACGTGCGGGCCATGCACGCCTATGTGGTGCAGGACGCCACCGGCATGGTCAAGCTCGACGCGATGGAAAACCCACACCGGCTGTCGCCCGAGCTGCAGGCCGCGCTGGGCCAGCGGCTGGGCGCGGTGGCGCTGAACCGCTACCCCGGTGAACGCGTCAACGACCTCAAGCAGGTGCTGGCCACCCACGTGCAGCTGCCCGAGGGCTACGGCCTGATGCTGGGGAATGGCTCTGACGAACTCATTTCTTTGCTGACGCTGGCCTGCGACCAGCCCGGTGCGGTGGTGCTGGCCCCGGTGCCCGGCTTCGTGATGTACGCGATGAGCGCGCAACTGCAAGGCCTGCGCTTCGTCGGTGTGCCGTTGACCGCCGACTTTGAGCTGGACGAAGCCGCGATGCTGGCCGCCATTGCCGAACACCGGCCCGCCATCGTGCACCTGGCCTACCCCAACAACCCGACCGCCAACCTGTGGGACGACGCGGTGATCGAGCGCATCGTCAACGCCGTGGGTGAGCAGGGCGGTCTGGTGGCAATGGACGAGGCCTACCAACCCTTCGCCAGCAAAAGCTACCTTGACCGCCTCACCCGCCACCCGCATGTGCTGCTGATGCGCACGCTGAGCAAGTTCGGCCTCGCCGGGGTGCGTCTGGGCTACATGATCGGGCCAACAGCGCTGATCGACGAACTGGACAAGGTGCGCCCACCCTACAACGTCAGCGTGCTCAACTGCGAGTGCGCGCTCTTCGCGCTGGAACATGCCGAGGTGTTCGCCGCGCAGGCAGAGAACCTGGTCGCCGAGCGCACCCAAATGCTGCAAACACTGGCGGCCATGCCCGGCGTGAAGGTTTGGCCCAGCGAGGCCAACATGGTGCTGGTTCGGGTGGCCGATGCCCAGAAAACCTTTGATGGCATGAAGGCCCGCGGCGTGCTGGTCAAGAACGTTTCTAAAATGCACCCATTGCTGGCCAATTGTCTGCGCCTCACGGTGGGTACCACCGACGAGAACGCGCTGATGCTGGCCGCATTCAAAGAATCGCTATGACCACACCACGCACCGCCGAAGTCACGAGAAACACCGCCGAGACCAAAATCACCGTCAAGGTCAACCTCGACGGCACCGGCCAGGCCAAGCTGAACACCGGCATTGGTTTTTTTGACCACATGCTGGACCAGATCGCCCGCCACGGCCTGATCGACCTCGACATCCATGCCGACGGCGACCTGCACATTGACGGCCACCACACGGTGGAAGATGTGGGCATCACGCTCGGCCAGGCTTTTGCCAAGGCCGTGGGCGACAAAAAAGGCATCCGCCGCTATGGCCACGCCTATGTGCCGCTCGACGAAGCGCTGAGCCGCGTGGTGGTGGACTTTTCTGGCCGCCCGGGCCTGGAGATGCACGTGCCGTTCAAGAGCGGCATGATTGGCGCGTTCGACACCCAGCTCACCTACGAATTCTTCCAGGGCTTTGTGAACCACGCCTTCGTCACGCTGCACATCGACAACCTGCGCGGTGACAACGCCCACCACCAGGCCGAGACCGTCTTCAAGGCCTTTGCCCGCGCGTTGCGTGCCGCGCTGGAACTGGACCCGCGCTCGGTGGGCGTGATCCCGTCCACCAAAGGCTCGCTCTGAGCATTTTTTAAGCCCAGTCAGCTTCCAGCCTTAGTAAAGCCTTCTCAGTCAGCTATGAAAAGTGGAGCAAAGACCGTTGCAGTGGTCGATTACGGCATGGGCAATTTGCGCTCCGTGTCGCAGGCGGTGCAGGCCGCCGCTGCCGGCACCGGTTTTGAGGTGGTGATCACCGCCGACCCGGCGCAGGTGCTGGCCGCCGGCCGGGTGGTGCTACCAGGGCAGGGCGCCATGCCCGACTGCATGCGCGAACTGCGCGATTCCGGCCTGCTGGCCCCCGTGCTCGACGCCGCCGCCCACAAACCCCTGTTCGGCGTGTGTGTGGGCATGCAGATGCTGCTGGACCGCAGCGCGGAAGGCCCCGTTGGCACCGGCACGCCGGGCTTGGGGCTGGTTGCGGGTGAGGTCGTCAAGTTCGACCTGGCCGGCAAAACACAGCCCGACGGCAGCCGTTACAAAGTGCCTCAAATGGGCTGGAACCGGGTTTTCCGGGCCCAGCACGGGGGGGCCAGCCACCCGGTGTGGGGCGACATTCCCGATGGCAGCCACTTTTATTTTGTGCACAGCTACTACGCCTGCCCGTCAGATGCGCGCCACACTGCGGGAACCGCAGACTACGGCGGGCACTTTACGGCGGCGGTTGCAAGCGATAATATTTTCGCGACCCAGTTTCACCCGGAGAAAAGCGCCGACCAGGGGCTGGCGCTGTACCGCAATTTCCTCCACTGGAACCCCTAGCCCCGTTTCTTCGCCCAACCTGCTACGCATTCAGCTCTTCCTGGCACCATGCTTCTCATTCCCGCGATCGACCTGAAAGATGGTCAATGTGTCCGCCTCAAACAGGGCGACATGGACCAATCCACCATCTTTGCCGACGATCCCGCCGTGATGGCGCGGAGCTGGGTGGACAAAGGCGCGCGCCGCCTGCACCTGGTGGACCTGAACGGCGCTTTTGCCGGCAAGCCCAAAAATGAGCAGGCGATCAAGAAAATCCTGAAAGCGGTGGGCGGCGAGATCGACGTGCAGCTGGGCGGCGGCATCCGCGACCTCGACACGATTGAGCGTTACCTGGACGCCGGATTGCGCTACGTCATCATCGGCACCGCCGCGGTGAAGAACCCCGGCTTTCTGCAAGACGCCTGCACCGCGTTTGGCGGCCACATCATCGTTGGCCTGGACGCCAAGGACGGCAAGGTCGCCACCGACGGCTGGAGCAAACTCACCGGCCACGAGGTGGTGGACCTGGCCAAGAAGTTTGAAGACTACGGCGTCGAATCCATCATTTACACCGACATCGGCCGCGACGGCATGCTGAGCGGCATCAACATCGAAGCCACCGTCACGCTGGCCCAGGCGCTGACCATCCCGGTCATTGCCTCTGGTGGGCTGTCCAACATGGCCGACATCGACAAGCTCTGCGAGGTCGAGTGGGAGGGTGTTGAGGGCGTGATCTGCGGCCGTGCCATCTACACCGGTGACCTCGATTTCGCCGCCGCGCAAACGCGTGCCGACGAATTCAATGCTCGCTAAGCGCATCATTCCCTGTCTGGATGTGACGGGGGGGCGGGTTGTCAAAGGCGTCAATTTCGTTGAGCTGCGCGACGCCGGTGACCCGGTGGAAATCGCCGCCCGCTACAACGACCAGGGTGCCGACGAACTGACCTTCCTCGACATCACCGCCACGTCCGATGGCCGGGATTTGATCCTGCACATCATCGAAGCGGTGGCCTCGCAGGTGTTCATTCCGCTCACAGTGGGCGGTGGCGTGCGCACAGTGGAAGACGTGCGCCGGCTGCTCAATGCCGGGGCCGACAAGACCAGCTTCAATTCCGCGGCCATTGCCAACCCGCAGGTGATCGCCGACGCCTCGGCCAAATACGGCGCGCAGTGCATCGTGGTGGCGATTGACGCCAAGCGCCGCAGCGCCGAAGAAGTGGCCGTCCGCGGCGCCGGCTGGGACGTTTACAGCCACGGCGGGCGCAAAAACACCGGGCTGGACGCGGTGGCCTGGGCCACCGAAATGGCCCGCCTCGGCGCCGGCGAAATCCTGCTGACCAGCATGGACCGCGACGGCACCAAGTCCGGTTTCGACCTGGCGCTGACGCGCGCGGTGAGCGACGCGGTCAGTGTGCCGGTGATCGCTTCTGGCGGTGTCGGCAACCTGGACCACCTGGCCGATGGCGTGCAGCAGGGCCATGCCGACGCGGTGCTGGCCGCCAGCATCTTCCACTACGGCGAGTTCACCGTGGGCCAGGCCAAGGCCCGCATGGCCGAGCGCGGTATCCCGGTCCGGCTCTGAGACCGTGAATTTCACCGACAATCCAGACATGGATTGGCTTGATCAAATCAGTTGGGACGCGCAAGGTCTGGTGCCCGCCATTGCGCAAGAGCAAGGCAGCAACGACGTGTTGATGTTCGCCTGGATGAACCGCGAAGCACTGCAAAAGACCGCCGAGCTGGGCCGTGCGGTGTACTTCAGCCGCTCGCGCAACAGGCTGTGGTTCAAGGGCGAAGAATCGGGCCACGTGCAAACGGTGCACGAGATCCGCCTCGACTGTGACAACGACGTGGTGCTGCTGAAGGTCACCCAACTTGGCCACGATCCCGGCATTGCCTGCCACACCGGCCGCCACAGCTGCTTTTTCAGTGTCTACAAAGACGGTGCCTGGCACGCGACAGACCCGGTCTTGAAAGACCCCGAGTCCATCTACAAATAACCGTCATGACTTCTTCCGACGCCCTGGCCCGCCTGGCCGCCACCATCGAAAGCCGCAAACCTGCCAACGGGGGCGATGCGGGCACGAGCTATGTGGCACGCCTGCTGGCCAAAGGCCCGGACGCTTTTCTGAAAAAAATTGGCGAGGAAGCGACCGAAACCGTGATGGCCGCCAAAGACGTGGACGCCGGGGGCGACAAGTCCAAGCTGGTTTACGAAGTGGCCGACCTGTGGTTCCATTCGATGATCGCGCTGGCCCACTATGGCCTGACGCCTGCCGATGTGGTGGCCGAACTGGTGCGCCGCGAAGGCACCAGCGGCATTGAAGAAAAGGCCCTGCGCAAGGCCGAGGCCCGGGCACAAGACGACAACCGTTCCAAGGAGTCTCCATGACCAGCACCGACGTGATTGACGTGACCGCCGGCAAAACCGCCGAAGAACTGGCCAGCCTGCGCCAGCTCACGCTCATCATCTACATCCTGAGCGCGGCCGGCTGGGCCACGGGTGGCTTCACCTCCATCGTGGCGATCATCATCAACTATGTGAAGCGGGACGACACCGAAGGCACGTTGTACCGCAGCCACTTCAGCTGGCAGATCCGCACCTTCTGGTGGTCGCTGGGCTGGTCGGTGCTGGCCTTCATCACGCTGATCGTGGGCGTGGGCTTCATCGTGTTCATCGCGGTCGGCATCTGGTCCATCTACCGCATCGTCCGCGGCCTGCTGAACTGGAACGACCGCAAACCCATGCCTGCCTGAAGGAGCGCCTGTGAGCGACAACTGTATTTTCTGCAAGATCGTCGAAGGGAAAATCCCTTCACGCAAGGTCTATGAAGACGACGAAATTCTGGCCTTTCACGACGTCAACCCGTGGGCGCCGGTGCATTTTTTGATGGTGCCCAAGGCGCACATCCCGTCCATGGCCCATGTGGGGCCGGAACATGCGGGCCTGCTGGGGCGCATGATGGCGCTGGCGCCCAAGCTGGCGGTGCAGGAAGGCTGCCGTCCCTACCCGGAAGGGGGCTTTCGCATCGTCACCAACACCGGTGCCGAAGGGGGGCAGGAAGTGCACCACCTGCACATTCATGTGATGGGTGGTCCCCGTCCCTGGCTGCGCGGCTGAGGGTTGGCACGGCCGTTTTGCCGCTTTGTTGGGGTTAATCTCGTGCGGTTTTCATGCGGCCGACTTTCTGCCCTCTAAAATCCAGTAATTCTTAGGAGAGACAAATGGGTTCATTTTCGATCTGGCACTGGCTCATCGTACTGGTCATCATCGTGCTGATCTTCGGGACGAAGAAGCTGAAGAACATGGGCGGTGACCTGGGTGGTGCTGTCAAGGGTTTCAAAGACGGCATGAAAGACGGCTCGACCGGCGCCGACGACAAGGCGGCCGAGTCGCCAGCCAAGGTGACCACCAACGCCACCGCCGCGAACAACACCATCGACGTCGAGTCCAAGACCAAGTCCTGAACGGGTACTGCCTGTGATTGACCTCGGCATTTCCAAGATGGCGCTGATCGGCGCGGTGGCATTGATTGTCATCGGGCCGGAAAAGCTGCCACGTGTGGCGCGCACCCTGGGCACCCTGATGGGCAAGGCGCAGCGCTACATTGCCGATGTCAAGGCCGAGGTCGGCCGCTCGATCGAGCTGGACGAGCTGAAAAAGATGAAGGAAACCATGGAAGGCGCGGCGCGCGACGTCGAGTCGTCCGTGCAGGCCGGTTCCCAGGACCTGCAGCAGCAGCTCAACGCCATCGGCGGTGAAATAGGCGAAGACGGCGTCTGGAAGAGCACCATCCCGGAGCGCGAATTGCAGAGCGAGCTGTACTACAAGGACGAGATCAACGCCATCGCGTACAAGCACCCGAACAAGAAATGGCGGACCAAGTTGGGCGCCACGCCGCAGTGGTACAAGGCCCGCAACGGTGTGCGCACGCGCGCACTCTCGGGCGCCGCCCGCGTGGCCCGCTACCGCCCCAAGCCACTTTGACCGCGCCATGCGCCTGAGGCCGCCCCACGGCGCCGTTGTCTACGATTGTCCACATGGCTGACCCTAACGAACCCAAAGACGAACTCGCTGGTTCTGAACAGCCCTTTGTCCAGCACCTGTTTGAGCTGCGCGACCGCCTGGTGCGGGCCATGCTGGCGATCGCGGTCATGGCGGCCGTGTTTGGCATTTACCCCGGCCCGGCCGCGCTGTACGACATCCTGGCCGCGCCGTTGACCGCGACGCTGCCCCAGGGCGCGACGCTGATCGCCACCTCGGTCATCTCGCCGTTCGTTGTCCCGCTCAAGATTCTGCTGATGACGGCGTTTCTGGCCGCGTTGCCCGTGGTGCTGTACCAGCTCTGGGCCTTTGTGGCGCCGGGCCTGTACTCGCACGAGAAGAAACTGGTGTTGCCGCTGGTGGTGTCCAGCACGTTGCTGTTTTTCATTGGCGTGGCGTTTTGCTATTACTTCGTCTTCGGACAGGTGTTCAAGTTCATCCAGAGCTTTGCGCCCAAGAGCATCACCGCGGCGCCAGACATCGAGGCCTACCTCAGCTTTGTGCTGACCATGTTCCTGGCCTTTGGCATGGCGTTCGAGGTGCCGATTGTGGTGATCGTGCTGGCGCGGATGAACATCGTGCCGATCCAGAAGCTGAAGGAATTCCGCAGCTACTTTGTGGTGCTGGCCTTCATCATTGCCGCCATCATCACGCCGCCCGACGTGGTCTCCCAGCTGGCGCTCGCGATCCCGATGTGCCTGCTCTACGAGGTGGGCATTTGGGCCGCGCAGATCTTCATCAAGCACACCCAGGCCCCGGGCGAAGCTGCCGACGCCCCCAAACCCTGATTTCTTGGGGTTTTCAAGCCAAATGTGGCTTGAGTCCTAGTGAAATCTAGCGGTACAGCTATTGAAAAGTGAGCGCTATCGCGTGGGTTGCAGCGGCAACCCCGTGTTCAACGCCCCTGTGTTGGCGGCTTGGGCCGCACGCCAGGCGACACGTCCAGCGCCACCTGTTCGTCCTTGCGCAGCAGCACAAACTGCGCTGGTTTGCCCGGTGGCAGGGCGGCCACGGCGGTCAGCAGCGCGCTGACGTTGCGCACGTCGTTGCCCGCCACTTTCTTCACCACATCGCCGGGGCGAATGCCTGCCTGTGCCGCCGGGCCGCGCTGCAGCACGCCAGTGATCATCACGCCCTCGCTGGCCTTGATGCCAAAGGTCTCGGCCAGTTCCGGCGTCAGGTCTTGCGGCTCAACGCCAATCCAGCCGCGGGTGATCTGGCCCTCTTTCACAATGCCTTCCAGCACCAGCTTGGCGGTGGACACGGGAATGGCAAAACCAATGCCCATGCTGCCGCCGGAGCGGGAGTAGATGGCGGTGTTGATGCCCATCAGGTTGCCGGCGGTGTCCACCAATGCGCCACCCGAATTGCCGGGGTTGATGGCGGCGTCGGTCTGGATGAAGTTCTCAAAGGTGTTGATGCCGAGCTGGTTGCGGCCCAGTGCGCTGACGATGCCGCTGGTCACTGTCTGGCCCACACCAAACGGGTTGCCAATCGCCAGCACCTGGTCGCCCACCTGCAGGCCGTCGGAGTTGCCCAGCACAATCACCGGCAGGCGGTCGAGGTCAATCTTCAAAATGGCGAGGTCGGTGTCCGGGTCGGTGCCAATCACCTTGGCACGGGTGCGGCGGCTGTCGTTGAGGATCACCTCGATCGCGTCGGCCCCCTCCACCACGTGGTTGTTGGTCAGGATGTAGCCGGTGGGGCTGACGATCACGCCGCTGCCCAGGCCGCCCTGGGGTTCATTGCCCCGGTCGCCAAAGAAAAAGCGGAACCACGGGTCGTTGCTTTGCGGGTTTTTCTCAACCGCCTTGCTGGTGTTGATGCTCACCACCGCCGGTGCGGCGGTGCGGGCTGCCTGCGCCAAGCTGCCGGGCGCCAACGTGCCCGGCGCAGCCACCGGCGCCTGCAGCAAAGCCACCGCAGACGACACACTGGGCCGCTGGGCCAGCCATTCAGGTTTGAGTGTGGCCACCACAAAATAGCCGGCCAGCGCGACCGTGACGGTTTGCGAGAACAGCGACCAGAATCGTTTCATGCCGACTTTCGGGTTGGCACGCCCGCCACATCGGTGTGGCGCAGCGCGTGAAGCGAAATTGTAGGCGGTGCTTGCCCCATGCAAGGGGCTGACGCGGTCATTTCACAGACAATGCGCACTGGAGTTCTTTCAAACACCATGACCGACCGCCACCACTTGCTGCAGACCTTCGACGCCCTGCTCGAACCCACCCGCTTCCGCGACTATGGTCCCAATGGCCTGCAGGTCGAGGGCAAGGCCGAAGTGCGCCACATCGTCTCGGGTGTGACCGCCAGCCGTGCGCTGATCGAGGCCGCCATTGCCGCGCAGGCCGACGCCATCTTTGTCCACCACGGCCTGTTCTGGCGTGGCCACGACGGCCGGATCACCGGCTGGATGAAGAAGCGCCTGGCCCTGCTGCTGGCGCACGACATCAACCTGTTCGCCTACCACCTGCCGTTGGATGCGCACGCCGAATTTGGCAACAACGCCCAGTTGGGACGTGTGCTCGGCTTCACGCCGAAAACCCGGTTTGGCGAGCAGGAGTTGGGCTGTCTGGGCGTGCCCGTCTGCGGTGAGTTCGCCTCTGCCGAAGCCCTCGCCCAGCACACCGCTGCCGCCTTGGGCCGGCAGGTCACCTGTGTAGGGGGGCGGACTGGCGCCATCCGCCACGTGGCCTGGTGCACCGGTGGCGCGCAAAGCTATTTCGAGGCCGCCATTGCCGCAGGCGCCGACGCTTTCATCACCGGCGAAATCTCCGAGCCCCAGGCCCACTACGCGCGCGAAATGGGCGTTGCCTACCTCGCCTGCGGCCACCACGCGACCGAGCGCTACGGCGCCCCCGCGGTGGCCGGCCATGTGGCGGCGCAGCTGGGCCTTTCGCACCAGTTCATTGACATCGACAACCCCGCATAGCACATGGCCCCCACGCTTCCCACTTCGTGTGGTTCGCTGCCCCCCAAGAGGGCTATGTCTTGCTTGGGGCGGCCCAGTGCGGCGGCGCTGCACCCATGAGTGCAAGTCTGATCGCCATCACACCCGGGGATCCCGCTGGCATTGGCCCCGAAATCGTCGCCAAAGCCTTCCGCGACGCGCCAGACCTCCTGCGTGGCTGCTTTGTGGCGGGCGACATCGCGGTGATGCGCCGTGGTGCGGCCTGTACCACCGGCGCAGACCGGGCGTCATTGCCGGTTTCTCAGATCATGTCGCCGGCAGAGGCGTGGCATAGCCCCCCCCGTTGCGTGCCGGTGCTGCAGGTGGTGCCTGCCTTGATGCCAGACCGGTTGCCCGCTTTCAGCCGGGTGCAATCGGCCGCAGGCGCGCATGCCGCCGCCACCGTGCGCTGGGCCGCCAATGCCGCGCTGCGTGGCGACGTGGCGGCCATGGTGACCGCACCCCTGCACAAAGCCGCATTGGCCGCTGCCGGCGAGACTTTCCCCGGGCACACCGAGCTGCTGCAGGCCGAAGCCGCCGCGTTTCTGGGGCGGTCAGTGAGCGAGGTGCCGGTGCGCATGATGCTGGCCAACCCCGAGCTGCGCACCGTGCTGGTCAGCATCCACCTGTCGCTGCGCCAGGCGATTGACGCGGTGACGCGCACCAACGTGCTGCAGACGCTGCACATCACCCACGCCGCGCTGAGCGCCGTGTTGCGCCGGCCGCCGCGCATCGCGGTGGCCGGGCTGAACCCCCATGCGGGCGAGGAGGGTTTGTTCGGGTTGGAAGAGCGTGACGCCATCGCCCCGGCGGTGGCCGAGGCGCAGGCGGCGGGGTTGCAGGTCAGCGGTCCTTATGCCCCCGACACCGTGTTCATGCGTGCCCGGCAGGGCGAGTTTGACGTGGTCGTGGCGATGTACCACGACCAGGGCTTGATCCCGGTCAAGTACCTGGGGGTGGAGCAGGGCGTGAATGTCACCCTCGGGTTGCCGCTGGTGCGCACCAGCCCGGACCACGGCACCGCGTTTGACATCGCCGGTACCGGCACTGCCGACGCCGCCAGCCTGATTGCCGCCGTGCAGATGGCCCGTGCGATGTGCGCCTGACGGGGCGTCGGCTTATTTTTTCAGGTTGTCGCGGATCTCGCGCAGCAGCAAAATGTCTTCGGGCGTCACGGCAGGCGCCGGTGCTTCCACCGGGGCCTCGCGCTTCAGCCGGTTGATCTGCTTGACCATCAGGAAAATGATGAAGGCCAGAATCAGGAAATTCACCGCCACCGTGATGAAGTTGCCATAGGCAAACACCGGCACACCGGCCTTCTTCAGCGCGTCGAGTGTCATCGCCGTGCCGGTCGGCACCGCCCCGAGCACCACAAACAGGTTGGAAAAATCCAGCTTGCCAATCACGCTGCCCACCAGGGGCAGGATCAGGTCGCTCACCACCGAGTCCACGATCTTGCCGAACGCGGCGCCGACGATGACGCCCACCGCCAGGTCCACCACGTTGCCCTTGATTGCAAATGCCTTGAACTCGTCCAGCATGCTCATTGTCTGCTCCCCGGTGTGTTTTGGAGGCGCCAGTATTCCCAACTGGCTCACTGTGTCAAGGGGCAAGTGGCATTTGAATTGCCCCCACGCGCTCAGCTAGAATCTCGGGTTGACCCTTATTCAAATTCGAGCATAGAGAATCCCATGAGCAGCACCCCAGTTGATAACAGCAAACGGACATGGTTGATTGCTTCCACGTGCGCCGGCGCGGCCGGCGGTCTGGCGGTGGCCGTTCCCTTCGTCAGCACCTTCCAGCCGTCCGAACGTGCGAAAGCCGCTGGTGCGGCGGTTGAAGTGGATATTTCCGCTTTGAAGCCGGGTGAAAAGCTCACGGTCGAGTGGCGCGGCAAGCCCGTGTGGATCATGAAGCGCACGCCTGAGCAGCTGGGGTCGTTGGCCAAGACCGAAGCGCAGCTGGCCGATCCAAATTCCGACCGCAAAACCTACCCAACACCTGCTTACGCCAAGAACCAGCACCGCTCGATCAAGCCAGAGGTGTTTGTGGGCGTGGGCATCTGCTCGCACCTCGGTTGCTCGCCGTCCGACAAATTCCAGCCCGGCGCGCAGTCCTCGCTGCCTGACGACTGGCAGGGCGGTTTCCTGTGCCCCTGCCATGGCTCCACCTTCGACATGGCCGGTCGCGTTTTCAAGAACAAGCCAGCCCCCGACAACCTGGAAGTGCCACCCCACATGTATTTGTCTGATAACCGCCTGATCATTGGCGAAGACAAGCAAGCCTGACACCGTTCACCTTAGAGCACACCATGGCTGAATTCAAAACCATCTCTCCGAACGCCAGCGCTGGCGAAAAACTGCTGAACTGGGTGGACAACCGTTTCCCCGCCAGCAAGCTGTACAAGGAACACCTGTCCGAGTACTACGCACCGAAGAACTTCAACTTCTGGTATTTCTTCGGTTCGCTGGCCCTGCTGGTGCTGGTGATCCAGATCGTCACCGGCATTTTCCTGGTCATGCACTACAAGCCAGACGCGGCCACCGCGTTTGCCTCGGTCGAGTACATCATGCGCGACGTCCCCTGGGGCTGGCTGGTGCGTTACATGCACTCCACTGGCGCTTCGGCCTTCTTTGTGGTGGTCTACCTGCACATGTTCCGTGGGCTGCTCTACGGCAGCTACCGCAAGCCACGTGAACTGGTCTGGGTGTTCGGCTGCGCCATTTTCCTGTGCCTCATGGCCGAAGCCTTCATGGGTTACCTGCTGCCTTGGGGTCAGATGAGCTACTGGGGTGCCCAGGTGATCGTCAACCTGTTCTCCGCTATTCCCTTCGTTGGTCCTGACCTCGCGTTGTTGATCCGCGGTGATTACGTGGTCGGTGACGCCACCCTGAACCGCTTCTTCAGCTTCCACGTCATTGCCGTGCCGCTGGTGCTGCTGGGCCTGGTGGCCGCGCACATCATCGCGTTGCACGAAGTCGGCTCCAACAACCCAGACGGTGTTGAAATCAAGGGCCCCAAAGCCCCCAAAGACGCCAACGGCCACCCGCTCGACGGCATCCCGTTCCATCCCTACTACACGGTGCACGACATTCTGGGCGTCAGTGTTTTCCTGATGGCTTTCAGCGCAGTGATCTTCTTTGCGCCAACGCTCGGTGGCTACTTCCTGGAGTTCAACAACTTCATTCCAGCCGACCCATTGAAGACGCCAGCTCACATCGCACCGGTCTGGTACTTCACGCCGTACTACTCGGTGCTGCGCGCCATCACCACCGAGATGATGTACGCCTTGATCGCCTGCGTGGTGGCCGGTGCCGCCTTGGGTGTGCTGAAGACCAAACTGTCGGGCTTGTTCAAGGGCGCCATCGTCGCCGCTGCGGTGGGCTTGGTGCTCTGCATGCTGGCCATTGACGCGAAGTTCTGGGGCGTGGTCGGCATGGGCGGCGCTGTTGTCATCCTGTTCTTCCTGCCTTGGCTGGACAACAGCCCGGTCAAGTCGATCCGCTACCGTCCGGATTGGCACAAGTATCTGTACGGTATTTTCGTGATCAACTTCTTCGTGCTCGGTTATCTGGGTGTACAGGCGCCGTCGGCGATTGGCGAACGGGTCTCGCAGGTGGGTACGCTGTTTTACTTTGGCTTCTTCCTGCTGATGCCATGGTGGAGCCGCCTGGGTGAGTTCAAAACGGTGCCAGACCGTGTCACCTTTGCCGCGCACTGATGGGTCGGAGTTAAAAAAATGAAAAAATTCCTCTGCACGCTTGCCCTGATGTTGGGCGTTGTAACGTCCGTCTCTGCCGCAAGTGACGGTATTGCCTGGGACAAGGCCCCCAACAAACTGAACGACCTGGTTGCTTTGCAAAACGGCGCCAAGCTGTTTACCAATTACTGCCTGAATTGCCACTCGGCGGCGTTCATGCGCTTCAACCGGCTGAAAGACATTGGCCTGACCGAAGCGCAGATCAAGGAAAACCTGCTGTTCACCACCGACAAGGTTGGTGAGACCATGAAGGCGACGATTGATCCCAAGAACGCCAAAGACTGGTTCGGCGGCATACCGCCTGACCTGACCTTGGTCGCGCGTTCGCGTTCTGATGCCAGCAAGGGCACCGGTACCGATTACCTCTACACCTACCTGCGCACCTACTACCGTGACGACAGCAAGGAAACCGGTTGGAACAACCTCGCCTTCCCGAGTGTCGGCATGCCGCATGTGATGTGGGAGCTGCAAGGCGAGCGCCGCCCGGTGTTTGACACCGTGGTCGAGCATGGGCACACCACCAAGGTCTTCAAGGGCTGGGAGCAGGTCAAGCCCGGTTTGATGACGCCGGTGCGCTTCGACGAAGCCATGGGTGATCTGGTTAACTATTTGGCCTGGATGAGCGAGCCGGTCCAGAAGACCCGGGTGCAGCTTGGCGTCTGGGTGCTGCTGTTCCTCATGGTGTTCACGATCATCGCGTGGCGTTTGAATGCGGCTTACTGGAAAGACATCAAGTAAACCCGCCTGGCTTGGACTGGTTCACAGTCCAGCCTCCCAGAGTGGCTGCGTTCTGCGCAGTCACTCTTTTTGATTTTTAGGAGCCTCCGCCATGATGGTGCTTTACTCAGGGACGACCTGCCCTTTTTCCCACCGCTGCCGCTTTGTGTTGTTCGAAAAGGGCATGGATTTTGAAATCCGGGATGTCGACCTCTACAACAAGCCCGAAGACATCAGCGTGATGAATCCGTACGGCCAGGTGCCCATCCTGGTCGAACGCGACCTGATTCTGTACGAGTCGAACATCATCAACGAGTACATCGACGAGCGCTTTCCACACCCCCAGCTGATGCCCGGCGACCCGGTGGACCGCGCCCGCGTCCGCTTGTTCCTGCTGAATTTCGAAAAAGAGCTGTTTGTGCATGTGGGTCTGCTGGAGTCGCGTGCGTCCAAGAGCAATGAGAAAGCCCTTGAAAAAGCCCGCGCCCACATCCGTGATCGCCTGACCCAACTGGCACCGGTTTTCTTGAAGAACAAGTACATGCTGGGCGACAACTTCTCGATGCTCGACGTGGCGATTGCCCCGCTGCTGTGGCGTCTGGACTACTACGGCATTGACCTCAGCAAAAACGCTGCGCCACTGCTTAAGTACGCCGAACGCATCTTCTCGCGCCCGGCCTACATCGAGGCGCTGACACCGTCGGAAAAGGTGATGCGCAAGTAAGGCAGGGGGGCACATGGGTCCGATTGATTTGCCGTCCACACGCCCGTACCTGATACGGGCGCTGTACGACTGGTGCACCGACAACGGCTTCACCCCCTATGTGGCGGTGCAGGTGGACCATACCGTCCAGGTGCCACGTGAGCATGTCAAGAACAACGAGATCGTGCTCAACATCAGTTTTGACGCCACAAGCGCCCTCAAGCTGGGCAACGAGTTCATCGAATTCCGCGCCCGTTTCAGTGGTACAGCCCGCGAAATAGTGGTTCCGATTGACCATGTCATTGCCATCTATGCCCGTGAAAACGGGCAAGGCATGGCTTTTCCCGGGCCCAGCACAGTGGTCAGTGCCGGCCCGGTGCCGCTGACCAGCATGCCAGCCGCTGCCTTGCCTGCCAGCAAGCCAGACGACCGGGGCGACGGCAATGTGGTGCCCATCGGTACAGGTGCGGTGGCGCCAGACGGCGATGGCGACCCGCCCAAACCGCCTGCGGGGCCTCGGCCTGCGCTCAAGCGGGTCAAGTAGCCGGTTTTCTTTCTGTAGAATCCCGTTTTTCGCCGATTTAGCTCAGTTGGTAGAGCAACCGCCTTGTAAGCGGTAGGTCGTCAGTTCGATTCCGACAATCGGCACCATTTTTCACTTCCGGCCCGTTTGGACTTTCAGCCGGATTGAGGTAACCTGCCAGCCCAGACTGCCCAAACGGGTCTGGAACAGGGGCAGCAGTTGCCTCACCTTGGCGGCCACTGCACTGTTGTCAACGATCAGGCACCATGCCGAGTCGTCCACAGGGCCGGCCTTGATGGCCGGTCGCAGTATTTCGGGAATCAGGTTTTCAATCGCCCGCAGCCGCTGTGTAGAGTCTGCGACTTGCTCGGCAAGTCGTGCAAATGTTGGTGAATGACGCGCCGCTTCGTCCAGTGTCATGGGCGGGCGTGGGAGTGTCATGGGCCAGAAAATTAGGGATACGCGATGCAATTGATTATCACGGATGCATGGCTGGCGAAGAGTCGGGCCATTCATTTGAGCGGTAGCAAGCTGTTGGCGGCGGGTCTGGTGGCGTCGTTCGCATTGACCACCGTGGTTGCGGGGCTGTACCACCTGGTGTTTCTCAAGGGCGCGCGCGAAGGCTGGCCGGTGATCGGTTCACTGGTGCACCTTGTGGTGCAAGACGAAGTTGCGCAGCGCGACCGCTACCTGCGAGAAAATCTTGATGCGATGGCCCGCAAGCTGGGTGAAATGCAGGCCAAGGTGTTGCAGATGGAGGCACTGGGCGAGCGTGTCTCGGGTCTGGCGGGCATCAACCCGAACGACATCAAGACCACTCCGGGCCGTGGCGGGGTTCTGGTGTCAGGGCGACCACTGAGTCTCGAAGAACTGCAAACCACGTTGTCTGAACTCGACCAGTTGACGGACCAGCGTGGCGATCTGCTGACGGTGATTGAGTCGCGTCTGTTCGAGCAAAAAATCAAGAAATCGATGGTGCCGACCCAAGCACCGGTGCACGAAGCTTTCATGGGCTCGGCGTTCGGCTGGCGCATCGACCCGTTCACCGGGCGCACCGCACTGCACACCGGTATCGACTTCCAGGCCGATACTGGCACCCCCATCCTGTCGGCAGCGGGCGGCGTCGTGGTCGCGCAGGAATACCACCCGGCCTATGGGAACATGGTGGAGATTGACCACGGCAACGATCTGGTCACCCGCTACGCCCATGCATCCAAGGTGGTCGTGAAAAAAGGTGATTTGATCAAGCGTGGCCAGAAGCTGGGTGAGGTGGGGACCACCGGTCGCTCCACCGGGCCGCACCTGCACTTTGAGGTGCTGGTAGACGGTGTGCCGCAGAACCCGCAGAAATTCCTGGCGGCGGGTGAGAAGATTCCCGAGTCCCTCGTGGCCAAGGCGGAGTTGCCGGCCAAGCCGCAGGCCAAAAACCGGCGGTGATGGCGGACCCTCGGGCGCACAGCGCAGCGCAAAGGTAAAATCCGCGCTGTTTGCACGCACAGGGCTGGCATTGTCGGCCCTTGTTTTTAGCTGCACCGACCTTATCTCATTTTTCTACAGGGATTTCGGTTGCCTTGCGAGCTTCTGTCATGAAGCACACAAAGCGGCCCCGCATTCATGGCCACCAATTTCCTCACCAGCATTTTCGGCAGTCGCAACGACCGCCTTCTCAAGCAGTACCGTAAAACTGTCGAGCGCATCAATGCGCTGGAGTCCCAGTTTGAACAACTGAGCGACGACGAACTGCGCGGCAAGACCGAGCAGTTCAAGGCCCGTTATGCCGCAGGCGAAACGCTGGACGCGATGCTGGCCGAAGCCTATGCCGTGGTGCGCGAGGGTTCCAAGCGCATCATGAAAATGCGCCATTTCGACGTGCAGATGCTGGGTGGCATGTCGTTGCACAACGGCAAGATCTCCGAGATGGGCACCGGTGAAGGCAAAACCCTCACCGCCACGCTGCCGGTGTACCTGAATGCCCTGAGTGGCAAGGGCGTGCACGTGGTCACGGTCAACGACTACCTGGCGAACCGCGATGCGCAGTGGATGGGCCGGTTGTACAACTTCCTGGGCCTGAGCGTGGGGGTCAACCTGCCCAACATGGCGCGCCCGGAAAAGCAGGCCGCCTACCAGGCCGACATCACCTACGGCACCAACAACGAATTCGGTTTTGACTACCTGCGGGACAACATGGTCTACGAGGTGGCTGACCGGGTGCAGCGCGGTTTGAATTACGCCATCGTGGACGAGGTGGACTCGATCCTGATCGATGAAGCCCGCACACCGCTGATCATCAGTGGCCAGGCAGAAGACCACACCAGCCTGTACCTTGCGATCAACAAGCTGGCGCCGATGCTCACCAAGCAAGAAGGCGAAGCCGATCCACGCACCGGTGAAGGCATCACCAAGCCGGGCGACTTCACGCTCGACGAGAAAAGCCACCAGGTGTTCCTGACCGAACAAGGCCACGAAAATGCCGAGCGATTGTTGGCGGGGTTGAACCTGATTCCCGAAGGCGCTTCGCTCTACGACCCGGCCAACATCACGCTGGTGCACCACCTGTACGCCGCGCTGCGTGCCAACAACCTGTACCACCGCGACCAGCATTACGTTGTGCAGGAGGGCGAGATTGTCATCGTGGACGAGTTCACCGGTCGCTTGATGTCGGGCCGCCGTTGGAGCGATGGCCTGCACCAGGCGGTCGAGGCCAAGGAAGGCGTGGCCATCCAGCCTGAAAACCAGACGATGGCGTCGATCACGTTCCAGAATTATTTCCGGCTCTACGGCAAGCTGGCGGGCATGACCGGCACGGCGGACACCGAGGCGTTCGAGTTCCAGGAGATCTACGGCTTAGAGACCATCGTGATGCCGCCGAACCGGACGAGCCAGCGGGTAGACCAGCTGGACCGGGTTTACAAGACCACGCGTGAGAAGTACGAAGCCGCGATCAAGGACATTCGCGAATGCTACGAGCGTGGCCAGCCGGTGTTGGTGGGCACCACCTCGATTGAAAATTCCGAAATCATTGCCAACCTGCTGGAGCGCGAGAAGCTGCCGCACCAGGTGCTGAATGCCAAGCAGCACGCCCGTGAGGCCGACATCGTGGCCCAGGCTGGCCGCCCCAAGGTGATCACGATTGCCACCAACATGGCCGGTCGGGGCACCGACATTGTGCTGGGGGGCAGCGTCGAGAAGCTGGCCGAGGCCGTGATGGCCGACGGGGCCCTGGACGAGGCTGCCAAACAGGCCGAAGTGGCCCGTTTGCGCGCCGAGTGGGCCAAAGACCACGAGTTCGTGAAATCGCTCGGTGGCCTGCGCATCATCGCCACCGAACGCCACGAGTCACGGCGCATCGACAACCAGCTGCGTGGCCGCTCCGGCCGCCAGGGTGACCCCGGTTCGTCGCGCTTCTATTTGAGCCTGGACGATTCGCTGATGCGCATTTTTGCCGGCGACCGGGTCAAGGCCATCATGGACCGCCTGAAGATGCCCGATGGCGAAGCCATCGAAGCCGGCATCGTCACGCGCAGCATTGAAAGCGCGCAGCGCAAGGTCGAAGCGCGCAACTTCGACGTGCGCAAGCAACTGCTGGAGTACGACGATGTGTCCAACGACCAGCGCAAAGTGATTTACCAGCAGCGCAATGACATCCTCGACGCGCAGGACCTGACGGCCCAGATCGCCGCGCTGCGCGAAGGCTGCTTCACCGACCTGGTGCACGAGCATGTGCCGGAGGAGTCGGTGGAAGAGCAGTGGGACCTGCCACGCCTCGAATCCGCCCTGGCCGAGGAGTGGCAAATCGCATTGCCCCTGCAGCAAGAGGTGCAGTCCGCCGAAGCCATCACGGGTGAGGACATTGTCGAGAAGGTCTTGGCGACCGCCAACACGGCTTACACCACCAAGGTTGCCGAGGTCGGCGCCGCCAACTTCACCCAGTTCGAGCGGGTGGTGCTGCTGCAAAGCATCGACACCCACTGGCGCGAACACCTGAGCGCGCTCGACTACCTGCGCCAGGGCATCCACCTGCGCGGCTACGCGCAAAAGCAGCCCAAGCAGGAGTACAAGCGCGAGGCCTTCGAGCTGTTCCGCCAGATGCTGGACGCGGTGAAGAACGACGTGACCAAGGTGCTGATGACGGTCAAGGTGCAGTCGGGTGAGCAGCTGGAGCAGGCCGCCGAAGACCTGGAAAGCCGTGCCGAGAACATTGCCAACGTGACCTACACCGCGCCGACCGAAACCGGTGAGGTGGAGACCACGGTGGACGAGGCCACGGTGCAGGACACCCAGCGCTACGCCCGCGTGGGCCGCAACGACCCGTGCCCCTGTGGCAGCGGCAAGAAGTTCAAGCAGTGCCATGGCAAGCTGGCCTGAGCCGCAGCGCCACCACCACCACAACGGGCTTCGGCCCGTTTTGTTTTGGTGTCACCCGTTTTTCAGATAATCACTGCAGTTTTTGAAAGCCCCGCCATGCCCGTGAACCTGCCTTTCCCCAACCCTGTCGATTTGCACCCGGTGCCTGGCGTGCGCATCGGCGTCGCCGAAGCCGGCGTTCGCAAAGCCCACAAAAAAGACCTGACCGTGGTGCTGATCGACGAGGGCGCGTCGGTGCACGGTGTTTTCACGCAGAACCGTTTTTGCGCCGCACCGGTGCAGGTGTGCCGTGAGCACCTGGCCAGCCAGTACGGCATCCGCGCGATGGTCATCAACACCGGCAATGCCAACGCCGGTACCGGCGAAGACGGCTTGGTGCGTGCCCGCACGGTGTGCATTGCGCTGGCGCGTCAGCTGGAACTGGCGCCGGAGCAGATCCTGCCGTTCTCCACCGGCGTGATCATGGAGTCGCTGCCACACGACCGCATCATTGCGGGCCTGCCCGCTGCGCTGGACGACGCAAAAGAAGCCAACTGGCTGCGCGCGGCCGAAGGCATCATGACCACCGACACCCAGCCCAAGGCCTTCAGCCAGCAGGTGCAACTGGGTGGCGCCACGGTCAGCATCACCGGCATCAGCAAGGGTGCCGGCATGATCCGGCCGAACATGGCCACGATGTTGGGCTTCCTGGCGACCGACGCCTGCGTGGCCCCCGAACTGATGCAGAAGCTGGCCACCGAGTTGGCCGACGGTTCGTTCAACCGCGTGACGGTGGATGGCGACACCTCCACCAACGATTCCTTTGTGGTGATTGCCACCAACAAGGCCAGCCATGCGCCCATCACCTCGCTCGACAGTGCCGATGGCCG
This sequence comes from Pseudomonadota bacterium, assembly GCA_040384665.1. Taxonomy (GTDB): domain Bacteria; phylum Pseudomonadota; class Gammaproteobacteria; order Burkholderiales; family Burkholderiaceae_C; genus PCRC01. Next base: position 34,233 of record JAZKIY010000060.1, read on the forward strand.
GGCGCTCAAAGCCGCGATGCTGGCAGTGGCGCAGCAACTGGCGCAGGCCATCGTGCGCGATGGCGAGGGTGCCACCAAGTTCATCACCGTCAAGGTGGAAGGCGGCAAAACGGGTGAGGAATGCCGCCAGGTGGCTTATGCGATTGCGCACTCGCCGCTGGTGAAAACCGCCTTCTTCGCCAGCGACCCCAACCTCGGCCGCATCCTCGCGGCGGTAGGCTATGCCGGCATTGCCGACCTCGACCAGACGGGCATTGACCTGTACCTCGACGACGTGCACGTGGCGGTGAAGGGTGGCCGCAACCCGGCCTACCGTGAAGAAGACGGCCAGCGTGTGATGAAGCAGAGTGAGATCACCGTGCGGGTGTTGCTGGGCCGCGGCAACGCGGCGGACACGGTGTGGACCTGCGACTTCAGCCACGACTACGTGACCATCAACGCGGACTACCGGTCATGAACGATGCGTTATTGCACCTGATGCAGCGCGCGGAAACCGTGCTGTCGCGCATCGAAGCCGCGCTGCCACAGCCACTTTCGGCGCCCAACTGGCAAACCGCCATGGCCTGGCGCTACCGCAAGCGGGCCTCGGGCCACGGCGCACTGGAGCCGGTGCGCCACATCGCGCCGCTGCGGCTGGACGACCTGAAGGAGATCGACGTCCAGAAAGAAAAAATCGCCCGCAACACACGCCAGCTGGTGGCTGGCCAGCCAGCCAACAACGTGCTGCTGACCGGCGCGCGTGGCACCGGAAAATCGTCGCTGATCAAGGCCTGTCTGAACGAATTTTCGCCGCAGGGCTTGCGGTTGATAGAAGTGGACAAGGCCGACTTGGTGGACCTGCCAGACATCGTGGACGTGGTGTCCGAGCGGCCCGAGAAATTCATTGTGTTTTGCGACGACCTGAGCTTCGACGAAGGTGAGCCCGGCTACAAGGCGCTCAAATCCATCCTCGATGGTTCTGTGGCCGCTGCCACGCCCAACGTGCTGATTTACGCCACCAGCAACCGCCGCCACCTGTTGCCCGAGTACATGAAGGAAAACCTCAGCTACCAGCACACCGAAGACGGCGAAGTGCACCCTGGCGAGGTGGTGGAGGAAAAAATCTCGCTGTCCGAGCGTTTCGGGCTGTGGATCAGCTTCTACCCGTTCAACCAGGACGAGTACCTGGCCATTGTGGCGCAGTGGCTGTCGGCCTTTGGCGTCAGCGCTGAGGCGATTGCAGAAGCCCGGCCCGCGTCGTTGGTGTGGGCGCTGGAGCGCGGCTCGCGCAGCGGCCGGGTGGCTTACCAGTTTGCGCGCGACTACGCGGGGCAGCACAACGCCGGTCAGCTGAAATGAACGCTGCTCGCCCACTTGTTGCCGATGGTGAACGCCCACGTGAAGGGGGGCAGGACCGCGCCGTGGTCGATGTGGCGGTGGGCGTGCTGGTGCGGCCCGACGGCGCTTTCCTGCTGACCTCTCGACCGGCGGGAAAAGTCTACGCCGGTTACTGGGAGTTTCCGGGCGGCAAGCTGGAAGCGGGTGAGACGGTGGCCGACGCGCTGCGGCGCGAACTGCAGGAAGAAATCGGCATCACGGTGGGGGAGGTGCACCCCTGGCAGGTGGAACTGGTGGACTACCCGCATGCGCTGGTGCGGCTCAATTTCTGCAAGGTGTTCGACTGGCAGGGTGCGTTGCAGATGCGCGAGAACCAGTCGTTTGCCTGGCAGCATCTGCCGGTGCAGGTGACGCCGGTGTTGCCCGGTACCGTGCCGGTGCTGGCGTGGTTTGCGGCTGAGCAGGGGTTCTCTGGTGCTACATATTCAGTAGCTTAAACGCTAGTTTCTACTAGGGCTTGAGGTCGATTTGGCTTGAAATCAGCGGAATTTGGCGTCCCCGAACTGTGGTTCGTCCGGTGGGGCGTCTTCTGGCACCCGAAAGCTCTCGCTGGCCCAGGCACCGAGGTCGTTGTTCTTGCAGCGGTCGCTGCAAAAAGGGCGAAAGCGGTTGCTGGGGGCGTACAGGCTGTTACCGCCACAGGTGGGGCAGGTGACAGTGCGCGTGGCGGTGGGGGGCGTGGGTGTGCTCATGCAACGCGGTCTGTGTTTCAGGCGCAGAGCGTCATTTCAAACGCGGCTTCGTCGGTGGTGGCGTGCAGGCGGTCGTCGTCGCCATGGCGCATCAGGCGCACCGACACCATCAACCGGTTGCCGCTGATCTCGGGCACCAAGCCCAATCCGGGGTCGATCCGCAGGCGCATCAGCTGGAAGGTGCGGCCCTGGGGCAGGGTTTGCACAAACTGACCGTTGGTGGCGAGCACTTTTTGCGGTGCGCCAGAGTCGCGCAGCAGCTTGAGCAGCAGGTGCACCGACTCGGCCAGCGGCGCCAGCGTGGAAGCCCATTTTTCGACATCCGCACGGCGGGTGTCGGCGTCCTGGTGTTGCCAGGCGTAGTAGGCCGGCAGATCAAACTCGCAGGTCCCACCGGGAATGCCGACCCGGCTGCGGATGCTCATCAGCCAGTCGTTTTCTGTCAACGAGTGGCCGGCTTTGCCAGCGACCTCGTTCAGGCCAGTGAAGCCGTTGTCGAGTTGGGCGATGATTTCGTCCAGCGCGGCTTCGGAGATGGCCGGGTTGCCACGGTACTGGTTGAGTGCCGCCTTTTGCTTCTCGATGTCCTTGAGCACATCGCTCTTCAGGTCGGCGCGGGCGGCCACGTCCATCACTTCAAAGATGGTCAGCAGCGCATGGTGGTGGTCGAGTGGGTGGTCCCGTGGCACCAGCAAGGTGAGGCGGCGGAACAGGTGCTCCAGCCGCAAGTAGGTGCGGATGCGCTCGTTGAAAGGGTATTCGTACTGGATCACGCGGCTCATTCTGGCAGCAATGATAGCCCGAAGCTTGTCGCCAGCCCAGCCACTGCGGTCTGGAGCGGCTCCGGTGTGTCGGTGTCGTTCCAGAGCACGGTGTCGGCACAGGCCAGGCGGGTCAGGCGGCTGGCCTGTGCCTGGATGATTTTTTCCACCACCTCGCGTGCCAGCCCGTTGCGGGCCATCACCCGCCGGATTTGCGTGTCCGGGGTGCAGTCCACCACCAGCACGCGGTCCAAGCGCTGGCGCCAGTAGCGCGACTCGGCCAGCAACGGGATGTCGAACACCACGCAGGGGGCCTGTGCGGCATCGGCCTGGCGCAGTGCTTCTGCGCCCACCAGTGGGTGGACGATGGCCTCCAGCCGGTGGCGTGCAGCGGGGTCGTTGAATGCCAGCGCGCGCATCGCATCGCGGTCCAGCGCACCGTCGGGAGTGACCAATGCGGGTCCAAAACACGCGGCAATGGCCGGCATCGCCGCCCCGCCGGCCGCAGTGGCCGCGCGGGCAATGGCGTCGGCATCCACCAGCGCGGCACCACGGGCCACCAACAGACGGGCCACGGTGCTTTTGCCGCTGCCAATGCCACCGGTCAGGCCGAGTCGAAAGGCGGTGGGCATGGGGCTTGCTGTTACAGACCCACCACGCGCAGGATGGCTTGCGGGCCAAACAGCATGGCGGTGAAGGCGGCGCCGACCAAAAAGGGCCCGAACGGCACATAACCACCTTCGCGCAGGCCACTGCTGAACTTGAGCGCCACCCCCACCAACGCACCAATCACCGACGACATCAGGATGATGGGCAGCAGCCCGGTCCAGCCAAACCAGGCGCCGAGCGCGGCAAACAGCTTGAAGTCACCGTAACCCATGCCCTCTTTGCCGGTGACCAGTTTGAACAGCCAGTAAATGCCCCAGAGCGACAGGTAGCCGGCCACCGCACCCCACAGCGCGGCCGGCAAAGGCACGCTGGTCCATTGCAAAGCCGATGCAATCAGGCCCGCCCACAGCAACGGCAGGGTGATGTCGTCGGGCAGCAGCGTCGTGTCCCAGTCGATGAAGGCCAGTGCCACCAGCGCGGCCGAGAAACCACACCAGGCCAGGCCTGTGGCAGTCGCCCCCCAGGTGTGGATGCAAAACGCAAACAGGGCACCGGTCATGGCCTCTACCAGTGGGTAGCGCAGGCCGATGGGTGTGCCACAGGCCGAACAACGGCCGCGCAGTGCGGCATAGCTCACCAGCGGGATGTTCTCGTACCAGCGCAGAGCGTGCCCGCACTGTGAACAGCGCGAGCGTGGCACCATCAGGTTGAACCGCGCCGTGTCGGCTGGCGGGGTCACGGCCACGCCGGTGTACTCCTGCGCCCATTGCCGCTCCAGCATCTTGGGCAGCCGGTAAATCACCACGTTCAGGAAGCTGCCCACCAGCAGACCCAGCACCGCCGCGAGCGCGGTGTCCAGCCAGACCAGCGAGCCCATCAGACGACTTGGCCCAGTTTGAAGATGGGCAGGTACATGGAAATCACGATGCCACCGATGACGGTGCCCAGGATCACGATGATGATGGGTTCCATGAGGCTCGCCAGACCCGCCACCATGTCGTCCACCTCGGCCTCGTAAAAGTCAGCGGCCTTGCCGAGCATGTGGTCCAGCGAGCCGGACTCTTCACCGATGGCACTCATCTGCAGCACCATGGACGGGAAGATGTTGGCGTTGGTCATGGCGGCTGTGAGGCTGGTGCCGGTGGACACCTCCTGCTGGATCTTGGCCGTGGCCGAGGAATAGACGTGGTTGCCAGAGGCGCCGCCCACCGAGTCGAGCGCCTCCACCAGGGGTACACCTGCGGCAAACATGGTGGCCAGCGTGCGGGTCCAGCGTGCGATGCACGACTTGTCGACCAGTTGGCCAAACACCGGCAGCTTCAACATCAGCCGGTCCATGAAGATCTGCACCTTGATGTTGCGTTTCCATGCCTGCAGGAAAAAGTAGGTGCCACCAAACAGCACGCCAAAGATCAACCACCAATACTTGACGAAAAACTCGCTCATCGCAATGACCGCCAGCGTCGGCGCGGGCAGGTCGGCGCCGAACGAGGTGAAGACTTCCTTGAAGGCCGGGATCACGAAAATCATGATCACCGCCACCACCACAAAGGCCACCACCAGCACCGCGATCGGGTACATCAGCGCCGACTTGATTTTGGACTTCAGCGCCTCGGTCTTTTCCATGTACAGCGCCAGCCGGTCCAGCAGCGCGTCCAGGATACCGGCGGCTTCACCGGCTTCGATCAGGTTGCAGTACAGGCTATCGAAGTAAATCGGGAACTTGCGGAACGCGGCACTCAGCGACGTGCCGGTCTCCACGTCGGTGCGGATGTCGTTCAGCAACCGGGTGACGTTCGGGTTGGGGTTGCCGCGCCCGACGATGTCAAAGGCCTGCAGCAATGGCACGCCAGCCTTCATCATCGTGGCGAGTTGCCGTGTGAAGATGGCCAGGTCTTTTGGTTTGATGCGCTTGCCGCTGCGCATGCGCCGCTTCTTGATCTTGCCTGGAAAGACGCCCTGGCGCCGCAGCGTGGCCTGGACCTGGTTTTCACCGCCCGCCCGTATCTCACCGCGCACCACCTTGCCGTTGCGGTCCTTGCCTTCCCATTCGAAAATGTATTCTTTGATGCTCTTGGATGCTGCAGTGGCCATCGTGGTCTCGGTCGGGCGTTGTCTGTTTAAACGTTGGTGCAGTTGATCACTTCTTCGAGCGATGTCAGGCCCAACCGGACCTTCAGCAGGCCGGACTGGCGCAGGGTGCGAACACCTTCGCGCTGCGCCTGCTGGGCGATGTCTATTGCGCTGCCATCCCGCAGGATGATCTTCTGGATCTCTTCGGTAATAGGCATCACCTGGTAGATGCCCAGGCGGCCCTTGTAGCCGTTGTTGCACATGTTGCAGCCAACGGGTTTGTAGGGCGTCCAGGAACCGTCGAGTTCTTCAGCCTCGAAGCCGGCATCCACCAGCGCGCTTTCAGGAATGTCGGCAGGCAGCTTGCAGTTCACGCACAGCCGGCGTGCCAGGCGCTGTGCGGTGATCAGCAGCACGCTGGACGCGATGTTGAACGGCGCAATGCCCATGTTGCGCAGCCGGGTCAGGGTGGACGGCGCGTCGTTGGTGTGCAGCGTGGACATCACCATGTGGCCGGTCTGAGCGGCCTTGATGGAAATGTCGGCGGTCTCCAGGTCGCGGATTTCGCCCACCATGATCACGTCCGGGTCTTGCCGCAGGAAGGACCGCAGCGCCGCCGCAAACGTCAGCCCCGCTTTTTCATTGACGTTGACCTGGTTGACGCCGGGCAAGTTGATTTCAGACGGGTCCTCTGCGGTGCAGATGTTCACGCCCGGTTTGTTCAGCAGGTTCAGGCAGGTGTACAGGGACACCGTCTTGCCCGAGCCGGTGGGACCGGTGACCAGCACCATGCCGTACGGGCGCGCAATGGCGTCCAGCAGGCGCACTTTTTCGTCGGTCTCGTAGCCCAGCGCGTCAATGCCCACCTGGGCGCTGCTCGGGTCCAGAATCCGGATCACCAGCTTTTCACCAAACAGTGTGGGCAGCGTGCTGACACGGAAGTCGATCACCCGGTCGGCCCCGACCTTGAGCTTCATCCGCCCGTCTTGTGGCAGGCGCTTCTCCGAAATGTCGAGCCGCGAAATCACCTTGATGCGCGATGCCAGCTTGTCCTTGATGGCAACCGGTGGCGAGGCGATCTCGCGCAGTTCACCGTCAACCCGGAAGCGGATGCGGTAGTTGTGTTCGTAGGGCTCGAAGTGCAGGTCGGACGCGCGCATGTTGAAGGCGTCCATCAGCATCTTGTGCAGAAAGCGCACCACCGGCGCGTCGTCCACCTCGTTGTTGGGCAACTGGTTGAGGTCGGTGGCGGCGGCCTCTGCCTGAATGTCGTCGAACTGGAAGTCGTCGCCAATCAGGTTGTTGATGGCCTCCGCGGCCGAGGTGGCGTTGGCGTCCACCATGCGCGACAACTTGTCGTACTCGGCAATCACCCAGTCGACCCCCAGCCGGGTCGAGAACTTGATTTTTTCTGCCGCCTCCAGATCGGCCGGATCGGCGGTGGCCACCACCAGGCGGTTGCCGCGTTTGCTCAACACCACCAGCCGGTACGCAACACTGATCTTGGTGTCGATCAGCCCTTGGGGCAGCCGTTGTACGTCGATCGCGTCCAGGTCGAGCAATGGCGCTGCGAACGCGGCCGACATGGTGTGCGCCAGATCAAAGGCAGACACTGCGCCGGAGCCGGTCAGCTCTGCAATGAAGTTGGTCTTGCCAGCGATGGCTTTCTGGTAAAGCGCCTCGGCCGTGGGCTGGGAGAGTTTCCCTGCTTCCACCAACGCACGCGCCAGCCCTGGCAATGCCGATTTGGCAAGGCTACTCACAGTCGGGTCAACAACAGACATCTTTGCAATTTACCACCAGCCGTGGTGGTCGATGCACTCGTTACCACTGGGGAAGTGCGCCAATAGCACGCTTGTGGTTTTTTAGCGATGTTGTGGGGAGGGTGGTCGGGGTGAGAGGATTCGAACCTCCGGCCTCTACGTCCCGAACGTAGCGCTCTACCAGGCTAAGCTACACCCCGTTGCCGGGCGCACCGCTCAGGCGCGCCGACGCAGCAAATCTGCTGGTAATTCTAGCAAGGCGTCCCGCCATGGGTTGGCTGGCAGATGCTCAATCGCGGCCATTGCACGGCGGGCCTCGGCGGCCGCGGCGTCGCGTGCGCTGTCGATGGCGCCAGTCTCCCGAACGGCTGTGGCGATGGCCTCCAATTTGTCGGCGGCACCGGTTTCAATCGCTTCGCGGATCAACCGGCTCTGGTCGGGCGTGCCGCGTTGCATCGCAATGATGAGCGGCAGCGTGGTTTTGCCCTCGCGCAGATCGTCACCCAGGTTTTTGCCCATCTCCGTGGCGTCTCCGGCGTAGTCCAGCACATCGTCGATCACCTGGAACGCGGTGCCGAGTGCCTGGCCGTACTCGGCACAATGGGTTTCCAGTGCAATGTTGCCCGCCAACACCGCTCCGAGTTGCGCGCTGGCTTCAAACAGCTTGGCGGTTTTTGAGCGGATCACCTTCAGGTAGTTGGCCTCGGTCAGGCTGGCGTCGTGCATGTTCATCAACTGCAGCACTTCCCCCTCGGCGATCACGTTGGTGGTGTCGGCCAGGATTTGCATGATGCGCATCTCGCCCCCGGCCACCATCATCTGGAATGCGCGGGAGTACAGAAAGTCGCCAACCAACACGCTGGCCGGGTTGCCGAACACCTCGTTGGCGGTCGGTCGGCCACGGCGCAGGCTGGAGTCGTCCACCACATCGTCGTGCAGCAAGGTGGCGGTGTGGATGAATTCCACCACTGCGGCCAGCTCAAAGCGCCGCGGGTTCTGGTAACCGAGGGCGCCACAAACCATCAGCAGCAATGCCGGGCGCAGTCGTTTGCCGCCGGCGGAGATGATGTAACGTGCAACCTCGCCGACCAGCGGGACGCCCGAGTCGAGCCGCTGCGCAATCACCCGGTCGACCTCAAGCATGTCGGCGGCCACCAGGGCCGTTCGTGCGGAAATCTCGGGAGGTGAGGCGGTCAAAATGTGGGTCCGGGAGCAGTGCCCAGATTATAGGGAGGGTCGCCGCCCCCGTGGCATTGCGCCAGTCAGGGTGCGCTTGCAGGAAAGGTGCGTGCTATAATCCAAGGCTCTGGAAAAATAGGTTTTCAGAGCTTCTCTCAGAGGTCATTATGTACGCGGTCATAAAAACCGGTGGCAAACAGTATCGTGTTGCTACGGGTGAAAAAATTAAAGTAGAACAGATTGCTGCGGATGTAGGCCAGGAGATTGTGTTTGACCAGGTTCTGGCAGTCGGTAACGGCGCTGAAATCAAGGTTGGCACGCCCCTGGTGTCCGGCGCAACGGTGACAGTCACTGTCATTTCGCATGGCAAGCACGACAAAGTGCGCATTTTCAAAATGCGCCGTCGCAAGCACTATCAAAAACGGCAAGGGCATCGCCAGCAGTTCACCGAACTGCAAATCGGCGCCATCGCTGGTTAATCCGGCTCAGGAGCACAGGTCATGGCACAGAAAAAAGGCGGCGGCTCTACGCGAAACGGGCGCGATTCCAAGCCAAAAATGCTTGGCGTGAAGGCTTTTGGCGGTGAGTTGATCACTGCCGGCGCCATCATCGTGCGCCAGCGCGGTACCAAGTTCCATCCCGGCGTGAACGTCGGCGTGGGCAAGGACCACACCCTGTTTGCCTTGGTGGACGGCCACGTGTCGTTCGCCATCAAGGGCGCGCTGAACAAGCACATGGTGAACATCACGCCGGCCTGAATCTGCTGATTCTTCCGCTGTTTGTTCAGGTCGAAGCCCCGCTTGTCGGGGCTTTTTCGTTTATAAATCACCCCGCCTGCGCGGGATGTCTTGCACTTTTTAGCCCTCTATGAAATTCGTTGACGAAGCCTACATTGACATCTCTGCAGGGGATGGCGGGGCCGGCTGCGTCTCGTTCCGGCACGAAAAGTACAAGGAATTTGGTGGCCCGAACGGGGGTGACGGGGGCCGTGGTGGCCATGTCTTCGCGGTCGCTGACCCGAACCTCAACACCTTGGTGGATTTCCGCTTTTCGCGCCGGCACGACGCCAAGCGCGGCCAGCATGGCATGGGGTCTGACATGTTCGGCGCAGCCGGGGACGACATCACCCTCAAGATGCCGGTGGGCACCATCATCACCGACGCCGAGACTGGCGAAGTGCTGTACGAGATGCTGGTCCCTGGCGAAGTCATCACCATCGCCAAGGGCGGTGACGGCGGTTTCGGCAACATGCGCTTCAAGAGCGCCATCAATCGGGCACCGCGCCAGAAAACCCCCGGTTGGCCGGGGGAAAAGAAAAACCTCAAGCTGGAACTGAAAGTGCTGGCCGACGTGGGCCTGCTGGGCCTGCCGAATGCCGGCAAGTCCACCTTCATCACGGCGGTGTCCAATGCCCGTCCGCGCATTGCCGATTACCCGTTCACCACCTTGCACCCGAACCTGGGGGTGGTGCGGGTGGGGCCGGAGCAAAGCTTTGTGGTGGCCGATTTGCCAGGTCTGATCGAGGGCGCGTCAGAAGGTGCGGGTCTGGGCCACTTGTTCCTGCGCCATTTGCAGCGCACCCGGCTGTTGTTGCACGTGGTGGACATGGCGCCTTTTGACGACAGCGTTGACCCGGTGGCGCAGGCCAAGGGCATTGTGGGTGAACTGAAGAAATACGACCCGGCGCTGTTCGAAAAACCCCGCTGGCTGGTGCTCAACAAGTTGGACATGGTGCCCGCCGACGAGCGTGCAGCCCGGGTCAAAGACTTCGTGAAGCGCTTCAAGTTCAAGGGGCCGGTGTTCGAGATTTCAGCTCTGACACGCGAAGGCTGTGAGCCGCTCGTCAAGGAAATCTACCGGCATGTGAAGTCGGTCCAGGTGGCCGAGCAGCCGCACATTGAGGTCGACCCCCGTTTCACGGGCGACCCGGTCTGAGTTGCCTCAGTTTGCTACAAAATAAATAGCTTAATTGACAGGAAATACCTGGGCTGAAACCGCATATGACTGAAAAAACAGGCGCTGACGTGCTGCGCAACGCCAAACGCATCGTGGTCAAGGTGGGTTCCAGCCTGGTGACCAACGAAGGCCGTGGGCTGGACGAAGTTGCGATTGGCGAATGGAGCCGCCAGCTGGCAGCGCTGGTCAAGGGCCAGCGCGAGGTGGTGATGGTGTCCAGCGGTGCGATTGCCGAGGGCATGAAACGCCTCGGCTGGGCCACGCGGCCACACGAGCTGAACGAACTGCAGGCGGCCGCGGCCGTGGGCCAGATGGGCCTGGCCCAGATGTACGAGACCAAGCTGCGTGAGAACGGCCTGGGCAGCGCGCAGGTGCTGCTGACCCATGCCGATCTGGCCGACCGCGAACGCTATCTCAATGCCCGCTCCACTTTGTTGACGCTGCTGCGCCTCGGCGTGGTGCCGGTCATCAACGAGAACGACACGGTGGTCAACGACGAGATCAAGTTCGGCGACAACGACACGCTGGGTGCACTGGTGGCCAACCTGATCGAGGCCGACGCGCTGGTGATCCTGACCGACCAGAAGGGCCTCTACACCGCCGACCCGCGCAAAGACCCGGCCGCTCAATTTGTGCACGTGGCCAGGGCCGGTGACCTCGCACTGGAAGCAATGGCCGGTGGTGCGGGCTCCAGCCTGGGCAAGGGCGGCATGATCACCAAAATTCTGGCTGCGAAGCGGGCCGCCGGTTCCGGTGCGTCCACCGTGATCGCCTGGGGGCGTGAACCCGACGTGCTGATCCGCCTCGGGGCGGGCGAAGCCATCGGCACCTTGCTGGTGGCCCAGACGCAGAAGAACCAGGCACGCAAACAGTGGATTGCCGACCACCTGCAACTGCGCGGTGCGGTGCTGGTGGACGAGGGCGCGGCCAGCCAACTGTGCGGTGGCGGAAAAAGCCTGCTGCCCATCGGCATGACTGCGGTGGAAGGTGAGTTTTCACGGGGCGATGTGATCGCCATACGCGACACATCGGGCGCCGAAATCGCCCGTGGGCTGGCCAACTACGCCAGCTCGGAGGCGCGGCTGATTTGCCGCAAACCGTCCACCGAGTTTGAGCGTCTGCTGGGTTATATGGCCGAGCCGGAAATGGTCCACCGGACCAACCTGGTGCTGACCCGGGGCTGAGCGCGCCTATGGCGCTGCTCAGTTGACGATGTTCTGCCCGTGACTGCGCAGGGCGCGCACGATGTTGGTCACCGATGACGCAGGCGCCGCGCCGGTGCACACGCCCTGGGTTGCCAACCGCAGCGAGTGGTTCGATGGCGCACTGCCGTACAAGGACCGCCATTCCGGTGTTTGCACCGCGTTCCACCCACTCGACGGGTTGTGCCGGGCATAGGTTTTGACCTGTGCCGAAGCGCAGCGGATGCCTTCGTACATCGCATTCATCGTGCCGCTCGGGCTGGTCGCCACCACCACATAGCGCACCACGCCGTCTTTGCCAATCTGCAGCGTGGCCGGGTCCACACCAAAAGTCAGCGGGGAATTGACCGGGCCATCGAATGGCACCAGCGCTGACTGGTTGAACGTGGGTGGGGGCGGCGCTGTGCCCTCCTGCCAATCGGCATCGCCAAACAGCAGTTGCGCGGACGCGCTGTTGGCCAAAGCCAGCAGTGCGAAGGCGGTGAGCCATTGGCCACAGCGGCGGGCACGGCCCAGATCAGTGGCTTGCATTCTTGGCTTCTACCGTTTCAGATTCGAGGTTGGTGTGGGGGTCGGGCTCGAAGGTGGCGCCAGGCGGCAACTCAAACCCGGCGCCGGGCATGGGGTCGTGGTCGCCCAATTCCTGCCCACGCTGCCGCAGCCCACTGCGCAGGTAGCGGTTGCGGTGCTCCTGCCGTGGCAGAAAGCGCGAGAGTTCTGTCAATGCCAATTCGTAAACGCCACGCTTGAAATCCACCACCACGTCGAGCGGGACCCAGTAGTCGTTCCAACGCCAGGCGTCGAACTCAGGGTGGTTGGTGGCGCGCAGGTTCAAATCCCAGTCGTGCCCAACCAGTTGCAGCAGGAACCAGATTTGCTTCTGGCCCTTGTAATGGCCGCGCGCGTCGCGGCGGATGTACCGGTCTGGCACCTCGTAGCGCAACCAGTCCCGTGTGCGGGCAACAATCCGAACATGCTCCGGCAGCAGCCCCACTTCCTCCTGCAGTTCACGGAACATGGCCTGCTCGGGGTTTTCACCCCGGTCAATGCCACCTTGCGGAAACTGCCAGGAATGGGTGCGGATGCGCTTGCCCCAAAACACCTGGTTCTTCTGGTTGAGCAGGATGATGCCGACGTTCGGCCTAAAGCCGTCCCGGTCAAGCATAATCAAACCCCAATTTTTAAACTGTAACCATTATGCACGGCGCCCCGCGTCCGGCAAGGGTTTGCAGCTGCCGATTCCCCCTTTTTGCCCGCCCCCACACCGCCGATGAAAGCCTCCCAATTTTTCATTTCCACGCTCAAGGAAGCGCCTGCCGACGCCGAGGTGGTCAGCCACAAACTCATGACGCGTGCCGGGCTGATCAAGAAGCTCGGCGCGGGGATCTACAACTACATGCCGATGGGCCTGCGGGTGATCCGCAAGGTGGAGGCCATCGTCCGGGAAGAGATGAACCGCGCCGGCGCGGTGGAGCTGACGATGCCGGTGGTCCAGCCCGCCGAGCTGTGGCAAGAAACCGGCCGTTTTGGCAAGATGGGCCCCGAACTGCTGCGCATCAAAGACCGACACGACCGCGACTACGTGGTGCAGCCGACCAGCGAGGAGGTGATCACCGACATCGCCCGGCAGGAGCTGCGCAGCTACAAACAGTTGCCCAAGAACTTCTACCAGATCCAGACCAAGTTCCGCGACGAGCGCCGCCCGCGTTTTGGACTGATGCGGGGCCGCGAATTCACAATGAAAGACGCCTACAGCTTTGACCGCGACGTGGCGAGCGCCAAGGCGAGCTACCAGGTAATGGCACAGGCTTACCGCCGCATCTTTGACCGCTTCGGCTTGACCTACCGCGCGGTGGCCGCCGACAGCGGCGCGATTGGCGGCGACCTGAGCGAAGAGTTCCAGGTGATCGCCGCCACCGGCGAAGACGCCATCGTCTACTGCCCCACCAGCGACTACGCTGCCAACCTGGAAAAGGCCGAGGCGTTGGCACCCGCCAACCCACGCCCGGCGGCCAGCCAGGCCTTGACCCAGGTGCCCACGCCGGGCAAAAGCACCTGCGAGGACGTGGCCGCGCTGTTGGGTGTGCCACTGGCCACCACGGTCAAGTCGCTGGTGTTGGCCACCGATGAGACCAACGAGGCCGGCGCGGTGGTGAAAAGCCAGGTCTGGCTGCTGCTGCTGCGTGGCGACCACGAGATGAACGAGGTCAAGGTCGGCAAAGTGCCCGGGCTGAATGTGGGCTTCCGTTTTGCCACGCTTGCCGAGATCGAAGACCATTTTGGTTGCAAGCCTGGCTATCTGGGTCCCATTGGCTTGCAAAAACCCGTCAAGGTGGTGGCTGACCGTGAGGTGGCCGTGCTGGCCGACTGGGTGTGTGGCGCCAACCAGCCCGACTTTCACACCACCGGTGCCAACTGGGACCGCGACCTGCCCGAGCCCGATCTGGTGGCCGACATCCGCAACGTGGTTGCCGGCGACGCATCGCCCGACGGGCAAGGCACGCTGGCGATTGAGCGCGGCATCGAGGTTGGCCATGTGTTTTACCTGGGCACCAAATACAGCCAGGCGATGAACGCCACCTTCCTCGACGTGAATGGCAAGCCGCAGTTCCTTGAAATGGGCTGCTATGGCATTGGCATCACCCGGCTGCCGGCCGCCGCCATTGAGCAGAACCACGACGAGCGCGGCATCATCTGGCCCGATGCACTGGCGCCGTTCACCGTGGTGCTGTGCCCCATCGTCAGCGGCAAGGGGCTGGACGGCAGCCCCGAAGTCAAGCTGGCGGTGGAAACGCTGTACCAGCAGTTGCTGGCCGACGGCGTGGATGTGCTGCTGGACGACCGCGGCGAGCGCCCCGGCGCGATGTTTGCCGACTGGGAGCTGATTGGCGTACCGCACCGGGTGGTGATGGGCGACCGTGGCCTGAAAGAAGGCGTGGTGGAGTACCAACACCGGCGTGATGCGGCGGCCACCAAGGTGCCGGCGGCCGACATTGCCAGCTTCCTCCGGGAGCGGCTGGGCCGGTGAAGCCGCAGGGCGGGCCAGCACCCATGGCCGGGCTCAGCCGGCGGCAGCTGGTGGCGGCGTTTGCGGCCGGGCCGCTGGCGGGCCTGTCGGCGCTGTGCCATGCCGGTGCACAGGTGGAAGAACCTTTGATCGATTCGGTGCGCGGCGCGCTGAGCTCGGCGATTGCCAACCGGGCACCGCCGGTGCCCGAATTCGCCCGTACCGAAGACCGCCTGTTCTACCTGCGTTGGCTGGGCACCCAGAGTGGCCGGCTGTTGCGCCGCAAGGCCGACCTGCAAGAGCGCATGGAATTTCTGCAAACCGTTTGGTACGAGAGCCGCCGTGCCGGGCTGGACGTGGGGCTGGTGCTGGGGCTGATCCAGGTGGAAAGCGGCTTCCGGAAGTTTGCCATCAGCGTTGCGGGCGCGCGGGGTTACATGCAGGTGATGCCGTTCTGGACCCGGGTGATTGGCGACGGCGACCCGACGCGTTTGTTCCACATGCAGACCAACCTGCGTTTTGGCTGCGTGATCCTGCGCCACTACATCGAACGTGAGCGCGGTGACCTGTTTCTGGGCCTGGGCCGCTACAACGGCAGCCGGGGCCAGCCCCAGTACCCGGACGCGGTGTTTGCCGCCAAGCGGCAGTGGGAATTGCCGCCGCCTGTTGAGCCGAACTGAACAGGCCCGGCCATCACTGCAAAAAGCCGATGCGGCTTTTTGCAGAACCTGGCTTCGGCAGGTCGTCCACCTTCACCTCGTCACGCCGGTCCAGCCGGGCATTGCCAAAGCCTGTCATCAGCGCACGGCGCATCTCGCGCGGCGGCATCTCGGCCAGCGCGTCCAGCACGTCGCTGGCGGGCTCGGCGGCAAAACGCGGGCCCCAGCCGTGTTCGTGGCGGATGCCCTGGTACAGGTTGCGGGCGATCTGGCGCGCGGCCTCGGGGGAGGGCGGCTCGATCTCGAACACGTTCATGCGGTTCAAAATGGGCTCGGGGATGCCGCGTGCGTCGTTGGCGGTGGTGATCCAGATCACCTGGCTGGCGTCGATGGCGATTTCGGCAAACTCGTCGGTGAAGTGCTGCGCGGTGTCGTGCTCCAGCAGGCCGTAGAGGGCGCCGAGTGGGTCGTACTGGGCGTCGGCACTGGCCTTGTCGATCTCGTCCACCACGATCACCGGGTTGGCGTACTGGCCGTCGATCAGCGCCTCGAACACCTTGCCTGGCTTGGCGCCTTTCCACTGGGACGACGAGCCCGAGAGCAGCCAGCCGGCCGTCATGGAACTCATGGGCACCAGGTTCATGCCGGTGCCCAGCAGTTCGGCCAGCTTGCGGGCGAAATGGGTCTTGCCAATGCCGGGTGCACCGAGCAGCAGCATGGGGGTGATCTCAATCCCGTCGGGGCTGTCTTGCGCCAGCGCCACGTGGCGTTTCACGTCGTCGAGGACGTCGGTGAAGTTGGGCAGGGTGTCGTACAGCCTGGCCATGTCGGGCACACCCGAGGGCTTGACCTGGAAGCGCTCGGGGCCGCGCTCCAGCATGCGCTCGTAGGTGTGGCGCAGGCTTTCGTGCTCCCGTTGGTCGCCGCTGCCCTGCAGCTTGGCCAGCTTGCGGGCCACGTCGTCCCGCTGGAACACGCTGCGCACCTGTGCGATGGGCAGGTGCAGGTTGGAGGTATGGGGAACCAGACTGGTTGATGTCATGCGCCACTCCTTGAAACAACGCTTTCATTCAAGCATGAGCCGTGCCCGGATGAAAGAGAAAACAGACCGGCTTTCAAGGATTTACCTGTTGGCACTCGCCAGGCACGGCTGCCAGAGCGCAGGCGTAAAAAAGCCGGGTCGTGCCCGGCTGCTGGATGGCGGGGGTGTGCCGCTCAGTTGGGCGTGGTGCCCAGCACCTGCACCAGCTCGCCCGATTCGTACATCTCCATCATGATGTCGGAGCCGCCGACGAATTCGCCCTTCACGTACAGCTGCGGGATGGTGGGCCAGTTGCTGTAGCCCTTGATGCCCTGGCGGATTTCATCGTCGTCCAGCACGTTGACGGTTTTCACCGTTTTCGGGTCCACGCCGCAGGCTTTCAGAATCTGGATCGCGCGGCCGGAAAAGCCGCACATGGGGAAGCTGGCGCTGCCTTTCATGAACAGCACAAGTTCGTTGCCCTTGACCAGTTCGTCAATGCGTTGGTTCACGTCGCTCATGGCGCTACTCCTGATGGTTCGGTGTTGAATGGGGTGATTATTTCACTGCTGGCCGGTCGGTGCACCGTGCAGGCCGATTTGCCCGCCAGAACAGCGTGTGATGCGGGCCAGGTCGTTGCGGCTGGCCACCTGCTGAAAGCCGGCCTCGCGCAGCAGCGCCTGCACCGCGTCGGCCTGGTTGTGGCCGTGTTCCAGCAGCAGCCAGCCACCTGGCCGCAGGTGGGCTGGCGCGTCGCGGACGATGGTGCGCAGGTCGGCCAGGCCGTCGGGCCCGGCGGTCAGGGCGCTCTGGGGTTCGTGGGTCAGGCCGGCCAGGTGAGGGTCGTTGTCTTCGATGTAGGGCGGGTTGGAGACGATCAGGTTGAACTGGCCAGAGATGGGCGCCAACCAGTGGCCGGCCAGAAACTGCACTGGCAACTGCAGCCGGGTGGCGTTGGCGCGGGCCACAGCCAGCGCGTCGGCACTGGCGTCGGTGGCGGTCACGCGGGCGTCGGGCCGTTGGTGCTGAATGGCCAGCGCTACGGCGCCGCTGCCGGTGCCGAGGTCCAGCACGGTGGGGGCGGTCTGCCCGGCCAGCGCGTCCAGCGCCCAGTGGACCAGGGTTTCGGTGTCGGGGCGGGGCAGCAGCACGCGGGCGTCCACCTGCAACTCCAGCCCAAAAAATGCCTGCGTGCCGACCAGGTAGCCCAGGGGCTCGCCCTGAGCGGCGCGCGCGAGCAGCGCGGTGAACTGGCGCTCCTGCTCGGGTGTCAGCGTGGCGTGGTCGTGCGCCAGCAGCCAGGCGCGGTCGTGCAACGGGCGGGCCAGCACATGGAGCAGCAGCCACTGCGCGTCCAGCCGGGACAGGCCGGTCGTGGTGCCCAGTTGCCAGGCGTCGAACAACCTCATTTCGCTATGCTTTTCATAGCTAAATCGCAAGTTTTTACTAAGGCTTGAGGCCAATTTGGCTTGAAAAATTTCTGCATCAACCCTCCGCACCCGATTCCAGGGCCGCCAGCTGTTCTGCGGCGCGTGCGGTTTGCAGCGCGGTCAGCACGTCGCCCAGGTCGCCTTCCATGATGGCGAGCAGCTTGTAGAGGGTGAGGTTGATGCGGTGGTCGGTCAGGCGCCCCTGCGGGAAGTTGTAGGTGCGGATGCGGTCGGAACGGTCGCCGCTGCCAATCAGGCCTTTGCGCAGCGCGGCTTCTTTGGCGGCGCGTTCGCTGCGTTCTTTTTCCTGGATGCGGGCCTGCAGCACCTGCAGCGCCTTGGCCTTGTTGGCGTGCTGGCTGCGGCCGTCCTGGCATTCGGCCACGATGCCGGTGGGCAGGTGCACCACCCGCACGGCGGAGTCGGTCTTGTTGATGTGCTGGCCACCGGCACCGCTGGCGCGGAAGGTGTCGATGCGCAGGTCGGCCGGGTTGAGCTTGACGGCCTCGGCCTCGTCGGGCTCGGGCATCACCGCCACGGTGCAGGCGCTGGTGTGGATGCGGCCTTGCGTTTCGGTGGCGGGCACGCGCTGCACCCGGTGGCCGCCGGACTCAAACCGCACGGCACCATAGACGTTGTCACCGGCCAGGCGCAGCACCACCTCTTTGTAGCCGCCCAGTTCGCTGGGCGACTCGCTGATGATTTCTTTTTGCCAGCCCTGTTGTTCCGCGTGGCGGGTGTACATGCGCAGCAGGTCGCCGGCGAACAGCGCCGACTCGTCGCCACCGGTACCGGCGCGGATTTCAATGAAGGCCGGGCGCGCATCGTCCGGGTCTTTGGGCAGCAGCAGGCGTTGGAGCTCGGCCTCCAGCCGGGCCATGTCGGCCTCGGCGGTGTCGATTTCTTCCTGCGCCATGTCGGCCATCTCGGCGTCGGCCAGCATGTCTTGCGCGGCGGCCAGGTCGCGTTCGCACTGCTGCCAGCGGGTGTAGCGGCTGGCCAGCGCGGTCACGTCAGCGTGCTCGCGGGCCAGGGTGCGGTACTGCGCCATGTCGCCCATGATGTCTTCGCGCGAAAGCAAAAAGTCCAGCTCCGACAAACGGGTCAGGGTGCGTTCCAGCTGTTGGCGGAGAAAGGGTTTCATGGAGGAAAAAGACGGTTGAAGCGGTGAAAGCCTGGCCCGGTGTGGCCAGTGGGCGCGGGCTGCCAGTGGGGCAGCGTCCGAGCGGGCGGCGCTAACGGTCTTTGCGCAGGAAGAGTCGCGCAATGGTCTGCGCGGTGAGCTCGCGGGAGGTGCTGTCGGCCGCGTGCAGTTCGGCCAGGGCGCCGTGCAGCATTTTCTGCGTCAGGCCGCGGGACAGCGCTTCCAGCACCGCGCCGACGTCGTCGCCGCGGGCCAGCAGTTTGCGGGCACGGGCGAGTTCGGCCTCGCGCCAGGCGTCGGTCTGGGCGTTGAGCTGCTGGATCAGGGGCACGGTGCCGGTGAGCGGGTCGCGCTGGTCCAGCCAGCGCATGAAGCTTTGCACGCCGGCGTCGATGATGACCTCGGCCTGCGCCACCGCCGCCTGCCGGTTGTCTTTGCCCGACTGCACCACGTGGGCGAGGTCGTCCACGGTGTAGAGGTAAACGTCTTCCAGCGACTTGACTTCGGGTTCGATGTCGCGCGGCACGGCCAAATCGACCATGAACATCGGGCGGTGCTTGCGCCGCTTCACCGCGCGCTCCACCGCGCCCAGGCCAATGATGGGCAGGGTGCTGGCGGTGCAGCTCACCACCGCGTCAAATTCGTGCAGGCGGTCGGGCAGATCGCCCAGGCGCATCACTTCGGCGCCAAAGCGGCTGGCCAGCTTTTCGCCACGTTCCAGCGTGCGGTTGGCAATGGCGATGGATTGGGGAGACTTGGCCGCAAAGTGGGTGGCGGCCAGCTCGATCATCTCGCCCGCGCCGACAAACAGCACCTTGATTTTGCCCAGGTCTTCAAACAGCTGGCCCGCCAGCCGCACCGCCGCCGCGGCCATGCTGATGGAATGTGCGCCGATTTCGGTCGAGCTGCGCACCTCTTTGGCCACCGCGAACGAGCGCTGGAACAGCTGGTTCAGCGTGGTGCCCAGTGCGCCAGCTTCGTCGGCCACGCGCACCGCGTCTTTCATCTGGCCAAGGATTTGCGGCTCGCCCAGCACCATGGAGTCCAAGCCGCTGGCAACGCGGAAGGCGTGGCGCGCGGCCAGCCCGTCCTGCAGGGTGTAGGTGTGCGAGCGCAGCACGTCGGCCGCCACGCCACCGCTCTGGGCCAGCCAGGCAATGGTGTGTTCGATGTGGGGTTGGTTGCCCGCGCCATAGATTTCGGTGCGGTTGCAGGTGGACAGGATGGCGGCTTCGGCCTGGGGGGCGTTTCGGTCTGTCCAGGACGCCTGCAGCGCACGCAAAGTGGGGTTGAGTTGCTCAATGGCAAAGGCAAAACGCCCGCGCAAATCCAGTGGCGCAGTCGTGTGGTTGATGCCCAAGGCCCAGACTGTCATTCCAAGATTATAAAATCAGTCACCCATACTAAAGATAGCAACGGTTATCTGCAAGCGGGGCACTCCTCACCGCCATGGACACCCTCAGCGCCCTCAACCACACCGTCAATTTCATCGCACCGGCGCTTTTTGTGGCTCTGGCCTTGTCGCTGCTGTCGCGTTTCAACCGCAAGCGCCGTCTGGCCTGGCGCGCCGCCCTGGTGCAACTGGGGCTGGTGGCCACTGCGGGCAGCCTGGGCTTGCTGGCCGGGCTGTGGGTCTTTGGGATGGACGGCAAACTGGCCAGCTACGCCCTGCTGGTGGTGGGCTGTGGCACCGCGCAGTGGCTGCTGGGCAGCCGCCGAGCGTCGCGCTAGGGGCAGCGCCCCAGAACCGCATGGATTTGCTGCAGCGCGGTAAAATCGGTGCCCGGTAACGCCATGCGGCATTGCTGGCTTTTATTCCAAAATGAACGCCCCCACACCCCTGACCCAACTGCTGGCCGCCACAGCCGAGCAGCCGCGCCTGCGCGAAATCCCTTACAACTACACCTCGTTCTCCGACCGCGAGATCGTGATCCGGCTGCTGGGCGCACCTGCCTGGGACGTGTTGAACCAGCTGCGCGAGGAGCGCCGCACCGGCCGTTCGGCCCGCATGCTGTACGAGGTGCTGGGCGACATCTGGGTGGTGCAGCGCAACCCCTACCTGCAGGACGACCTGCTCGACAACCCCAAACGCCGCCGCCAGCTGGTGGAAGCCCTGCAACACCGTTTGGGCGAGGTTGAAAAGCGCCGCACGCCCGAAGCCGACCAGGGGCGCGATGCCGCCGTGGGCCAACTGCTCACCGCCGCCCGCCAGGCCGTGGCCGCGTTCGACGCGATGTTCACCGAGGCGGCCAACCTGCGCCGCCAGACCCAGCGCGCCCTGGGCAAATACACCGCCAAAGACAACATCAAGTTCGACGGCCTGTCCCGCGTCAGCCACGTGACCGACGCGACCGACTGGCGGGTGGAGTACCCGTTTGTGGTGCTGACGCCCGACACCGAGGAAGAAATGGCCGGCCTGGTGAAAGGCTGTATCGACCTGGAACTGACCATCATCCCGCGTGGCGGTGGCACCGGCTACACCGGCGGCGCCGTGCCGCTGACCTGGAAGAGCGCGGTCATCAACACCGAAAAACTCGAAGCGATGACCGAGGTCGAGATGGTCGCGCTGCCAGGCCATGCCCAGCCGGTGGCCACGGTCTGGTCCGAAGCCGGCGTGGTGACGCAGCGCGTGGCCGACGCGGCCGAACGCGGCGGCTACGTGTTCGCCGTGGACCCGACATCGGCCGAAGCCTCCTGCATTGGCGGCAACATCGCGATGAATGCGGGCGGCAAGAAAGCCGTGCTGTGGGGCACGGCGCTCGACAACCTGGCCAGCTGGCGCATGGTCACGCCCGACGCCAAATGGCTGGACGTGGTGCGCATGGACCACAACCTCGGCAAGATCCACGACGCCGAGGTGGCCACGTTCGAGTTGCGCTACTTTGAAGCCGATGGCAAAACACCGCTGCGCAAGGGCCAGGCGGTGCAGACGCTCGTGATTCCCGGCAAGACCTTCCGCAAGGAAGGCCTGGGCAAAGACGTCACCGACAAATTCTTGAGTGGCCTGCCCGGCATCCAGAAAGAAGGCTGCGACGGCCTGATCACCAGCGCCCGCTGGATCGTGCACCGCATGCCGGCCCACACCCGCACCGTCTGCCTCGAATTTTTTGGCAATGCGCGCGACGCCGTGCCCAGCATCGTGGAAATCAAGGACTTCATGTTCGCCGAGCAAAAACGCTCGGGCACGCTGCTGGCCGGTCTGGAACACCTGGACGACCGCTATTTGAAGGCGGTGGGCTACGCCACCAAGTCCAAACGCGCCATGACCGCCGGTGCCACCTCCGGCCTGCCCAAGATGGTGCTGTTCGGCGACATTGCCGGCGACGACGCCGACGCGGTGGCGCGTGCCACCAGCGAGGTGGTGCGCATCGCCAATTCGCGCAGCGGCGAAGGTTTCATCGCCATCAGCCCGGAAGCGCGCAAGAAATTCTGGCTCGACCGCAAGAAGACCGCGGCGATTTCCAAACACACCAACGCCTTCAAGATCAACGAAGACGTGGTGATCCCGCTGCCGCGGATGGCCGAGTACACCGACGGCATCGAGCGCATCAACATCGAACTCAGCCTGCAGAACAAGATCAAGCTCTGCCACGAGTTGGACGCCTTTTTCACCCAGGGCAACCTGCCGCTGGGCAAGGCCGACGAGGCGGGCGACGTGCCTTCCGCCGAACTGCTGGAAGACCGTGTGGCGCAGGCGCTGGCACTGGTGCGCGAGGTGCGTGCGCTGTGGCAGGGCTGGCTCGACAACGTGGAGACGCTGTTCCCGCAACTGCAAGACCACGGCCTGCGTGCCAGCTGGAAAACCCAGCTGCGTGCACCCTTGCAGGGCATTTTCACCGGCGCGGCCTTCAAGCCGCTGTTGGACGAGTGCAGTGCCATCCACAAGCGTGTGCTCAAGGGCCGCGTCTGGGCGGCGTTGCACATGCACGCCGGCGACGGCAACGTGCACACCAATTTGCCAGTCAACAGCGACGACTACGCCATGCTGCAGACGGCGCATGGCGCCGTCAAACGCATCATGGCGCTGGCGCGTTCGCTCGACGGCGTGATTTCGGGTGAGCACGGCATCGGCATCACCAAGCTCGAATTTCTGAGCGATGGCGAGCTGCAGCCCTTCACCGACTACAAACGCCGCGTGGACCCGGAAGGCCGCTTCAACAAAGGCAAGCTGCTGCGTGCCCCGAATGGCGCTGGGCCTGCCTTGCATGCAGACCTCACGAATGCCTACACCCCCAGCTTCGGGTTGATGGGCCACGAGTCGCTGATCATGCAGCAGAGCGACATTGGCGCCATTGCCGACTCGGTGAAAGACTGCCTGCGCTGCGGCAAGTGCAAACCGGTGTGCGCCACCCACGTGCCGCGCGCCAACCTGCTGTACAGCCCGCGCAACAAGATCCTCGCCACCTCGCTGCTGGTCGAGGCGTTTCTGTACGAGGAGCAAACCCGGCGCGGTATCAGCATCAAGCACTGGGAAGAGTTCGAGGACGTGGCCGACCACTGCACCGTGTGCCACAAGTGCCTGAGCCCGTGCCCGGTGGACATCGACTTCGGCGACGTCTCGATGAACATGCGCAACCTGCTGCGCAAGATGGGGCAGAAGAGCTTCCGCCCCGGCAATGCGGCGGCCATGTTCTTCCTGAACGCGACCAACCCCGAGACCATCAAGTTCATGCGCATGGCGATGGTGGGCGTGGGCTTCAAGGCCCAGCGCCTCGCCAACGACCTGCTGCGCACGTTTGCCAAGAAGCAGACGGCCAAGCCACCGGCCACGCTGGGTGCCGCGCCCATCAAAGAGCAGGTGATCCACTTCATCAACAAGAAGATGCCGGGCGGCCTGCCCAAGAAAACCGCGCGTGCGCTGCTGGACATCGAGAACGCCGACTACGTGCCGATCATCCGCAACCCGCAGGCGACCACGACCGAGTCGGAAGCGGTGTTCTATTTCCCCGGCTGCGGCTCCGAACGGCTGTTCAGCCAGGTGGGGCTGGCCACGCAGGCCATGCTCTGGCATGCCGGTGTGCAGACCGTGTTGCCACCCGGCTATTTGTGCTGCGGCTACCCGCAAAAAGGCTCGGGCCAGTTCGACAAGGCCGAGAAAATCATCACCGACAACCGGGTGCTGTTCCACCGCGTGGCCAACACGCTGAACTACC
>JAZKIY010000061.1:0-1991 GCA_040384665.1 Pseudomonadota bacterium
ATGGACCTGGTGCGCCAGACAGCGGGCGTGAGCAACGGCAGCCTGTACCACCACTTCCCCACCAAGGCGCAGCTGGCCGATGCGCTGTACGCCCACATCCTGCGCGACTTTCATGCGGCCCTGCTGCCGCCCATCACAGTCAGGGCCAAATCCCAGACGGCTGAAAAAGGCGTCAAGGGGCTGATCCGCGCCTATATCCAATGGGTGCTGCAGCACCCCGAAAGTGCCCGCCTGCTGCACGAGCTGCGGCGCAGCGGCGACATGGCCCGCGAAGCCGAGGGGGCTGCCAAGGCCGAAACAGACGCCACCAACGCCAACGCCTTTGCCGCACTGACGGTGTGGATCGCAGAGCGCGTCGAGGCCGGCGAGATGCGGGACATGCCTTTTCACGTCTGGATGGCCCTGGTGTTTTCGCCGGCCATGTCGCTCACCCAGCGCTGGATCAGCCAGGCCCAGCCAGTGGTCGCGCCCAAGGTACGCGCCGCGCTGGAGCACGCCGCCTGGATGGCCGTGGCCGCCTGAGTTTTCAAGCAAGGAGTTCCTCCCATGAAAGTCGTCAACATTCATCAACGCCTGTTGCATGCCAGCCCCGAGCGGGTGGGTGCGCTGATCGACACCCTGGCCTCACCCGCCGATGCCTTGTGGCCAGGCCGCGCCTGGCCGCGCATGAAGTTCGACCGGCCGCTGGGCGTGGGCGCCGTCGGCGGGCATGGGCCCATCCGTTACGTGGTGGAGGCTTACCTGCCCGGCCAGTCCATCCGCTTCCGCTTCACCGCGCCCACGGGTTTTGACGGTTGGCATGGCTTCGAGGTGCTGGACGCCACGCCGGTGCACTGCGTGCTGGAGCACCGCATCGAGATGAACACACGCGGCCCGGCCCTGCTGAGCTGGCCGCTGGCCATGCGGCATCTGCATGACGCTTGTGTGGAGGACGCACTGTCGCAGGCCCAGGCATCGCTGGGCAATGCACCCAAGCCGGTTCCCTGGCCGGCGCGTGTTCGCTTGCTGCACTGGCTGGCGGCGGGCGGCCGGCGCCTGGCCCCACCTTTTCCCAGGGGGCAACATGCCCGCTGATACGACGCTCCCCTCCGACCTGCTGCACTTTGGCCGCGATGCCATGAGCCGCCAGCCCTTCAGCACCCTGCTCAATGCAAGGCTGGACACGTTCACGCGCGGCCTGGCCGAGCTCTCGGTGCCGGTCGTGCCCGGCCTGTTGCAGCAGCACGGCTTTGTGCACGGCGGTGTGTTGTCTTACCTGGCCGACAACGCCCTGACATTTGCGGGCGGCTCGGTACTGGGCGACGCGGTGACGGCTGAATTCAAGATCAACTACCTGCGCCCGGCCAAAGACGCCGAGCGCCTGCTGGCCGTGGCAACGGTGGTGGGCAGCGGCAAGACGCAGGCGGTGTGCCGCTGCGACATCTTTGTGCTGCGCGGTCAGGAGCGCACGCTGTGCGCCGCCGCGCAAGGCACGATACGTAAGGCGGGCTGAAGCATGTCCCTGCCGTCCCTGTTTATCGCACTCAGCGCGGCCGTCGTGCTGCTGCTGGGGTCGGCGCATCTGCTTTTTACCTTTCGCGGCAACAAGTTCGACCCGCGCGAGCCCGGGCTCAAGACCGGAATGATGGCGGTGTCGCCCGTGATCAGCCGGCAGATGACGATGTGGCAGGCCTGGATCGGTTTTAACTACAGCCATTCCTTCGGCGCCATCCTGTTCGGCCTGGTGTATGGTTATCTCTCGCTGTGGCACGGCGCCTTCTTGTTCGAGTCGTGGTTCCTGTTGGGGCTGGGCCTGCTCTTGCTGCTGGCGTTTGTGGTGGTGGGCAAAATCTACTGGTTCAGCACACCGTTTCGCGGCATCCTGCTGGCAACGGTTTTTTACGCCTTGGGGCTGGTAGCGCAGTTCGCCTGAACTGAAGGCCGCCGGCGGGCGGCGGCGCTGCGCGCCGCATACACTGGCAGCCCATGAAAACCGCCGACATCGCCCCCTT
>JAZKIY010000062.1:0-19270 GCA_040384665.1 Pseudomonadota bacterium
ACGCTGGCGGCCTGCTCGCCGCCCATCACGCTGATGCGCGCGTTCGGCCACATCCACAGGAAGCGCGGCGAGTAAGCCCGGCCACACATGCCGTAGTTGCCAGCACCGAAGCTGCCGCCGATGATGATGGTGAACTTGGGCACCTGGGCTGTGGCCACGGCGGTGACCATCTTGGCGCCGTTGCGGGCAATGCCTTCGTTCTCGTACTTGCGGCCGACCATGAAGCCGGTGATGTTCTGCAGAAACACCAGTGGAATCTTGCGCTGGCAGCACAGCTCGATGAAGTGGGCCCCTTTCAGCGCCGATTCGCTGAACAGAATGCCGTTGTTGGCAATGATGCCGACCGGCATGCCCTCGATGCGCGCAAAGCCGCAGACCAGCGTGGCGCCAAAGCGGGACTTGAACTCGTCGAACTCAGAACCATCGACGATGCGGGCGATGATCTCGCGCACATCAAACGGTTTGCGGGTGTCGGTGGGGATCACACCGTACAGCTCTTCGGCCGGGAACTTCGGCGGCCGCGGTTCGTGCAGCGCAAAGGGCTGCGGCTTGGTGGCGTTGAGGTTTTTCACCGCCTGGCGGGCCAGCGACAGCGCGTGCAAATCGTTCTGCGCCAGGTGGTCGGCCACGCCCGAGAGGCGGGTGTGCACGTCGCCGCCCCCGAGGTCTTCGGCGGTGACCACCTCACCGGTGGCGGCCTTCACCAGCGGCGGGCCGCCCAGAAAGATGGTGCCCTGGTTCTTGACGATGATGGTTTCGTCGCTCATCGCCGGTACGTAGGCGCCGCCTGCGGTGCAGGAACCCATCACCACCGCGATCTGCGCAATGCCCTGCGCGCTCATGTTGGCCTGGTTGAAGAAGATGCGGCCAAAGTGGTCGCGGTCCGGGAACACCTCGTCCTGGTTGGGCAAATTCGCGCCGCCGCTGTCCACCAGGTAGATGCAGGGCAGGCGGTTCTGCGCGGCGATTTCCTGCGCGCGCAAATGCTTCTTCACCGTCATCGGGTAGTAGGTGCCGCCCTTGACCGTGGCGTCGTTGCACACGATCAGGCAATCCACGCCGCTGACCCGGCCGATGCCGGCAATCACACCGGCGCAGGGCGCGCTGTCGCTGCCGTCGCGGTCCGGGTACATGGCCAGTGCGGCCAGCGGCGCGATCTCCAAAAAGGGCGTGCCGGGGTCCAGCAGCATCTGAACCCTGTCCCGCGGCAGCAGCTTGCCGCGGCCGGTGTGTTTGGCACGGGCGGCTTCACCGCCACCGGCTGCGGCTTTGGCGACTTGCACATTCAGGTCGTCAACGACCTTGCGCATCGCGGCCACATTGGCCTGGAAATCGGCGGAGCGGGCGTTCAGTTTGGTATCGAGGGTGCTCATGCGGTTCTTTCTTCTTCCAGTCCCAGTTGCTCTTTCATCGCATCGCGAATTTTGAATTTCTGGATTTTGCCGGTGACCGTCATCGGGAACTCGGTCACGAAGCGGATGTGGCGGGGCACTTTGTAGTGGGCGATCTGGCCCTTGCAGAAATCGCGCACGGCCTCTTCGGTCAGCGTGGCACCCGGCTTGGCGATGATCCAGGCACACAGCTCTTCGCCGTAGCGTTTGTCGGGAATGCCGACCACCTGCACGTCCTGCACGGCAGGCATGCGGTACAAAAACTCCTCGATCTCGCGCGGGTAGATGTTTTCGCCGCCACGGATCACCATGTCCTTGATGCGGCCGACGATGTTGACGTAGCCCTGCTCGTCCATGGTGGCCAGGTCGCCGGTGTGCATCCAGCCGTCGGCGTCAATCGCCTCGCGGGTTTTTTCTTCATCCCCCCAGTAGCCGTGCATCACCGAATACCCCTTGGTGCAGAACTCGCCGCGCTCGCCCCGGGGCACTGTCGCCCCAGTATCGGGGTCGACGATCTTGATTTCCAAATGCGGCTGCACCGTGCCCACGGTGGACACGCGTTTCTCCAGCGGCGTGTCGGTGCTGCTCTGGCAACTCACCGGGCTGGTTTCGGTCATGCCGTAGGCAATGGTGACCTCGTTCATGTGCATGTCGCTGACCACGCGCTTCATGACCTCGGTGGGACACGGGGAACCGGCCATGATGCCGGTGCGCAGCGACGACAGGTCGAACTCGCTGAAGCGCGGGTGGTCCAGCTCGGCAATGAACATCGTGGGCACGCCGTGCAGTGCGGTGCACTTTTCGTCCTGCACCGTCTGCAGCACGGTGAGCGGATCGAAGCCATCGTTCGGGTAGACGATGGTGCTGCCGTGTGTGATGCAGGCCAGGTTGCCCAGCACCATGCCAAAGCAGTGGTACAGCGGCACCGGGATACAGAGCCGGTCGGCCGGTGTCAGCTTCATGCATTCGCCAATGAAAAAGCCGTTGTTCAAAATGTTGCTGTGCGTCAGCGTGGCACCTTTGGGAAAGCCGGTGGTGCCGCTGGTGAACTGCACGTTGATGGCGTCGGTGGCTTTGAGCGTGGCGCCGATTTGCGCAATGCGGGCATCGGACGCGTCGCCACTGGCCAGCAGTTGGGAGAAGCGCAGCGCGCCTGGTACTTCGTCGCCCTCGCCGGCCAGGTCGATCCACGCCACCGTGCGCAGGTCGGGCAGGCGTTTGGCCCGCAACGCACCTGGCGTTGCGTCATCGAGTTCCGGCGCCAGTTCGCGCAGCATGCCCAGGTAGTCGCTGGTCTTGAACTGCGCCATCGTGACCAATGCTTTGCAGCCGACCTTGTTCAGCGCGTATTCCAGTTCGGCGGTGCGGTAGGCCGGGTTGATGTTGACCAGAATCAGCCCCACCTTGGCGGTGGCGATCTGCATCAGCACCCATTCCACGTTGTTGTGCGACCAGATGCCAATGCGGTCGCCTGGCGTCAACCCGGTGTTCAACAAAGCGCTGGCCAATTGGTTGGCCGCGCTTTGCAGCGCACGGTAGCTGTAGCGGCGCTGCTGGTGGGCGCTGACCAGGGCCTCGTGCGCCGGCTGCCGCGCGACCATGGCATCGAAGAAAGCCCCTATGGGCTGGTCGATCAGCGGGACCTCTGTGGTTCCGCGCGCGTACGCGGGCACGGAAGTCGGGGATGCGGGTGTCATCTCTGTGTCTCCTTTCGGCTGCAGCGCCTCGGCCACGTCTGCATGCCGCGTTGTGCCAAGCATAGGCCCACGGGGACCCATCCGCACGCCACCAAGGGTACAAATCCTGCCAGCCGGGCCGGGTATTCAACCCGATTGGATGCGCAGCCGGTAATCGGCTGGCGATTCGCCCGTCCATTGCCGGAAGGCCCGTGCAAAACTTTTCTCGTTGCCAAAACCCACCGCCAGCGCCACCTGCTTCACCGGGCGGTGACCGCGGCCGAGCAGCTCCTTCGCCTGGCTCTGGCGTACGTCGTCCTTCAGCGCCTGCAGCGAAGCACCCTCCTCCTGCAGCTGCCGGTGCAGGGTGCGGGTGGAGACATTCAGCGCATGGGCCAGCGCGTCGGCGGTGCTGGCGCCGGGCTGGCTCAGCAGCAGCGTGCGCACCCGCTGCACCAGCAGGCGGTCGCGCCGGTAGGGCCGCACGATCAGCGCCAGCGCATGGGCCAGCATGGCGTCCAGCGCCTTGTCGTCACGTCGCAGCGGCAGTGCCAGGTAGCGGGCGTCAAACTGCAGCGCGGCCCGTGCAGCACCAAACTGCACCGGGCCGGGAAACAGCACCGGATAGACGGCCGCATGGGCAGGCGCCTCAAAAGGCAGCTCGACCTGTTGCAGACCAATCCGCGAATCGATCAGCCAGCAGGCCACGCCGTGGAGGTTGCGCAGCAGGGTGACGGTGCAGAACTCGCGCACCGGCCCCAGCGGGCATTGTTCGCTGAGCGTGAGCGTGGCGGTCTGGCGGTGGGTCTCCAGACGCAGCAGCACATCGTCGGCCAGCAGGGCATGGTGGCGGCACCAGCGCTTGAGCGCGGTGCCCAGGTCGGGCGCGCTGAGCGAGGCACGGGCCAGCATGCCGTAGCTGCCCCAAGGCAGGCGCCGCGAAAACCAGCCCAGCGCCTCGTCGTCCAGCTCGCGCATGGCCTCGAAGGCCAGGGTTTCGAGCTGGCCCGAGGTGATGGTGCTGCCAGGTTGTTGGAGTTGCTCTGGCGTGATCTGGGCTCTCGCCAGCGCCCACGCAGGGTCTGTGGCGTACTTGTTGTAGGCCAGCAGCAGCATGCGAACAAAGGCCATGGGCGTGGCCGCAACCGGTTTCATGCCGTGCAGTGTAGAAGACCACGTGGCAGGCACGCGAAAAAGAAGGCCGTGCGGTACAGAACCGCACGGCCCCCAAGCCAAGGCTTTGCCTTGAGGACTCCCCTTGCACTCTCAATGGAATGGGCGCAGGCGCCCATTCCACACCCCGAATCAGAACACCTGCAAGAACCGCAGGTTCAGGCGCGCGTTCTCGCGGAATCCGTTTTCGACCGAGCTGTCGCGGCCCACCGTGGCCAGAACCTGCTGGGTCGGCGACAGGAAATGCGCAAAGCCCACGTTGAACTTGAACGTTTCGTTCTTGTTGTTCTGCTCGACGCCATTGATGCGGGTCTTGCCGCCGGTGGTGTAGGAGACACCGCCGCGCAGGTCGGTGGTACCCGACAGCTGGTAGCGCAGGTAGCTTTGGAACTGGTACTGCGCTTTCTGCTTGGCCGAACCGCCACCGACGATGTCGTCGTTCTTGCCGAACAGCGTGACGTCGCCGATCACGTCGAGGATCAGCTTCTCCGACAGCGGCGTGATGTAGCCGGCGTTCAGGATCAGCTTGTAGCGGTTCTCGCCGATGCTCAGCGGGTCGTTCTTGTTGTACTGGCCGGTGGGCAGCGACAGGAACGGCGTGATGCCGAAGTGGGTCTTGTCGCCAGGCTTGGTGAACCACAGCGTGGCGCCGACCAGCAGGTCACCCACCCCACTGTTGCTGCCCAACACCGGGCCGAGGTCACCCTTGGCCTTCAGCTTGCCAAATGGCAGGATGAACTGCGGGTCGACGATGTAGCCGCCGATGTCCATGTAATGAACCATGCGCAGCAGGCCGATGTCGGAATCGAGCTTGTTGTTGCCCGGCGCCTTGTTGCCATTGCTAAAAGTCGCATTGCGCTGAGCGTGTTGGCCATACAGGATCGCCAGATTGGTGCCTGCGGGAAGCGCCGTGTAGTCACCTGGGTCAACGTCGAGCGCGTGCGCGGGCCGCAGCAGCGCGGTGGTGGCCAGGGCGCCGACAGCAGCGCTGCGAACGATGGTTTTCAAAAGTGTGGAAAGCATGTTTTCTCCTCTATGGTTTTTTTCAGGGTGCTGTCATCCGCAGGTGGGTGGTGCCGCGCGGACATCCGCACGACACCGGGCGGCCTGCGGCCCCGCCCGATACGGGTGACGTAGCGTCACCAAGCGTCATTTCTTGGGCCGGATCGCGTCCGCCGTGCCCTGGATGAAAGCCTTGATCTTCTGCACATCGTCGGTGGTCAGCTTGCCGGTGAAGTCGGGCATGCCGCGCTCGGTGGCCGGGCCCTTGAACACAAACTTGTCGAGGTTCTCGATGTACGACGCGTCCATGTAGGCCAGGTTGGGGATGTTGCCGCCCTTGTCCACGCCCGGCACGCCATGGCAGAACACGCAGTTGCTGACATACAGCGCCGTGCCTTCAGGCACGTGCTTGGGGTCGTATTTCACGCCGGCCAGCAGGTTGCCAAGCTGGTACTTGGCGAACTCGGGCATGGGCGCCTTGCCACCCACTGCGAAGGTGTACACGGTGCCGGGGGTACTGCGTTCCGTCGCGCGCTGGAACAGACCGAACACGCCACCCCAGCCCACGGCGATCGACACGTACTGTTTGCCATCCACCTCGTAGGTGCTGGGTGCCGCGACCACACCGGTGCCGGTGGGGTTCTCCCACAGCTTCTCGCCGGTCTTGGCGTTGTAGGCAATGAAGCGGCCGTCGGCTGTGCCCTGGAACACGAGATTGCCGGCCGTGGTCAGCGTGCCGCCGTTCCACGGGGCCACATGCTCCTGGCGCCAGACTTCTTTCTGCTGGATCGGGTCCCAGGCGATCAACCGGCCAAAAGGCTTGCTGGTCGGTGGCTGCGCGTTGACACTCATGCCCGTGTTCCAGCCGTTGCCGCTCATGGGCTGGCCGGGCACGTTGGAGCCGTATTTCTGCCAGGCTTTGTCGTCGCCCAGCGTGACCGGAACGTTCTGCGCCGGGATGTAGGCAAGACCCGTCAGCGGGCTGAACGACATGTTGTGCCAGTTGTGGCCACCAAACGGACCGGGGACGATGTCATAAGGCTTGCTCTGGTCGCGCACGCCGGGCACTTCGATCGGCCGACCATTCTTGTCATAGCCGGTGGCCCAGTTCACATCGACAAAGTTCTTGGCCGAGATGAACTTGCCGTTGGTGCGGTCCACCACGAAGAAGAAGCCGTTCTTCGGTGCGTGCATCACCACCTGGCGCAGCTTGCCGTCGATCTTCAGGTCGGCCAGGATCAGGTCCTGCACCGAGGTGTAGTCCCAGTTGTCGCCGGGCGTTTCCTGGTAGTGCCAGACGTATTTTCCGGTGTCCGGGTTGAGCGCGACGATGGAGCCGAGGTAGAGGTTGTCGCCGCCTTTGGGGCTGCGCTTGCTGTGGGCCCAGGGTGAACCGTTGCCCGTGCCCACGTACATCAGGTTGAGCTTGGGATCGAACACCATGGAGTTCCATGCGGTGCCGCCGCCGCCGGCTTCCCAGTATTTGCCGCTTGGGTCCCAGGTTTTTGCCGCCTTGGCCATGGACTCGTCTTCGAATGGCTTGCTCGGGTCGCCCGGCACGGTGAACCAGCGCCATTTCTGCTTGCCGGTTTCGGCGTCGTATGCGGTGATGTAGCCGCGCACGCCGAACTCGGCGCCGCCGTTGCCGATGATGACCTTGCCGTTGAAGATGCGCGGCGCGCCGGTGCTGGTGTAGGAGCGGCTGCGGTCGATGATGGTGTCCTGCTCCCAGACCTTCTTGCCGGTGGCGGCATCCAGCGCAATCAGGCGGCCATCATAGGAGCCCACGAACACCTTGCCCTTGTGCAGCGCCACGCCGCGGTTGACCACGTCGCAGCAGCCCTTGAAACCGCCGGCCTTCTGCACCTGCGGGTCATAGACCCACAGACGTTTTCCGGTGCGCACGTCAATGGCGTGCACCACGCTCCACGACGCGCTGACGTACATCACGCCATCGACCACCAGCGGGGTGGCTTCCACGCCGCGCTTCGACTCGAGGTCGTAGGACCAGACCAGCCCGAGGTCTTTGGCGTTGCCGGTGTTGATCTGGCTCAGCTTGCTGAAACGGGTTTCGGCGTAGTCGAGACCGACGCTGGGCCAGTCGGTCGTGCGGGCCTCGTTGGCACGGATGAAATTGCCGTCAACTTTCTGGGTGATGGCGGCGATGTGCTGGGGCGAACCCTTTGTGTCGGCCATAGCGCTGCTGGTCGCCGCGGCCAGCAGCGCTGCCGCGGCCAGCAGCCCCGCGCGGGCAGCTGTAGTGGATGTTGTCATGTGTCTCGCTCCTCGTTATGGTGTGGCCG
The DNA here is from genome assembly GCA_040384665.1 of Pseudomonadota bacterium. GTDB lineage: Bacteria > Pseudomonadota > Gammaproteobacteria > Burkholderiales > Burkholderiaceae_C > PCRC01. The sequence continues at coordinate 7,546 of JAZKIY010000062.1, forward strand.
GCACCGGGCGATCCGGTGGCAGCACGGTAGGTAATGTCGCGATTCACGCGCCGGCGCCATACATCGGGTTTTCCCCCACATGAAACCGTTCCGTTCCGACACAACAATGCCCGCTTCGCACGCTCCGACAAGCCACCCCCCATGCAGATCAGAACCGCGCCCCCTTCCGGCCCCTTTTTTGTCACCCCGCAGCAGCGCATCGAGCTGGCCCGCGAACGCTATTTCGAACAGGGTGAGCGGCCGTCGGGCCTGGTATCGGAGGCGGTCATCCAGTCGTGGACGCGCTGCCTGCGTGCCCGCCGTGAACCCGCCGAGCGGGCCGCTTTCAGCCCCGTCACCGCCAGCCGCACCCACCACACGCTGGCGCGCAACCGCACCTTGCTGGAATCGGCGCAGCCAGTGCTGCGCGAACTGGAACAGGCGATACAGGGCAGCGGCTGTTGCTTCATCCTGACCGACGCGCAAGGCATCGTCATCCACGCCAGCCCGAGTTCGCACACCAACGTCGCGGTCACGCCGTTGGTCACCCGCGTCGGTGTCAACCTGGGCGAGGACGAGGTGGGCACATCCGCCCCCGGCATCGTGGTGCAGACCGGCAGCGCCTGCGCGGTCCATGGTGCGGAACATTTTTTCGAGAACATCAAGGGCATGTACTGCGCGGCCGCCCCGATCCGCGAGGCCTCGGGTTCGCTGGCCGCCGTGCTGGACATCTCGATCGAGAACACCGAACTCCCGTTCGACGTGCCAGCGCTGGTGGGCATGTACGCCACCGGCATCGAGAACCGGTTGCTCATTGCCTGCTCACGCAGTCCCATCCTGCTGCGGCTCCAGGTCAATCCCACGCTGTTCGGCACACCGCTGGAAGCGCTGGTGGCGGTGAACGAAGACGGCCACGTCGCGTGGATGAACACCGCCGCCGACCGGCTGCTGATGCGCGCAGAGCTGCGCCACGCCGGCCCGCCCCGCATCGAGGAATTGCTGGGCTGCGGTTTCGAAAGCCTCCTGGTGGCAGCGGCCACCGGCAACGCGCGCATGCACCGGGCCAGCAATGGCCTGGGCGTCTGGGTCACCGCGAAGCTGCTGGCACCCGACGGCATCAGCGGCGCGATGGTGTCACTGGGTGCGCCTGCAACGGCCGACACGGCCGAAGCCACCACCAGCGCCGCACCGTCAACCACCCCAGACGACGCGGCGTTGCAGCCGGTTGTCCCGCAGTCGCTGCAGGACGCGAGCCGCCAGACCATCGAGCAGGCGCTGACCAAGGCAAACGGCAACGTGTCGCGCGCAGCGCGTGCGTTAGGCGTATCGCGCGGGCTGCTGTACCGCCGCCTGCGGGAATGGGGCCAAGCCGAGGCTTAGGCAACCTGCTGCATAGCGCGTGCCGCCGCAGGTGTACCGCGGCGGCACAGTGTTCACCCGGCCTCGACGCGGCCGGTTCTGCCCCCTATCGTGCGGCCTTTCATCAGGCGCTTCGCCACGAAGGAGACATCCATGGACCTGTCCACTATCCGCCACCTGCTCTCGGAGCGTGCGGCCAATTTCCTCACCCAGCGCGAACACCGCCTGCTGATCGACGGCCAATGGGTGCCCGCAGCCAGTGGCGCCACCTTTGCCACGCTGAACCCGGCCACCGAAGAAGTGATCACGCAGGTGGCCGCGGCCGGCGCCGAGGATGTGGACCGTGCGGTGCGGGCCGCGCGCAAGGCTTTCGACACCGGCCCGTGGTCGACGATGCGGCCGGCCGAGCGCCAGCGCCTGATGCTGAAGCTGGCAGACCTGGTGGAAGACCACGCGCAGGCGCTGGCCGAGATCGAATCGGTCGACAACGGCAAATCGGCCGGCATCGCGCGTGCCGTGGACATCGCGCTGACCATCGACTTCCTGCGCTACATGGCGGGCTGGGCCACCAAGATCGAAGGCTCGACCAACGCGGTCTCGGTGCCCTTCGCACCGCAGGCGGAATTCATTTCCTACACACGGCGCGAAGCAGTCGGCGTGGTGGCCGCCATCGTGCCGTGGAACTTCCCGCTGCTGGTGGCCACCTGGAAGCTCGGCCCGGCGCTGGCGGCCGGCTGCACTGTGGTGCTCAAGCCGGCCGAGCAGACGCCGCTGACCGCGCTCTACCTGGGCGACCTCATCAACGAGGCTGGCTTCCCGCCTGGTGTCGTCAACATCGTGACCGGCGACGGCCTGGACGCCGGCGCGCCACTGACCCGCCATCCGCTGGTCGACAAGATCAGCTTCACCGGCTCCACCGAAGTGGGCAAGATCATCGGCCACGCATCGGTCGACAACATGACGCGCTTCACGCTGGAACTGGGTGGCAAGTCACCAGTAATCGTGCTCGACGACTGCAACCCCGCCGAGGCCGCAGCCGGTGCAGCCAACGCGATCTTCTTCAACCATGGCCAGGTCTGCTGTGCCGGTTCACGGCTGTATGTGCAGAAGAAGATGTTCGACAACGTGGTCAGCGAGATCGGCAAAATCGCCAGCAGCATGACACTCGGCCATGGGTTCGATGCCGGTGCGCAGATGGGGCCGCTGGTGTCGCAGGAGCAGCTGGACCGCGTCTGCAGCTACATCGACATCGGCCGCTCGCAGGGCGCCAAGGTGGTGGCAGGCGGCGCCCGCCGTGCCGGCAAGGGCTACTACGTGCAGCCCACGGTGCTCGCCGACGTGGACCACAGCAAGCGCGTGGTGCAGGAGGAAATTTTCGGCCCGGTGCTCACCGCCATGCCCTATGACAGCCTGGACGAAGTGGCCGCCTGGGCCAACGACTCGCCGTATGGCCTGGGTGCCAGCATCTGGTCGAACAACCTCTCGAAGGTGCACCGCCTGATCCCGAAGATCAAGGCTGGCACGGTCTGGGTCAACTGCCACAGCGTGCTCGATCCGGCGATGCCGTTCGGCGGCTACAAGCAATCGGGTATCGGCCGCGACATGGGCCGCGCATCGCTTGATGCCTACCTGGAAACCAAGTCGGTGTTCATCGCAGTCTGACGCAATCGGTGTCAGCGGCGGCGGCATCTGTGCCGCCGCTGCGCCTAGACTGGCGGCATGACCACCCTCATCCTGCACCACTGCGTCAGTGCCCGCTCTTTCCGCCCGCTGTGGCTGCTGGAAGAGTTGGGTGCCCCCTACCAACTGCTCATGCTGCCCTTCCCGCCGCGGGCAGTGGCCAAATCTTTTCTGAACGACAACCCGCTGGGCACGGTGCCGCTGCTGGAAGACGGTGCCGTGCGCATGACCGAATCTGCCGCCATCTGCCAGTACCTGGCCGCACGCCATGGTGATGGTGCGCTGGACGTGGCCCCGGCCGACCCGGCCTACGGCGCTTACCTGAACGCGCTGCACCAGGGCGAGGCCACGCTGACATTTCCACAGACGCTGGTGCTGCGTTACCGGCACTTTGAACCGCCCGAGCAACGCCTGCCCGCCGTGGCCGACGGCTATGCCCGCTGGTTTCTGGCACGGTTGCGCTGGCTGGAAAACGGGTTGCAGCAGCAGCCGGACTTTGCCTGCGCGAACCGTTTCACGGCAGCCGATGTGTCACTCGGCTACGCGCTGATGGTGGGCGACTACCTGGGGCTTGCGCCACAGTTTCCACAGGCTGTGGGCCGCTACTGGGCAGGGCTGCAACAACGCCCGGCTTACCAGCGCGCGCTGCAGACTCAGTACCAGGCGGCGGTGGACCAGGGTGTGCCCACCACCCCCACGCCTTTGCTTCGGCCCTTCGACTGAGTCAGGCTTCTGCCACCAGCGCAGGCAGCAAGGCCATGTCGGCAAACAGCCGCTGTGCACCGGCCCGCAACAACGCCGGGCCGTGGGCTGGGTCGGGGCAATAGCCCCATACCGTGGCACCGGCCGCTGCGCCCGCGGTCACGCCGGTGGCCGTGTCTTCCACCACCAGGCACTGCGCCGGTGGCACCGACAGGTGCGCGGCCGCGGCAAGATACACGTCAGGCGCAGGTTTGGAGCGCGGCAGGTCGTGCCCGCTGAACACCGCATTGCCGAAATAGCGCGACAGCCCCACCATCTCCAGCTGCATCAGCACCTTGGCCAGATCAGCGCCCGAGGCGCAGGCCAGCCGACCGCCAAGGGTGGCATGCAAAGCAGCCACGCTGGCCACGGCGCCGGGAATGGCCTGCAGCTCGGCCAGCAGCCGTTCATTGCGCCGGGCGTAGAAACAGGCCATCCACGCCTCGGTCAGGGGCTGGCCTGTGCGCGCTTCAATCAGTGCCCGTTCGTCGCGGACGGCCTTGCCCACAAAGATGCGCACGCACTCGGCCGGCGTCAGGGGCCAGCCGCTCTCCTCGAGCATGTCGCGCAGCACACCGTTGGTGATGGGCTCGCTGTCGACCAACACACCGTCGCAGTCGAACAGGATCGCGTCGAAGGGCATGTCAGCGCAGCTCGCCGTCCACGTAGTACCAGCGGCCGTCTTCGCGCACAAAGCGGCTGCGTTCGTGCAACCGGCTGGCTTGGCCGTTGGCACTGCGCATGCGGGCAACGAATTCGACTTCGGCGTGGCTGTCGTCCAGCACCGTGTGGTCGCGCACTTCCAGCCCCAGCCATTTGCAGCCGGGCTCGAAGTTCAGGGTGGCGGGCCGGCGGCTGGCGTGCCAGGTGACGCGCAGGTAGTCGGCGTCTTCGCGCGCATACGCGGTGTAGCGCGAGCGCATCAGCGATTCGGCGTCGGGCGCCACCTGCAGCGGGCCACCGTCGATGTAGCGACCACAGCACTGCGCATGGCTGCGGGGCGCTTGCACGGCGGGCGCCCTGCTGTGGGTGCCGCCACAGGCGCAGGCGGCAGCGCTGCCGGGCTTCATCCCTTCTTCGCCTTGCGCGCTTCCAGCGTCTCGACCGGGCAGCCCAGTTTGGCCCATTCGGCAAAACCGCCGTCCATGTGGGCCACGTTGACCATGCCCATGTCTTGCAGGGCCTTGGCCGCCAGCGCGCTGCGCCAGCCGCCACCGCAGTACAGGATGAACTCGGTGGCCTCGTTGCCAAACACCGGTTTGTAGTACGGCGACTCGGGGTCGACCCAGAACTCCAGCATGCCACGCGGCGCATGGAAGGCACCGGGCAACAGGCCATTGGCCAACTCGCGCGGGTCGCGGATGTCGACGATCTGCACGCTGGGGTCGTTCAGCACGTGCAGGACTTCGTCGATGCTGTAGGTTTTGACTTCGGCCAGCGCCTCGTCCACCAGTGCGCGGAAACCTTTGAGGATGGGCATGGGGGGCTTTCGTCAGGCCAGGGCGCGCTGGATCAAAATTTTCTGCACGTCGCTGGTGCCTTCGTAGATCTGGCAGACCCGCACGTCGCGGTAGATGCGCTCGACCGGGAAGTCGTTCACATAGCCGTAGCCGCCCAATGTCTGGATCGCCGCACTGCAGACTTCTTCGGCCATTTCGCTGGCGAAGAGCTTGGCCATGGCGGCTTCTTTCAGGCAGGGCAGACCGGCGTCGCGCATGGCGGCGGCATGCCAGGTGAGCTGGCGCGCGGCCTCGATCTTCATGGCGCATTCGGCGAGCCGGAAGCCGACCGCCTGGTGGTTGAAGATGGCGGTGCCGAAGCTGGTGCGCTGTTTGGCATAGTCGAGCGCGAACTCAAACGCGCTGCGCGCCATGCCAATGCTTTGCGACGCGATGCCGATGCGGCCGCCCTCCAGCCCGCCGAGGGCGATCTTGTAGCCCTCGCCTTCCGCGCCAATCAGGTTCTCGGCCGGGATGCGGCAGTCGTCGAAGTTGATCTGCGCGGTGTCGCTGCTGTGCTGGCCGAGTTTTTCTTCGAGCCGTGCGACCACGTAGCCGGGCGCGCTGGTGGGCACGATGAAGGCGCTCATGCCCTTCTTGCCGGCGCCCTTGTCGGTCACGGCAATGACAATGGCCACATGGCCGTTTTGGCCGCTGGTGATGAACTGCTTGACGCCGTTCAGCACGTAGCCGTCGCCGTCTTTCACCGCGGTGGTTTTCAGGCCCGAGGCATCGCTGCCCACCTGCGGCTCGGTCAGGCAGAAAATGCCCAGCATCTCGCCCTGGGCCAGCGGCGTGAGCCACTGCTTCTTTTGCGCTGCCGTGCCGTAGCGCAGCAGGATGGCGTTGACCGGGCAATTGGTGACGCTGATGGCGGTGCTGGTGCCACCGTCGCCGGCGGCAATTTCTTCCAGCACCACGGCCAGCGTCACGTAGTCGAGGTTGGCGCCGCCGTACTCCTCGGACACACAAATGCCGTAGGCGCCGAGCGCGGCCAGGCCCCGGTGCGCGTCTTTCGGGAAATGGCGCTCACGGTCCCAGCGCGGGGCGTGGGGCCACAGTTCCTGCTGCGCAAAGGCCCGAACGGCATCGCGGACGGCTTCCTGGTCGGAATTTAACAACATTTATGCTTCCAGCCTTAGTGAAACCTTGTGGTACAGCTATTTAATTTATAGCAACTCGATCGCCATGGCGGTGGCCTCGCCGCCGCCGATGCACAGCGTGGCAACGCCCTTCTTCAGGCCGCGGGCCTTGAGTGCGTAGATCAGCGTGACCAGAATGCGCGCACCGCTCGCGCCGATCGGGTGGCCGAGGGCGCAGGCGCCGCCATTGACGTTGACCTTCTCGTGCGGGATGTTCAGCTCTGTCATCAACGCCATGGGCACCACGGCAAAGGCTTCGTTGATCTCCCACAGGTCCACGTCGGCCACGGTCCAGCCAGTTTTGGCCAGCAGCTTCTGGGTGGCGCCGACCGGTGCGGTGGCAAACCAGTTCGGTTCCTGCGCGTGGGTGGTGTGGGCGACGACGCGGGCGATCGGCGTGCTGCCGAGCTTTTGCGCGGTGGAGGCTTTCATCATCACCAGTGCGGCCGCGCCGTCGTTGATGGACGAGCTGGACGCGGCGGTGATGGTGCCGTCTTTCTTGAACGCCGCGCGCAGCGACGGGATCTTGTCGACCTTGATCTTGCCTGGGCCTTCGTCGATGGAAATCACGCTCTCACCAGCGCGGGTTTTCACCGCCACGGGGGTGATCTCTGCCGCGAAGGCGCCGGAGGTGGTGGCGGTTTGCGCGCGCTGCACGCTGGCCATCGCGAACGCGTCCTGCTGCTCGCGGGTGAAGCTGTACTTGGCGGCGCAGTCTTCGCCAAAGGTGCCCATCGAGCGGCCGGCTTCGTAGGCGTCCTCCAGGCCGTCCAGCATCATGTGGTCCATCACCCGGTCGTGGCCGATGCGGATGCCGCTGCGGCCTTTGGGCAACAGGTGCGGCGCGTTGGTCATGCTCTCCATGCCACCGGCCACCACCACGTCGGCGCTGCCGGCCAGCAGCATGTCGTGCGCAAACATGGCGGCACGCATGCCGGAGCCGCACATCTTGCTCAGCGTCACCGCGCCCGCGCCCTTGGGCAAACCGCCCTTGAACGCGGCCTGCCGTGCTGGCGCCTGGCCCTGGCCGGCCATGAGGCAGTTGCCAAACAGCACCTCGCCCACCACGTCGGGCGAAATGCCGGCGCGCTCGACGGCGGCCTTGATGGCGGCGCCGCCCAGGTCGTGTGCGGCGAGGCTGGCGAAGTCGCCCTGGAAGCCGCCCATGGGGGTGCGGGCGGCACCAGTGATGACGATGCTGTCAGACATGATTTTTTCCTTCAGGTGAGTTGGACAAGGGTGCCGCGTTCTTCTTCGGCAATGCGGCAGATGTAGGACTGGAACTGCGGGTCTTCGCCGCGCAGCAACAGGGGGAGGGCATGGAAAAAGCGCTCGCGGCGGCACCACTCGCGCATGAAGTCGTCCCAGCTGTTCCAGCGGCGCTTCTCCACCTCGCTCATGTGCTCGCTCCAGGCGACGATGTAGGCGCGCTCGAAGAGCGAGATCAGCATGTCGTAGATGACCAGGATGCGTTCGTTCTGCTCCGGCGTCGGATTGGGCAACGGCTCGTTGGTGCGCAGCCGCAAATCGGGGTTGGCGAGCACGATCTTCAGGAAGTCGTTGTACGCGTCGGACAGCAGCTGGTAGGCCTCTTCCTCTTCGTTGTTGCGTTCCTTGCGCTGCTCCCACATGAAGAACAGGATGGCCACCGGCAGGCCCAGCGCGGTGACCACGAAGCTGGCAAATTCCCAGGCGTCACGCACACTGCCCATGGTTCAGCTGCCGGTCAACTCGGCCGGCGACGAGGTCAGGCTGTGGCGGATGTAGCGGTTCACGAAGCGGATGTCGCGCTCGTACGGGAACACGTCGTGCACATGGCCGGCCTGGATGCGGTCTTTGTGGCCCTGCCAGAACGCCACGTCGAGCAAATCCGCATGGTGGCGCATGAACACCTCGCGCACCCGCGGGTTGCCGAGCAGGAAGGGGCCAAAGGTCTCCGGAAACACGTCTTTCGGGCCCACGGTGTACCAGATCTCGCCGCTCATTTCGTCTTCTTCGTTGCGCGGCGCGGGCACCTTGCGGAAGATGCAGTCGGTGATGTACTCGATCTCGTCGTAGTCGTAGAACACAACCTTGCCGTTGCGCGTGATGCCGAAGTTCTTCCACAGCATGTCGCCCGGAAAGATGTTGGCCGACACCAGGTCCTTGATCGCGTTGCCGTACTCCACCACGCCACGCTCCACCTGCTCCTGGGCGCGCGGGTCGTCTTTGGCGTCAAAGGCTTCCTGCAGGTAAATGTTGAGCGGGATCATGCGGCGCTCGATGTACACGTGCTTCAGGATCACCTCCACATGGCCGTCGCCATCGCGGTCGGAAATCTCCAGCTGGCTCGGCGCGAACTTCTCGATCTCGGCGATCAGTTCGTCCTCAAAACGGGCGCGCGGGAACGCCACGTCGCTGTACTCCAGCGTGTCGGCCATGCGGCCCACCCGGTCGTGCTGCTTCACCAGCAGGTACTTGCTCTTGATGATCTCGCGCGTGGTGTCTTTCTGCGGCGGGTAGTAGTCCTTGATGACCTTGAACACGTACGGAAACGATGGCAAGTCAAACACCAGCATCACCATGCCTTTGATGCCGGGGGCGATGCGGAACTTGTCGCTGCTGTGGCGCTGGTGGTTGAGGAAGTCGCGGTAGAACAGGGTCTTGCCCTGCTTGGCCAGGCCCAGGGCGCTGTACATCTCGGCCCGCGGTTTGCGCGGCATCATGCTGCGCAGGAATTGCACGTAGGCGGACGGGATTTCCATCTCCACCATGAAATAGGCACGGGCAAAGCTGAACAAAATCAGCAGGTCTTCCTCGCCAAACAGCGCGGTGTCGATCACCAGCTTGCCGGCCTTGCTGTGCAGGATGGGCAAGGCAAACGGCACCTCGTTGAAGCCGTTGATGATCTTGCCGACCACGTAAGCGCCCTTGTTCCGGAAGAACAGGCCACTGAGCACCTGGAACTGGAAGTTGGCGCGCAGCTTGACGTGGTCGTAGCGGCCTTGCATGGCCTCCAGCACAAAACCCACGTCGCGGTCGAGGTCGTCAAACTCACGCCGCAGGTCGTAGTCGCGGATCAGCTGCACCACGGTGGCGTGCATGTTGTCGCGCGTCGGGTAGTAGGCGCGGTAGGTGGGGCGGGCGGTGGGCTCGGCGTTCTCGATGTACTCGGTGCTGACGGCAGGCCGCACGAAGATGAAGTCGTTGTGGAAGTAGCTGCGGTGCAGGATCTTGGTGGTGACCGAGTTGAAAAACGTCTCGGCCAGCTCGGGCTGGTGGTGGTTCACCAGCAGCCCGATGTAGTGCAGCTTGACCTGCTGCCAGACTTCCATCGGCTGTTCACCGCCTTTGAACTCGCGCTCCAGCCGGGTGGAACACTCCTTCACCCGCAGGTCGTAGAACTCGATGCGTTCGCGCTGCGCGCGCTGCTGGCCATGCCAGTCGGCCGTTTCGTAGCGGTGCTTGGCGCGCGCCGACTCGGTGCGGAACAAACGGTAGTGGCGGTTGAAGCCGTCGATCATCGCCTTGGCAATGTCGTAGGCGATGGTGGAGTCCAGCTTTTGCGGAAACATGGGCGCGGGCTCCGGGCTTCAGGCGCGGTTGACCTGGGCCACACCCGCCACCGCAGCGCGGTAGGTGCCGTCCAGCCCGTTGTTGCCGTCCACCGTCATGTGCAGGTCCTGGATCAGGCCGTCGTTCAGGCCATACACCCAGCCGTGCAACGTGACCGACTGGCCCCGCGCCCAGGCGTCTTGCAGCACGGTGGTCTGCGCGACATTGACCACCTGCTCGATGACGTTCAACTCGCACAGCGCGTCGGGGCGGTGCTCCGTCGCGATGGCTTCCATCAGGGGGCGGTGGCGGTCACGCACGTCCTGGATGTGGCGAATCCAGTTGTCGGCCAGGCCCACACGCACGTTGTCCAGCGCCGCGCGGACCCCCCCGCAGCCGTAGTGGCCGACCACCATCAGGTGCTCGATCTTCAGCATGTCGACCGCGTACTGGATGGTGGAGAGGCAATTCAGGTCGGTCGGCACCACCACGTTGGCCACGTTGCGGTGCACGAACACCTCACCCGGCTCCAGCCCGGTGATCTGGTTGGCCGGCACGCGGCTGTCGGAGCAGCCGATCCACATGTACCTGGGCTTTTGCTGGGACTTGAGGCCGGTGAAAAAGCCCGGGCGCTCGCGTTCCATCTGCGCCGCCCAGGCGCGGTTGTGGGCGAAGAGGTCTTGAAGGTCTGAGGACATGGTCGCTATTGTGGCGTCAACGCAAGGCGTTGCCTCCCATCAGCAGGTTTCGGAGAACAGCTCCCGGCCGATCAGCATGCGGCGGATTTCGCTCGTTCCAGCGCCGATCTCGTACAGCTTGGCATCGCGCCACAGGCGGCCCAGCGGGTACTCGTTGATGTAGCCGTTGCCGCCAAAGATCTGGATGCCGTTGCCGGCCATCTTGGTGGCTTCTTCCGCACACCACAAAATGACCGAGGCGCAGTCCTTGCGCACCTGGCGCACGTGGGCGGCGCCCAGCGCGTCGAGGTTCTTGCCAATGGTGTAGCAGAAGGCGCGGCCGGCCTGCAGCACGGTGTACATGTCGGCCACCTTGCCCTGGATCAGCTGGAACTCGCCAATGCTTTGGCCAAACTGCTTGCGGTCGTGGATGTAAGGAATCACGTTGTCCATCACCGCCTGCATGATGCCGATGGGGCCTGCGGCCAGCACCGCGCGCTCGTAGTCCAGCCCGCTCATCAGCACCTTGGCGCCGCCGTTCAGGCCGCCCAGGATGTTGGCCACAGGCACTTCCACGTCCTGGAACACCATTTCGCCGGTGTGGCTGCCGCGCATGCCGAGCTTGTCGAGCTTTTGCGCGGTGCTGAAACCCTTCATGCCTTTTTCAACGATGAAGGCGGTGACACCGCGGGCGCCCAGCTCGGGTTCGGTCTTGGCATAGACGACCATGGTGTCGGCATCCGGGCCGTTGGTGATCCACATCTTGCTGCCGTTGAGCAGGTAGTAGCCGCCTTTGTCTTCGGCCTTCAGCTTCATGCTGATGACGTCCGAGCCCGCACCGGGCTCGCTCATCGCCAGCGCACCCACGTGCTCGCCCGACACCAGCTTGGGCAGGTATTTGGCGCGCTGGGCGTCGGTGCCATTGCGCTTGATCTGGTTGACGCACAAATTGCTGTGGGCGCCGTAACTCAGCCCCACCGAGGCCGAGGCACGGGAAATTTCTTCCATCGCAATCATGTGGGCCAAGTAGCCCATGTTGGCGCCGCCGTATTCCTCGCTCACCGTGATGCCCAGCACACCCAGGTCACCCATCTTGCGCCACAGGTCCATCGGG
>JAZKIY010000063.1:0-7449 GCA_040384665.1 Pseudomonadota bacterium
AAGTTCGGCTGCGGCCAGGGCGAGTGCGGCGCCTGCATGGTGCTGGTGGACGGCCGGCCACAGACCGCGTGCAACCTGCCGGTGTGGTCGGTGCAGGGTCGCCAGGTGACCACGCTCGAAGGCCTGGGCACGCCGGCCAGCCCGCATCCCGTCCAGACCGCGTTCATCGAATGCCGTGCGGCACAGTGCGGCTACTGCGTGTCCGGCATCGTCACCTCGGCCGCCGCACTGCTGGCAGACAATCCTGCGCCCACCCGCGAAGTCATCGTGCTGGCACTGGAGAAACACCTGTGCCGCTGCGGTGCCCACACGCGGATGGTGCGCGCCATCGAGCAGGCCGCCGGCTGCGCGGCGACATCCCCAACAAATTCTCACTCCTGAAAACCCTCATGCTCAAGAACTGGCTTTCCCCCCAACCCCATACCCACCAGCCCGGCGGGTTCTGGTTTTGCAGTTGTGCCGGCTTGCCGATCGTGCCGGGCGGCGGCGGCAACACATCACCACGCCGCGCGCCGGTGCTGATTGGCGGCAAACGCGCCCCCGCGATAGACGTGCATGCCCACTGCTATTTCCAGGCCGCGCTGGACCTGATGGGCGATGAGGCCAAAGCCGTGTTGCCGCCGGTCAAGGGCGTGCCCGAGCATTTCCTGCAGGAGGAGCAGCAGCTCACCACGCGCTTTGAAGCGATGGACCGCATGGGCATCGACCTGCAGGTGCTCAGCATCAACCCTTTCTGGTACAAGAAGGACCGCGAGACCACCGAGGCGATCTGCCGCATTCACAACAACAGCCTGGCTGAGCTGAGCGCACGTCATCCGAAGCGCCTGGCCGGGTTCGCCTCGCTGCCGATGCAGTTTCCCGAACTCGCCGTGGAGATGCTGGAAGAGGCGGTTAAAAAACAGGGCCTCAAGGGTGCGGCCATTGGCGGCAGCGTTGCCGGCATCGACTTCGCGAGTCCGCAATTCCACCCGGTGCTGGCGAAGGCGCAGGAGCTCGGCGTGATGCTGTTCATCCATCCGCAGAGCACGCCAGAGCTGGCGACCCGGCTCAAGGGCAATGGCTGGTTGTCCAATGTCATCGGCAATCCGCTGGACACGACGATTGCGCTGCAGAAGCTGATCTTCGAGGGCGTGTTCGACAAGTTCCCCGAGCTCAAGGTGCTGGGTGCGCACGGCGGCGGCTTCCTCGGCTCCTACGCGCCGCGCATGGACCGCAGCTGCTTCGTCTCGCCGCAGAACTGCAATCCCGAGATCGTGCTCAAGAAGAAGCCGACCGAGTACATCCGCCAGATTTATTTTGACTCGCTGGTTTTTACCGGCGAGGCGCTGCGCCATCTGGCGGCCGAGGTCGGCACCAGCCAGATCATGATTGGCACCGACCACCCGATTCCCTGGGAAGACGATCCCGTGGGTCACGTCATGAACACACCTGAGCTTAGCGACGAGGACCGCCTCGCCATCCTGGGCGAGAACGCCATCCGCGTGCTGGGCCTGACCGTGTGACGGTGTCAGGCCCCACCCTGCTTATAAACAACTGAAGGAGACAACATGAAACACAACCCATCCACCCCCTGCACACGGCGCCTCGCGATCACGCTGGCCGTTCTGGCCGGCTTCACGCTGGCCTTGCCGGCCCAGGCGCAGGGCACCTACCCCAACAAACCGATTCGCATGATTGTTCCGCTGGCAGCGGGCAGCGCGGTGGACGTGGCCGCACGGCTGCTGGCCCAGAAGATGTCGGAGAACATGGGCCAGCCCATCGTGGTCGAGAACCTGGTGGGCGCCTCCGGCATCATCGGTGCCGACAAGCTCGCCAAGTCTGCACCCGATGGCTACACCATAGGCGGCTTCAACGACAGCGTGCTCACCATGGTGCCCAATCTCAACAAGGCGACGCCGTTCAACCCGGTGACCGATTTCGCCCACATCTCCAAGGTCGCGACCATCGAGTTCAGCGTCGCGGTGGCCAGCAACTCGCCTTACAAGACCGCTGCTGACCTGGTGGCTGCCGCCAAGGCTGCACCCGGCAAAATCACCTACGCTTCCGGCGGCAATGGCAGCCCGCAGCACCTGGGTGGCGCGCTGTTTGCCGCGCACACCGGCATCGACATCAAACACGTGCCCTACCGCGGTGCCAGCCAGGCGGCGCTGGACGTTGCGGGCAACCAGGTCGATGTGACCATACAGGGCATTGCCACCGTGGCGTCACTGGCCAAGGCCGGCAAGCTGCGCCTGATCGGTGTGATGGCGGACAACCGCCACCCCGAATACCCTGACACGCCGACCCTCAAGGAGCAGGGCATCCAGGGCTTTGACTACAGCACCTGGTTTGCCCTCACCTCGCCCAAGGGAACGCCCAAAGACATCGTGGACCGCCTGCAGCGCGAAGTCGTCAAGGCCCTGAACGACCCGGCGCTCAAGGAGCGTTATGCCGGCCTGGGGCTGCTGCGCAACGGCAGCACCCCCGCAGAACTGACCAGCCTGGTGCGGGAACAGCTGGCGCGTTATGGCAAGGCCATCCGCGACAACAACATCACGGAGTAAGGCCTGCTGTCGGCGCCTCGTCAGCAGGCAAAAAGAAGCAGCCCCGGGGAGTCATCTCCCCGGGGCTGCCTTTTTGTGTGCCCGCCGGTTTACTTCGCGTGTTCCGCCGACACCGCGCGTGTTTCGCCGGTATCGACCAGCGTGCGCGTGGCGTTGACCGAGGCGTAGATCCAGAGGATCTTCATGGGCTCGGTGTCCGACATGTTGCGAAAGCGGTGCGGCAGGTTGGGCGGGATGAAGGTGGTGTCCAGCGGTTTGAGCTCGTGCACTTCACCGGCAATGTCGAGGAAGGCGTGGCCGCTGAGCAGCACCACGCTTTCTTCGCAGTTGTGGCTGTGGAAGGGAATGGCTGTGCCCGGCGCGAACTCGGTGATGCCATTGATGAAGGTGCTGGCGCCCAGGGAGGGCAGCACCAGCGGCGTGGTGCGCGCGCCGCCTCCGCGGTCGTGGCTCTTGATCTGGTCGGGGCGCAACACGGCGTGTTTGATGGCGGTGGCTGTCATGGGAGGCTCCTTCAAAAGTGGGTGCGAATGGTGTTGTGTGGTCAGACGCGTGCGGGGCCGGTCCACACCGTCTTGATGTTGGTGAACTCATGCAGGCCCAGTATGCCCAGCTCACGGCCATAACCCGACTCCTTGGTCCCGCCGAAAGGCAGGCGCGGGTCGGATGCCACGATGCCGTTGATGAACACGGCGCCGGCCTGGATCTCGCGCGACAGCTTGCGGGCCAGGTCGGCATCGCCAGTCCACAGCGCGGCGCCCAGGCCAAAGGGTGTGCCGTTGGCCACCTCCACCGCCTGGGCGGCATTGGCCACACGCAAAATCGCCGCTGCCGGGCCGAAGGTTTCTTCACGGGCTGCCGTCATGCCGGGGGTCACATGGTCCAGCACGGTCGGCTGGTAAAAGGCGCCGGGGCCGTCAATCGCCTTGCCGCCAACCAGCAGCTGCGCGCCCTCCTTCACCGAAGCCAGCACCTGTGCGTGCAGCTCGTCGCGCAGGCTGCGCTTGGCCATGGAACCCTGGGTGCTTGCTGCATCCAACGGCTTGCCGACCACCAGCTTGCGGGTCAGCTCGACGAACACCTCGACAAACCTTTCGGCAATGGCGTCTTCCACGATGAAGCGTTTGGCGGCGATGCAGCTCTGCCCGGTGTTCTGGAAACGTGCCTTCACGGCAGCGGTGGCCGCGGCGTCCACGTCCGCATCGGCCAGCACGATGAAGGGATCGGAGCCACCCAGTTCCAGCACCTGTTTTTTCAGGGCTTGGCCGGCAGTCGCCGCGATGCTGCGTCCGGCGGGTGTCGAGCCGGTGAAGGTCACGGCGGCGATGCGCCTGTCCTGAATCAGCGCGGCGACGCGGCCCGAACCCACCAGCAAGGTGGTGAACAGCCCGATGGGGAAGCCCGCCTGACGGAACACGTCTTCGATGGCCAGCGCGCATTGCGGCACATTGCTGGCGTGTTTGAGCACCAGGCCGTTGCCGCCAGCGAACACCGGCGCGGCCGCGCGCATGACCTGCCAGAACGGGTAGTTCCACGGCATGACGGCCAGCACCAGCCCGATCGGGTCATAGACGATGCGGCTGTCGCTGGCGCCGCTGGGCACCACGGTGTCTGCCAGAAAGCCGGGCGCCGCCTGGGCGTAGACCTCAAAATTCCATGCGGACTTTTCGATTTCGCCCAGCGATTCGGCCAGCGGCTTGCCCATTTCGAGGGTGATCAGCAGGGCCAGTTCGTCCTTGCGTTCGCGCAGCACCCGCGCGGCGTGGCCAAACAGGGCCAGGCGCTCGGCCAGCGGCGTGCGCGCCCACTGCGCCTGCGCTTGCGCGGCCCTGGCCAGGCATTGTTCTGTCTGCTCGCTGCCGTATTCCTTGTACTCGGCCAGGATGGCCTCGGTCGCGGGATTGAAAGAGGTGATCATGCGGTGGCCATTTCGTTCAGGGGGGTGATGCCGAGTTCGGCTGCCAGGGTGTTGAGTTCCGCCATCACACCGTCGGAAACGGGGATGCCGGCGCTGTTGTAGCGCTGGCGTTTTTCGTGGCTTTGTTCGCCCGGCAGCCAGATGCGGTCCACGCCCGGCAGGCGTTCGCTGCCGCGTATGTCGCGCACCAGCTTGTCCACCGACTGCTTGAAGTCCTGCGGGTCACCGAAGGCCGACAGGTCGATCACCAGAATCGCCTGGCCGGTGTTGGTCACGGTTTGGTGGTCGGCGTTGAAGTCGATCACATCGCGGCCCATCGCCGCACCGCCCAGGGTGCCGGCCAGCAGGCCGACGATCAGCGCCAGGCCGTAGCCCTTGTGCTCACCGATGGGCAGCAGAAAACCTTCGTTGGCGCGCTTGGGGTCCAGCAGCGGCTTGCCCTCGCGGTCAATCATCCAGCCCTCAGGCATCTGCTCGCCGCGCTTGGCTTTGGCTTTGACCTTGCCATAAGCGGCCACAGTGGTCGCCATGTCCAGCACCACAGGCGGCTCCTCATCTGTGGGAATACCGGCGGAGATCGGGTTGGTGGACAGCAGCATGTCCATGCCGCCCCAGGGCGGCAGGTGGTTGGCGTTGCCTACCGCAAAGTACAGGCCCAGCATGTCGTGCGCCAGCGGCCGGCGCGCGTAGAGCGAGGCCGGCCCGGCGTGGTTGCTGTAACGCGTGCTGACCCAGGCCACGCCCGCCGTGCGGGCCTTCTCGATGGCCAGGTCCACGGCGCGCGAGACCACCAGGTGCCCCATGCCGTTGTCGCCATCGATGACGGCCATGGCCGCGCGCTCCTGCACCACGCGGATCTGCGGCTTGATGTTGATGCCGCCGGCCTGGATGCGCTTGACGTACTGCGGCAGGCGGATCACGCCGTGGCCGTCCGAACCCTGCAGGTCGGCCTCGGTCATGAGGCGGGCCACCTGGGCGGCATCAGCGTCGGGCAGGCCCTGGCTGAGAAAAGCGGTCTGGATGAAACGCTGAAGCGCCTCACGGGACACGTGGATGGAGGTCATGTGAATGCTCGGTTGACTGGATCAACACGGAGCGTAGGTCGGGCAAGCCCCTTTGTCTAATGCTGAATATGCGCTTTGCCATATCATTTTGATATTGATCAGCCCAGTTGGCACCTTCCATGAACCTCAGAAAATTCCGCTATTTCATTGCCATTGCCGACGCCGGCAGCCTCACGGCTGCAGCGGCTGCGATACCGATTGCGCAGCCGGCGCTGACACGTCAGATGCGCGAGCTGGAAGAAGAGATGGGGGTGCAACTGCTGCAACGCATGCCCCGTGGCGTGCGCCTGACGCCAGCGGGCGTGACTTTTTATGAATCGGCCCAGCGCATCCTGGCTGAGGCCACCCGCCTGCAGCAGCGGCTGGCGCGCAGCCAGCAAAGCGACAAGGCCACGGTGGTGCTGGGCGCCTCACCGACACTGGCGCGCCTGCTGCTGCCTGGCCTGTTCGAGAGTTGCGCCGACACGCTGGAAGAAGTCGAGTTGCGCACCCGTGAGGCCTTCACGCCCGCCCTGCTGGACTGGCTGGAGCGCGGCCTGATTGACATCGCCATCGTCACCAACCCGGAGCCCGGGCGCTCACTGTCGTTGCAGCCGCTGATGGGGGAGCCTTTTGCGCTTGTGTCGCACGCACAGATGCGCATCGGGTCGGTGGTGTCGATCAGCCAGCTCGCCCGCATCCCGCTGCTGATGACCAGCCTGCACCGCGGCATCGTCGAGCGCCAGCTCGCCAGCATCGGCAAAACCCTGAACGTGCAGTCCGAGATCGACTCCATCGACTCGATCCGCGAACTGGTGGCGCGCGGGCGCTGGGCCACCATCATGCCGGTGTCGGTGTTCAAGGACGTGCCGCCCGGTGTACCGATCCGCATGTCCGAAATTTCCGGCGTGCAACTCAACCGCCTGCTGGTGATGGCCACCCGGCTCGACCCCAAACCCAGCCACGCGCTGTCGCTGGTGCAGGAGCTGGTCGTGGCCGAATTCTCGCGCCAAGAGCGGCTGGGGGTGTTCAGTTTTGCGGCGGGGGTGGCAGAGGATGGTGGTGGAGCGGCCGGCTGAATCTGTATTTTTTTGGTGGGAGCTCTAATCACCGGAGCAAAACGCAACAGACCATAAGATAGCTAGGTCTTAACTTTGTCTGGAACACGCATGGATTGGTCCCG
The DNA here is from genome assembly GCA_040384665.1 of Pseudomonadota bacterium. Classification (GTDB taxonomy): domain Bacteria; phylum Pseudomonadota; class Gammaproteobacteria; order Burkholderiales; family Burkholderiaceae_C; genus PCRC01. Next base: position 6,688 of record JAZKIY010000063.1, read on the forward strand.
CGAGGAAGTCGAAGCCATCGTCGCTGATTATTTAGAGATGCTGACGTTGGAGTTGGCAGGCCAGAGTTACAGCAAGACCTTGCATCGTCGTCGATTGCAGGAGAAGTTGAACAATCGCTCCGATGCTTCCATCGAGTTTAAGCACGGCAATATCAGTGCGGCCATGATGGATCTTGGCTTTCCTTGTATTCGTGGATACAAACGGCGATCAAACTACCAAGTTCTTTTGGCAACAGTTGCGGCCGAGCAGGTGCGCGGCAAAACCGTATTGGACAAGGTCGCTCTTGCCGCCGTCGAGCAACCGGCATTGGTACCGGCCCTCACGGACTTCGCAAAAGTGAAATCAGACGCGCCGCAGAAAGAAAATCGAGCCACCGAGGCTGTCAATCCGCTCCTTTTTAAGGCGGTAAAACGCGACTACCTCGAACGCGAAGCGCAAAACCGGTCATTGGGCTTGGCTGGGGAAGAGTTCATTGTTCAGTTCGAACATTGGCGCCTCAATCAGCTCGGTCAAGCGCGTCTCGCCGATAAAGTCGATCACGTGTCCCAATCTAAGGGCGATGGGTTGGGTTATGACGTCTTGTCGTTCGATGCAGATGGCAAGGAGCGCTTCATCGAAGTTAAGACCACCTCTTTTTGTTGAATTCCGCTGAAGTCTGACCCGAGTTTTCCATCGAATATTGACCCACACTCTTTGTGAGCAGAAGGTGCTCACGATGTGGATAAGTTCTTGGTTTTCTCCTTTTTGGGCTGAGTCTGTGT
>JAZKIY010000064.1:0-36949 GCA_040384665.1 Pseudomonadota bacterium
TGCCCGGCAAGGACGGCCTGCTGCACATCAGCCAGATCGCCCACGAGCGCGTGGAAAAGGTCACCGATTACCTGACCGAAGGCCAGATCGTCAAGGTCAAGGTTCTGGAGACCGACGAAAAGGGCCGCGTCAAGCTGTCCATGAAGGTGTTGCTGGACCGTCCTGCCTACAACGGCAACGCCCAGTCGCCTGCAGGCGAACCCCAGAACTGACATCGGTCGGGTAGGCCTGCACCCGCTTGCCTGCAGGGACAAGCCGGTGCCATGGCCCGCCAGGTCTGAGTTCGCTGACGCGTGCCATGAAAGCCATCGAAATCACCGCTTGCGGCGCACCGGAGGTGCTGCAACTGTGTGAGCGCCCGCAACCGGTCGCCGGTGCGGGTGAGGTGCTGATCCGCGTGTTGTCCAGCGGCGTGAACCGCCCCGATGTCCTGCAGCGCATGGGTTTGTACCCGGTGCCTGCCGGTGCCTCTGACATTCCCGGACTGGAAGTGGCTGGTGTGGTGGCCGGTGGTGACGCAGTCGCCATGGCCGACGCAGGTTTTCAGGTGGGTGACCGCGTCTGTGCGTTGGTGTCCGGTGGTGGCTACGCCGAATGGTGTGTGGCCCCGGTTGGCCAGTGCCTGCCGGTGCCGACGCACCTGTCCGATGCCGAGGCCGCGTCCTTGCCCGAAACCTTCTTCACCGTGTGGAGCAATGTGTTTGACCGGGGCCGCCTGCAGCCGGGTGAAGCCTTGCTGGTGCAGGGTGGCACCAGTGGCATTGGTGTGGCGGCGATCCAGATGGCCAAGGCCTTCGGCGCCACCGTCATCGCCACCGCTGGCTCGGCTGATAAATGTGAGGCTTGCCTGGAACTGGGCGCAGACCATGCCATCAACTACAAGCAGCATGATTTTGTTGCCGAAGTGGCTCGCTTGACCGGTGGGCGTGGCGTGGATGTGGTGCTGGACATGGTGGCGGGCAGCTATGTGGCGCGCGAAGTGCAATGCCTGGCTGACGATGGCCGGCTGGTGATCATTGCGGTCCAGGGTGGCACGCAGAGTGAATTGAACGCTGGCCTGGTGCTGCGCAAGCGCCTCACCGTGACCGGTTCCACCCTCAGGGCACGCCCGGTGGCGTTCAAGGCGGCGATTGCATGCGCTTTGCGTGAGACGGTCTGGCCCTGGCTCACAGCCGGGCGTGTGCGCGCCATCGTGCACAGCCAGTTTCCGGCCGAGGGGGCTGGGGGCGTCAGTGGGGCTGCATTGGCGCACCGGCTGATGGAGTCCAACAGCCATATTGGAAAAATCGTACTCAACTGGGGTGCCGTGTGATGAACAATCCACATAAAAAACTGATTGCAGGCAACTGGAAACTCAATGGCAGCCTGGCCGCCAATGACGCGCTGGTGAATGCACTGCTGGCTGGCATGGGCCATCCGGCTTGCGATGTCGCTGTGTGTGTGCCAAGCCCCTACCTGGCGCAACTGCAATCGTTGGTGCACGGGGGGGCTTTGTTGCTCGGCGCGCAGGACGTGTCACAGCACCCCTCTGGCGCCTACACCGGTGAGGTGTCGGCAGACATGCTGCGCGACTTTGGCGTGCGTTATGCCATTGTCGGCCACTCGGAGCGCCGCCAGTACCACGGTGAGACCGACGCGGTGGTGGCCGCCAAGGCGCAGCGCGCGTTGGCGGCCGGCATTACCCCCATCGTGTGTGTCGGAGAGACCCTGGCCGAACGCGACGCCGGCGAGACCGAGAGCGTCGTCAAGCGGCAACTGGCGGCGGTGATCCACACCAACGGCCATTGCATCAGCGAGATTGTGGTGGCCTACGAGCCGGTGTGGGCGATTGGCACGGGCAAGACCGCATCGCCAGAACAGGCCCAGCAGGTTCACGCGCTGTTGCGTGCCCAACTCAAAGCGGCCAGTCCCCAGGCTGAGCGCATTGCCATTTTGTACGGCGGCAGCATGAACGCGGGCAATGCCGCGACGCTGTTGGCCCAACCCGATATCGATGGCGGGCTGATTGGCGGGGCTTCCCTGAAGCCTGCTGACTTTCTGGCCATCGTTGCCGCAGCTGCCTGACCGGCGCCGGTTTCACTGTCAATTTAGGAGTATCCAGATGAATGTCGTTCTGAACATTGTTCTTGCTGTGCAAATGCTGTCGGCTGTGGTGATGGTCGCCCTGATCCTGATCCAGCACGGCAAGGGTGCCGACATGGGCGCCGCATTCGGCAGCGGTGGCTCGGGCAGCCTGTTCGGTGCCAGCGGCAGCGCCAACTTTCTGTCGCGCAGCACGGCTGTGCTGGCCGCCGTGTTCTTTGCCTGCACACTGATGTTGGCGTACTTCGGCAACCTGCGCCCCACCAGCACCGGTTCGGGCAGCGTGCTGGACCGTGCACCCGTGACGGCACCGGCCGCATCCGGTGTCGCCCCAGCGAACCAGATTCCATCGGGTGCGGCGGTCAATCCTGGTGCGTCGGGCCAAGCTGGCGCACCAGCTGCGGGCGCCTCAGGTGCCGCGCTGATTCCCGGGAAGTAATCTTCTGTCGAAATTGCAGACCAAGCTCTGGATGGCGCCTCTTTCAGGGTAAACTCTAGGGCTGTTTAAGAGAGCAAAAAGCTGCAAAGCGCCTCAGGCAATCTGAACGAAAAAACCGCCGTCGTGGTGAAATTGGTAGACACGCTATCTTGAGGGGGTAGTGGCGAAAGCTGTGCGAGTTCGAGTCTCGCCGACGGCACCAAAAAAATGGCCTGCACTCCACGCAGGCCGCAGTGGTGATCAGAATCTCAAGATGAACCTCGATCAATACCTCCCCGTCCTGCTGTTCATCTTGGTGGGCATTGGCGTCGGCATCGTGCCCCAGGCGCTGGGTTACCTTTTGGGCCCCAACCGGCCCGACAGCGAGAAAAACTCCCCCTACGAATGCGGCTTTGAAGCGTTTGAAGACGCGCGCATGAAGTTCGATGTGCGCTACTACCTCGTCGCCATCCTTTTCATTCTTTTTGACCTTGAAATTGCCTTTCTTTTCCCATGGGCAATTGCCCTGAAAGAAATCGGCCCGACGGGCTTCTGGGCAATGATGGTTTTTCTGGGCATTCTGGTCGTGGGCTTTGCCTACGAGTGGAAAAAAGGCGCCCTGGACTGGGAATAAAAAAGGTACGACATGGCCATTGAAGGTGTGTTCAAGGAGGGCTTCGTCACCACGTCGTACGACTCGGTGGTGAACTGGGCCAAGACCGGGTCTTTGTGGCCGATGACCTTTGGTCTGGCCTGCTGTGCGGTGGAGATGATGCACGCCGGCGCGGCACGCTATGACCTGGACCGCTTCGGTGTGGTGTTCCGTCCCAGTCCGCGCCAGTCTGACCTGATGATTGTTGCCGGCACGTTGTGCAACAAGATGGCCCCGGCGCTGCGCAAGGTCTATGACCAGATGAGCGAGCCGCGCTGGGTGCTCTCCATGGGGTCGTGCGCCAATGGCGGTGGCTATTACCACTACAGCTACTCGGTAGTGCGTGGTTGCGACCGCATTGTGCCGGTGGATGTGTATGTGCCCGGCTGTCCACCCACGGCCGAGGCCCTGATGTACGGCATCATCCAGCTGCAGCAGAAGATCCGCCGCACCCAAACCATTGCACGGGCCTGAGACCACCATGACCGCTGTCTCTGTCAACCCCGACACCATTCTGAATGCCGTGACGGCCGCCTTGGGCGCACGCGTGCGGCGCATCACGTCCCGCCTCGGTGAGGTCACTGTGGTGGTCAACGCCGCCGATTACCTGGAAGCTGCGCAGTTGCTGCGCGATGCGCCAGCCTGTCGTTTTGAGCAACTGATGGACTTGTGCGGCGTGGACTACGCCGAGTACAAGGACGGTGCCTATGACGGGCCGCGTTACGCCGTGGTGACGCACTTGTTGTCTGTCAGTCTGAACCAGCGCGTTCGGCTCAAAGTCTTTGCGCCAGACGACGATTTCCCTGTGGTGGCGTCGGTCAACGACATCTGGAGCGCTGCCAACTGGTTCGAGCGCGAAGCGTTTGATCTGTTCGGCATCGTGTTCGAGGGGCACAACGACCTGCGTCGCATTCTGACCGACTACGGTTTCATCGGGCACCCGTTCCGCAAGGACTTCCCGACTTCCGGACATGTCGAGATGCGCTACGACCCTGAGCAGAAGCGAGTGATCTACCAGCCGGTCAGCATCGAACCGCGTGACATCACGCCACGCATCATCCGCGAAGACAAATACGGGGGCCTGCAGTAATGGCCGAGATCAAGAACTACACGCTGAACTTTGGTCCACAGCACCCGGCCGCACACGGTGTGTTGCGCCTCGTGCTGGAGCTGGATGGCGAGGTCATCCAGCGTGCCGACCCGCACATCGGCTTGTTGCACCGTGCCACCGAGAAGCTGGCCGAAAGCAAGACCTACATCCAGTCGCTGCCTTACATGGACCGCCTCGACTACGTGTCGATGATGTCCAACGAGCACGCCTACTGCCTCGCCATCGAGAAACTGCTGGGTCTGGAAGTGCCCGAACGTGCCCAGTACATCCGTGTGATGTACTCCGAGATCACCCGTTTGCTGAACCACCTGTTGTGGCTCGGCTGCCATGGCCTCGACTGCGGTGCGATGACGATTTTCCTGTACGCGTTCCGCGAGCGGGAAGACCTGTTCGACATGTACGAGGCGGTGTCGGGTGCGCGCATGCACGCGGCCTATTTCCGTCCCGGTGGCGTGTACCGTGACTTGCCGGACTCGATGCCGCAGTACAAGGCCAGCAAGGTCAAGAGCGCCAAGGCGATCCAGCAGCTGAACGATGGCCGCAGTGGCTCTTTGCTCGACTTCATCGACGACTTCACCCAGCGTTTCCCGGCTTACCTGGCCGAATACCACACGCTGTTGACCGACAACCGCATCTGGAAACAGCGCACGGTGGGCATTGGTGTGGTGACGCCTGAGCGTGCGTTGAATCTGGGCTTTACCGGTGCGATGCTGCGCGGTTCTGGCGTGTTGTGGGATTTGCGCAAACAGCAACCCTATGAGGTCTATGACCGCATGGACTTCGACATCCCCCTGGGCAAAACCGGTGACTGTTACGACCGCTACCTGGTGCGCATGGAAGAGATGGCGCAGTCCAACCGCATCATCAAGCAGTGTGTGGACTGGCTGCGCGTCAACCCAGGCCCGGTCATCACCGACAACCACAAGGTTGCCGCGCCAGACCGTGAATCCATGAAGTCCAACATGGAAGAGCTGATCCACCATTTCAAGCTCTTCACCGAAGGTTTTCACGTGCCCGAAGGCGAGGCTTATGCCGCAGTCGAGCACCCGAAGGGTGAGTTCGGCATTTACATCGTCAGCGATGGGGCCAACAAGCCGTACCGTCTGAAAATTCGTGCGCCAGGTTTCGCCCATTTGGCGGCGCTCGATGAAATGTCGCGTGGCCACATGATTGCCGATGCGGTGGCCGTGATCGGCACCATGGACATCGTGTTTGGAGAAATTGACCGATGATTTCCGAAGCGACCAAAGCCCGTTTTGCCGCCGAAGTGGCGAAGTACCCGGCAGACCAGAAGCAGTCGGCGGTGATGGCTTGCCTGGCCATCGTCCAACAGGAACTGGGCCATGTCAGCGTGGCCAGCGAAAACGAAGTTGCCAGTTACCTGGGCATGCCACCGATTGCGGTGCACGAGGTGACGACTTTCTACAACATGTACAACCAGCAGCCGGTGGGCAAGTTCAAGCTCAACGTTTGCACCAACCTGCCATGCCAGTTGCGTGACGGGCAAAAAGCCCTGCACCATCTGGAGCACAAACTGGGCATCCACATGGGTGAAACCACCGCCGATGGCCTGTTCACGCTGCAGCAGAGCGAATGTCTGGGCGCTTGCGCCGACTCCCCGGTCTTGCTCGTCAACGACCGCACCATGTGCAGCTTCATGAGCAATGACAAACTGGACCAGTTGGTCGATGGCCTGAAGTCGACGGGAGCCCAGTGATGTCGGCCGACAAAATCCTCGCACAGTTCCAGGCCACCGGTGTGCAGACCTGCTTCCATGGTCGGCACATTGAGCCGCAAATTTTTGCCGATCTGGATGGCACCAACTGGCGCCTGAAAGACTACGTGGCCCGCGGCGGTTACCAGGCCTTGCGCAAAGTGCTGGGCCTCGACGGTGGCGAGCCCATGACCCCCGACCAGGTGATTGCCACCGTCAAAGAGTCAGCGTTGCGCGGGCGGGGTGGTGCCGGTTTCCCGACCGGGCTGAAGTGGAGCTTCATGCCACGCCAGTTCCCAGGGCAGAAATACCTGGTCTGCAATTCTGACGAGGGCGAGCCAGGCACCTGCAAAGACCGCGACATCATGCAGTTCAACCCGCACATCGTCATCGAAGGCATGGCGATCGCGGCGTATGCGATGGGCATCAGCGTCGGCTACAACTACATCCACGGCGAAATTTTCACCACCTACGACCGGTTTGAAGAGGCGCTGGTTGAAGCCCGTGCCGCGGGCCTGCTGGGTGACCGCATCCTGGGCAGCAACTTCAGTTTTCAGCTGCACGCTTCCCATGGGTTTGGCGCCTACATTTGCGGTGAAGAAACCGCTTTGCTGGAGTCGCTGGAAGGGAAAAAAGGCCAGCCACGCTTCAAGCCGCCGTTCCCGGCCAGTTTTGGTCTGTATGGCAAGCCAACCACGATCAACAACACCGAAACCTTTGCGGCTGTGCCGTGGATCATTCGCAACGGTGGGCAAGCCTATCTCGCATGCGGCAAACCGAACAACGGTGGCACCAAGATCTACTCGGTCAGCGGCGACGTAGAGCTGCCTGGCAACTACGAGGTGCCCATGGGCACGCCGTTCGCCAAACTGCTGGAACTGGCGGGTGGTGTTCGCAAGGGTCGCACGCTGAAGGCGGTGATCCCTGGCGGTTCGTCGTCGCCGGTGCTGCCTGCCAGCATCATGATGGACTGCACGATGGACTACGACTCCATTGCCAAGGCTGGCTCGATGCTGGGCTCGGGCGCGGTGATCGTGATGGACGACTCGCGCTGCATGGTGGAGTCACTCAAGCGCCTGTCGTACTTTTACATGCACGAGTCCTGCGGCCAGTGCACCCCCTGCCGCGAAGGCACGGGCTGGCTCTGGCGTGTGGTCGACAAGATCCACCGTGGCGCTGGCAAGTCCAGCGACATGGACCTGCTGAACTCGGTGGCCGACAACATCCAGGGCCGCACGATTTGCGCCTTGGGCGATGCCGCTGCCATGCCTGTGCGCGCGATGATCAAGCACTTCCGGCACGAGTTTGAAGCGCTGATCCACAACAAGAAACCCGAGACGGCCTGAGCCCGCTTGCGGAAAGAACACATGGTTGAAATCGAACTTGACGGCAAGAAGGTGGAGGTCGCCGAAGGCAGCCTGGTGATGCACGCGGCCGAGCAGGCGGGCACCTACATCCCGCACTTCTGTTACCACAAGAAGCTCAGCATCGCGGCCAACTGCCGCATGTGCCTGGTCGACATCGAAAAGGCGCCCAAGCCCATGCCGGCCTGTGCCACGCCGGTGACGCAGGGCATGATCGTTCGCACCAAGAGCGAGAAAGCCATCAAGGCCCAGCAGTCGGTGATGGAGTTCTTGCTGATCAACCACCCGCTGGACTGCCCAATCTGCGACCAGGGTGGCGAGTGCCAGCTGCAGGATCTGGCGGTCGGTTATGGCGGTTCGTCGTCGCGCTACGAAGAAGAAAAGCGCGTCGTGTTCCACAAGGATGTGGGCCCGCTGATCAGCATGGAAGAGATGAGCCGCTGCATCCACTGCACGCGCTGCGTCCGTTTCGGCCAGGAAGTGGCCGGCGTGATGGAACTCGGCATGATCCACCGCGGCGAGCACGCCGAAATCACCACCGTGGTCAACGACACGGTGGACTCGGAACTGTCCGGCAACATGATCGACATCTGCCCGGTGGGCGCGCTCACCAGCAAGCCTTTCCGCTACAGCGCCCGGACCTGGGAACTGAGTCGCCGCAAGTCGGTCAGTCCGCACGATTCGACCGGTGCCAACCTGGTGGTGCAGGTCAAGAACAACAAGGTGATGCGCGTCGTGCCGATGGAGAACGAAGCCGTCAACGAATGCTGGATCGCCGACCGTGACCGCTTCTCCTACGAAGCGTTGAACAGCGAAGAACGCCTGACGCAGCCCATGTTGAAGCAGGGCGGTGCCTGGAAAACGGTCGACTGGACCACCGCGCTGGAGTACGTGGCCAATGGCCTGAAACAGATCAGCGCCGACCATGGCCCGGCCAGTGTCGGCATGCTGGTGAGCCCGCACAGCACACTGGAAGAACTGCACCTGGCCAGCCTGTTGACCCGCGGCCTTGGCAGCGACAACATCGACCACCGCTTGCGCCATGCCGAGTTCCCGGCGCCCGAAGGTGTGCGTCACCTGGGCACGTCCATCGCTTCTCTGTCCCGGTTGCAGCGTGTGCTGGTGGTGGGTTCTGACCTGCGCAAGGACCACCCGTTGTTTGCCCAGCGCATCCGTCAGGCGGCCCGCAATGGCGGCGTGGTCAATGCCATCCACGCGAACGAATCCGACTGGGCCATGCCCATCGTCAACCAGTGGCTGGCACCGTCGTCCGACTGGGCCGATGTGCTGGCCGCGGTGGCCAGTGCGGTTGCTGCCGCAGTGGGTGTGGCCGCACCCACCGACACACCGGGCAACGAGGCCGCTGCCGCGATAGCCAAGTCCATGCTCGGCGGTGAGCGCAAGGCCATTTTGCTGGGCAATGCCGCAGCGCACCACCCGCATGCGTCGTCGCTGTTGGCGCTGGCTGGCTGGATTGCGCGCCACACCGGTGCCAGCGTGGGGTACCTGACCGAAGCCGCCAACACCGTTGGTGCCCAGCTGGTCGGTGCGATGCCGGTTCAAGGCGGGTTGAACGCTGGGCAGATGCTCGGTGGGGCATTGAAGGCCGTGTTGTTGCTCAACACCGAGCCTGAATTTGACTCAGCGGCAGGCGCACAGGCCAACAGCGCGCTGGGCCAGGCGCAGATGGTCGTCACGCTGAGTCCGTTCAAGGCCAACATGGCTTTCAGCGATGTGCTGCTGCCGATTGCCCCGTTCACCGAAACATCCGGCAGCTTCGTCAATGCCGAAGGTTTGGTGCAGAGCTTCCACGCGGTGGTCAAGCCGCTGGGCGACACCCGGCCGGGTTGGAAAGTGCTGCGCGTGCTGGCGAATCTGATGGGCATCCAGGGTTTTGATTTTGAGTCTTCCCAGGACGTGTTGAAGCAGGTTGTTCCTGCAGGTGCCGCGGCACGCGTGCCGACCGATTTGCTCAACAACAAGACGTTGGCACCGATGGACCTCTCGCCGACCACGCGTGAGCCAGTGGTAGCGCGCATTTACCAACTCGACGGGCTGGTTCGCCGCGCGTCGTCGCTGCAGATGACGGCAGACGCCCGCAACCTGCCCGCAGGAGTGCCGGCATGATCGACACCCTGTACGACATGGGCCAGGGCCTGGTGGCCGCCGGCTGGTGGGGCAGTGCGGCCTGGCCGGTGATCTGGACGCTGATCAAGATCATTCTGTTGGTGTTGCCCCTGATGGGTTGTGTGGCCTACCTGACATTGTGGGAGCGCAAGGCCATTGGCTGGATGCAGATCCGCATTGGCCCGAACCGTGTGGGCCCACTCGGTCTGTTGCAGCCGATTGCCGATGCCTTGAAGTTGTTGACCAAGGAAATCATCGTGCCCGCGGCCGCCAACAAAAGCTTGTTTTTGTTGGGCCCGGTCATGACCATCATGCCGGCGCTGGCCGCGTGGGCGGTGGTGCCGTTCGGCCCAGACGCAGCGCTCGCCAACGTCAATGCCGGCCTGCTGTTCATCATGGCCATCACCTCGATGGAGGTTTACGGTGTGATCATCGCTGGCTGGGCTTCCAACTCCAAGTACGCCTTCCTCGGTGCCTTGCGCGCATCGGCACAGATGGTGAGCTACGAGATCGCCATGGGCTTTTGTCTGGTCGTGGTGCTGATGGTGTCGGCCAGCCTGAACATGACCGACATCGTGGTGTCGCAAAACACCGGCATGTTCGCAGACAAAGGTTTCAACCTGTTGTCGTGGAACTGGTTGCCACTGCTGCCTATTTTTGTGGTGTACATCATCTCCGGCATCGCCGAGACCAACCGCCACCCGTTTGACGTGGTCGAAGGTGAGTCGGAAATCGTGGCCGGCCACATGGTCGAGTACTCCGGCATGTCGTTCGCGATGTTCTTCCTGGCCGAATACGCGAACATGATTTTGATCTCGGCATTGGCCGCGATCATGTTCCTGGGCGGGTGGGCGGCACCGGTGTCGTTCAGCGCCATCGGCATGCAGACCCCTGGCTGGATCGAGGCCACCGCCTGGTTCTGGAACTGGTTCTGGCTGTTTGGCAAAACCTTCTGCGTTGTGACCCTGTTCATATGGGTGCGTGCCACCTTCCCCCGTTTCCGCTACGACCAGATCATGCGTCTGGGCTGGAAGATATTCATTCCGGTCACCTTGGTGTGGCTGGTGGTCGTGGGTGGCTGGATGCAGACACCCTTCAACATCTGGAAATGAAGGAGCCGTCCATGAGTGCCCCCACAACGGCCTTGGCGTCGCCAGCGTTTTCGCTGAAAGACTTCCTCTCCAGCTTCATGCTGGTGGAACTGCTCAAAGGCCTGGCCCTGACCGGCAAACACGCGTTTCGCCGCAAGATCACGGTCCAGTTCCCGGAAGAAAAGACCCCGCTGTCGCCGCGTTTCCGTGGCCTGCACGCGCTGCGCCGGTACGAGAACGGCGAGGAGCGGTGCATTGCCTGCAAGCTGTGCGAAGCGGTTTGCCCGGCCATGGCCATCACCATCGAGTCGGACGTGCGTGCCGACGGTTCGCGCCGCACCACCCGTTACGACATCGACCTGACCAAGTGCATCTTCTGCGGCTTCTGCGAAGAAAGCTGCCCGGTGGACTCGATTGTGGAAACCCATATTTTTGAGTACCACGGTGAAAAGCGGGGCGACCTGTATTTCACCAAAGAGATGTTGCTGGCAGTCGGCGACCGCTACGAACCTGAAATCGCGGCCAACCGTGCCGCAGACGCCAAGTACCGCTGAAGGCGGTCGCGGTAACACAACAAGAAGCGACCCATGGACGTCAAGACCGGCCTGTTTTATTTGTTTGCGGCAGTGCTGCTGTTTGCGGCTTTCCGCGTCATCACCGCGCGCAACCCGGTGTACGCCGCGCTGTACCTGGTGCTGGCGTTTTTCCAGGCGTCGGCCATCTGGTTGCTGCTGAAAGCCGAGTTTCTGGCGATCTCGCTGGTGCTGGTGTATGTCGGCGCGGTGATGGTGTTGTTCCTGTTCGTCGTGATGATGCTGGACGTCAACCTCGACAGCATCCGTCGCGGCTTCTGGAAGCATTTCCCGCTGGCGGGGGGCATCGGCGTGGTGATTGCGCTGCAGATGTCCTACGTGTTGCTGGGTGGTTTCCGACCCAGCGAACAGCCGCGTTCCAACGCGGCACTGGAACTGGCCACGTCCGAGGTGTCGAACACCAAAGAACTGGGCAAGCTGCTCTACACCGAGTACCTCTACCCCCTGGAAATTGCGGCGGTCATCCTGCTGGTGGCCATCATCGCCGCCATTGCCTTGACGCTGCGCCAGCGCAAGGACAGCAAGCACGCGAACCCGGCCGACCAGGTGCGTGTGCGCTCACGTGACCGCATGACCGTGGTCAAGCTGGCCGCCACACGCCCCGCGCCGTCGCCTGCGCCCGAGAGCTCACCTGAAACCCCAGCCGGGGAGAAAAAAGCATGACGCTCACCCTTGGACATTACCTGTCACTCGGTGCGATGCTGTTCGCGCTGTCGGTGATCGGCATCTTCTTGAACCGCAAGAACCTGATCGTGTTGCTGATGGCCATCGAACTGATGCTGCTCGCGGTCAACATGAACTTCGTCGCGTTCTCGTATTTCCTGAACGACCTGCACGGCCAGGTTTTCGTGTTCTTCATTCTGACGGTGGCCGCCGCCGAGTCTGCCATCGGTCTGGCCATTCTGGTGCTGCTGTTCCGCAACAAGTCCAGCATCAATGTGGACGAACTCAATGAGCTGAAGGGCTAACTGAAAATGAGCCAGACCCTTTCTGCTTCGACTCTGCTGGCCGTACCGCTGGCACCGCTGGCTGGCGCTTTGCTCGCCGGCATTTTTGGCACCGTATTCGGTGGCAACCTGATTGGCCGCCGTGTCAGCCACAGCCTGACCATCCTGGGTGTGTTGGTGGCGTTTGTGCTGTCGGCCATGACGTTGAAGAGCGTGGCCCTGGACGGCGCGCGCTTCAACGAGACGCTCTACACCTGGATGACCGTGGGCAGCCTGACCATGGAGGTGGGTTTCCTGGTGGACGGCCTGACCGCCATGATGATGGTGGTGGTCACCTTCGTGTCGCTGATGGTGCACCTGTACACCATTGGCTACATGGAAGAAGACGAAGGCTACAACCGTTTCTTCGCCTACATCTCGCTGTTCACCTTCTCGATGTTGATGCTGGTGATGAGCAACAACATGCTCCAGCTGTTTTTTGGCTGGGAGGCGGTGGGCCTGGTGTCCTACTTGCTGATCGGTTTCTGGTTCAACAAGCCAACGGCCATTTTTGCCAACATGAAAGCCTTTCTGGTGAACCGGGTTGGTGACTTCGGTTTCATCCTTGGCATTGGCCTGCTGGCCGCCTACGCCGGCACGTTGAATTACACCGAAACCTTTGCCAAGGCCAACGACCTCGCTGGCCTGGCTTTCCCCGGCACCGACTGGATGCTGGTCACGGTCATCTGCATTTGTTTGTTCATCGGCGCGATGGGCAAGAGCGCGCAATTCCCGTTGCACGTCTGGTTGCCCGACTCGATGGAAGGGCCGACCCCCATTTCGGCGCTGATCCACGCCGCCACGATGGTGACCGCCGGCATTTTCATGGTGGCCCGCATGTCGCCGCTGTTCGAACTGAGCGACACCGCGCTGAACTTCATCCTGGTCATTGGCGCCATCACCGCGTTGTTCATGGGTTTTCTCGGCATCATCCAGAACGACATCAAACGCATCGTGGCCTATTCCACCTTGTCTCAGCTGGGCTACATGACGGTGGCGCTCGGTGCCTCGGCCTACTCTGTGGCGGTGTTCCACCTGATGACACACGCATTCTTTAAAGCCCTGCTGTTCCTCGCGGCCGGCTCGGTGATCATGGGCATGCACCACAACCAGGACATCCGCTGGATGGGCGCGGTGCGCAAGTACATGCCCATCACCTGGATCACCTCGTTGCTCGGCTCATTGGCGCTGATCGGCACGCCGCTGTTCGCTGGCTTCTACTCCAAGGACAGCATCATCGAGGTGGTGCACCTGAGCAAACTGCCCGCTGCCGGATTCGCACACTTCGCTGTGATGGCCGGTGTGTTCATCACCGCTTTCTACTCGTTCCGTCTGTACTTCCTGGTGTTCCATGGCAAAGAGCGCTACGACCAGAATCCGGACGCTCACCACGATTCTCACGGCGCACATGACGACCACGGTGACCATGGCCATGATGCCAAGCCCCACGAATCGCCCTGGGTGGTGACCTTGCCGCTGGTGCTGCTGGCCATCCCGTCGGTGGTGATCGGCTACCTGACCATCCAGCCGATGCTGTTTGGCGACTTCTTCAAAGATGCGATCTTTGTCAATGCCGAGGCGCACCCGGCCATGGCCGAGTTCGCCAGCACTTTCCACGGTGCACTGGCAATGGCCACACACGGTCTGACCACGCTGCCGTTCTGGCTCGCGCTGTCGGGTGTGGCACTGGCCTACTACATGTACATGGTCAACCCGGCCTTGCCAGCGGCGATCAAGTCGCGCGTGATGCCCATCTTCACGCTGCTGGAAAACAAGTACTACATGGACTGGTTCAACGAGAACGTGCTGGCGCGCGGCCTGCGCGGCCTCGGAACTGGGCTCTGGAAAGGTGGCGACCAGGCTGTGATCGACGGGGCCGTGGTCAACGGTTCCTGGAAACTGGTGCGCTGGGTGTCTGGCATCGTGCGTGGCGCGCAGACCGGCTACATCTACCACTACGCGCTGGTGATGATTCTGGGCGTGTTCGTGTTGATGTCGCTGTTTGTCTGGCCCAACAAATAAGTCCCGGAGAAGAAAAACAAAATGGGTTACCAATTCGGATATCTGAGCCTGTCGATCTGGACACCGATCCTGTTCGGCGTGCTGCTGCTGGCCATGGGCCGCGACGACCAAGCCAAAACCGTCCGCTGGGTCGCACTGATCGGATCGCTGCTGAGCTTTCTGGTCACCTTGCCGATGTACCAGGGCTTCAAGAACGGCACGGCCGAGATGCAGTTCGTCGAAAAGGGCGCCTGGATCGAACGCTTCAACGTGAATTACCACCTGGGTGTGGACGGCATCTCGATGTGGTTTGTGCTGCTGACCGCCTTCATCACCGTGGTGGTGGTCATTGCGTCGTGGGAGTCGATCACCGAGCGTGTGAACCAGTACATGGCCGCGTTCCTGATCCTCAGCGGCTTGATGATTGGCGTGTTTTGCGCGCTCGACGGCATTCTGTTCTACGTCTTCTTTGAAGCAACACTGATCCCGATGTACCTGATCATCGGCATCTGGGGTGGCCCGAACAAGATTTACGCGGCGTTCAAGTTCTTCCTGTACACGCTGCTCGGTTCGCTGATGATGCTGATCGCGCTGATCTACCTGTACACCCAGTCGGGCGGCAGTTTTGATGTGCTGGCCTGGCACCAGTTGCCACTGAGCAAGACCGCCCAGACCTTCCTGTTCTTCGCCTTTTTCGCCGCCTTTGCGGTCAAGGTGCCGATGTGGCCGGTGCACACCTGGCTGCCCGACGTGCACGTGGAAGCACCGACCGGTGGCTCCGCTGTGCTGGCCGCCATCATGCTGAAGCTGGGCGCCTATGGCTTCCTGCGGTTTGCGATGCCGATTGCCCCGGACGCGGCACACGAATGGGCCTGGCTGATGATCGCGCTGTCCCTCACTGCGGTGATCTACGTCGGTTTGGTCGCGATGGTCCAGCAGGACATGAAGAAGCTGGTGGCCTACTCGTCGGTGGCCCACATGGGTTTCGTGACGCTGGGCTTCTTCATCTTCAACGACCTCGGCGTGGCCGGCGGTCTGGTGCAGATGATTGCGCACGGCTTTGTGTCGGGCGCGATGTTCCTGTGCATTGGTGTGCTGTACGACCGTGTGCACTCGCGTGAAATTTCAAGCTACGGCGGCGTGGTCAACACCATGCCCAAGTTCACCGCGTTCGCGCTGCTGTTTGCCATGGCCAACTGCGGTCTGCCTGCCACCGCCGGTTTTGTGGGCGAGTGGATGGTGATCCTGGGCGCGGTCAAGGCCAACTTCTGGCTCGGCCTGGCGGCGGCCTCTGCGCTGATCTGGGGCGCGGCCTACACGCTCTGGATGTTCAAGCGCGTCTACCTCGGCCCGGTGGCCAACGACGACGTCAAGGGGCTGACCGACATCAACAACCGTGAGTTCCTGGTGCTGGCGGTGTTGGCCATTGCCGTGATGTGGATGGGCCTGTACCCCCGGCCGTTCACCGACGCGATGGACGCTTCGGTGGCCGAACTGTTGCGCCACATGGCCATCTCGAAACTGAATTAACCGCGCGCCGACTGCCATGATTGACAAACTCAGCTGGATCACCGTTTATCCAGAACTCATCTTGTTGGGGATGGCGTGTGTGATCGCGCTGGTGGACCTCTCGGTCACCAGTGCCCGCCGTGGCCTGACCTATGTGCTGACACTCGCCACGCTGGCGGTGGTGGCGTTCGTGCAGGCCCGCTATGCGCTGGAAGGCGAAACGGTTTATGGCTTCGGCAACATGGTGGTCAGCGACGCCATGGGCAACTGGCTCAAGTGTTTTGCCGCCATTGCCACCTTCGTCAGCCTGGTCTATGGCCGTCCGTACGCGGCCGACCGCGACATGCTGCGCGGTGGCGAACTGTTCACACTGAGCCTGTTTGCGCTGCTGGGCATCTTTGTGATGATCTCCGGCAACAACTTCCTCGTCATCTACATGGGCCTGGAACTGTTGACCTTGTCCAGCTATGCGCTGGTGGCGCTGCGCCGCGACAGCGCGATTGCGACCGAGGCCGCAATGAAGTACTTTGTGCTGGGCGCACTGGCCAGCGGCTTCCTGCTCTACGGCCTGTCCATGCTGTATGGTGCGACCGGCTCCCTGAACCTGCAGGAAGTGCTGGGCGCGGTGGCGTCGGGCTACGTCAAACACCAGGTGATGGTGTTCGGGCTGGTGTTCATCGTCGCAGGCCTGGCCTTCAAGGTCGGAGCGGTGCCGTTCCACATGTGGATCCCCGACGTCTACCAAGGCGCGCCCACCGCCGTCACGCTGCTGATCGGCGCGGCACCGAAACTGGCGGCGTTCGCCATCATGATCCGCCTGCTGGTGGAAGGCCTGATCCCGTTGTCGGTGGACTGGCACAAGATGCTGGCCATCATGGCGATTGGCTCCTTGCTGGTGGGCAACCTGGCCGCCATTGTGCAGACCAACCTCAAGCGCATGCTGGCGTTCTCCACCATCGGGCAGGTCGGCTTCATGCTGCTGGGTTTTGTGGCGGTGGTGGTGGACAACAACCTCGCGCTGGCCACCAACGCGCTCAGCTCGTCCATGTTCTACACCGTGGCCTATGTGTTGACCACCTTGGGCAGTTTTGGTGTCATCTTGCTGTTGGCCCGGGAAGGTTTTGAGAGCGAAGAAATCTCTGACTTCGCTGGCCTGAACCAGCGCAGCCCGCTGTACGCGGGCGTGATGGCGGTGTGCCTGTTCTCGCTGGCCGGCATCCCACCGATGGTCGGCTTCTACGCCAAGCTGGCGGTGTTGCAGGCGCTGGTCAGCTCCGGCCAGGGCTGGTACATCGGCCTCGCGGTGTTTGCGGTGGTGATGTCGCTGATCGGTGCGTTCTACTACCTGCGGGTCGTCAAGGTGATGTACTTTGACTCGCCCATCACGGCCAGTGAGGTGTCTGCCCCGGCCGATGTGCGGGCGGTGCTGTCCCTCAATGGCGCGCTGGTGTTGGTGCTCGGCATCGTGCCTGGTGGGCTGATGACCTTGTGTGCCAACTCCATCGTCAAGGCGCTCGGTACCTGATGTCGCAAACCGTGTCGGTCTGGCTGGTGGTGGTGCTGGCCTTGTGTGCCGCCAACCTGCCTTTTCTCAACCAGCGCTGGCTGGCTGTGGGGCCAGTGCACAGCGCCAAGACCTTGCCATGGCGTTTGGCAGAGCTGGTGCTGATGTACTTTCTAGTGGGCGGTTTTGGCTTGCTGCTGGAAAAGAGTGCCGGGCAGATCTCACCCCAGACCTGGGAGTTCTACGCCATCACCGCCACGCTGTTCCTGACGCTGGCTTTCCCCGGTTTTGTGTTCCGCTACCTGCTCAAGCACAAGGGCTGACATGACCACGCCCCCGGTCGACACCCGCCACCTGGTGGAGCACCAGACCCGGCGCGAAGAGCTGCTCAAAGGCCAGTTTCTCCACGTCTTGCGCGACACGGTGCGCCTGCCCGATGGCAGCGAAGCGGGGCGCGAGTTCATCGTCCACCCGGGCGCGGTGATGGTCATTGCCTTGCTGGACGATGGCCAGGTCGTGCTGGAGCGCCAGTACCGTTACCCGGTGCAGCAGGCGATGGTGGAGTTTCCCGCCGGCAAGCTGGATGCGGGCGAGCCCTCGCTGGTGTGTGCCCAGCGCGAGCTGCTGGAAGAAACCGGTTACCGCGCCAAACAATGGGCGCTGGCCGGCCGGCTGCACCCCGCCATTTCCTACGCCACCGAAACCATCGACATCTGGTTTGCCCGCAAGCTGGTGGCCGGTGAGCGCCAGCTGGACGCGGGCGAGTTCCTCGACGTGTTCAGCGCCATGCCCGACCAGTTGCTGCACTGGTGTTTTGACGGCACCGTGACCGATGGCAAAACGCTGTCGGGCGCGCTGTGGTTGCAGAACTTTCTGGCCGGCCAGTGGCCGCTCGAATGGCAGACGCAGGGGCTGTGACCCTGCCATGTGGTTTCGGACGATGAAAGTCCTCGACCTGCAATGCGCCCACCAGCACCTGTTTGAAGGCTGGTTTGCCTCGGAGGACGACTTTCAAAGCCAGCTGTCGCGCGGCATGGTCGAATGCCCGTTGTGTGGCAACAGCACCATAACCAAGCGCCTCAGCGCGCCGCGCCTGAACCTGGGCGCGAGCCAGCCGCCTGCCACCGAACTGCAGCCAACGGCCACCCCGCCGAATGCCGAACGGCAGGCCCAGTGGCTCAAGCTGGTGCGCCATGTGGTGGCCAACACCGACGACGTGGGCAAGCATTTTGCCGACGAAGCCCGCCGCATCCACCACGGCGAGGTGGACGCACGGGCCATCCGGGGGCAGGCCACGCCCGCGGAAACCGCAGCGCTGCTGGACGATGGCATAGAGGTCCTGCCCTTGCCGCTGCCTGCGGCGTTGAAGGGCACCTTGCAGTAGCCGCAGCGGCTCAGGTGGTGAACTGCAGTGCCGCCAGCCGCGCGTAGACGCCGTTGGCCGCCACCAGCGCGTCGTGCGTGCCCTGTTCCACCACGCGGCCGTGGTCCAGCACCACAATCCGGTCGGCTTTCTGCACCGTGGCCAGCCGGTGCGCAATCACCACCGTGGTCCGGCCCGACATGGCCGACTCCAGGGCCGCCTGCACCATGCGTTCGCTTTCCGCGTCGAGTGCGCTGGTGGCTTCGTCCAGCAGCAGCAGCGGGGCGTTTTTCAAAATGGCGCGGGCAATCGCAATGCGCTGGCGCTGGCCGCCGCTGATGCGCACGCCGCGTTCGCCCAGAAAGGTGTTGTAGCCCTCGGGCAGGGCACGCAGGAAGTCGTCGGCAAAGGCGGCGCGGGCGGCGGCATGGACGTCGTCGTCGCTGGCGTCTGGCCGGCCGTAGCGGATGTTCTCCAGCGCGCTGGCCGAGAAGATCACCGCGTCTTGCGGCACGATGCCGATGCGCTGCCGCAGGTCGGCCAGCGCCATGTCGCGGGTGGGCACGCCGTCGATGCGGATCTGCGAGGCACCGTCGGCCGCCGGGTCGGGGTCGTAGAAGCGCAGCAGCAGCTGGAACACCGTGCTTTTGCCGGCGCCGCTCGGCCCGACCAATGCCACGGTTTCACCAGGGGCCACGCGCAGCGTCACGTCCTGCAGCGAGGCCTGGCTGGGACGGGAGGGGTAGTGGAAGGTGACCGCTTCAAAATCAATGGCGCTGCCGCCAGAGATGGCAGCGGCTGGTGCTGGATTGGACGGTGAAACGATGGGGGAATGCGTGTCCAGCAGCTCCATCAGCCGCTCGGTGGCCCCGGCGGCACGCAGCAGGTCGCCATAGACCTCGCCCAGCACGCCAGCGGCACCGGCCAGAATGATCACGTACAGCACCGTCTGGCCCAGGTGGCCAGCGCTGATGTCGCCGCGCATCACCGCCTGGGTGCCCTGGTACAGGCCCCACAGCAGCGCGGCCGAGGTGGCGATGATGATGAAGGCCACCAGCACCGAGCGCGCTTTGGTGCGGCGCACGGCGGTGTGGAAGGCGGCGTCGGTGGAGGCGTCGAAGCGCGCCGCCTCGCGGCCTTCGGCGGTGTAGCTCTGCACCACCGGAATGGCGTTCAGCACCTCGGCGGCAATCGCGCTGGAGTCGGCCACCCGGTCCTGGCTGGCGCGGGAGAGTTTGCGCACGCGGCGCCCAAACCAGACGCTCGGCAGCACGATCAGCACCAGCACGCCCAGCACCTGGAACATCACATAGGGGTTGGAATACACCAGCATGGCCAGCGCGCCCACGCCCATCACCGCGTTGCGCAGGCCCATGCTCAGCGACGAGCCGACCACGGTTTGCACCAGCGTGGTGTCGGCGGTGAGGCGGCTCAGCACCTCGCCGGTCTGGGTGGTCTCAAAAAACGCCGGGCTCTGGTGCAGCACATGGCTGTACACCGCGTTGCGCAGGTCGGCGGTGACGCGCTCGCCCAGCCAGCTCACGGTGTAGAAGCGGGCGGCGGAAAACAGCCCCAGGCCCACGGCCACCGCAAACAGCTCGATGAAATGCGTTTTCAGCGCCATGATCTGCGCGCCCCGGTCGGCCATGCCCAGGCCGTTGTCGACCAGGCCCTTGAGCGCCACCGGGAACACCAGCGTGGCCGCAGCCGCCAGCACCAGAAAGAGCCCGGCCAGTGCGATGCGTCCCCGGTAAGGCCGCAGGAAAGGGCCCAGGCCAGAGAGTGAACGGGGGGACGCTGTGGCGCGGGCGGCGTGTGCGGAAGAAGGCATGGCGCAGTGTAGCGCTGCCGCTGCGGGCGCTGGCGCGGCCCAAAACCGCTGTTTTCAGGTCAAATCGGCCGCAAGCCTAGGAGTTGGCTGTCGATGTTGCTATGGATTGCATAGCTGGGGGCGCGGAAATGCAGCGCCTCGGTGTCGAACTGCGCGACAAAGGCCGGCACGTCGGCGGCCGGCATGGGGCGGGCCAGTGCGTAGCCCTGGAATTCGTCGCAGCCCATGCCGCGCAGCAGGTCGATCTGCTCGGCGGTTTCCACGCCTTCGGCGGTGATGGCTTTGCCGAGGTTGCGGCCGAGCTGCACGATGGCGGCGACGATGGACGCGTCGGCCCGGTTGCGGCCCAGACCGTCCACAAACGAGCGGTCGATCTTCAGCCGGTCAATCGACTCGCTTTTCAGGTGGGTGAGGGACGCAAAGCCGGTGCCGAAGTCGTCAAAGGCGATTTCCAGCCCGGCGTCGTGCAGGGTGCGCAGGCCAGCGGACACCTGGCCGTCGGCGCTGTCGAGAAACACCCCTTCGGTGACTTCCAGTGCAAAGCGTTTGGTGGCCACGCCGTGGGTGGCCAGGCTGTCGAGCACATGGTCGGCAAAGGTGCCGCTGGCAAAGTCGGCCGCCACCACGTTGATGGCCAGGCGGCCAAACGGCAATCGCTCGGCCAGCCAGAGCTGGGCCTGGACGATGGCGCGCTTGAGCACAAACAGGCCGATTTTGGCGGCCAGGCGGGGGTTGTCAAAGGCGCAGGCGAAATGGCCGGGGGCCAGCAGGCCCAGTGTGGGGTGGTTCCAGCGCAACAGGGCTTCCATGCCCACCACCCGGCTGCGGGTGAGGCTGACCACCGGCTGGTAGTGCAGCAGCAGGCTGTTTTGCAGCAGCGCCGACTCGACCGACCGGCACAGCGCGGCGGCGGCCTGCGGGCTCAGCGCGGGCTGGCTGGGGGCCAACAGGCTGTGCGAGCGGGCGGTCGCGATGGCAGGTGGGACAAAACTCATGAGAGGCCGTTGGTTGACATGCCCGAGTCGCACGGCAGGGCATGTGTGTCAGGCCAGTATCCGGCGGCGGCGCTGGCGTCAAGCCGGGAGCAAGGGGACGATTCGCCCGCATTTCGGGCTCAAGCTCTGGCCGTCCGGGACGGGGGCAGCCCTACAGCCGCAGCGCCTGGCCGTGGCCGGTCATTTCCAGGTAGCCCTGGCCCACCAGCCGGTCATGGCTGTCGTAGAGGCGGCTCAGGCCCTCCCAGTAGATGGCGCCGGTGGAGGCGCGGCTGTCGAGTTCCTGCGCGTCCACCACGGCTTTGACGGTGTAGAAATCGGCCGGCGTCTGGACGCGCCATTCCACCGGGTAGCGGGTGCCGGTGGCCGGGCTGGTCCAGTGCCGCAGTGGCTTGAAAACGACTTCGCCCTGCCGGAAGACGAACAACCCGCTGCGCGGGTGGCGGAATGAGCCGCCGTCCCACAGCGTGTCGCCGGTGGCGGTCCGCAGGCGGTAGGCCGTCAGCGCGCTGCCGTCGGACAAATTCATGCCGATCCAGTCCCAGCCCACCGCACGGGTGTCGAGCAGCGCCTGGCTCCATTCGTGGTCCAGCCAGGCGGTGCCGGTCACGGTGTGGCGCTGGCCCTGCAGGGTGAGTGCGCCTTGCACCTGGAGCTGCGGCAGGCTGTAGTAGTAGCTGGCCTGCGCGGCATCGGGCCCCTTGCGCGACAGGCCCTGGTCGCCCTGCAGCACCATCGCCTGGGTTTCGTTGAATTGCAGTTGCATGCCGAAGTCGGCGGCGCGCACGGTGGCGAGGTAGCGGCCGTTCTGGCGCACCAAAGACCAGTCGCGCAGCGCGATGGCGGTGTCGGCCTCGCTGGCGCTGGCCAGGTCGGTACTGGGCTGGCCCGACATGCGGGCGGTGCGCTGGTCGTGCCAGAGCTTGTGGCCTTGCACGTCGGTGATGGCGGCGTGGGCGAACACCAGGTGTTTGGCGGCGAAGCCGGAGCGCATGGCCTGGGTCGCGTCAATGCGCGAGCGGAAGAAGGTCACCTGGAAGCCGAACTCGCGCGCGCCGGCCTGGGCGTGGCCGGTCACGTACCACCACTCGGTGCGAAAGTCCGGGTGGCTGCCGAGGTCGCGCGGGAAGCGCAGCTGGGCGGGGGGCAGCGCCAGCGCGGGCATCAGCGTGCCGCCAAGGCTGGAGAGCAGCAGGGCGCGGCGCAGTGGGCTATGTCGTGGGATGTGCATCACCAGTCCTCCTTCACCGCCAGCACCGCGTCGCGGCCCGCTGCCGCGCGGCCTGCCAGCCAAGCGGTGGCCGTGCCGGCCAGCACCACGGCGGCGGCCAATGCCAGCAGGCGCAGCCCCGGCAGGGTGAGGTCCATGGTCCAGTGGAAACTTTGCGGGTTGACCACGTGCACCAGCACCACCGCCACCGCCAGGCCGAGCGCCACGCCGGCCAGCGCGCCAATCAGCGTCCAGGCCGCGCCTTCACCGGCCACCACCGCCAGAATCTGCCGCCGTGTCAGCCCCAGGTGGGCCAGCAGGCCAAACTCTTTGCGCCGCGCCAGCACCTGCGCCGAAAAACTCGCCGCCACGCCGAACAGGCCAATCGCAATCGCCACCGCCTGCAGCCAGTAGGTGACGGCAAAGCTGCGGTCAAAAATCCGCAGCGACAGCGCGCGGATCTCGCGGGCCGAGGCAAATTCGAGCAGCCCGCCAGCACCGTCGGGCGCGGCACGGCGCACCGCGTTTTGCAGCGCCGGCACGTCGGTGCCGGGGTCCAGCCACAGCGCGATGTCGTTCACCCGTTGGTCGCCGGTGAGGCGCTCAAAGTCGGCCTGGGCGATGGCGATGGCGCCAAACTGCCGGGCGTAGTCGCGCCACACGCCCGCTACAAAAAAAGTAGCTGAATCGTTAGATTTCACTAAGGCTTGACGGCTAAAAGATGCTGAAAGTGGCACAAACACCGCCCCCAGGCGTGCGCCATGCAGGTCCCGCATGGCCTCGCTCACGTAAATGCCCACCTGGCCCGGTGGCACCGGCAGCGGGTTGCCCACCAGCGCCAGTTGCCGGGCCGGGTCGTCCAGCTCGCGGGCGATCAGCGTCACGGCGGGCAGGGCCGGGTCGAGCAGCAGCGCGCTGGTGCGTTGCACGCCCACCCGGGCCACGCCGGGCAGGGCGCGCACCGCCTGCACAAACTCGGGCGTGAAAAACACGCTGTCGCTGGTGGCGTTGGCGCCCGACCCGGTGGCAGGGCGAACGTACAGTTCGGCTGGCAGCACCACGTCCAGCCACTGCGTCACCGAGTCGCGAAAGCTCGCCACCATCACCGTGAGCGCCACCGCCAGGCTGAGCGCGGCCACCACGCCGCTGACCGCCACCGCCGCGGTTTCGCGCACCCGGCGCGCCCGCTCCACCGCCAGCAGCGGCAGCAGGCGGTTCGCCACCAGGGCTTGCAGCCGGTCGTACAGCAGGCCAATCAGCACCGGCAGCGTGGTGATGCCGCCCACCAGCAGCAAAGCCACCGCCCCATAGGCCGCGAGCGGGATGCCCCACACCGGCGGCGCCAGCGCCAGCACGCCGCCCAGCCCCATCAGCGCCAACCCGGCCCAGCGCCGCAGCACGCCGGGCCGCTGGGTGCCCAGCCCCAGGCCCACGCCCTTGAGCGACGCCGCCAGCGGCACCCGCTGCGCCGCCCGCGCCGGCCACCAGCCGCCCACCAGCGCGGCCACCGTGCCCAGCCCGCCGTAGACCAGCGCGGCGGTGCCGTCCCACTGCAAGGTGGGCGCCATGCCCGAGAAATAACCACCGCCGAGGTCACCGCCCAGCAAGCCCAACGCCAGTGCCGCCAGACCGGTACCGAGCGCGATGCCGGCGACGCTGCCCGCCAGCCCCAGGCAGAACGACTCCAGCAGCACCAGCCGCAGCCGCGCCGGCGCGGTCAGCCCCAACACGCCCAGCAGCGCAAACTGCTGCACCCGCTGCGTGACGCTGAGCGACAGCACCGAGAACACCAGAAACGCGCCGGTGAACAGCGCCACCAGCGCCAGCACCGTGAGGTTGACGCGGTAGGCGCGCGACAGGTTGCTGACCCGCAGGGCCGCGTCGCCCGGTTCGGCCACCGCCACGTTGGCCGGCAGGCTGGCCGCGCGCAGATCGGCCACCCAGCGTGCGCGGTCGGCGCCCGCAGCCAGCCGCACGTCGATGCGCGACAGCTGGCCCTGGCGGGCAAACAGGTCTTGCGCCGCGCCAATGTCCATCACCGCCAGCGGCGGGCCCCCGGCGGCGATGCGCCCGGCCACGCGCACGCTGGGCAAGGCGAGGCCGCTTTGCAGTTGCAGGTCAGCGCCCTGGCCGGCCAAGCGCTGCGCGGCAGCGTTCAGGTACACGGTGGCGGGGGCGAACAGCGCCAGCCGGTCATCGCCCTCGCTTCGGTCGCTTTGGGGCATGAGGCTGGGTGCCACATAGCCGGCCACCAGGGCGTCCAGCCCCACCACGCGGATGGGGGTGCGCTGGCCGGTGGCGCCAACGGCATAGGTCGAGATTTCCAGCACCGGGCTGGCCACGGCCACCTGCGGGTCGAGCGCGACACGGCGGTACAGCGCCTCGTCAAAACCGCCTTGCACCGCGCGCAGCTCCAGGTCGGGCTGGCCGCTGACCGAGCGCACCGCCTGCGAGAACTCGCTCAGCGCCGACGCGTTGATCAGGTGCACCGAAAACGCCAGCGCCACGCCCAGCATCACCGCCAGCGTGGCCGCCGCGTTGCGCCAGGGGTGGTGGCGCAGCTCCTGCCAGGAGAACACGCGCAGCAGCGAGAGCAGGGCGCGCATCGTGTTACCGGATGCCGTCCGCCGTGAGGTGCAGCACCCGGTCGGCCCGCGCGGCGGCGGCCTCCGAATGGGTGACCAACACCAGCGCTGCACCGCTGGCGCGGCACTGGGTTTGCAGCACGTCCATCACTTTGGCGGCGGTGGTCGGGTCGAGGTTGCCGGTGGGTTCGTCGGCCAGCAGCAGGCGCGGGCGGTGCACCAGCGCGCGGGCAATCGCCACGCGCTGCAACTGGCCGCCGGAGAGCTGCTGGGGCAGCCGCGCCCCAAGGCCTTCAAGGCCAACCGCATGGAGCATGGCCTGCACGCGGGCCGCGTCGGGTTGCTGGAGCAGCAGCAGGGGCAGGGCGATGTTTTGCGCCACGTCGAGGTGGGGCAGCACGTGGAAGGCCTGGAACACAAAGCCGACGTGTTCACGGCGCCAGAGGGCGCGGCCGGTGTCGTCCAGGCCGTCGAGCGCGGTGCCGTCGAGTTGGATGTTGCCGGCGTCCCAGTTGTCGAGCCCGGCCATGCAGTTGAGCAAGGTGGACTTGCCCACACCCGACTCGCCGACGATGGCCACAAACTCGCCCGGCGCGACGCTGAGCGAGACGTTCTGGAACACGGTGGCCTCGCCGTAGCGTTTGGCCAAGCCTTGGATGGACAAACTCATGCGATTGATTTCACCAGAGCCAGCACCTGCGACAACGCCGTGGGGGCATCACACGCCACCACCTGCCGCTGCGGCATGCCGCGCAGCCAGGTGATCTGGCGCTTGGCGAGCTGGCGGGTGGCGGCGATGCCCTTGTCGCGCAGCTCGGCCATCGAGGTGCTGCCATCGAGTGCCTCCCACGCCTGGCGGTAGCCGACGCAGCGCATGGCGGGCAGATCGGGGTGCAGGTCGCCGCGCGCGCGCAGGGCTTCGACCTCGGCCAGGAAGCCGCCTGCGAGCATCGCGTCAAAACGCTGCGCGATGCGGGCGTGTAACCAGGCGCGGTCGGCCGGCTCCAGCGAAATCAGCGGCCAGGCCTTGGCCGGGTGCGCCGCTTTGGCGGTGTGGAAAAAAGACAGCGGCTGGCCCGACACGCGGTAGACCTCCAGCGCGCGCTGGACGCGCTGGCTGTCGTTCGGCGCCAAGCGGGCGGCGGTGACCGGGTCCACTTCGGCCAATTGGGCGTGCAGCGCGGGCCAGCCCAGGTTGTGCGCCTCGGCCTCGATTTCGGCGCGCACCGCCGGGTTGGCCTTGGGCATCTCGTCCAGCCCGTCGAACAGCGCATGGAAGTACAACATGGTGCCGCCGACCAGCAGCGGGCGGCGGCCACGGGCCTGGATCTCGGCCACCAACCGGTTGGCGTCGGCCACGAACTCGGCGGCGCTGTAGGCCTGCAGAGGGTCGCGGATGTCAATCAGGTGGTGGGGCACGGCGGCCAGTTCGGCCGCGCTGGGTTTGGCGGTGCCGATGTCCATGCCGCGGTAGACCAGCGCGGAGTCGACGCTGATGATTTCCACCGGCTGTGTTTCGGCAACCGCCAGCGCGGCGGCGGTTTTGCCGGCGGCGGTGGGCCCGGCCAGGCACAGCGGTGTCAGCGGCGCGTTCATGGTTGCGTCGCCTTGACGGCCACCATGCGGCCATAGCGCGGCACCAGTCCCCAGGCGGCCAGCGCGACACACACGCCCCAGAACCAGACGCCGTTCGACAGCGCGAACACCGTGCCGTCGAGCCGGTTGCCGATCCAGCTGCCCATGGCAAAGGCGGCGAGCATCATCAGACAGCCGTTCAGGGCCGACGCCGTGCCCGCCGCGTGCGGGAACGGGCCCACCGCGCCAATTTGCCCGCAGGGCTGGTGGATGCCGTGGCCGACCGCAAACAGGCAAAACGGCAGCACCAGCGCCAGCGGGTGGTGCACCCCCGCCAGCGCCAGCACGCCCATGGACGTGCCCCCGGCCAATGACAACAACGCACCGCGTGCCACCGTGCGCTGCAGGCCAAACCGCGCCAGCCAGTAGCGGCACAAAAAGGTGCCCGCGATGTAGACCAGCGACATCAGAAACATCACCCCGCCGTACTGCAGCCGGCTCAGGCCCAGCGCACCGAGCAGCACAAACGACGAGGCCGCCAGAAAAGTGAACAGCCCGCCGTAGGTGGACACCGTGAGCAGCGAAAAAGCCCAGAAGGTCGGGTGGCGCAAGATGCCGCGCCAGGTGGCCAGCAGGGCCGCGGGTGTGGTGGCGCCAGGCCGGGGCGGTGGGGCGGTTTCGCGCAGCCACAGGGCCACCAGCGCCAGCGTGGCGGCGCCAAACAGCGCCAGCACGGTCAGTGCGGCGCGCCAGCCAAAGAACTCGGACAACAGGCTGCCCACCGGCGCGCTCAGGCAGGCGATCACGCCCAGCCCGGTGAGCCCGCGCGACATCACCCGCGCGCCGTCTTCGGGTGTGTAGAGGTCGCGCACGATGGCGCGGGCGCACATCACGCTGGCGCCCATGGCCGCACCCTGCACCGCGCGCCAGGCGATCAGCATGGCCATCGACGGTGCCAGCACGCAAGCGGCCGAGGCCACCACGTAAGCGCTCAAACCCCAGAGCAGGATGGGCCGGCGGCCAAAGCGGTCAGACAGCGGGCCCCACAGCAGCTGCGACAGGCCAAAGGCCAGCAGCAGCGCGGTCAGCGTCAGCTGCGCTTGTGCCATGGGCGCGGCAAAGCCGCTGGTCAGCGCCGGCAGGCCGGGCAAATACAGGTCGGTGGTGACGGGCTGGATGCCCAGCAGCATGGCCAGCAACAGCACCACCCGGCCAGCGGGCATGGGGGTCAACGGCGGGGTGGATGGCGGCGCGGGCAGCGGGCCATCGGTCAGCGGGCGGGGCATGGATTGAGCGTAGCAGATGCCCCGCGCCCGGGGGCCGGCTACTTCAGTGCAAACAGCTGTGCCAGCGCGGCCCGGTACTGGCCGTGGCCCACGGCGTTGGTGTTGTGGTGCGAGCCGTCTTCGACCAGCACGAACTCCTTGGCGCCGGTGGCCGCCTCGAACAGCCGGCGGCCGAGTTCGGGCTGGATCAACCGGTCTTTGGCGCCGTGCACCACCAGCAATGGCGAGCCGATGCGGGCGACCTTGCTGACCGACTCAAAACGCTGGGTGATGAGCGGGCCCACCGGCAACCAGCCCCACTGCGTGCTGCTGACCACGTCGGGGATGGAGGTGAAGGTGCCTTCCACGATGGTGCCGCGCTCGTCGTCCACACTGGCGGCCAGGTCGATGGCGATGGCGCCACCGAGCGAGTGGCCAAAGATGTAGCGGGGCTTGCCCGGGTGCTGCTGGGCCAACCAGTCCCACGCGGCGTGGGCGTCTTCGTAGGCCATGTCTTCGGAGGGCAGGGCCTTGCTGCTCTGGCCAAAGCCGCGGTAGTCGATGCCGAGCACCGAGAAGCCCAGCGCCTGCATGCGCCGCATGCGG
This sequence comes from Pseudomonadota bacterium, assembly GCA_040384665.1. Classification (GTDB taxonomy): domain Bacteria; phylum Pseudomonadota; class Gammaproteobacteria; order Burkholderiales; family Burkholderiaceae_C; genus PCRC01. Next base: position 28,583 of record JAZKIY010000064.1, read on the forward strand.
GCGGCCGAGCCGGCCACGTTCCAGCGTGCGCCATGCAAATACAGCAGCACCGGCGCGTCGGCCTGGTCGGCCGGCAGCCACAGGCCGTGCAGGCGGGTGGGCTCGCCGGTGACGCGGGAGGGGAAGTCGATCCAGACGTTGTCCATGCCTTCGGCGGCCGCGGCACTGTTGCCCCAGCTGCGCTCATTGGGCTGGAAGATCCAGGCACGCTGTTTGGCGTCGAGTGTGGAGCAGCCCAGCAGCACGGCGGCGGTCAGGACCAGGGCGGAGACGAGGGGCCAGCGTTTCATGGGTCAGTCTGAGCGGATGTGGGCGGGATGGTTCACTGGCGGGGTGAAAATGGCCGTACAACGGTGTATTTGATGCAGGAGACCCGCAATGCAAGCCCCCGACAGCGTGTTTACAAAAATTCTCAAACGCGAAATTCCCACCGCCATCGTCTACGAAGACGACGCGCTGTTCGCCTTCATGGACGCCGGCCAGTTGAACCCCGGCCATGTGCTGGTGGCGACCCGGCAGCCCGCCGAGACGCTGCTGGACATTGACGAGGCGCTGGCCGCCCGCTTGTTTGGCCTGGCGCACCGGGTGGCGCGGGCGGTGCAGGCGGCGTGGCAGCCCGAGGGCATCACGCTGCTGCAGACCAACAAGCCCGCCGGCTGGCAGACGGTGCCACACCTGCATGTGCATGTGTTGCCGCGTTACGCGGGCGACGGCGTGGAACTGGTCTGGCCGCGCAAAAACCCGCCATTGGCGGTGCTGCAGGAGTACGCCAGCCGCATCAAACTCTGATCAGCGCCCGCGCAGAAACAGCGCGTCCAGCTCTTTCACGCTGATCTGCCGCCAGGTCGGGCGGCCGTGGTTGCACTGGTCGGCGCGTTCGGTGTGTTCCATGTCGCGCAGCAGCGCGTTCATTTCGTCGAGCGTGAGCTTTCGGTTGGCGCGCACCGCGCCGTGGCAGGCCATGGTGGCGAGCAGTTCGTCGCGGGCGCGTTGCACCACGCCGCTGCCGTCCACGCTGGCGAGTTCGGCCAGCACGCTGCGGGCCAGCGCGGCGGCATCGCCCTGCGCCAGCGGGCCGGGCACGGCGCGCACCGCCAGCGTTTTGGGCGAAAACGGCGTGACCTCCAGCCCCAGCGTGTGCAGCACCTCGGCCTGCGCCTCGGCGGTGGCGATTTCTTGCGGCGTGGCGGCAAAGGTCACCGGGATCAGCAGCGGCTGGCTGCCCATCGTGTTCGGGGTGGCGCTGCCGTCTAACTGCTTTTTCAGCCGCTCGTAGACGATGCGTTCGTGCGCCGCGTGCATGTCCACCACCACCAGGCCCTGCGCGTTTTCCGCGAGGATGTAGATGCCCTGCAGCTGGGCGATGGCGCGGCCGAGCGGCCAGGCTTCGTGGGCGGGCAGGGGCGTGTAGGCCGCGGCCGCTTCGGCCACGAAAGGCGCGTGGTGTGCCGGCGACGGCGCCGAAAATGGGACCGAGTAGGGGACTGGATTTGCTCTGAAATCCATAGCAGACTGCGTAGCCTGCACTAGGGCTTGCGGCCAATTTGGCTCAAAAACCGGGTTGGAGGGCGGAAAAACCGCGTTGTCGGCACTCCCCACGGCCCCGGCGGCCGTTCCCGCACGCGGCAAGGCCAGCGCGTTCTCCACCGCGTGCCGCACCGCTTGGTGCACCTCGCGGCTGTCGCGGAAGCGCACCTCGATCTTGGTCGGGTGCACGTTCACGTCCACCCGCGTGGGGTCGATGCCCACGTACAGCGCATACACCGGCTGGCGCTGGCCGTGCAGCACGTCTTCAAACGCGCTGCGGGCGGCGTGGGCCAGCACCTTGTCGCGCACAAAGCGGCCATTGACGTAGGCAAACTGCTGGTCGCCCCGGGCGCGGGCGGCGTCGGGAATGCCGGCGCGGCCGGTCACGGTGACGCTGCCCGACTGGTACCGCACCGCCACGCTGGCGGCCAGCCAGTCGCTGCCCAGCACGTCGGCCAGGCGCTGGTCGTGCGCGTCGGCACCGGTACAGGTGCGCCACTGCTCCACCAGCTTGCCCTCGTGCCAGATGGCAAACCCCACGTCGGGCCGCACCAGCGCGTGGCGGCGCACGGCTTCTATGCAGTGCGCCAGCTCGGTGGCGTCGGTCTTCAAAAACTTGCGGCGGGCCGGGGTGCTGAAAAACAGCTCTTTCACTTCCACCGTGGTGCCAGGGCCGCGCGCCACCGGGCGGATCTCGCCGCTGCGGCCGTCGAGCAAAAAAGCGTGTTCCTGGCCTGGCGGGCGCGACAGCAGCGCCATGTCCGACACCGCGCTGATCGCGGCCAGCGCCTCGCCGCGAAAGCCCATGGTCGCCACCGACTCCAGGTCGGTCAGGCTGCCAATCTTGCTGGTGGCGTGGCGGCGCAGGGCCACCGGCAGCTCGTCACGCGGGATGCCACTGCCGTCGTCTTCCACCGCAATCAGCCGCACACCACCGGCCAGCAGGCGCACGGTGATCTGGCGGGCGCCGGCGTCGAGCGCGTTGTCCACCAGTTCCCGCACCACCGAAGCGGGGCGTTCCACCACCTCGCCGGCGGCAATCTGGCTGATGAGTTCGTCCGGCAGGTCGCGGATCGGGCGGCGGGGGGCTAAAAGGTCTGTCACCCGCCAATCTTACGCGGCACGTATCATCGCGGCCATGATGGAACTGCTGGCCTACCTGGTTGACTTTGTGATGCACGTGGACAAGTACTTGGAGGTGTTTGTGCACACCTACGGCGCCTGGGTCTACGCCTTGCTGTTCCTGATCATCTTCACCGAGACCGGCGTCGTCGTCATGCCCTTTCTGCCGGGCGACTCGCTGCTGTTCATTGTGGGCGCGCTGTGCGGCGCAGGGCTGATGAACCTGCCGCTGGCCTGCGTGGTGCTGGTGGTGGCCGCGATTCTGGGCGACCAGTGCAACTACACAATAGGCCGCTACTTTGGGCCCAAGGTGTTCCAGTGGGAAGACTCGAAGTTCTTCAACAAACGTGCCTTCGACCAGGCGCACGATTTTTACGAACGCTACGGCGGCATCACCATCGTCATTGCGCGTTTCATGCCCTTCATCCGCACCTTTGCGCCGTTTGTGGCCGGCGTGGCCGAGATGAACCGCGCCCGCTTCACCAGCTACAACGTGGGCGGGGCGCTGCTCTGGGTGCTGGGCCTGGCCGGCGCCGGCTACCTGTTTGGCAACACCCTGTGGGTGCAGCACAACCTGAGCAAGATCATCTGGGCCATGATCATCATTCCTGGCCTGGTGGTGCTGGCCGGCGCGCTGCGGGCGCGCTACAAAAAAGACGGTGTGGCAGACCCGGGTGGCGCGAAACAATAAGTAAGCGTATTATTTTGGTTCGTTCTTTCACCGCATGCCGCCATGAACGCACCACACACCCTGTCGCGCTGGGCCCAGCCCGGCTCCAGCCGCGTCCCGTTCTGGGCCTACACCGACGCCCAGCTCTACCAGCGCGAGCTGGACCAGATTTTCTACGGCGCCCACTGGAGCTATGTGGGCCTGGAGATCGAAGTGCCCAACGCGGGCGACTTCAAACTCACCCACATTGGCGAGCGGCAGGTCATTCTGGTGCGTGACCGCATCGCCCCCAAAGACCGCGGCACCGACCACGGGCTGCGCGTGGTGGAAAACCGCTGCGCCCACCGCGGCGTGCGTTTTTGCCAGAAGCAGCAGGGCAACACCCGCAGCTTTGTCTGCCCTTACCACCAATGGACCTACAAGCTCAACGGCGACCTCGCCGGCCTGCCGTTCAAGGACGGCGTGAAAGACGGCGAGTGTGTCAACGGTGGCATGCCCGAAGGCTTCGACATCAAAGACCATGGCCTCACCAAGCTGCGCGTGGCCACGCTGCACGGCCTGGTGTTTGCCAGCTTCAGCGACAGCGTGGAACCGCTGGAAGACTACCTCGGCCCCAACGTCATGCCCTGGCTGGACCGCATCTTCAAAGGCCGCCAGCTCACGCTGCTCGGCTACAACCGCCAGCGCATTCCAGGCAACTGGAAGCTGATGATGGAGAACATCAAGGACCCCTACCACCCCGGCCTGCTGCACACCTGGTTTGTCACCTTCGGCTTGTGGCGTGCCGACCAGAAAAGCCGCATGGTGATGGACGCGCACGGCCGCCACGCGGTGATGGTCTCGCGCCGCAACGAGGGCGGTGAAAACGCCGCTGTCACGCAGGGCGTGACCTCCTTCAAGGCCAACATGGCGCTGAACGACATGCGTTTGCTCGACGTGGTGGCCGAACCCTGGTGGACCGTGCCCGACCCGGCCCACCCCGGCCAGACCATCACCCCCACCGTGACCATGCTCACGCTGTTTCCCGGCCTGATTGTTCAGCAGCAGGTGAACTCGCTCAGCACCCGGCAGATCGTGCCGCGCGGCGAGGGCACGTTCGACTTTGTCTGGACGCATTTTGGTTTTGCCGACGACACCGAGGAGATGACACGCCGCCGCCTGCGCCAGGCCAACCTGTTCGGCCCGGCCGGCTTTGTGAGCGCCGACGACGGCGAGGTGATCGAGTTCAGCCAGGACGGTTTTCGCCAGTGGGCGAGCGACGGCCAGGACACCGGCGCCACGCTGTGCGAGCTGGGCGGCACGGGGACGGAGGCGACCGAGCACATGGTCACCGAGACGCTGATCCGTAGCATGTACGCCTATTGGAAAAAGGTCATGGCCGTATGAGCGCACTTGGCGAGGGCCCCCGCGCAGCGGGGATCGACACCGCGCGAATGCGGCCAGCCACCGACGCCGTTTGGCTGGTGGACCTGCCCGTTGTGGAGGTGGCCGTATGAGCTTGGCAACGCTTGAACGGCTGCAACTGCAGCACGCCATTGACCAGCTCAACGCCGATTACGCCGCCGCATTGGATGCGCAGCGCTTTGACGACTGGCCCGAGTTTTTTCTGGAAGACGCCCGCTACACCGTGCAGGCGCGCGAGAACTTTGACAGGCAGTTGCCCTTGGCCCTGCTGTCGTTCGAGAGCAAGGGCATGATGAAAGACCGGGTCTACGGTGCCACCCAAACCATCTACCACGGGCCGTACTACACACGGCATGTGGTCAGCCCGGCCAGGGTGTTGTCGGTGGTGGACGGCGTGGTGTCGGCCGAGGCCAATTACGCCGTCTTCCGCACCCGCCCGGCGGGCGTGAGCGAGGTGTACAACGTGGGGCGCTACATCGACGAGGTTGTCGACACGCCCGACGGGTTCCGCTTCAAAAAGCGGCTGTGTGTGTACGACAGCGAGATGGTGCTCAACTCGCTGATCTACCCGGTCTGACCACCGTCTGCGCGGTCAGACCACAGCCAACTCAACGGCCTTTTTTCTGGTCGCTGTTTTCGCCCAGTTCGTGGCCAATCACGCCGCCAATGGCCGCGCCGCCCACGGTGCCCAGCGTGCCGCCACCCAGTGCGCTGCCGGCCACGCCGCCAATCACGGCACCGGTGGCGGTGCCAATTTGTGCACCCGTGGGGTTGGAGGCACAGGCGGTGAGTGAGAGCAGGGCGGCCACAGCGGCGGCGGTGAAGAATTTCGTGTTCATGGGGTTGCCTTTTCAGTGAGGCCCCGGCGCTGTGCCCACCGGCGGTGGGGGTGACGTCTGAACCATGCCTTCACTGTAGGCAGCACGCCGGGCGCGGTCTGTAGGCCACCGCCTGCGCTGGTTGTCGGCCAGCGCACCCGCTGGCTCAGAGCGGCCGGTTGCGCGAGAGCGGTGGGTTCTTGGCGAAATAGCGTTCTATGCCGCGCATCACCGCGTCGGCCAGCTGTTCCTGGTAGGCCTCGCTGGTCAGCAGGGCTTCTTCTTCCGGGTTGCTGATGAAGGCGGTTTCGATCAACACACTGGGGATGTCGGGCGCCTTCAGCACCGCAAAGCCGGCCTGTTCCACCCGGGGCTTGTGCAGCTTGCCCACGTTGCCAATCTCGCCCAGCAGCGCGCCGCCGAGCTTCAGGCTGTCGTTGATCTGCGCGGTGGTGCTCATGTCGAGCAATGCGCGCTGCACCTGCGAGTCTTTGGCGCCCATGTTCAGGCCGCCCACCAGGTCGGCCTTGTTTTCCTTGTCGGCCATCCAGCGGGCGGCCGTGCTTGAGGCGCCGCTTTCGCTCAAAGCAAACACGCTGGCCCCGCGGGCCTGGGGCGTGAAAAAAGCGTCGGCATGGATGCTCACGAACAAATCGGCCTGCACCCGGCGGGCCTTTTGCACCCGCACCTGCAGCGGCACAAAGAAGTCGGCGTCGCGCGTGAGGTAGGCGCGCATCGCCTGCTGGCCGCGCGGGCCGTTGAGTGTGGTGGCGTTGATGCGGTCGCGCAGGCGGTGGGCAATCTGCAGCACCACGTCTTTTTCGCGCGTGCCGTTGGGGCCAATGGCGCCGGGGTCTTCGCCGCCGTGGCCCGGGTCCAGCGCGATGATGATGAGGCGGTCGGTGGCGGTGGCTTCGGGTTTCGGGGCGGTGGCGGCCACTGTGGGCGGCGCTGGCAGCATGGCCGGGCGCGGGGCAGACGCCTTGCGCGCCTGCAGCGCGATCAGCTCGCCCAGCGGGTCGGGCGCCACGGCGGCCTTGGCGGCCTGCTGCGCGCCGCGTGCCAGGGCGTCGTCGCTCAGGCGCTGGGCAATCAGCTCGGCCAGCGGGTCAATGGCTTTGGTGGGGTAGAGGTCAAACACCAGCCGGTACTGGTAGGCCGACACCGGTTTCAGGGTAAAAACCTGGGGCAATGCGGGTTGCTTCAGGTCCAGCACCAGCCGCACCACCGTGGGCGTGAACTGGCCCACCCGCACGCCGCTGATGAAGGGGTCGTCCGACAGCACGCTGCCCACCAGCTGGCGCAGCGTGGGGTTGAGTTCAATGCCTTCAATGTCCACCGCCAGCCGGGGCGGGTCGGGCACAAACAGCGGCCGGGCCACCAGCTCGCCGTCGGACTCGATGGTCACCCGCGTGTACTCGTCCGCCGGCCAGACCCGCACCGCCACGATGCTGGCGCCGCGCGCAATCTGGTGCGCGCCCAGCAGCAGGAGCAGCGTGCCGCCCTGCAGCAGCGTGCGGCGGGTCGGGTCGCGCTGGTCGGTACGGTGCGTCAAACCGCCAGCCCTTGCAACAGGTCTCGGCCCAGCGCCGTGTGCGCCTGCAGCTGCACCGTGCGGGAGAGGTCGGTCTGCGCTTCGAGGTGGATGGCCATGTCGGCCACCGGCAGCAGGGCGCCGGCCTTTTCTGGCCATTCAGAGAGCTTGAGGCCAGGGCTGGCAAACAGCTCGCGGAAGCCTGCGTCTTCCCACTCCTGCGGGTCGTTGAAGCGGTAGAAGTCAAAGTGCCAAATCGCCAGGCCCGGTGCCTCGTGTGGCTCCACCACCGCGTAGGTGGGGCTTTTGATGCGCCCGGCCACGCCCAGCGCCCGCAGCAGGTGGCGCACCAGCGTGGTTTTGCCCGCGCCCAGGTCGCCGTGCAGGGTGATGCTGCAATGGCGCACGCCCGGCAATGCCGCGAGCCGCGTGGCAAAGGCGAGCGTGTCGTCTTCGGTGTGCCAGACGAACGAATGGCATGAACGTGGCGCGCCGCTTTCTACAATGGGCAAGTGACTGTCAACCGTTTGCAACTGCTACCTCAGGTTCAGGCATGGGCCCGGGAACTGGGATTCTCCCAAATTGGCGTGAGCGGCGTGGACTTGTCTTCCGCCGAGCCGGGTTTGATGGCCTGGCTGGCCGATGGGTTCCATGGTGACATGGCCTACATGGCCCGCCACGGCCTCAAACGCGCCCGCCCGGCCGAGCTGGTGCCCGGCACGGTCAGCGTCATCACCGCCCGCATGGACTATTTGCCGGCCGACACCCCAGAGGACTGGCAGCCCATCGAGTTCAACCGCCTGCAGCGCCCCACCGAAGGCACCGTGTCGCTCTACGCCCGGGGGCGGGACTACCACAAGGTGCTGCGCGCCCGGCTGCAGCAGCTGAGCGACCGCATCGCCACCCACCTCGGCCCGTTTGGCCACCGCGTGTTCACCGACTCCGCCCCCGTGCTGGAGGTGGAGCTGGCCACCCGGAGCGGCCAGGGCTGGCGCGGCAAACACACGCTGGTGCTGAACCGCGAGGCCGGCTCGATGTTCTTCCTCGGTGAAATCTACGTGGACCTGTCCCTGCCCGAAAGCGCGCCCGTCACAGCCCACTGCGGCAGCTGCAGCGCCTGCATCGACGTGTGCCCCACCCAGGCCATCGTCGCGCCGTACCGGCTGGACGCGCGGCGCTGCATCTCTTACCTCACCATCGAACACGCCGGGCCCATCCCGCTGGCGCTGCGCGCGCCCATCGGCAACCGCATCTACGGCTGCGACGACTGCCAGCTCGCCTGCCCCTGGAAC
>JAZKIY010000065.1:0-71851 GCA_040384665.1 Pseudomonadota bacterium
TGTAGAACGGCGGCGTGTGCTCCATCCACTCCAGCCGGAACCAGCGCTCGATGGCCGGCATGGAGTCCAGCACACGTTGTTCGAGTTCGTTGATGGGGCCGGTCAGGGCGGTGACGAGGTGGGGGACCATGCGGCCTTCTTTTTCAGGTGGGTGGCGGGATTTTAGGGATGTGAGGGTGGCCGCACCAGTTGCAAGCCCCGCCGGCGTGCGCTCAGGCGCGCACTTCCCCGTCGCCCAGCACCACGTACTTCAGCGACGTCAGCCCCTCAATGCCGACCGGCCCGCGGGCGTGGAACTTGTCGGTGGAAATGCCGATTTCGGCGCCCAGCCCGTACTCGAAGCCGTCGGCGAAGCGGGTGCTCGCATTCACCATCACGCTGGCCGAATCCACCTCGCGCAGGAAGCGCTGGGCATGGATGTGGTTGGTGGTGAGGATGGCGTCGGTGTGGTGGCTGGAGTAATGGTTGATGTGGTCAATCGCCGCGTCCAGCCCGCTCACCACCTTGATGCTGATGATGGGCGCCAGGTACTCCTCGAACCAGTCCTGCTCGGTGGCGTCCACCAGCGTGGCGCCGGAAGTGCCGGCGAGCAGCGCCTTGGCTTCCGCGTCGCAGCGCATCTCCACGCCCTTGGCAGCGAAGATGGCAGCGATTTTGGGCAGAAACTCTGCCGCCACCCCGCGCGCCACCAGCAGCCCTTCGCTGGCGTTGCAGGGGCTGTACTTGTTGGTTTTGGCGTTGTCGGCCACCTTGACCGCCATCGCGATGTCGCAGGGGTCGTCCACATAGGTGTGGCAGTTGCCGTCGAGGTGCTTGATCACCGGCACCTTGGCGTCGCGGCTGATGCGTTCGATCAGGCCTTTGCCACCGCGCGGGATCACCACGTCCACGTACTGGGGCATCGTGATGAGCTGGCCCACGGCCTCGCGGTCGGTGGTGGGCACCATCTGCACCGCGTCGGCGGGCAGGCCGCTGTCGACCAGCGCCTGCTGCACCAGTTTCGCCAGCGCTTTATTAGACTCGATGGCTTCCGAGCCGCCGCGCAGGATGCAGGCGTTGCCGCTCTTGATGCTCAAGCTGGCCGCCTCGATGGTGACGTTGGGCCGGCTCTCGAAAACCATGCCAAACACGCCGATGGGCACCCGCATCTGCCCCACGCGGATGCCACTGGGCTGCTGCTTCAGGCCAACGATGTCGCCGATCACGTCGGGCATGGCGGCGAGCTGCTCGCACCCCTCGGCCACGGTGGCGATCACCTTCGGCGTCAGGCGCAGCCGGTCCACCATCGGAGCAGCCAGGCCGGCGGCCACCGCGCGGTCGATGTCTTTGGCGTTGTCCACCTGCAGCGCGTCCACGTTGGCGCGCAGCAGTGCCGCCAGGGTTTTCAGGGCCCGGTTTTTGGTGGCGGTGGAGGCCTTGGCCATCTGGGCCGAGGCCTGGCGGGCCTGCACGCCCATGGCCTGCATCAGTTCGGTGACGTTCAACGCGTTCATAGGCCTGATTTTGCCGCTTGCAGAACATCCCGTGTTTTTTGGGCTTCGCGCCGCGCGGCGGCAGCGAAGTCGCCGCCCGACGAGGCGTACAGAATCGCGCGGGACGAGTTCACCACAATCGGCGCCTCTGGCCGCCAGCCGGCCTTGACGGTGGCCACCGCGTCGCCGCCCTGCGCACCCACGCCGGGGATCAGCAGCGGCAGCGTTGGCGCCACCGCGCGCACCCGTTCGATCTCGGCCGGGTAGGTGGCGCCCACCACCAGCCCGAGCTGGCCATTCAGGTTCCACGGGCCCTGCGCCAGGCGCGCCACATGCTCGTACAGCAAGGGCTGGCCGTCGACCGACGCGAGGCGCTGGGCCTGCAGGTCGTCGCCGCCGGGGTTGGAAGTGCGGCACAGCAAAAACGCGCCTTTGCCGTGGTGCTTGAGGTAGGGCTGGACCGAATCAAACCCCATGAAGGGCGACAGCGTGACCGCGTCGGCGCCGTAACGCTCAAACGCCTCGATGGCGTACTGCTCGGCCGTCGACCCGATGTCGCCGCGCTTGGCGTCGAGGATCACCGGCACCTGCGGCGCGTTGCGGTGGATGTGCGCAATCAGCTGTTCCAGCTGCGCCTCGGCGCGGTGGGCGGCGAAGTAGGCGATCTGCGGCTTGAAGGCGATGGCGAGGTCGGCCGTGGCGTCCACAATGGCCGCGCAGAAGTCAAAAATCCTGGCGGCGTCGCCTTTGAACGCCCCTGGAAACCTGGCGGGTTCGGGGTCGAGGCCCACGCACAGCATGGAGCCGTTGTGCGCTTCGGCGGCGCGCAGCATGTCGAGGAAAGTCATCCCCGAATTCTATGTGCTGGCCTTTGTGTGCCGCCCTCCACACAGCCTTACCTCGCGGGCCCGTCGGGCCTAGCGGCTTCCCGGCTCAGGCTCTGCGCCAGAAAATCAAACTTCTGCTGGTACAGCTCCAGCAGGTTCTCGCTGCCCGAGAAACCATGGCCTTCACCATACTTGGCCATCCAGCGGGGCTCCTGGCCCTGGGCACGCAGGGCGCTGCGCATCAACTCCATTTGCTCGATCGGCGTCCGGGTGTCGTCCACACTGCCGTACAGCATCACACGCCCCTGGATGCGGTGGGCCTGCCGGGCCGGTGACACCGCGTTGAGCTGTGCCGTCTGTGTGGCCGGGTCGCCCACCATCTCGGTCCAGTACAGGCGCGAGGCCTCGTGTTTGGAGATGCTGCTCCAGCCCGAACTCATCAGCACCGCGAGGTCGGTGACCGGCAGGCCGGAAACGGCGCAGCGGTACTTGGCGGGCGTTTTCACCAACCCCATCAGCGCGGCATAGCCGCCATAACTGGCGCCCGACAGGCAGATGCGCTGCGCGTCGGCAATGCCCTGGGCCACCAGCCAGTCGGTGGCGTCTTCGATGTCGTCCTGCATCGCCAGGCCAAACTGGCCGCGTGCCGACTGGTAGATGCGCTTGCCCAGCCCGGTGGTGCCGCGAAAGTTGGGCGCGATCACCGCGTAACCGCGCGAAGCCAGCAGCTGTGCTTCCTGGAACTCACGGCTGGCTGGCCCCCAGGGCACGCTCTCGGTCCACGGCCCGCCGTGAATCAGCACCACTGCGGGCACCCGTTCACCGGGTTTGCGCCCCGTTGGCTCGAACACATAGGCCAGCATCTCCAGGCCATCGCGGGTGGTGTAGAAAACCGGCTTCATGGCCACCAGCGCGCCATTGTCCAGCCAGGGCCGGGACACGAACAGCGCCTCCATTTGACCGGTCTTTTCGTCCAGCAGATGCCAGCGCGTGGGTTGGCGGTCCGAGTACGAGGAGACCAGGGTGCGCGTGCCGTCCAGCGAGCGCGCGAACACGTTGCGCAGACCGGGTAATGCGCCGTCGATCAGCGCCTGCAGCCGTTGGTGGCCCTCGTCCAGCCAGAGGGTGGTGGGCTCGCCAATGTCGATGCGCACGCCGAGCACGTCCCGGCCCGCGGCATCCCACACCAGGTCGCCGGTCGGGTCGCCGCTGGCGGTGGCGCCCAGGTCAAAACGCGGGTGCTCGGCCAGCAATTCCTTGCGCTCGCCGGTGTGGGCGTCGTAGCGGTACAGCGCCATGGTGTCGCGCCCCTCGTTGGACGCCACCAGCAGGTGCCGGCCATCGGCCTCCAGGTGCAGGGCCACCGCCATGGCGCCGCTGGTGGTGCTGGCGCGCCACAGCGCCTTCCACGGTGCGTCTTCGCTGGCGCGGTACCAGGTGGTGCGGTCGGTGCTGTTCTCGTGGCTGCTGAGCGCCACACGCGGCACCTGGTTGGCGTCGAGCAACCAGCCGTGCACACGCGGTGGGCGTTTGGGGCTGAGCAGGGTGCGCTTGCCGTTGGTGACGTTGAGCCGGTACACATCAAAGCTGTGCTCGTCGATGTCGTTGGCGGTCACAAGCACCTCGTCGCCCTGGCCGGGAATCAGGCCGGCCACGCTGTAGTAGACGAAGCGGTGCGCGCGCACCTTGAACCACTCTTGCGCGGTAGGAAACAGCTTGCGCTGCTCTTTGCCGTCGCGGCTGACCATGAACAGGCCGCCGGTGTTGAAGCGGTGCACCACGGCGCGGCCGATTTGCTCCATGGAGAACAGCAAACGTTCGTTGCCCAGCCACTGGATGCCACGGATGTCGGCCCCGGGAATTTCCACCCGCGCCAGCGACTTGCGCGTCTGCAGGTCGATCACCGACAGGTTCACCCGCCCTTTGACGGGCGTCAACACCGCCAGGTAGCGGCCGTTTTCCGACAGCTGCGTCTCGGCATACGACGGCACACCGAACACCGCCTCCACAGTGAGTGGCGCCGCATGGGCGGCCGGCACCGCACACAGCAGCACAAAAACGAGGCGAAGCAGAATGGATGTCATGTTGGGGCAACGTGGTGGCAAGGGGCAAACAGCGCCAGCAAATGATAGTGGCTCGCAACAAGGCACGCGCCATGCCGGGTGATTCCCCCCAAACCCGCAGAAGACCGCGCTCAGCCCCCGGTACCGGCCAACACGTCCAGCGCCAGGCACAGGTCGGCCCAGGTCTTGGCCTTCTCGGGCAGGGCGCGCAGCAGGTAGGCGGGGTGGTAGGTCACGACCACCGGCACGCCCTGGTAGCGGTGCACGCGGCCACGCAGCTTGCCCAGCGGCAGGGTGTGCACCTCGGGCACGGTGTCTTGCAGCAAGGCCTGCACCGCAAAACGGCCGGCGGCCACGATGATTTTGGGTTGCAGCAAGGCCACCTGGCGTTGCAGGTAGGGCAGACACTGCGCCACCTCTTCGGGCGACGGGTTGCGGTTGCCGGGCGGGCGGCACTTCAGCACGTTGGCAATAAAGGCGCCTTTCAGCGGTGCGGTGCCGTGGCGGCTGAGGCCCACGGCCTTGAGCATGTTGTCGAGCAGCTTGCCGGCCTGACCAACGAAGGGCTCGCCTTGCAGGTCTTCGTTCTCGCCGGGGGCCTCGCCGACGATGAGCCAATCCACCTGCGGCGGGGTGTCGCCCGGCTGGGGGCCGACCCCGAACACGGTCTGGGTGCGGGTGCGGCACAGGCCGCAGGCTTCGCAACCGGCCACCGCAGCCTGCAGTTGCGGCCAGTCCATGGTGGCAACATGACCCCCACGCTCCCCCACTGCGTGTGGGTCGCTGCCCCCCGTGGGGGCCGTGCCTTGCTTGGGGCGGCCCGGCGCTACGGCCTGCATGGTTTTGGTCAAGGGCACAGTCGCGACCACAGGTTCCACACGCACAGCGTCTACCGGCAATTCAACCGGCGGCGTTTCAGGCCACCACACCTGGACCCCCATCGCTTCCAGCATCGCCCGCTGCCGGGAATCCAAATCCAGGCTCATAGCTTGAAGCTCATCACCACCGCGTCTTCGCGCTGGCCGGCGTGGGCCGGGTAGTACTGTTTGCGCACGCCGATGCGGCGAAAGCCGTAGGCGTCGTAGACGTTCATGGCGCGCAGGTTGCTGGTGCGCACTTCCAGCCACAGCCATTCGGCGCCCTGCCCGCGCGACCAGATGGCCAGCGCGTCGAGCATCACGCGCGCCCAGCCCTGGCGCAGGTGCGCGGGGGCCACAGTGATGTTGAGCAGGTGCACCTCGTCCACGCCTTTCATGGCCATGAAGTAGCCAATCACCTCGTCACCACCGAGCAGCACCTGCGCCTCGTAACCGCTCTTGAGCGAGTCGGTGAAGTTGGTGCGGCTCCAGGGGTGGGTGTAGCTGGCGTGTTCCACCGCCAGCACCGCGTCGAGCCGCGCTTCGGTGAGCGGCTGGAACCAGGCTTCGGCGGGGTTGAGGACGGCGCTCATGGTGGTGTGGGTACGGCAGCTTGGGCGGCGCGGGCGAGCCGCTCGTCGGTGGTGAAAGCCACCTTGTCACGAATGTACAACGGCATGGCGTCGTCGGCGTGCACGGCGCGGCCGGCGGCCAGCAGGGCCGGGGCGAGGCGCAGCATGGCGGTGGCGGTGGGCAGCACGTCCAGGCGCGGCACGCCGGTGGGCAAGCGGTCGCCGTAGGCGGCAAAGGCGTTGCCGGCCAGCACCCAGGGCGCCTCAGCCCGCAAGGCTTCCGGGGCGACGACGTTGAAGCCGGCGCCCTGCGCGGTGCTGGCTTGATCGGGGTGGTCAAAGTCGAAGCGCGCGGTGTAGACCTCGTTCATGCGCGCGTCCAGCGCCACCACCACCTGGCGGGCGCCGTGCTGGTGGCGGGCTTCTTCGGCCATGGTGTGCAGCGTGTCCACCGGCAGCACCGGCAGGTTGGCGCCCAAGGCCAGGCCTTGTGCGACCGCGCAGGCGGTGCGCAGGCCGGTGAAGGCACCGGGGCCCCGGCCAAAGGCGATGGCGTCGAGTTCGGCCAGCGCCAACCCCGCGTCTTGCAGCAGCGCCAACACGGCGGGAACCAGCGTGGCCGAGGCTTTGGCACCGCCGGGGCCGCTGTGTTGCCAGACCTGCGGCTCGCCACCGCCCGCCGGCCAATCGGCTGGCCAAATGCCCACGGCCACCGACAGGGCTTCTGTGCTGGTGTCAAAGGCCAAAATTTTCATGTTGGAAGCCATTTTCAAGTCAAATCAGCTTCAAGCCTTAGTGGAACCTTGCGATTCAGCTATGTTTTCAGGAGCAACCACGGGCGTGGCACGGCGCACCGCCTGCACACCGAACAGGATGCCCGCCGTGACGCAGGCCAGCCCGGCCCAGAGGTTCCACGACAGCGGCTCGCCCAGAAACACGACCGCGCCCAGCGCTGACAAGCCGGGCACCAGCGCGGTGATCATGGTGGTGCGGATCGGGCCAAAGTAACGGATCATCTGCGTGAACGCAATGCCCGACACCACCACCGAGCCGAGCCCCTGGAACAGGGCCTGGAACACGATCTCGCCCCAGGGCGCGTTGCCCAGCCGGCTGTGCACCCAGCCCAGCGCCGACAACAGCGCGTAGGTCGGCAAATACGTGACAAAAGCGAAGACGGTGATGGCGATGGTGCCCTTGACCGCGTCCAGCCCGTGGCGGCGCGCCAGCACGCTGTAGATGGCCCAGCAGAAAGCGGCGGCCATGAACAGCAGGTCGCCCTTCCAGACCTCGCCGCCGTCAAACGCCCGCAGCAGGCTGGAACCGCCCACCAGCAGGTCGCCCAGCACGATCAGCGCCAGGCCCACCGCCCGCGCCGGGGTGATGCGGTCGCCCAGCAGCAGCATGGCCATCAACGCGGTCCACAGCGGCAGGCTGCCTGGCATCAGCACCGAGGCGTGTGCTGCGGGGGCGTAGAAAAAACCGGTGTAGGTGATGGCGGCGTAGCCCAAACCACCGAATGCGCCCACGCTGGCCGTCACCCGAAACGACAACGGCGACAGGCCGAGCCAACTCGCACCCAACGTACCGGCCTGTCGCTCCCGCCAGACCAGCCACGCGCCCCAGGGCAGCAGCACCAGGCTGGCGCCGACGATGCGGCACACGCCAATGTCGAACGGCGACAGGCTGCGCCCGGCCGACGCCCGTGCGATCACGATGAAGGCCGTCCAGACCAGCACCGTGACCACCGCCGCCGCGATGCCCACGCTGCGCGGTGACCGGTTGTTGAGAAAACGCATGCGCCGATTATCCCGGTGCCCGCCAGACGGCGCTGAGCGCGCCCGATAATGGTGCCATGCCCCTTGCCCGCCCCCCCGCCCTGCGCCGCTGGCTGGCCGCCGCGCTCTTGGGCCCGCTGCTGTGGGCCGCGTCCACAGCCCGCGCCGACCTGCCACCCGAGGTGGCCGCCGCGCTGGCCCGCGCCAAGCTGCCGGCCGACGCCCTCGGCGTGCTGGTGGCGGATGCCGACGGCAAATCGCCACCCCGCCTGCTGCACCGCGCCACCGTGCCCATGAACCCCGCTTCGGTGATGAAGCTGGTGACCACTTACGTCGCACTCGACCAGCTCGGCCCCGCCTTCACCTGGCCCACCAGCGTCTACCTCGACGGCCCGGTGCGCGACGGCGTGCTGCAGGGTAACCTCGTCATCAAGGGCCAGGGCGATCCCAAGCTGGTGGTCGAGCGGCTGTGGCTGCTGCTGCGCCGGGTGCAGGGCCTGGGCATCCGCCTGGTGGCGGGCGACATCGTGCTCGACCGCAGCGCGTTTGAGGTCGCGCCGCAAGACCCCGGCGAGTTCGACGGCGAACGCCTGCGCCCCTACAACGCCAGCCCGGACGCGCTGCTGCTCAATTTCAAGTCGCTGGCCTTCACCTTCGTGCCCGACGTGGCCGCCGGTGTGGCGCGGCTGCAGACCGAGCCGCCCCTGGCGGGCGTGTTGGTGCCGGCCAGCGTGGCCTTGTCCAACGAGCCCTGCGGCGACTGGCGCGGCGCCCTCAAGGCCGACTTTGCCGACCCCCTGCGCGTGCGTTTTGCCGGCGCCTACCCGGTCAGCTGCGGCGAACGTGTCTGGCCGGTGGCCTATGCCGACCCGGCGCGTTTTGCCCCGCGCATGGTGGAAGGCCTGTGGCGTGAACTCGGCGGCGCGCTGACCGGCAAGGTGCGCGACGGCCGCGTGCCCGCCACGCTGAAACCGGCGTTCGAGGTCGCCTCGCCGCCACTGACAGAAGCCATCCGCGACATCAACAAGTTCAGCAACAACGTGATGGCGCAGCAGCTCTTCCTCACGCTCAGCGCACAGGCACGCGGCACCGGCACGCTGGACGGCTCGCGCAGCATGGTGGCCACCTGGTGGGGCGCCCGCTTTGGCGAAGCCGACGCGCCGGTGCTGGACAACGGCTCCGGCCTGTCGCGCAACGAACGCATCAGCCCGCAGGCACTGGGCCGGCTGCTGCAGGCGGCCTGGGCCTCGCCGGTCATGCCAGAGCTGCTGTCGTCGCTGCCCATCAGCGGGGTGGACGGCACCCTGCGCCGCAGCAAGGTGCGCCTGCCCGGCACCGCCCACCTCAAGACCGGCAGCCTGCGCGACGTGGTCAGCATCGCCGGCTATGTGGACGCCGCCAGCGGCAAACGCATGGTGCTGGTCGCGCTGGTCAACCACCCCAACGCCAACGCCGCCCGCCCGGCACTGGACGCGCTGGTGGAATGGGCCGCGCGCGACATGCCGCCCTGACCGGCCTCGACCCTGGCCCGCACGCGCACCCAACGCACCCAACGCACCCAAAAGTATTCGGTAGTAACCCGCTGGGGCCAGCACGACCCCGGGCGTAGCATGGTTGCGGGAAAAGAACGCTCGTTCTATTTCACCACCCACAACAGGAGACACCCCCCATGCACACCCCCATCCGGCTCAGCCTGCTGGCCTCGGCCGCCTTCCTCGCGGCCTGCGGCGGCGGCAACGACAGCCCCCCGCGCGGCAGCATCGCCGCGCCCACCGAGTCCACCCAGTCCTACACCACCACCTCGTTCAGCGCGCAGGTCAATGGCTCGGCCTCTACCGCGCCCCTCCTGCTGGTGGCGGGCGCACCCAAATGCGGCGTGGACGTGCAGCGCATCCGCTACAACACCGTGGGCGGCACGGGCGAGGCCACCACCGCCAGCGCGGCGCTGATGGTGCCCACCGGCACCGCCGCCGGTTGTACCGGCGCCCAGCCCATCGTGCTCTACGCCCATGGCACCACCACCGACCGCAACTACAACCTGGCCAGCTTTGCGCCCACCAACGCCGCCTACGGCGAAGCGCTGCTGGTGGCCGCGATGTACGCCGCGCAGGGCTTCGTTGTTGTGGCACCCAATTACGCCGGCTACGACAGCTCGGCCCTCAACTACCACCCCTACCTGAACGCCAACCAGCAGAGCAGCGACATGGTGGACGCGCTGACCGCCGCCCGCTCGGTGCTCGCCACCGGGCGCGACAACGGCAAGCTGTTCATCACTGGCTACTCGCAGGGCGGTTATGTGGCCATGGCCACCCACCGCGCGATGCAGGCCGCCGGCCAGACGGTGACCGCGTCGGCCCCGCTGTCGGCGCCGTCGGCCATCAGCCTGCTGGTGGACTACAACTTCTCAGGTGCGCCGGCGCTTGGCGGCACCACCTTCACCCCGCTGCTCAGCACCAGCTGGCAGCGGCAGTTTGGCAACGTCTACAGCAACATCACAGATGTGTACGAGGCGCCCTACGCCGCCACCATCGAGAACCTGCTGCCGAGCACGCAGTCCATCGCCGCGTTGGTGGCCGCCAACCAGTTCCCGGCCACACAGGCGCTGTACGCGGCCAACGCGCAACCACCGCTGGCGGTGCCGGCGCTGGCACCGTTCGGTTTTTATGGCCCGAACAACCTGATCAAGTCCACCTTCCTGGCAGCGGCGGCCGCCGACATTGCGGCCCAGGGCTGCCCAGGCAATGCGTTCCCGGCCACCGCCGGTTCGCTGTCCACCACCACGCCATTGGCCTGCGCCCCGACCAACGGCTTCCGCCGCGCCGCCGTGGCCAACGACCTGCGCAACTGGCTGCCGACGCGGCCGATGCTGATGTGCGGCGGCGCCAACGACCCAACGGTCAACTTCCTCAGCACCCGCGCCACCGCCGGCTACTTCAGCGCACGCGGTGCCACCGCCGCGTCGCTGACGGTGCTGGACCTGGAAGCCGCGGCCACCGGCCCAACTGACCCGTACGCCGCCGCCAAGGCCGGCTTTGCCCAGGCCGTCGCCGCCACGGCGGGCACGGGCGGCGCCACGGCGGTGGTGACCAGCTACCACGGTGGGCTGGTGCCGCCGTTCTGCAATGCCGCAGCGCGCGGCTTCTTCCAGGGTGTGATCGCCGCTGGCATCTGAACCGCCATGCCCAGCAAAAAGCCGACCCAAGGGTCGGCTTTTTTCATGGGCACATGCCAGTGTCAGAAGATGCTGCGCGCCCGGTCATAGGCAAAGTCGCCGAACAAGCGGTGCGCGCGCGGGGCGGGGTACACCGGGTCGGCAAACAACGTGGTGTTGTAGTCGATGCCGGGCACCAGCGTGCCGGTGTTGCAGACCCGGGAACTGACATGGGCGCTGGCGCTGATGCCGATGCCGGAGTCGCCGCTGGCCGTGGCCGTGCAAACAGGCGTGTAGGGGCCGCCCTGCGTGCCATTGATTCCGAAGGAACCTGGCTGGTTGAACAGCAAGTTGAAGTAGTTGGCCGAATCGATGTACAGCAGGCTGCGGCCCCGGTCGACCAGTGGCAGCTGGGCCGCCTCGTTGAAGCGCAGCGACAGGTTGGACAGTTCTGAGTTGGCACCGCCCTGGCCAATGCTGACGGCCCATGGCGTGATGCGCAGGTCATACACACCGATCAGCACCACATAGCGCGCGCCCGCATCCAGCAGCCGGGCAACCTGGGTGGCCAGGTCGCGGCCCGCCTGTTGCACATTGGCCAGCCGCTGCGCCTGGCTCTGGCCGGTGTTGACGGTCTCGGCAATGATGTCGCTGATGCCGCCGTTGATGACCAGCAGGTCGGTCTTGAGCAAGCCGGATGTGAGGTAAGCGGACACCTGTTCTTCGATGCTCAAACGGGTGCTGTTGCCGGTGACGTCGGGTTTGGCCCGAACGCGCACATTGCCTTGGGCATACCCGGTGCCACCCGCCGATTGCGCGGTCAGGGCCAGGCCATACCGCGTGGTGAACTGCTGCACCCAGACGTTGACCAAGCCGTCGTTGACGGTGTAGCGGTTGCCGCTCTGGCCCACGTCGCTGAAAGCGTCACCGAACGAGACAATGCGCGTCGGGTTGAAGGGCTCGACGATCGAGCCACCGCCGCAACTGGCCAGCACAGCGCTGGCGGCCACGGCAGCGCACAGCAGCAGGCTGCGCAGACGGGGAAATGTCATCTCAAATTCTCCAAAAGTTGGACCATCTGGCGTGGCCAGTGGTCATCAGGCTATCTTAACGTGCAGGCGTCAACTCGCTGCGGCGCGGGACAAGCGGTCCAGCACGCCAGCCCAGGCCGGCGCGTCGGGCGGGGTTTCGACCCAGATCAGCTTGACGCCCTGGGCGTCAAAGTCGCGCAGCTGGCCGAACAGCTGCTGCGCGGTGGCGTCGGCGTCGTCGGGCATGCGGCGGGCCAGCACCAGCGGCGAACGCACCTTGAGCACGCTGCGCGACCACAGCGCGATCACCGGCGGCGTCTTGTCCACCCCCTGCAACAGGTCGAGCGCGGTCTGCAGGGCCTTGGCGTCCATCAGCCGCACCTTGGCGCGGGGCGCGTAGTGGGCCTCCAGCGTGCCGGAAGCGCGCGGTGCGGCGCTGGGCACGGCGCCCGGCAACTGCACCGGCTGGCCGCAGGCGGCCGACAGCATGTCCAGCGTGAGCTGCCCTGGCCGCAACAGCACCGGCACACCCCGGCTGCAGTCCACGATGGTGGACTCGATACCGACCCGGCAGGGCCCGCCGTCCAGCACCAGCAGGCCGCTGCCAAACTCGCCCTGCACATGCGCCGCGGTGGTCGGGCTGACGCGGCCAAACAGGTTGGCGCTGGGTGCGGCCAGCCCGGGCACACCCACCTCGGCACAGGCCCGCAGCAGCGCCTGTGCCACCGGGTGGGCCGGGCAGCGCAGGCCGACCGAGTCTTGCCCACCGGCCGCCGCGGCCGCCACGTCAGGCCGGCGCGGCAGGATCAGTGTCAGCGGGCCGGGCCAGAAGGCGGCCATCAGGCGCTGGGCGAAGCCGGGCACGCTGGCGGCGAAATGCTCCACGCCGCCCGCATCGGCCACGTGCACGATCAGCGGGTGGTCGCTGGGCCGGCCTTTGGCGGCAAAAATTTTCGCCACGGCGGTGGGGTTGGTGGCGTCGGCCGCCAGGCCGTAGACGGTTTCGGTGGGCAGGCCGACCAACTCGCCCGCGCGCAGCGTGGCGGCCGCTTCGGCCAGCGCCACGGCGTCGGGTGAACGGACCATCTTCAGCGCCTCAGAACGGCGCGATGCGCAGCAGCGCGGCGGCCGCCAGCGCGTTGGCGCGCACCTCGGACACGGTGGCGGCGGTCAGCGTCAGGTGGCCCATCTTGCGGCCAGGGCGGGCACTGAGCTTGCCGTACAGGTGCAGGTGGGTGCCGGGCAGGGCCAGCACCGCGTCCCACGGTGGGTTCTCACCACCGGGGCCCCAGATGTCGCCCAGCAAATTCAGCATGATGGCCGGGCTGTGCTGGCGCGGTTGCGGCAGTGGCAGGCCTGCCAGCGTGCGCACCTGCAGGTCGAACTGCGAGAAGTCGCAGGCCTCGATGCTGTAGTGGCCGCTGTTGTGCGGGCGCGGCGCCATTTCGTTCACCACCAGGCGGGTGCCGCCTTGATTGTCCGGAACAACGAAGAACTCCACGCACAGCACGCCCACGTACTGCAGGCCATTTGCTATGGATTTCGCAGCAGCAACGGCAGATTCGACCAGGGCTGGTGGCAGATTTCCTTCAAAAACCTCGGTCACAGCCAGAATGCCGTCGCGGTGGAGGTTGCGCTGGGGCGGCAGATTGACCACCGTGCCATCGGCCCCACGCGCCACCACCACCGAACACTCGTCCAGCAGCTGCAGGCGCTGCTCCAGCACACAGGGCACGCCCTTCAGCTCGGCCCAGCCGGCGGCGAGTTCGGCGCGGGTGGCGACGCGGATCTGGCCCTTGCCGTCGTAGCCGAGGCGGGTGGTTTTCAGGATGCCGGGCAACAGCGCGTCGGGCACGGCGGCGAGGTGTGCGTCAGACGCAATCACCGCATAAGGTGCGCAGGGCACGCCACAGCGCACGAAATGGGCCTTTTCTTCGGCGCGGTCTTGCGCAATCGCCACCGCCTGCGCGGAAGGGGCCACCGGGCGCTGCGCGGCCAGGGCGCTCAGCGACGGCGCGGGCACGTTCTCGAATTCGGTGGTGATGGCGGCACAGCGCTGCGCCAGCTGCGCCAGGCCCTGGGCGTCGTCGTAGGCGGTCTGGATGTGGACATGGCTGACCAAGCCGGCCGGGCTGTTCGCGTCCGGGTCCAGCACGGCCGTGTAGTAGCCGAGTTGCTGCGCGGCGTGCACGAACATGCGGCCCAGTTGGCCGCCGCCCATCACGCCCAGGGTGGCCCCTGGCAGGATGGCGAGAGTCCGTCCCGCCGCCGGGCCGCCCCAAGGGGGGACAGCCCCCTCGGGGGGCAGCGAACCACACGAAGTGGGGAGCGTGGGGGCGATGCTCATGCCGGGGGCAACGTCATGGCCTGCGCCGCCTGGGTCTGCGCCACACGGAAGGCATTGAGCCGGGCCAGCAGGTCTGGGTGGCCGTGGGCCAGCAAAGCCACCGCAAACAGCGCGGCGTTGGCCGCACCGGCGGCACCAATGGCGAAAGTGGCGACCGGAATGCCCTTGGGCATTTGCACAATGCTGTGCAGCGAGTCCACGCCCTGCAGGTGTTTGGAGGCCACCGGCACGCCCAGCACCGGCACGGTGGTTTTGGCGGCCAGCATGCCGGGCAGGTGCGCGGCACCGCCGGCACCGGCGATGATGGCGCGCAGGCCCCGGCCGGCCGCGGCTTCGGCGTAAGCGAACATGGCGTCTGGCATGCGGTGCGCCGAAACGACCTTGGCCTCGTGCGCGATGCCGAATTCCGTCAGAATCTGCACCGCGTGTTGCATCGTGTCCCAGTCGCTGCTGGAGCCCATCACCACGCCGATTTGAATTGGAGTCATAGGTCCCAACCTGTTGAAGACCCGCCACCAAACCCGGTGGCGAATCCGTGATTTTACTTTTGCCACGAACCCTGCCCCACGGCCCGCACCGCATGATCGACGTCACCCTGCAAAACTTTGAAACCGAGGTCATGGAAACCTCCAAATCCACCCCGGTCCTGGTCGATTTCTGGGCCGACTGGTGTGGCCCCTGCAAGTCGCTCGGCCCGGTCCTGGAAAAGCTGGAAACCGCCTACGAAGGCTGCTTCAAGCTCGTCAAGGTCAATGCCGACGAGGAACAACAGCTCTCCAGCGCCTTCGGCGTGCGCAGCCTGCCGACCTGCATTCTGCTGATCGACGGCAAGCCGGTGGACGGTTTCATGGGCGCGCTGCCCGAAGGCAAGGTGCGCGAGTTTCTCGACAAGCACCTGCCCACACCGGAAGAAGTGGCCGCCGAGGAAGAGGAAGAAGAAGCCCTGGACCTGCTGGCCGAGGGCAACGCCGACGCCGCACTGGAGAAACTGCAGCACGCGGTGGCCACCGACCCGGCCAACGAGGCCGCCCGCTTCGACTACGTGAAGCTGCTGCTGCAGATGGGCCGCGACGACGACGCCAAGGTCGCTTTTGCCCCGGTGATCGCCACCACCGCCCAGAACCGCCGTTTTGACGCACTCCAGCGCTGGATGAACGCTATTGATTCTGTAGCTGAAACACCAGATTTTTCTAAGGCTGAGGCCGGGTTTGATGCAAAAATTGCGGCCAACCGCCGTGATTTTGACGCCCGTTTCGCCAAAGCCCAGTTGCTGATGGCCACGCAGCGCTGGACCGAAGCGATGGACGAGCTGCTCGACATCCTGATGCGCGACAAGGCCTGGCACGACGACCTCGCCCGCAAGACCTGCATCGCCATCCTGGAGCTGATCGAGCCGCCCAGGGCCAAAGTGGCCGATGGCCAGATTCCGCCGCAAGACCCGACCGTGGCCAGCTACCGCCGCCGACTCAGCAGCGTCGTGCTGAGCTGACGAAGGCCCTGGCTGGCTGGAACCAATCCAGCCGGTGCCCACTCGGACGAAGGTGCGCGGCCCCCGCGCGATCAGGGAATAGGACACCCCATGCCGCTCCTTCGCCGCCAGGCCATCGCGTCCCTGCTCACCCTGCTGCCGGCCTTGCCCGGCCACGCGCAACGCCAGACCGTGCCGGCCGACGCGGGCGAGGACGTGGTGGTGGAAGCGCTCAAGGTGGGCAGCGCCCACATCGAACTGCAGTTCGCCCCCGGCTTCAACGCCACCCAGCGGGCGCTGGCCAAGCAGTGGGTGCTGCGCTCGGCCAACGCCGTGACCGCGTACTTTGGCCGCTACCCGGTGGATGGCGGCGAGATTGTGGTGGTGCCCACCCACGGCAGCGGCGTGAACGGTGGCACCACCTTCAACGGCCCACCGCCCACGGTGCGCGTCAACCTGGGCCGCGACACCTCTGCCGCACGGCTGCTGGACGACTGGGTCATGGTGCACGAGATGGTGCACCTCGCCATTCCCTACCTGCCGCGCCGCCACAACTGGTTCCACGAGGGCGCCGCGACGTATGTGGAGATCATCGCCCGGGCGCGGGCCGGGCTCACCACCGCCAGCAGCGTCTGGGTGCAGTTGCCCGCCAGCCTGCACCAAGGCCTGCCCCAGCCGGGCGACCGCGGGCTGGACTTCACCCCGAGCTGGGGCCGCACCTACTGGGGCGGCGCGATGTTCTGCCTGCTGGCCGACGTGGCCATGCGCCAACGCAGCCACAACCGCGTCGGCCTGCAAGACGCACTGCGCGGCCTGGTGGCCAGCGGCAGCCACTACGGTGTGGCGCTGAGCCTGGAAGAAACGCTGAAGCGCGCCGACCGGGCCACCGGCATGGCGGTGCTGGCCGAGCTGTATGCCGGCATGAAAGACAAGCCGGTCACGCCCGACCTGCCCCAGCTGTGGAAGGACCTGGGCGTGGAGATTGTGGGCCGCAGCGTCAGCCTGCGGGACGACGCGCCGCTGTCGGCGGTGCGCCGGGCCATCACCGCCTGAGCCTGTGGCGGCTCAGCCCAGCAGGCGCTGCAGGGCTTCGCGGTACTTGGCCGCGGTGTTGGCAATCACCTCGGCCGGCAGCGTGGGCGCGGGCGGCGCCTTGTCCCACGGCTGCTGTTCCAGCCAGTCGCGCAGGAACTGCTTGTCGTAGCTCGGCGGGTTGCGGCCTTCGGCATGGGCTTTTTCATACGACTCTGCCGGCCAGTAGCGGGACGAATCGGGTGTCAGCACCTCGTCCATGAGCACCAGCGCGCCGTCTTTGTCCAGGCCGAACTCGAACTTGGTGTCGGCAATGATGATGCCCTTGGTGGCGGCAATCGCGCTGGCCGCCTTGTACAGCGCGATGGAGATGTCGCGGATGCGGCCAGCCAGGTCGGCGCCGACCATCTCGACCGTCCGCTCGAAAGTGATGTTCTCGTCGTGCTCGCCCACCGCCGCCTTGGCGGCCGGGGTGTAAATGGGTTCGGGCAGCCTGGACGCGTTCTTCAGTCCCTCGGGCAACGGCACGCCACAGACCGAGCGGGTGTCCTGGTACTCCTTCCAGCCGCTGCCGGCCAGGTAGCCACGCACCACGGCTTCCACCGGAATGGGCTGCAGGCGCTTCACCAGCATGGACCGGCCTTTGACCTGCGGCACTTCGGCGGCTGTCACGGCACTTTCTGGCGCGTCGCCGGTGAGGTGATGGGTACAGATGTGGCCCAGCTGGTCGAACCAGAACAGCGCCATCTGCGTCAGCAGCTCGCCCTTGCCTGGAATGGGCTCGCCCATGATCACGTCGAACGCGCTGATGCGGTCGCTCGCCACCATCAGGATGCGGTCGTCGCCCACGGCGTAGTTGTCACGCACCTTGCCACGTGCGAGCAGCGGCAGCGAGGTGAGGGTGGAGGTGTGCAGTGGGTGGCTCATGCGGCGTACAAGGCTGAAATCAACAACCCTGAATCATCGCATGGCGCCGCTACACTGCCCCGATGCGCAAAATCGGCATCCTCACCAGCGGCGGCGACGCACCCGGCATGAACGCGGCCATCCGCGCGGCCACCCGTGCCGCGCTGGCGCAGGGTTGGGAGATTTTTGGCGTGCGCAATGGCTACGCCGGGCTGATCAGCGATACGCTGCAGCCGCTGGGCGCACGCGAGGTGGGCGGCATCATCCAGCACGGCGGCACGGTGCTGGGCAGCGCCCGCAGTGCCGAATTCCGCACCGAAGCCGGCCGCACCAAAGCCCTCCGCAACCTGGCGCAGCGCGGCATCGACGCGCTGGTGGTGGTGGGCGGCAACGGTTCGCAGACCGGCTCGCACGCGCTGGCGCAAGCCGGTTTTGCGGTGGTGGGCGTGGCCTCCACCATCGACAACGACATTGTGGGCACCGACACCACCATTGGCGTGGACACGGCGGTGAACGTCACGCTGGAAGCCATCGACCGGCTGCGCACCACCGGCTCGTCACACCAACGCGCGTTTCTGGTCGAGACCATGGGCCGGCACTGCGGCCACATCGCGCTGATGGCCGGCATCGCCGGCGGCGCAGAGGTGATTGCCATCCCCGAATTCGACATCGAGCCCCACGAGGTGGCCGAACGCCTGCGCGCCGCCTACCAGCGCGGCAAGACCCACGCCATCGTGGTGGTGGCCGAAGGCGCGAAACACAACGCACAGGCCATGGTGCAGCACTTTGCCGAACACCGCGACGCGATTGGTTTTGAGCTGCGCCTCACCACGCTGGGCCACATGGTGCGCGGCGGCATCCCCACCGCGGCCGACCGGGTGCTCGCCACGCGGTTGGGCGCAGCGGCGGTGGCGCAGCTGGCACAAGGCACCCACGGCGTGCTGGTGGGCACCCGCGGACTGGACATAACCACCACACCGCTGGCCGACGTGGCTGGCCAGACCAAGCCGGTGGATGTGAAGCTGCTGGAACTGGCGCGGGTGCTGGCGCAGTAGCACGCATTCACGCTGCCGTCGGCAGCCGGGCCTCGCGGCGCTTCACCAACGCACGGACCATGATGGCCACCACCAACGCGTTGGCGACCAACACCGCCGCCCGCAACGCGGTGGGGCGGTGCAAGAACTCGAAGACCTCAATCGGCAGGTAGATGCCCCCGCTGCCTGCGGCCAGCCACTCGGCCCAGGGGCGTTCTTTCAGCAGGCCATAGGCTTCCACCAGCCGCACCGTGGAATAGGCCGCCGCCCCCAGCGCCAGCAGCAGCAACCGCGAATCCTGCAGATGGCTTGCGGCATCGAGAAAGATCTGCGGGTATTTGGCGGCCGGGTTGAGGTGCAGGTGCGCCAGCAACCGTGTCGCCAGGGCCACCACGTCCTTGTGCAGCAGCGACAACAGGCCCGTGGCCGCCACCAGAACCAGCACGCCCTTGAAAGCTTCAAAAAGGGCGATGAGACGGACGGCGCGGTTCACATGGAGCGGCCATCGAACTGCGTCACAGGCACCGCGGCGGGATCGACACCCTCCAGACAGCGGATGTTGATCGCAGCCATGCGGTTGCCCTTGGGGTCAACGCCCTCGCCATACGGGTGAATCCCACAGGTGGCGCAGAACCGGTGCTGGACCACGTGCTTGTTGAACAGGTAGGTGCCGGCGTTGTCATCCGGGGTGAGCAGGTGCAGGGTGTCGCGCGGCACAAACCACATGAGTGCCCCTTTTCTCTGGCATATCGAGCAGTTGCACGACATCACACCGCTGATCTCACCCTCTACCGTGAATGCCACCTTGCCGCAGTGGCAGCTTCCCTTGTATTGCATGTGTCGGCTCCATGTTCCGTGGCTGAAGCAGCGACTGTACCCATGGATGGGGAGGATGCCAACCTGGCAAAAGGGCTAGGCCACCGCTTCCCGAAACTGCACGACATTGCCTTCCGGGTCGTAACCGTCACAGGCACGGAAGCCCCTCGCCTCCCACTCTTTGGATGTCGGTGACAAGCCACCGCCGAGCGCTGGCGCCATGGCCCTTGCCGCCGCGAGGCTGGCCACCGGAAAGACCAGCTTCACCGGCACCGCCTCGCGCAGTTGTGGCGGTGAGGTGATGCTGATCGATGCAGCGATCTTTTGGGGAATGCCGTGCAGCACCAACTGAAAATGTGGCCGTTCCAGCACGATGTGGTCACTCTCGGTGGCAACCACCACCAGCCCCACAACACCTTCGTAGAAACGTGCGACGCGCGGCAGGTCTTTGGCGAACAGGACGGCGCCGGGTTGGGGCAGGTTCGGTGTGTTCATTTCTGATTGGGCCATGGCTCAAAAGGAAGTTGGCATCTGTCCCCAATTTTTCTGCGGGGCGGGTCCCGGTGCAACGGGTCTAGCCCTTCTGCCGTGCATAGCTCACCGTCAGGATTTCCCACTGGTGCCCGTCGGGCTCATTCCAATAGAGCATGCGGCCGCCATGGTCGGTGTTGACCCGCCGATCAATAGGACCGCGCACGCTGCTGCGGTAGGGAATGGCGGCGGCCTGAATGCGGCCAAGCACGCCGTCGAACACGGTTTCACTCACCCGAAAGCAGAAATGGTAAACCGGAAAATCTTCGTCCGTCTCAATGAAGTCCAGCGTCAACCCCTCGTTCACGTACACCGCAAAAAATGGCCCTGCCTGCGCCGGCCCACAGGGCACATCGAGCAGTTCCGCCAGGCGTCTGGCTGAAGCGGCCGCGGTGCGGGACGGCACAATGGTGTGGTCAAGTTGAATGGTCATGCTGGGATGCCGGGTGTGCCCTGAGTTCTCCTGGTCAGGCATGCACCGGCGATGGCTGAACCACCTTCCGCGTCAGCCGCCGCTTCAAACCCAGCGCCGGCTTTTATTCAGCAGATAAGGCTGCGGATCGTTCTTCATTGGCTACAAAGCGGATGTGCCTGCAAAGACCAGCGTAATAAACCACTACCAACAATAAAGTGATTGCCGTGTCTAGATAGCTTCCTTTTTCTTCTATCGGTATTCCAAGCAGTGCCGCAAGAACGTAACCGATCAAGATCACTGGCACGAGTAGAACTAAGACCCGCATCAGACACACCCATCCTATGGACATATACCGCTCCAAAAATGAATGCCCCGCTGCGCCACCGTTCGATCTGTAGGCCAACACCGTACCGAGCGCGGTACTGCTTATCATGACCACTGAAACCACCTTCCCCCAAAGGGTGGTGTCCTCGGAGACGAAGCGAAATTCAAGCAGTACCGAAGTCGCCATAGCGCCACAAAATAAATACCAGAAGCGCGTCTGCTCAGTCAGCGTTCTGGCAATCAGCTCGGCTCTAAGTTTTTTGATGTTCCACCAATACATGGCACACAACCCTGGCTGTTGATTTGCAATAGGTTATTCCCACCGGAAAGGGGAAGCGCCCACTCAGTTCACCACCTGCGCCAACTCCCCTTTGGCGTACTGCCCAGCCACCACCTGCAGGCTGTGGCCCTTGATCTTGGCGCCCTGGCCTTCGCAACCGAACTCGATGTAGCGCTGCTTGCAGATGGCCTTGGCGGCTTCGCGGGCGGGCTTGAGCCATTCGCGGGCATCGAACTTGTCGGGGTTCTCAAACAGGAACTTGCGCACCGCGCCGGTCATGGCCATGCGGATGTCGGTGTCGATGTTGATCTTGCGCACGCCATAGCGGATGGCTTCCTGAATCTCCTTGACCGGCACGCCGTAGGTCTGCTTCATCTTGCCGCCGTACTGGTTGATGATGTCCAGCAGGTCCTGCGGCACGCTGGAGCTGCCGTGCATCACCAGGTGGGTGTTGGGAATGCGCTTGTTGATTTCCTTCACGCGGGAAATCGCCAGGATGTCGCCGGTGGGCGGGCGGCTGAACTTGTAGGCGCCGTGGCTGGTGCCAATGGCGATGGCCAGCGCGTCGAGCTGGGTGGCCTTGACGAACTGGGCGGCCTCTTCGGGGTCGGTCAGCATCTGGCTGTGGTCCAGCTTGCCTTCGGCGCCAACGCCGTCTTCTTCGCCCGCCTCGCCGGTTTCCAGGTTGCCCAGGCAGCCGAGCTCACCTTCCACGGTGACGCCAACCTTGTGCGCCATGTCCACGACCTTGCGTGTCACGTCCACGTTGTAGGCAAAGTCGGCCGGGGTCTTGCCGTCTTCGCGCAGCGAGCCGTCCATCATCACCGAGCCGAAGCCCAGCTGAATCGCACCTTCGCAGATCTTGGGGCTGGTGCCGTGGTCCTGGTGCATCACCAGCGGAATGTGCGGGTAGGCCTCGCAGGCGGCCTGGATCAGGTGCTTGATGAAGGACTCGCCAGCGTATTTGCGGGCGCCGGCGCTGGCCTGCAGGATGACCGGTGAACCCACCTCGTCGGCTGCGGCCATCACGGCCTGCACCTGTTCCAGGTTGTTGACGTTAAACGCTGGAATGCCGTAGCCGTTCGCGGCGGCGTGGTCCAGCAGCTCGCGCATCGAGACGAGTGCCATGGGTAAATCCTCAGGGGGTGGGTGGTAACCCGGTTGTAACTGCCCCGGATTTTACCCGTGCCGACATTGGCACGGCGCGTTCAGGCGGCCTTGTTGGCTTTGACGAACTCGGCCACCCGGTCCAGTACCGGCGCCAGCAGGCGCAGTGGCTTGGCCAGCGAGCCGATGATGGTGACGTGGCTGACGCCATCGAAAATTTCGGTCTGAACCGGCACGCCCGCGTCGCGCAGTTTTTTCGACAGGCCTTCGGTGTTGCGCACCGGGTTCACCAGCGTGTCGTTGCGGGCGGCCAGCAGCAGGGTTCGGGGCGCGGCCTTGCTGGCGTGCAACAGCGGCTGGCTGTCGGGCGGTGTGTTGGGCCAGCTGAAGGCCACCTGCACATCGGGATTGACGATGGGCAGGAAATCGTAGGGGCCGGCAATGCCGATGAAGCCTGCCAGCTGCTCGGGCCGCATGCCCACCGCCCCCAGCCAGCGCGGGTCCAGCGCCACCATGGCGGCGTTGTAGCCGCCGGCGCTGTGGCCCATCACAAAGAGTTTTTTCGGGTCGGCGCCAAAGCGTTTGGCGTTGTCGGCCACCCATTTCACCGCCAGCGCGCTGTCCTGCAGGAACACCGGGTAGCGCACCTCGGGGCTGAGCCGGTAGTCGGCAATCAGCGTGACGATGCCGCGCGAGGCCAGTGCTTCACCGGCAAACAAATAGTCGGCCCGGTCGCCCGTGGTCCAGCTGCCGCCGTAGAAAAACACCACCACCGGTGCGTCGGGCACCGGCGGGTTGGGCTGGTAGACGTCGATTTTCTGCCGGGCGTTCGGGCCGTAGGCCTGGTCGCTGGTGAGGGTATAGGTGCTGCTGGGCGCCAGCGCGTTGATGATGCGCAGCGGCGAGCAGGCTTGCAGCAGCGGGGTGAAGGCGGCGGCCAGCAGGCCAAACAGACCGGCGCGGCGCATGGGGGAAGGTTCTTTGGACACGGACTGACTTACGTGGGAGGCGCCATTGCGGATTCAACCGACGCGGCACACTTTCAGCATGTTGGTGCCGCCAGGTGAGCCCATGGGTTCGCCGCAGGTGATGGCGTAGACATCACCAGTCTGCACGATGTTGCGGCTTTTCAGGTGGGCTTCGGCGTCGGCCAGCGCGGTGTCGCGGTCGACGCTGGTGTCCATCAGCAGCGGACGCACGTTGCGGTACAGCGCCATCTTGCGCTGCGTGGCAATTTTTGGCGTGAGCGCATAAATCGGCACGTGGATGCGGTGGCGGCTCATCCACAGCGGGGTGGAGCCGGAGTCGGTCAGCGCGACGATGGCCTTGGCACCCAGATGGTGGGCTGTGAACAGCGCGCCCATCGCAATCGACTGGTCGATGCGGCCAAAGGTCATGCCGGTGAAGTCGGCGTCGAGCCGCACGTCTTCGGCTTTTTCGGCCTCCACACAGATGTTGGCCATCTCGATGATGGTTTCCAGCGGGTACCTGCCGGCGGCGGTTTCGGCGCTCAGCATCACCGCGTCGGTGCCGTCCAGCACCGCGTTGGCCACGTCGCTCACCTCGGCCCGGGTGGGCACCGGGTTGGTGATCATGCTTTCCATCATTTGCGTGGCGGTGATGACGACCTTGTCGTGCTCGCGCGCCAGGCGGATCATGCGTTTTTGCAGCGCCGGCACGGTGGCATTGCCGACCTCGACCGCGAGGTCACCACGGGCCACCATGATGCCGTCGCTGGCCAGCAAAATCTCAACCAGCCTGGGAATCGCCTCGGCCCGCTCGATCTTGGCGATCAGCCCCGGCTTGTGGCCGAACTCGGCCGCCGCCACGTTGCACAGCTGGCGCGCCAACTCCATGTCGGTGGCGTTCTTGGGGAAACTCACCGCCACGTAGTCGGCCTGGAAACGCATCGCGGTGCGGATGTCGTCCATGTCTTTGGCGGTCAGCGCTGGCGCGGTGAGGCCGCCACCCTGCTTGTTGATGCCCTTGTTGTTGGACAGCTCGCCGCCGAGCTTGACCGTGGTGTGCACCTGCTCGCCCTTGACGGCGTCCACCGTCAGCACGATCAGCCCGTCGTTGAGCAGCAGGCTGTCGCCGGCCTTCACATCGCGTGGCAGCTCTTTGTAGTCGAGGCCAACGCCGCTCAAGTCGCCCAGCACGGTGCGCGAGGCATCGAGTACAAACTTCGCACCCGGCACCAGCATGACCTTGCCTTCGGCGAACTTGCCGACGCGGATTTTCGGGCCCTGCAGGTCGGCCATGATGGCCACTTCGCGGCCCGCGCGCTGCGCCGCTTCACGCACCAGGCGGGCGCGGTCGATGTGGTCTTGCGCCACGCCATGGCTGAAGTTGAGCCGCACCACGTTGACGCCCGCCCGGATCATCTGCTCCAGCAACGCCGGGTCGCTGGAGGCGGGGCCGAGGGTGGCAACAATCTTGGTGGCGCGGCGCATGGTGGGCTTTCTGGGGTCAGTGGCGGGCAGCACAAAGGCCTGTGCTGTAACCAGGTTTCATTTTCTCATGCACCGGTTACAGCGCAGTTACGCTGCCGCACGCTGCATCAGGATTTCAAACGCCGGCAGGGTCTTGCCCTCCAGCACCTCCAGGAAGGCACCGCCGCCGGTAGAGATGTAGCCAATGTCTTTTTCAATGCCGTACTTGGCAATCGCGGCCAGCGTGTCGCCACCACCCGCAATGCTGAAGGCCGGTGAATGCGCAATCGCCGCCGCCAGCGTGCGGGTGCCGCCGGCAAACTGGTCGTACTCGAACACGCCCATCGGCCCGTTCCACACGACCGTGCCGGCGCGCGCAATGATGCCGGCCAGTTCGGCGGCGGTGCGGGGGCCGATGTCGAGGATCAAATCGTCGTCCTGCACCGCTTCCACCGGCACCTTGTTGGCACGCGCCATGGCGGCAAACTCGTTGGCCACCACCACGTCGGTGGGAATGGGCACCGCCGCACCGCGCGCTTTCATCATCTCGATCACGGCTTTGGCTTCTTCCACCAGCGCCGGTTCGGCGAGCGATTTGCCGATGGGCAGGCCCATGGCCAGCATGAAGGTGTTGGCAATGCCGCCGCCGACGATCAGCTGGTCCACATTGGCGGCCAGGCTTTTGAGAATGCTGAGCTTGGTGCTGACCTTGGAGCCGGCGACGATGGCCACCAGCGGGCGCTTGGGGTTCTCCAGCGCACGGGTGATGGCGTCGATCTCGGCGGCCAGCAGCGGGCCGGCGCAGGCCACCTTGGCAAACTGCGCCACGCCGTAGGTGGAGGCCTCGGCGCGGTGGGCGGTGCCAAAGGCGTCGTGCACGAACACGTCGCACAGCGCGGCCATTTTCTTGGCCAGCACCGGGTCGTTCTTTTTCTCGCCTTTGTTCAGGCGGCAGTTCTCCAGCATCACCACCTCGCCGGGGTTCACGGCCACGCCGTCCACCCACTTGGCGATCAGTGGCACCGGGCGGCCCAGCAGCTCGGCCAGACGGGTCGCCACCGGGGCGAGCGAGTCTTCGGGCTTGAACTCGCCTTCGGTCGGGCGGCCGAGGTGGGAGGTGACCATCACCGCCGCGCCGGCCTTCAGCGCCTGTTCAATGCAGGGCACCGAGGCGCGGATGCGGGTGTCTTCGGTGATGCGGCCGGCTTCGTCCTGTGGCACGTTCAGGTCGGCACGGATCAGCACCCGCTGGCCGCGCACCTGGTCTTGTGCGCAAAGGTCGGTGAAGCGAAGGATGTTCATGGCGGCGTCGTTCAGGAGTCACAAAAGCTGTTGATTTTAAGAGGGCGCCCGATTCACCAGCCCAGCCCGATGTGCAGCGGCAGGTAGACCGCCATGCCCACCAGAATCGTGCCCAGCACCGCCTGCCCCTGGCCCTTGCGCCAGAAGAAGAAAGCGGCACCGGCGGCGGCGCCGAAGAGCCGGGCGTCTTGCCAGGTGGTGGGCAGCTGGCCGTTCTGCATCACGATCTCGGGGCCGACCACCGCCACCAGCGCGGCAATGGGTGCGTACTGCAGGCCCCGCTGCGCCCAGCGGGGCAGTTGCCAGGGTTGGCTGGAGATGAAGAAGAACGAGCGCGAAATGACGGTCACCACCGTCAGGCCAGCGATGACCCACAGCGTCCAGCCATCGGTGACGTTGGCTTCGGTCACCGGGGGTCTCCATCGGGCAGGCCCGGTTTTTCCAGCAACAGGCAGAGCGCCACGGCGGCAGCGATCGCCACCACGATGTTGAGTTTGAACGGCAGCGCAAACGCCGCCACCGCCGCGGCACCCGCCACCCCGGCCGACACCAACCGCAACCGGCTGGTGGCCAGCGAGCAGCCAATGCCCAGCAGCGCCAGGATGCCGGCAAAACCCAGCCCCCAGGCCATGGGCACCGCGTGGGCCAGTGCAATGCCGATCAGGCTGGCGGTTTGCCAGCTGACCCAGTTCAGCACGCTGCCGCCGGCGAGGTAGGCCTGCTCGGCCTCGCGTGTTTCGGGGTCGCTGGACGCCTGCGGGTAGCGGCGGGTGAACAGCACGTAGCTGAGGTCGGTGGTGAGGTAGCCGGTGAAGAGCCGGCGCGCCAGAGGCAAATGCATCATGTAGGCGCGCAGGTGGGCGCTGAAGACCACGAAGCGGAGGTTGACGCAGAAGCCGGTGACCAGAATCACCGCCATCGGCGCGCCCGCGGCAATCAAGGGCATGGCGGCAAGCTGGGAACTGCCGGCGAAGACCAGCAACGTCATCGCCACCGCCTCGGCCACGCTCATGCCCGACTTGACCATGGCCACGCCGGTCATCATGCCCCAGGCGGCCATGCCGGGTGCAACAGACGCCATCTCACGCGCGCTCTGCCGAAAGGCCGGATGTGAGAAGGTCCGGCGCAGGCTGTTCATCCCAGTGTCTGCCCTGGTTGCAGCGGAAAGCCGCGCAAAAAATCTGCCACTGGCAAGCGCTTGCCGCCGGCACGCTGCAGTTCGGTCAGGCGCAACACGCCCTGGCCGCACTGGACCCGCACACCGTCGCCGTTGACAGACAGAATTTGGCCTGAGCCATCATCAAACCTGTCGGTAGCGCTCTCAATTTCAGAGCGCCACACCTTCACAGCCTCCCCGACCAGCGCGGTGGACGCCCCCGGGAACGGGTCGAAGGCGCGCACGCGGCGCTCGATCACCTCGGCGGGTTGCGACCAGTCGATGGCGGCTTCGGCTTTCTCGATCTTGTGCGCGTAGGTCACGCCCTCGGCGGGTTGCGGCACGGGCGTGAAACCACCGCAGGCCGCGATCTCCAGCGCTTCCACGACCAACCGCCCGCCCAGGGTGGCCAGCCGGTCGTGCAGGCGGGCGGTGGTGTCGTGCGGCGCGATGGCGGTGCGCTCCACCAGCAGCATGTCGCCGGTGTCGAGTCCGGCGTCCATCTGCATGATGGTGATGCCGGTGTCCGCGTCACCGGCCTCAATAGCGCGGTGGATCGGCGCCGCGCCGCGCCACCGCGGCAGCAGAGAGGCGTGGATGTTCAGGCAGCCCTGAACGGGCGCGTCCAGCACCCACTGCGGCAGGATCAGCCCGTAGGCGGCCACCACCATCACGTCGGCGCGCGCTTCGGCCATCGCTTCGCGGGCCAGGGCCGCGTCTTCCGGGTACTTGCCGTCGAGCCGCAGGCTGCGCGGCTGCGCCACGGCGATGTGGTGGTCGAGCGCGAACTGCTTCACCGGCGAGGCCTGCAGCTTCATGCCGCGGCCGGCGGGCCGGTCGGGCTGCGTCAGAACGAGCGGGATGTGAAAACCGGCGGCGTGCAGCGCCTGCAGGGCAACGCGGGCAAATTCAGGCGTGCCCGCGAAGACGACGCGGGGCGCAACGCTCAACGCCCGGCCTCGCGCTCGGCCATCTGCCGGGCCTTGACCATTTTGGTTTTGATGCGGTTGCGCTTCAAGGGCGACAGGTACTCCACAAACACCTTGCCCAGCAAGTGGTCCATCTCGTGCTGGATGCACACCGCCAGCAGGCCTTCGGCCTCCACCGTGTGTGGCTGGCCGTCGAGGTTGAGGGCGGTCACCCGCACCGCCACCGAGCGGGCCACGCCGTCGTAGATGCCGGGCACCGACAGACAGCCTTCGTCCGAGACCTGGGTTTCCGGGCTGGCCCACACCACTTCGGGGTTGATCAGCACCAGCGGCTGGTCGCGGTCTTCGCTGGCGTCGATGACGATCAGGCGTTCGTGCACGTTCACCTGCGTGGCCGCCAGGCCAATGCCGTTGGCGTCGTACATGGTGGCGAACATGTCGGCCACCAGCGTCTGGATGCGGTCGTCCACCGCCGCCACGGGCTTGGCCACGGTGTGCAGGCGGGGGTCGGGGTAACAAAGAATGGGCAGGAGGGCCATGGCAGGAGAAAGTCGGTGATTTGTTGCCATTTTCGCTAATTTGCCAAGTGGCTGGTGGCGCACGCCCAATAAGCGTTGCCGGTTTGAGGCCTTGGGCGCAAAATCGCCGAACAATTCACTCCCCGGTCAGTCTGGAGACCTCTCTTTGAAACCTCATGAATTCCGCACCCTGACCACCGGTCTCGGCGCTGCGTTGGCGGTACTGGCCACGGCACTGCCGGCCCAGGCACAAAACTTCCCCATCTACCCGGCCCAGCGGGAAACCGCGCAGCAAGTGGCGCAAAGTGGCGTGCCGCTGAGCGAACTGGCGCCCAACGCGCCCGAGGAGTACACGGTCAAGAAGGGCGACACGCTGTGGGCTATTTCCGGCCTGTTCCTGAAGACACCGTGGCGCTGGCCTGAGCTGTGGGGCATGAACCTCGACCAGATCCGCAACCCGCACCGCATCTACCCCGGCCAGACGATGTACCTCGACAAGTCGGGCGGTCGCGCGCGCTTGAGGATGGGCCGCGCCAACGGCGACAACCTGACCGACGGCGAGCCGATCCAGACCGTGCGCCTGTCGCCCCGCACCCGCAGCGAAGGGTTGGCGGACGACGCGATCCCCACGCTCGCACCCAACCTCACCGAGCCCTTCCTGACCGACGCGCAGATTGTGGAACTGGGGGCGCTGGAAAAAGCCCCGCGCCTGATCGCCAACAAAGACAGCCGGGTGCTGGTGACCCAGGGCGAGCGCGCCTACGCCCGCGGCAACCTGCCCGACGCCGACACCACGCCCCGCTACTGGCGCATCTACCGCAACGCCAAACCGCTGGCCGACCCCACCACCAAAGAGGTGCTGGGCTACGAAGCGCAGTTTGTCGGCAAGGCCGAGCTGGTCCGTGGCGAGTCGCTGCGCCAGACGACCGACGACAAGGGCAAGACCACCACCGACGTGATCCCCGCCACGGTGGACATCCTCAGCGCCAAGGAAGAAATGCGCGCCGGCGACCGGCTGATGCCCGAGCCACCGCGTGAACTGCTGACCTACGCGCCACGCATCCCGCCGCAGCCCACGGCCGGGCAGATCGTGTCCGTCTATGGCAACGCGGTGCGCTACGCGGCGCAGAACCAGGTGGTGGTGTTGAACCGTGGCGCGCGCGACGGGCTGGAGCGCGGCCACGTGCTGGCCCTCATCAGCGACGGCCGGCGGCTGGTGGACCGCACCAACGGCGAACGCACCGCCGTCAAGCTGCCCGACGAACGCAACGGCCTGATGATGGTGTTCCGCACCTTTGACCGCCTGTCCTACGCGCTGATTCTGGAAATCACCGACGGCGTGCAGGTCGGCGACCGCTTCAGCAACCCACGCTGAGGCACGCCGGCATGCGCGGCAACGAGCTGGCCGGCTGGCTGCGGCTCACGCTGACGCCAGGTGTCGGGCCCGACACCGCGCGCCGCCTGCTGGCGGCCTTCGGCCTGCCCGAGGCGGTGTTGGCGCAACCCCTCGGTGCACTGCGCCAGGTGGTCAGCGACGCGCAGGCCAAGGCCCTGGCCACCCCACCACCGGATTTCGACACCCAACTCGCCGCCACCGAAGCCTGGCTGGACGGCGCCGCCGACCGCCGCATCTGGGGCCTGGCCGACGCCGACTACCCTGCCGCGCTGCTGCGCACCGAAGACCCGCCGCTACTGCTGTACGCCGTGGGCAGTGGGCTGAGCGACGGCACGCTGACCGACCCGGCGCTGGCCATCGTCGGCAGCCGCAACCCCACGCCCCAGGGCTGCGCCAACGCCCAGGCCTTTGCCGGCAGCTTTGCGCAGGCCGGGCTGGTGGTGGTGTCGGGCATGGCGCTGGGCATCGACGGCGAGGCCCACACTGGCGCGCTCGACGCGGGGGGCCGCACCATCGCGGTGGTGGGCACCGGGCTCGACCGGGTCTACCCCAAACGCCACCTCGGGCTGGCCCACCGCATTGCCGCCAACGGGCTGGTGGTGAGCGAACTGCCGCTGGGCACGCCGCCGCTGGCGCACAACTTCCCACGCCGCAACCGCATCATTGCCGCGCTCAGCCAGGGCACGCTGGTGGTGGAGGCGGCGCTGCAGTCGGGCTCGCTGATCACCGCGCGGCTGGCGCTGGAACAGGGCAAGGAGGTGTTCGCCATCCCCGGCTCCATCCACGCGCCGCAGTCGCGCGGCTGCCATGCGCTGATCAAGCAGGGCGCCAAGCTGGTCGAGTCGGCGCAGGACGTGCTGGAAGAGTTGCGTTGGCCTGGTTCGGCCGGAATTGCTCCTGAATCCATAGCTAAATCGCTAGATTCCACTAGGGCTGAAGGCCAAAATGGCTTGAAAAATGCAGTTTTAGAGGCTTTGGGGCACGATCCGGCCAGTCTGGACGTGCTGATGGCCCGCACCGGGCTGGACGCGGCCCACCTGCAGGGCCAATTGCTGGAACTGGAATTGGCCGACCAGGTGGCCCGCCTGCCTGGCGGCCTCTTCCAGCGTATAGGCCGAGGCTAGGTCTGTGGCCGATGCGCTACATTAAGCGCATGTTTGAAGTGCTCGTGTTCGTCTATGAAAATTACTGGCGCGGTGACGCCTGCCCCGAGTTGTCGCAGCTGGGGCGCAAGCTCAGCGCAGTGGGCTTTGACGACGAAGAAATCGAACAGGCACTGCACTGGCTGGACGGCCTGAACCTCACCGCACAGGCCTCGGCCGTGCTGCCGCCCAACGCGCTGCCGCAATCGCCCAGCAGCCTGCGGGTGTATTGCGCCGAAGAACAAGACCACCTCGGCGCCCAGTGCCTGGGCTTTGTGAGCTTTCTGGAAACCTCGGGCGTGCTGCCCGCCTTCATGCGCGAAATCGTCATCGACCGCGCGATGGCCGCGCCCGGCAACCCGGTGGCGATCGACGACCTGAAGATCATCGTGATGATGGTCTACTGGCGTTTTGGCGAAGAGCCCGACTCGCTCGTCCTCGACGAGCTGTGCGACGACACCGAAGGCCGGCTGGCGCACTGAGCGCCCGCCACATCAACCCAGCAAACGCCCCGGCTCGGCGCTGAGCTTTTCCAGCGCGTCGCGCGTGGCGCGCACCGTCAGCGCATCGCCTTCCTGCGGCGCCAGTTCCCCACCGGCCAGCAAGGCCGCCACACGGCCCACCTGGATCAGGAAGTTCAGCCCGTCGGACGACGCGAACAGCATCAGCTGGCCGCGCTCGCTTTGCCAGGCAAACTGCACCTGGTTGACCTGGTGGTTGTGCCGCAGCGTGTACCACGCCCCCAGCTGCAAATGGCCCAGCAGCGCCCAGGCGGCCGACGGCGGCGGGCTGGGCATGTCGGCGTCGGCGAGCACCTCGATGGACGACGCGTCCACCCCCACCATCAGCTCGATGCTGACCGCGTCCAGCGGCAGCCCGCCCAGCTCGCCCTCGTCGGCCACCAGGTAGTCTTCGAGGTTGGACAGCCGCTTGGCCAGCGCCTCGATGTGGGCCTGCGCAATCGGCTCGGTGCGCGACTGGAAGGCCTCGGTCAGGGTGTCGCTGAGGGTCTTGATGCGCCGCTCCTGCTCGTTGGGCGCCAGCCCCAGCATGTCCATGCCGGTGCGCAGCTGCTTCAGCAGCGCGGGCAGGTTGGCAATCACCCGCGCCCGCTCATGGCGCGTGGGTTTGGCGCTGGCAGCCCAGACGAGGTCGGCCGCCGAGCGCTTCAGCGCCAGGGTGTCGGCGTGTTGCGGGCCGTTGCGGATGTCGGCCATGGCCAGCACCTCGGCCCAGATCTTGAAGAGAAAGTCGCGCACCGTCTCGCGCACCGGCATGTCTTTCAGCAGGTTGCGCAGCTCGATGGTGTACTGGATGGCCAGCGTTTCGCGCTGCTCGACCTGCTGCGCCACCGTCACCACGCGCTGCGTCGCATCGGGCGCGGTCAGGTGTTTGGCGAGGAATTTCTGGAACTCGTCCAGCACCAACTGGAACACCCGGCGACCGGTTTCCGGGTACTGCTCGATCACCTGCACCACACGGCGGATTTCCAGTTCCAGCGCCTGCCCGTTCAGGGTGGCCGCGTCAAAGCCCATGGCGCAGGCGCCCATGCGGTCGATCAGCAGCCGGGCCGGGTGGTTCAGGGTGCTGAAGAACGCCGGCTCGGCCAGCGCCACCCGCAGCACCGGCATTTGCAGCCGCGCAAACCAGACCCGAATGACGGCCGGGATGCGCTCTTCGGTCAGGATGCTCTGGAACATCAGCGCGACCACCTCGATGGTGGCTTTTTCACTGGAGTTGGTGGCCTGCTGCTTCAGTTCGGCACTGCGCTGGCGCAGCGAGTTGGCCAGCTGCAGCACCTGGGCCGGGGCCTGGCTGGCGTCGGCCAGCTGGTCCATGGCCAGGTCGACCTGCAAACCCGCCGGGCTGGTGCGCAAGGCGTTGGACAGCGCGGGGGACAACACCGACGCCGGTGCGCGCTGGTGGGTGGGTTTGAACTCGCTGACGTGGTCGCCCAACACCCGCATCAGCTCACCGAGCACGCTTTCAGCGCGTTGCGGCGACTGCGCCAGCCCCTCGCCGTCGGGCACTGTGCGTGTTGGCTTGGGCTGCGGTGCCGCGCTGGCCTGGACTGGCGCACGTGCGCTGACGAACGGCTCAATGCCACCCCACTCGGTGCGGCGCACCAGCGGCCGCAGGTCAATCTCGGCCATCACACCGGCGTCGATCAGCAGCACGTTGGCGGCATGGTAGGCCTCGACCAGCACCGGGGCCAGGTGCTGCGGCCAGACGTCGGGCAGCAGGTTCCACGCGGCGTGCGACAGTTCGCAGGCCAGCCACTGCGCCACCAGCTGCTGGGCCAGCACCTCGGGGCGCAGGATGTCGTTGGGGGGCAAGTCGCCGGTGGCTTCCAGGTGCTGCACCCGCAGCCGCAGGTCGCTCAGCTCCCAGGACACGTGGTCGAGCAGCGACAGGCTGAGCCGCGACGACAGGATGTGGTTCTCCACCACGTCCTTGCCCATCAGCTCAAAGGTGATTTTCTTCGGGTCGGTGCCGCGGTTGGGCGAGGCGGTTGCCGATTGCAGCGCGCTTTGCCAGGCGGTGGTGGTGCGTTGCACCCAGTCGGCACCGCGTTCGCGGAACGCCGCCCAGGCGTCGCGGCGGACCTGCGTGTCGCGCCCGCTGCCGGTCTGCTCGACCAGCTCTTCCAGCCGCAACTGGATGGCCCTGGCCAGGGCCGGCAGGCCGGCACAGGCCACTTGGGCAAACCGCTCCCGCGCCTGCGCCGCGAGCGCCAGCGACGCCACAGGAGGACGGGGGGGAAGCGGGCTCACATCGGCACAGGCTGGGTGGCGTGGCGCAGGGTCAGACGGTGGCGCCCGCGTTCGGGTCGGACGGGTCGCCCTTGTCTTTCTTGTCGGTGCCCTTGATCAGGTCGTCCCGCTTGATGCCGAGCCACAGCGTGATGCCGGCGGCCACGAACACCGAGGAGTAGATGCCAAAGCAGATGCCGATGGTCAGCGCCAGCGCAAAGTAAAACAGCGTCGGGCCACCGAACAGCAGCATCGAGAGCACCATGATCTGGGTAGAGCCATGGGTGATGATGGTGCGGCTGATGGTGGAGGTGATGGCGTTGTCAATGATCTGCTCCGGCGTCATCTTGCGGTAGCGCTTGAAGTTCTCGCGGATGCGGTCAAACACCACCACCGACTCGTTGACCGAATAACCGAGCACCGCCAGCACCGCCGCCAGCACCGCCAGCGAAAACTCCCACTGGAAGAAGGCGAAAAAGCCCAGGATGATGACCACGTCGTGCAGGTTGGCCACGATGGCAGCCACCGAAAACTTCCACTCAAAGCGGAAGGCGAGGTAGATCATGATGCCGATGATCACCATCGCCAGCGCCTTCAGCCCGTCCACCACCAGTTCCTGGCCGACCTGGGGGCCGACGAACTCGGTGCGGCGCAACGTCACGTCGGGCGTGGCCTGCTTGAGGGCGGCCAGCACCTGGTCGCTCTGCTGGGCGGAGGTGGCGCCCTTCTGCGCCGGCAGGCGGATCAGCACATCGCGGGCGGTGCCAAAGTTCTGCACCTGCACATCCACGTAGCCCAGGCCCGACACCACGCCGCGCACCTTCTCCAGTTCGGCCGGCTGCGAGTAGCTGACCTCCATCAGGGTGCCGCCGGTGAACTCCACCGACAGGTGCAGGCCGCGGGTGAACAAGAAGAACACCGCCAGCAGAAAGGTCACGAACGAGATCACGTTGAACACCAGCACGTGGCGCATGAACGGGATGTCTTTGCGGATCTTGAAGAACTCCATTTTTTACCCTTTTCCGCTCAATCCGCTTTGGCCACGGCACCGCCGGTGCCGGGTTTCCAGACCGTGCCGATGGACACGCTCTTGAGTTTTTTCTGCCGCCCGTACCAGAAGTTCACCAGCCCGCGCGAGAAGAACACGGCCGAGAACATGCTGGTCAGAATACCGATGCAGTGCACCACCGCAAAGCCACGCACCGCGCCCGAGCCAAAGGCCAGCAGCGCCAGACCGGCGATCAATGTGGTGATGTTGGAGTCCAGAATCGTTGCCCAGGCACGCTCGTAGCCGGCGTTGATGGCCGCCTGCGGCGACACGCCGTTGCGCAGCTCTTCCCGCACCCGCTCGTTGATCAGCACGTTGGAGTCGATCGCCATGCCCAAGGCCAGCGCCATGGCGGCCATGCCGGGCAAGGTGAGCGTGGCCTGCAGCATCGACAGCACCGCCACCAGCAGCAGCAGGTTGACCGCCAGCGCAATGCCGGAGAACAGGCCAAACAGCATGTAGTAGCCGGCCATGAACAGCACGATCACCCCAAAGCCCCAGGCCACGCTGTGGAAGCCCTTGGAAATGTTGTCGGCCCCCAGGCTCGGGCCAATGGTGCGTTCTTCGATGATTTCCATCGGCGCGGCCAGACTGCCTGCGCGCAGCAGCAAGGCCACGTCGTTGGCTTCGGTGGTGGTCATGCGGCCCGAAATCTGCACACGGCCACCGCCGATTTCGCCGCGGATCACCGGTGCCGTCACGACCTCGCCCTTGCCTTTTTCAAACAACAAAATGGCCATGCGCTTGCCGACGTTCTCGCGCGTCACGTCGCGGAAGATGCGCGCGCCCTTGGCGTCCAGCGTCAGGTGCACCGCCGCCTCTTGCGTCTGGTTGTCAAAACCGGGTTGGGCGTCGGTCAGGTTCTCGCCGGTCAGCAGCACCTGCTTCTTGACGATCACCGCCTGGCCGGTGCGCTCCAGGTAGCGCTCGGCACCAAACGGCACCGGGCCGGAATTGATCTCGGCGCTGCGGGCCTCGGCGCTTTCGTCCACCAGCCGCACTTCCAGCGTGGCGGTTCGGCCGAGAATGTCTTTCGCCTTGGCGGTGTCCTGCACGCCCGGCAGCTGCACCACGATGCGGTCTTGCCCTTGCTGCTGGATCACCGGCTCGGCCACGCCCAGTTCGTTGATGCGGTTGTGCAGCGTGGTGATGTTCTGCTTCAGTGCCTGGTCCTGCACGCGGCGCGCGGCCTCGGGCTTGATGCTGGCGTCGAGTTTGTACTCGGTGCCGTCCGGCCCACCCTTGGTCTGCAAATCGGCAAACTGGTCTGTGAACACATTGATGGCGGCCTGCAGCGTGGCGGCGTCGCGGAACTTGACCTCGATCGCCTGGCCGTTGCGGCTGATGCCGCTGTGGCGGATGTTCTTTTCACGCAGCACGCTG
Source organism: Pseudomonadota bacterium (assembly GCA_040384665.1). Classification (GTDB taxonomy): domain Bacteria; phylum Pseudomonadota; class Gammaproteobacteria; order Burkholderiales; family Burkholderiaceae_C; genus PCRC01. The sequence continues at coordinate 36,068 of JAZKIY010000065.1, forward strand.
CGGATGTCGTTGGTCAGCGATTCGGCTTTTTTGGTCAACGCGGCCTGCATGTCCACCTGCAGCATGAAGTGCACACCACCGCGCAAGTCCAGGCCCAGGTACATCGGCGCGGCACGCAGGGACGACAGCCAGGTGGGCGAACGCGGCACCAGGTTCAGCGCCACCACATAGGACGGGTCGGCCGCGTCGGGGATCAGCGCGCGTTCGATCGCGTCTTTGGCTTTCAGCTGCACGTCGGTGCTGTCAAACCGCGCGCGCACCGAGCTGCCTTCCAGCGCCAGCACGTCGGGCGCAATCGCAGCGGCTTTCAGCGCCTCGGTCACGCGGGCCAGCGTGGTGCTGTCCACCTTGACGGTGGCCTTGCCGCTGGACACCTGCACCGCAGGCGCCTCACCAAAAAAATTGGGCAGGGTGTACAGGGCCCCCACCAACAGCGCGATCACGATGATCGCGTACTTCCAGACGGGATAACGGTTCATGGACGCGCTTCTAGGAGGTGGGCGGGAGGCGGTTCAGAGGGAGCCCTTGGGCAGGACCTGGACCACCGCGCTGCGCTGGACCTGCACTTCCACGCCGTTGGCGATTTCCAGGCTGAGCTGGGCGTCGCCCATCTTGCTGACCTTGCCGAGCAGGCCGCCGGCGGTGGCGACTTCGTCGCCCTTGGCCAGCGCGTCGATCATCGCGCGGTGCTCTTTCTGCTTCTTCATCTGGGGCCGGATCATCACGAAATACAGCACCACGAACATCAGGATGATCGGGGCCATGCCGGTCAGGGTGGACATCATGTCACCGCCACCGGCGGCGGCAGGGGCGGTCTGGGCAAAAGCAGAAGAAATGAACACAAGCGACTCCACAATCAACAGCCTGTCAGCGACAGGCCCGAACACAAAAGTCCCCAAGCGCGCGGAAACCCGGTCGCTGGAGGGCCACGTTCGATTGTATGCGGCGCACTTCCCGCCACCATTGCGCTAAACCCGGCCGGTTTGCAAGCCTTTTGCAGCGTCGGGAACGCTGTCATCACGGCTTCATGTGGAACGCCTAGCCTCTGCTGCGCCATGCTGACCAACACACCGCCCGCCATCCAGCTCGCCGCTTTGACCGTGCTGCTGGCGTTGTCCGCCTGCGGCGGTGGTGGTGGCGATGCACCCGCCGCAGCGCTCCCGGCCGTCTCCGCGCCAGTCGCACCCGCTGGAAACGCGGTGCGAGGCCGCGCGATCTACCAAACCATTTGCATCAACTGCCACGCACCCAACCCGGAAGACGACCGCCGGGGCGTGCGCCGGGCCAGTGCCTCGGGCATCCTGTTTGCGGTACAGGCGGTCAACCAGATGCGGTTCTTGCGTGACACCATCGGCCCGCAGGAAGCGGCCGATTTGGAAATCTGGCTCGCCAACCCCGTCTGACTGCCCGGCCTCAAGCCGCCAGCAACGCCGCCCACTTGGCGCGGGCCGCTTTCAGGTGGCGCGCTTTCACATGGCCAAAGCCCTTGATCTGCTCTGGCACACGGGCGATGTCTACCGCACTGGCATGGTTCTCGGCGTTCAGTGCGCCCAACAAGGGGGTCAAGCTGGCCCGGTACTCCCCCACCAGCGCGCGTTCGGACCGGCGTTCTTCGGTGCGGCCGAACACGTCGAACGCCGTGCCGCGCAGGAACTTGAGCGGCGCCAGCAAGCGAAAGGCGGTCTGCACCCAGGGACCGAACTTCTGTTTTTGCAGTTCGCCCTTGTCGTTGGTTTTGGCCAGCAGCGGCGGCGCCAGGTGGTAGTTGAGCTTGAAGTCGCCTTCAAACTGCGCGGCGATGCGGGCATGGAAAGCCGCGTCGGTGTGCAGCCGCGCCACCTCGTACTCGTCCTTGTAGGCCATCAGCTTGAACAGGTTGCGGGCCACCGCCTCGCTGAGCGTGGTTTTGCCGAGCGGCGCTTCGGCCAGCCGCACGGACTCGATGAAAGCGCTGTATTGCGCGGCATAGGCGGCGTTCTGGTAGCCGGTGAGGAAGACCACGCGGCGCGCCACCAGCTCGGGCAGGCTGTCGCGTTTCTGGAACTGGATGACCTGCGCTGGCGCGAACAAGCTGGCCACGCTGGTGGCGTCCACCGCCGCGCGGCGGCCCCAGGCGAAGGCGGCCTTGTTGTTGTCCACCGCCACCGCGTTGAGTTCGATGGCGCGTTGCAGCGACGACAGCGCCAGCGGCACCCAGCCCATTTGCCAGGCGTAGCCGAGCAGCATGGGGTTGGTGTACAGGCTGTCGCCCATCAGCTTCACGGCAGCCGCGTCGGCATCGAAGCTGCCCACCGCGTCGGCGCCCACGGCCTGGGCGATGGCGGCCACACAGGCGTCGGCCGGGTTCTGCCAGTTGGCGTTTTTCACGAAGGCCGCGGTGGGGGTGCTGTGGCTGTTCAGCGCCACATGGGTGCGGCCAGCGCGCATGCGCAGCGCGGTTTCTTTGCCGGCGGCGACGATGGGGTCGCAGCCAATGATGAGGTCGGCCGCCGCCATGCTGACGCGGGTGGTGCGGATGTCGTCCTGACTGTGCGCAATCAGCACATGGCTCCAGGTGGCCCCGCCCTTTTGCGCCAGGCCACCGGCGTCTTGTGTGACGATGCCCTTGCCTTCAAGGTGCGCGGCCACGCCGAGCAACTGGCCGATGGTGATGACGCCCGTGCCACCCACGCCAGCCACGACGATGCCCCAGGCGCCTGCGTCCAGCTGCGGAATGGTGGGGGCCACCAGCGGGCCGCCGAAGAGCGCGTCGTCAAACGGCGAGGCTTTTTTCTCGCCCTTGGTTTTCTTCTTGAGCTGGCCGCCCTCCACCGTGACAAAGCTCGGGCAAAACCCCTTCACACAGCTGATGTCTTTGTTGCAGGTGCTTTGGTTGATGGTGCGCTTGCGGCCGAACTCGGTCTCCAGCGGCTCGACGCTGAGGCAGTTGCTCTGTACACCGCAGTCGCCACAGCCTTCGCACACCAGCTCGTTGATGACCACCCGCACCGCCGGGTCCACCAGCGTGCCACGCTTGCGGCGGCGGCGCTTCTCGGTGGCGCAGGTCTGGTCGTAAATGATGACGGTGGTGCCACTTATGCCGCGGAATTCGCGCTGCACCGCATCGAGCGTGTCGCGGTGCTGGATGGCGATGCCTTCGGGGATGCCGGTGATGTCGGCGTACTTCTCTGGCTCGTCGGTGACGATGGTGATCTTGGCCGCGCCCTCGGCCCGCATGCTTTGCGCGATCTGCACCACCGAATGGCCTTCGGGCCGCTCGCCGACCTGCTGGCCGCCGGTCATGGCCACCGCGTCGTTGTACAGGATCTTGTAGGTGATGTTGATGCCGGCGGCAATGCTTTGACGCACCGCCAGGCTGCCACTGTGGAAATAGGTGCCGTCGCCGAGGTTGGCAAAAATGTGCTGCTCGTGGGTGAACGGCTGCTGGCCCACCCAGGGCACGCCCTCGCCGCCCATTTGGGTGAAACCGGTGGTGCTGCGGTCCATCCACAGCGCCATGAAGTGGCAACCAATGCCGGCCATCGCGCGCGAGCCTTCGGGCACTTTGGTGCTGGTGTTGTGCGGGCAGCCGGAGCAGAACCAGGGCTGGCGGTCGGCTTTGACCTCCAGCACCTGCAATGAACGCTCCTTGGCTTGCAGGATGGCCAGCTGCGCGTCAATGCGTGCGCCCATGTCGCCATCGACACCGAGCTTTTTCAGGCGCTGCGCAATCGCCTTGGCAATGATGGCGGGCGACAGATCGGCGTTGGCGCGCAGCAGGGTGTTGGCGCTCGGGTTGGGCATGCTCCACTCGCCACCCGAAAAGTCGCCTTCGACTTCGTTGAACTTGCCCACCACGTTGGGGCGCACATCGGCACGCCAGTTGTACAGCTCTTCCTTGAGCTGGTACTCGATGACCTGGCGCTTTTCTTCCACCACCAGAATCTCGCGCAGGCCGGTGGCAAATTCGCGCGTGCCCTGCGCTTCCAACGGCCAGACCACACCCACCTTGTGCAGGCGGATGCCGAGTTGGCGGCAGGCCACGTCGTCCAGACCGAGGTCGAGCAGGGCCTGGCGGGTGTCGTTGTAGGCTTTGCCGCTGGCGATCAGGCCGAACCGGTCGTTCGGGCCTTCAATGGCGTTGTAGTTCAGGCGGTTGGCGCGGATGTAGGCCAGCGCGGTGTACCACTTGGTGTCGAACAAGCGGGCTTCCTGGTCGAGTGCCGAGTCGGGCCAGCGGATGTGCACCCCGCCGGGCGGCATGGCGAATTCGGGGATTTTGATGTCAACGCGGTCCGGGTCAATGACCGCGGTGGCGCTCGATTCGACGATCTCTTGAATCGTTTTCATCCCGGCCCAGACACCGGAGAAGCGGCTCATGGCAAAAGCGTGCAGGCCCAGGTCCAGAATTTCCTGCACGCTGGCCGGGAAAAACACCGGCAGGCCGCAGGCCTTGAAGATGTGGTCGCTCTGGTGGGCGGCGGTGCTGCTCTTGGCCACATGGTCGTCACCCGCCACCGCAATCACCCCGCCCCAGGGTGTGGTGCCGGCCATGTTGGCGTGTTTGAAGACGTCGGAACAGCGGTCCACCCCCGGGCCCTTGCCGTACCAGATGCCGAACACGCCGTCAAACTTGTTGCTGCCGGGCGGCGCAAAGCCGAGCTGCTGCGTGCCCCACAACGCGGTGGCGGCCAGCTCTTCGTTCACGCCGGGCTGGAACACGATGTTCTGCGCCTTCAGGTAAGGCGCGGCCTTCACCAGCGCCTGGTCGTACCCACCGAGCGGCGAACCGCGGTAGCCGCTGATGAAACCCGCTGTGTTCTTGCCCACGTTTTTGTCGCGCAGCCGCTGCAGCATCGGCAGCTTCACCAGCGCCTGCACACCGCTCATGAAAGCGCGGCCGTGGTCGAGGCTGTATTTGTCGTCGAGCGTGACGGTTTCCAGGGCGCGGCGGATGTGTTCTGGCAGTGGGGCGTTCATGGCGACTGTGTCTCCTGTTATGGGGAAAAGTGTAGAAGCTATGCGCCGACAGGTGTTTGCTTTCTTTGCCCTTTTACCGCTATTCTTAGCAAGAATCTTGCGTGAAAGTGGCGATCATGGAAACACTGGACAAATTTGACCTGGCCATCCTGAACGAGTTGCAAACCGACGCGCGGCTCACCAACGCCGAACTCAGCGCCCGCGTGGGCCTGTCTGCTGCGCCGTGCTGGCGCCGCGTGCGGGCGTTGGAAGAGAGTGGGTTCATCACCGGCTACCGGGCCGAGATCAACCGCCACAAGATCGGGCTGGACGTGCTGGCCTTTGTGCGGCTGGACGCCGAACGCAACACCGGCGACGTGACCCGCGAGCTGGAAGAAGCCATCCGACAGATCCCCGAAATCGTCTCCTGCCACTACATCAGCGGCACCGGCACCTTTGAGCTGCAGGTGGTCAGCCGCGACCTCAACACCTTCAGCCAGTTTGCGCGCGAGGTGCTGATCAACCTGCCCAAGGTGAAAGACATCCACACCAGCTTTTCGCTGGGCGAGGTCAAGGCCAGTGGGGCCTTGCCGCTGGGGCATGTGCGCACGCTGAAATAGCGGCCTCAGGCTGGCCGGGGCATGGGCACACGGGCCGCCAGCCAGCACAGCGCCGCAAAGGCCACCAGCCCCAGGCCGCTCGACACCCACAGCGCGCCCTGGCCCCAGCGGTCGATCAGCACACCAAACACGAACGGTGCCGACGCCTGGGCGATGCGCGCCGGCACCATCAGCATGCTCTGGCGCAGGCCGTAGCCGTGCGGGCCAAACAGCACCAGCGGCAAGGTGCCGTTGGCAATGGTCATGATGCCGTTGCCGGCACCGTGCAGCAGCGTGAACACCACCGCCACTGGCCCACCCAGCACCATCAGCACCGCCGCACCCAGCGGGTGCGCCAGCACCGCCAGTTGTGCCGACCGCAGGGGGTGAAAGCGCCGCAGCAGCCCAAACTCCAGCATCCGGGCCACCACTTGGGCCGGCCCGACCAGCGCGCTGGCAAACACCGCCGCGGCCAGGCCCGCGCCCGCCGCCTGCAGCAACCGGGGCAGGTGCGCCGCCATCGCGGTGCTGATGAACCAAGTGATCGCAAACACCAGGGCCAACAGCACCGCCGTGCGGCTGACACGGACCGGTTCGGCCGGGGCACTGGCGTCCGACGCGCCCGGCGGGACCACCACAGCCGCCACCTTCGGCAACGACGCATTCAGTGGCGCACCCAGCACCAGGTGCAGCGCCGCCCAGACCAGGCAGGCGCCACGCCAGCCCACCTCGCCTTCCAGCCACGCACTGAGCGGCCAGCCCACTGTGCTGGCAAAACCGGCAAACAGCGTGATGCCGGTGATGGCGCTGCGCGACTGGCTGCCGTACAGCCGCACCAGCGTGGCAAACGCGGCCTCGTACAGGCCAGAACCCATGCCCACGCCCAGCAACACCCAGGCGGCAAACAGCCCCACCGGGCCTTGGGCCATGGCCAGCGCCGCCAGCCCAACGGCAAACACCCCGTTGGTGACCACCAGCACGGTGCGCCCGCCGCAGCGGTCGATGGTGCGGCCAGCCAGCGGGCCCACCATGGCCGACACGACCAGCGCGGCCGAAAACGCGGCAAACACCGCCAGCGTGGACACCCCCAGGTCGCGCGCCATCGGGGCCGCGAGCATGGCCGGCAGGTAGTAGGTGGAGGCCCAGGCCAGCGTCTGGCTGGTGCCCAGGCTGGCCACGGTGAGCTGCTGCCGGTCAAGCGGCATGGGGCGTGTGCAGGTGGTGCATGGGCCACATCTTCGCAAGAAAAAAGCCCAGCCTCTTGGCGAGGCTGGGCTTCGGGCGCGCCGCGGTCGGCGCGCTCAGGTCAGACCGGTGTCAGACCGCCACTTTGCCGCCACCGTTTTTGGTGATGACGACGGTGGCCGAGCGGGGCCGACGGCGGTTGGCCAGCACCGTGGTGTCGGCGATGGCGCTGGCGTCGCTGCTGTACGGCCAGTAGCTGGTGAAGGTGTTGGTCGCAAAGTCGGCCAGGGGGACCGTGGCTTCGCCCGGGTGCTGGATGTTCACAAAAATCGCCGTGCCGTCGGGCGACTCGGTGATGCCGGTGATCTCGCAGTTGCTCGGGCCGACCAGGAAGCGGCGCAGGTTGCTGTCGGTCGCGGCGGTGCCAACGAACGAGCCCTGGGTCGCCGTGGTGTTGGGCGTCACCGCCGTGTTGGTGTTGGTGATGGTGCGGGCACCACCGTCGCCCACACGGCCAGGCACGGCGGCCAGCATCATGCAGTTGGTCACGTCGGTGTAGGCACCGTCGTCGGTCTGCAGCCAGAGCAGGCCGGGGGTGGCGTTGCTGAACCACAGGCCGTCGGGGCTGGAGAAATCGTTGTTGGCGGTCAGCTGCGAGATGTTGGTCGATGCGGGTGCGTTGGCGCGCGCGCCGAACAGATAGACGTCCCAGCGCATCGCGGTGCCGCCCACGCCGGCCGATTCGGCCATGCGGATCACGTGGCCGTTGCGGTTGCCACGGGTGATGGTGCCGTTGGTGGCCACGTTGTCGTAGTAACGCGGGTTGGCCGGGTCGGTGTTGGTGAACGTGCGCGAGCTGTTGTTGGTCAGCGTGACGTAGATCTCACCGTTGGCGGGGTTCACGCCGGCCCACTCGGGGCGGTCCATGCGGGTGGCGCCGGCGGCGTCGGCCGCGTGGCGGGCGTTGATCAGCACGTCGGTCTGGTCGGCAAAAGCGTAGCCGGCGTAGGCTGCGGTGATGTTGTTGGTGCCAAAACGCAGTTCCAGCCAGGTGCCGGTGCCGTCGGCGTTGAAGCGCGCGGCGTAGAGCTTGCCGTCGTCGAGGTACTTGTCACCGGCGGCCACACCACGGGTGGCGTCGGCCGGGTCCCAGACCGCGTTGGAGACGTACTTGTAGATGTACTCGTTCTGCGAGTCGTCGCCCATGTACCAGACCAGTGGCTGGCCGGCCACAACCGGGCCGAGCCAGGCACCTTCTTGCGCCTTGCGGCCCATGGCGGTGCGCTTCTTGGGCACCGAGGTGGGGTTGAACGGGTCGATCTCGACGCACCAGCCGTAGGTGTTGGCGACGTTGCGGTAGTCGTCGGTGGCGGTGGCACCGGTGACCTCGGCGCGCCAGCGGCCATACAAATCGGTGGCGGTGTCGGGTGTGACGGTGGCCCAGAGTTCGCGGCCGGTGCCGGCCACGCCGTAGCGGGTGAAGGAGGCAACTTCTTTGGCGCTGCGGTTCGGGTTGTCGGTGGCCGCGACGCGGCGGAAATAGCCCGCCCAGTTTTCTTCGCACGCCAGGTAGGTGTGCCAGGGCGTGTAGCCGTGGGCGCAGTTGTTCACCGTGCCGCGGGTGCGGGTGCCGGTGGGCGAGAACTTGGTGACCATGGCCGCGTTGCCGCGGGCCGGGCCAGACAGGTCGATCTCGGTCAGGGTGTGGACGCGGCGGTTGAAGGTCGAGCCCTGGTTGTAGCTCCAGGCGCCGGCGCCGCTGCGGTTCACTTCGACCACGCTGACGCCGTGGACGAAGAACTCTTTCAGCACCTCGTCGGCCACGGTGCGCACGCCTGCCACGATGGTCTGGCCGGTGGGGTGCAGGTAGGCGGGGGTGATGGCTTCGTGGTTCATCACCAGCAGGCCACGGGTGGACGAGTTGCGGTCGTACTGGCCGCTGGCGTTCATGCCGAAGTACTCCATGCCGTCAAAGTGGTCACCGGCGCGCTGGGCGTAGGTGGCGGCGGCGTCGGTGCCGTCGTTGGCGTAGGCGGCCACACCGGTGGCGAGCGGGTCGCCCAGGCGGTACATCACGCTGGCGGTGTAGCCGGCGGGCACGCTGACCACGTCGGCCAGCGACTTGGCGACCGGGTTGAACGACAGCGTGATGCCCGCAGGCGCCGGCGTGGGGGCGGGTGTGGGCGCAGGTGTGGGTGCCGGGGCCGGGGTGCCATCGCCACCACCGCCACAGGCGGCGAGGGCCATGGAGCCCAGCAGCGCGGTGCTGGCGGTGCCTACGCCGGCCTTGAACAGGCTGCGGCGGCTCAGGCGGGCTTCAACGATCTCTTCAAAAGTGGGGCCGTTGGTGGGGTTGGTGCCGATGTCTTCGGGGTCGATTGCCGACAGGTCGGTCTTGGTGATGGCGTTCATCGGGGTATGCCTTTGGAGTTCAGTGGAAGAAAACCACTGGACGATAGGCGGCCCCGGTGACGCTCTGATGGCGGTTGTGTGACAACTGGGTGACGGCACCGTGACGCCGCCACGGTGCGCCAGCGCCGGTGTTCAGGCCGCCAGCTGTTGCGCATGGTGCGCGAGGTGGTCGGCCATGAAGCTGGCGATGAAGTAGTAACCGTGGTCGTAGCCGGTGTGCTGGCGCAGCAGCAACGGCTGGCCGACCACCGCGCACACCGCCTCGAAGGTCTCGGGGTTCAATTGGTCGGCGAGGAATTTGTCGTCCAGCCCCTGGTCGATCAAAATGCCGCGCGGGTACGGTGCCTTGCCCTGGGCGGCCATCAGCCGGCTGGCGTCGTGCTGGCCCCAGGTGCCGCGGTCGGCCCCGAGGTAGCCGGTGAAGGCTTTCTGGCCCCAGGCGCAGTCCATCGGGGCGCAGATGGGTGCGAAGGCCGACAGCGACTTGAACACGCCGGGGTGGCGCAGCGCCAGCGTCAGCGCGCCGTGGCCGCCCATGGAGTGGCCGAAGATGCCAAGGCGTTGCGCGTCGATGGGCAAGGCCTTGGTGACCACGCCGAGCAGCTCTTGGACGATGTAGCTTTCCATGCGGTAGCGGGTGGCCCACGGCGGCTGCGTGGCGTCGAGGTAAAAGCCTGCCGCCAGGCCAAAGTCCCAGCTGTCGGCCTCGCCCGGCAGGTTGGCGCCACGTGGGCTGGTGTCGGGCGCGACCAGCGCCAGGCCCAGCTCGGCGGCGAGGCGCTGCGCGCCGGCCTTCACGACGAAGGTTTCTTCGGTACAGGTCAGGCCCGCCAGGTACAGCAGCGCGGGCACTTGGCCACCGGCCGCGTCGATCTTCGCCTGCGGCGGCAGGAAGACCGAGAAGCGCATCGGCAGGCCGATCTCTGTGGACGCGTGTTTGTAGAAGCGCTGCACGCCGCCGAAGCAGCCGTGCTGGCTCAGCAGTTCGAGTTCAACCGCCATCAGTACAGCACCACGCCGCGAATGCTCTCGCCGCTTTTCATCAAATCAAAGCCCTTGTTGATGTCTTCCAGCGGCATGGTGTGGGTGATCAAATCGTCGATGTTGATCTTGCCGTCCATGTACCAGTCCACGATCTTGGGCACGTCGGTGCGGCCGCGCGCGCCGCCAAAGGCCGAGCCTTCCCACTTGCGGCCAGTGACCAGCTGGAACGGCCGGGTGCTGATCTCGGCGCCGGCTTCGGCCACACCGATGATGATGCTGCGGCCCCAGCCCTTGTGGGTGCACTCCAGCGCCTGGCGCATGATTTTGGTGTTGCCGATGCACTCGAAGCTGTAGTCGGCGCCGCCGTCGGTGAGCTGGACGATGGCGTCGACCACGTTGTCCGTGTCTTTCGGGTTGATGAAGTGCGTCATGCCGAACTGGCGCGCCATGGCCTCGCGGGCGGGGTTGATGTCGATGCCGATGATCTTGTCGGCGCCCACCATCTTGGCGCCCTGGATCACGTTCAGGCCAATGCCGCCCAGGCCGAACACCACCACGGTGGCGCCCGCCTCCACCTTCGCAGTGAACAGCACCGCGCCAATGCCGGTGGTGACACCGCAGCCGATGTAGCAGACCTTGTCGAAGGGTGCGTCGCTGCGGATCTTGGCCAGCGAAATCTCCGGCGCCACGGTGTAGTTGCTGAAGGTGCTGGTGCCCATGTAGTGGAAGATGGGCTTGCCGTCCAGGCTGAAGCGGGAGGTGGCGTCGGGCATCAGGCCCTTGCCCTGCGTGCCACGGATGAGCTGGCACAAATTGGTTTTGCGGCTCAAACAAAACTTGCAGGTGCGGCATTCCGGTGTGTAGAGCGGAATGACGTGGTCGCCCTTCTTGAGGGTGGTGACGCCGGGACCAACGTCCACAACGATGCCTGCGCCTTCGTGGCCCAGGATGGCGGGGAAGATGCCTTCGGGGTCGGCGCCGGACAGCGTGTAGTAGTCGGTGTGGCAGATGCCGGTGGCCTTGATCTCGACCAGCACTTCGCCAAACTTTGGCCCTTCGAGGTCGACGGTTTCAATGGTCAGGGGCTGGCCAGCTTGCCAGGCGACGGCGGCGCGGGTTTTCATGCGGGTGTCCTCGTGGGTGGTGTCGGAAACAGGGGGAGATTACAACCGAGGTTCAGCCCTGGCGCAGGTTTGGGGTTGTCACTGGGGTCACATTAGCTATCTATTTAATAGCTTGATCGCCAGATTTCACCAGAGCTTGAGGCCGATTTGGCTTGAAAAATGTGTTCCCGGCGTGTTGGCAGGCCTCTGGCCGCCCCCAAACACGCCCCAGGCCCTTTATTTCGGCCACAGCACCCACAGCCGCAGCGGCTGTTTGACGCGCCCGGCCAGCGCACCGGCGTCGTCGCCCCAGCCGGCAAAGTAGTCGGCCCGCACCGCGCCCACAATCGCCGAACCCGTGTCTTGCGCGAACACCAGTTTCTGCAGGTTCACCGCCGGCCCGCGGGTGGCGAGCCAGACCGGTGCGCCGTAGGGGATGCTGTCCTTGTCCACCGCGATCGAGCGGCCGGGGGTGAGCGCCACACCCAGCGCGCCGCGCGGGCCGAAGGCGGCGTCCAGCTCGCTCATGGTCTCTTCGCGGAAGAACACCACGCGCGGGTTGCTCCACAGCATCTCGTTCAGGCGCTGCGGGTTCGCGGCCGCCCAGCCCTTGATGGACGGCCACGACACGTCGCGCAGCTCACCCTGGTCCAGCAGCCAGCGGCCAACGCTTTTGTACGGCTGCTCGTTGGTTGCGGCAAAGGCCACGCGCACCAGCTTCTGGCTGCCGTCGGCCTCGGTGATGCGCACCCGGCCAGAGCCCTGGATCTGCAGGATCAGCGCGTCCACCGGGTCGGCCAGCCAGGCGATCTCGCGGCCCCGCAGGGCGCTGCGCACCGCGGGTGAACTGTCGATCTCCTGCCGGGTGTGCCAGGGCCGGCGCGACGCCAGATTGGCCGGTGGTTTGTACAGCGGCACCTGGAACTGCGGTGTGGGTGTGCGGCTGGCCTCCAGCAGCGGCTCGTAGTAGCTGGTCAACATGCCGACCGGCTGGCCCTCGGTGCTCTCCACCCGGTAGGGCTGGAAGCGGTTGACCAGCCAGCGGCGCTGCGCGTCTTCGTCGGCAATGCTGAGCTGGCGCACCTCAACGCACAGCAGGGCAAATGCCGGCAGCGGGCGCTCGCAGCCACGTATCCAGGCGTTCCAGGCCTCGAACAGCGTGTCGTCGGTGAAGCCGGGCAGCTCGCGCCAGCGCACCGGCACCCAGCGGCTTTTGGGGCGCTGCTGCGCGTCGGGCAGCTCGGCCGTGTCGTTGAACTCAAAGGCGGGACGGGGCACGGCCACAGGGGGCAACACGGGTACGGGCACACTGGGCACCACCACCGGGGCCACCACGGGCGGGGAGCTTTGGCGCGGCGCGCTGCCACAGGCCACCAGGCTTCCTACAATCACCGCCACACCGGACCACCGCAGGACTTGACACATGACTTTGCTTTTGTTGGAGGCGCTGGGCGCTGGCCTGTTGTTGGTGGGCATTGTCTGGTGGACCATGTTCTCTGGCCGCAAAGGCGGTGAACCCGACCGTGGCACCGACGACACCCCGGACGACACCCCGCCACCCCGGTAACACGGGCGCATCACAGCTCCTGCAGCAGGTGGACCAGGTCCACCGCCGACTTGACGCCCATCTTGTCGAACACCCGCGCCCGGTGCACCTCCACCGTGCGCACGCTGATGTCGAGCGCGTCGGCGATCAGTTTGTTGGGCAGCCCCTGGGCCACACGCTGCATCACGTCGCGCTCGCGCTCGGTCAGCTCGGCCATGCGGGCGCGCAGGCGGTCCCGCTCGGCATGGCGTGCCAATGTGGCGGCCGAGAGGTTGAGCGCCTGCTCGACCCGGTCCACCAGCGCGTTGTCGGAAAAGGGTTTTTCGCAAAAGTCAAAGGCACCGCGCTTGACCGCGTCCACCGCGGTGGCCACGTCGGCGTGGCCGGTGAGGAAGATCACCGGCAGCGTGTTCAGCAGGCCCTCTGCGCTGAGCTGGTCGAACAGCGCCAGCCCGCTCATGCCTCCCGGCATGCGCACGTCCAGCAGCAGGCAACCGGCCTCGCGCAGCACCGGGCCACCGCGCGCAACGCGCTGCGCCAGCATGGCGGCAAAGGCCTCGGCGCTGTCAAAGGTCTCGCTGTTGAGGCGGCGGGTGCGCAGCAGCCAGGCCAGCGCGTCGCGCACGCTGGCGTCGTCGTCGACGATGAACACGGTGGCATTGGCGGCGGGTTGCATGGCGTCTCCTTCTTGGGCTTGTTTCATGCCAGTGGCAGGGTGAACATGAACACCGTACCGCAAGGTGCACGCGGTGCGAACGTCAGCTGTCCGCCATGCTGCTCCACCACCGTGCGGCACAGGCTCAGGCCCAGGCCCATGCCCTCGGCCTTGGTGGTGAAAAACGGGGTGAACAGCTGGGCGGCGACCTCCTCGCTGATGCCTTGCCCCGTGTCGGCCACCGAGAATGCTACCGCCGCCGGGTTGTCCACCTGGGCCACCTGGATGGTCAGCGTGCGCTCACCCGCCGCAGCGGGGGGTGTGGGGGCGACAGCCGCCGCGCCGGGCCGCCCCAAGCAAGGCACGGGCCCCTCGGGGGGCAGCGAACCACGCGCAGCGGGAAGCGTGGGGGCGATATCCATCGCCTGCATGCCATTGCGAACCAGGTTGAGCAGGACCTGCTCAACCATGGTGCGGTCGCACAACACCTCGGGCAGGTCTGTTGGGCAATCGGTCTGCACCCGCACGCCCAGTTTGCGGGCCTGCAGCGCCACCAGCGGCATCACCGCGTCGAGCAATGCCTGTGGGGCCACGGCGGCACGCTGTTGGTCCCGGCGGCGCACAAAGTCGTGCACGCTTTTGATGATCTTGCCGGCGCGTTCGGCCTGGCCAGCGATGCGCTGCACCGCGTCGGCGAGGCTGCTCTGCGCCGGCGACGCCAGCGACGCGCCGCCCTCGCGCTGCAGCAGGTTGAGCGAACCGCTGGCGTAGCTGGAAATGGCGGCCAGCGGCTGGTTCAGTTCGTGGCTCAGCAGCGAGGCCATCTCGCCCACCATGGCCAGCCGGGCGGTGGCCTGCAGCCGCTCCTGCCGGGTACGGGACAGCTCTTCGGCGCTGCGCTGGGCGCTGAGGTCGAGGCAGGCGCTCATCCAGCCGGTGTGGGCGCCATTGGCGTTGATCAGCGGCGCTTCGATGATGAGCACCGGGAAGCGGGTGCCGTCCTTGCGCATGAAGACCGACTCAAAGCCCTCGCGTGGCGGCATCTGCCCGGCCATGCGGATGTCGTGCCGGCGCTGGTACTCGCCGTGCTGCTCGGTCGGCCAGTAGGCGGCGGGCGCCTTGCTGCCGAGCAGCTCGTCGGCGCTGAAACCGACCATGCTGCAGAACGCCGGGTTCACGTAGGTGATGCGGCCCTGCAGGTCGCGCGCGCGCAGGCCGGTGACGAGCGAGTCTTCCATCGCCTTGCGGAAGGCCAGTGCGTCGGCCAGGTCGTGCTCGGCACGCAGGCGGCGGCGCATGTCGTAGCCGAGCAAGGCCAGCACCGCCAGCAAGGCCAGCGACATGGCGCTGACCAGCGCGGTCAGCAGGTTGGGGAACAGGTCGGGCCCGTCGCGCCAGCTGTCGAGCCGCAGCACCATGGCCTGGCCCGGCAGGTCCAGCAGCTGCTGCGCGGTGAAGACGCGCTGGCCGCGCACCGGCAGGCCGTGCACGGCGAGCCGGGTGCCATCGGCCTCGGTGAACGACACCGACAGGTCGGCCGGCATGCGCGGGCTGAACATCTCGCCCAGCAGGCCATTGAGCGCGTAGTTGGCCACCAGATAGCCGGTGGTCTGGCCGCGCTCGACCAGTGGCAGGCAGAGGTCCATCACCTCCAGCCCCAGGCCACCGTACTGCGGCACGAAGTAGCTGCTGGCGTAGGCCGGTGCACCCAGCCGCTGGGCGGTGGCACAGGCCAGCGCAATGCCGGCCTGCGCGCGGTCGCGGCCCAGGCGGTCGAACACCGGCGGGCGGAACGGTGTGTCGGCCAGGGCCTGGGTGGCGAGGGCGCCGTCGCGCCACTCCAGCCGCAGCAACTCGCGGTGCTGGCGCAGGATCTCGGCCGCTTCCTGCGCCCACGAACCCGGGGTGGGCTGGTTGAAATGCAGCGCCTGCAGGCTTTGCACATTGCGGCTCAGCGTGGCGCGCAGGTTGCCCAGCGCCTCGGCGGCGTCGCGGTCCAGGCGGCTTTGCACCTGGCTGACCTCGTAGCGGCTGGCCAGCCAGACCAGCGTGCCCAGCAGCGTGAGCACCAGGCTGACCACCACCGACCACAGCGCCCAGCGCGGCAGGCCGAGGCGGGTGGGGCTGGTGGTGGTTGCGTTCATGACACAACGCGGTGTTGCAGGGCTGGCAACTGCCGCCGCACGGTGGCGAGGCGTTCGGCGCTGCACGCGCCCCGCACCACACCGGCGCCCTGCGCGCGCTGGGCCAGCACCTCGCCCCAGGGGTCGGCCAGCAGGCTCTGGCCCCAGGTGCGGCGGCCGTTGCCATGCACGCCACCTTGCGCCGCGGCCAGCACATAGGCCTGGTTCTCAATGGCGCGGGCGCGCAGCAGCACCTCCCAGTGTTGCTCGCCGGTGGTCCAGGTGAAGGCGCTGGGCACCAGCAGCAGGTCGGCCTGCAGCGCGCGGTACAACTCGGGGAAGCGCAGGTCGTAGCAGATGCTCAGGCCCACGCGCCAGCGGTGCCCGTCACGCGAGGGCAGCTCGAACGCCACCGGCTGTGTGCCCGCCTGCAGCACGGTGGCCTCGTCGTAATGCTCTTCGCCATTGCTGAAGTTGAACAGGTGGACCTTGTCGTAGCGCGCCACACAGCGGCCACTCGGCGCAAACACCAGCGTGCTGTTGAACACGCGCTGCGGGTCCCCGGTGGCCAGCGGAATGGAACCACCGACCACCCACAGCCCATGTTGCGCGGCCGCGTCGGCCAATGCGCGCTGCAGTGGCCCACCGGTGGGCAGGCCGTCGGGCCCAGGGGCGGGTTCGGCCAGCGCCAGCTTGTCGGTGTCGCGGTGGCCGAGCAGCGCAAAGTGCTCGGGCAGCAGCACCAGCTCGGCACCGCCGGCAGCGGCCTCGGCGACCAGCGCGCGGGCGGTGGCGAGGTTGGCGGCCAGCTCAGGGGCCGACACCATTTGCAGCGCGGCAACGTTCACTTGGGTCCCTCCGCAGGCGCTGCAGACGCGGCGGTGGCGGGGCCACGCGCCACGCGGGTCACGCGCGGGTCGGCCCAGGCGCCGTCGATGTGGAACTCCTGCGTGGCCGCCTCGATCAGCGGGCGGCGCAGCACCGCCTGCGCGAGGAAGGTGCCGAGCCCGATGGCCGGGTTGATGACGGCGGCCACCAGCGAGGCGGTGCCGGCGTTGATCTCTGGCACCACCACCACCTTCAGGTCTTGCGTTTCACGGGCGATGTCGGCGCGCCCTTCCATCAGCACCGCCGCGTTGACGCCCTTCATCTGCAGGTTGTTGGTGGCGGCCACACCATCGGTGATGCGCACGTCGCCCCGGATGAAGTCGAACGCAAAGCCCTCGCTGAAGACGTCGCGGAAGTCCAGCGCCAGCCGGCGTGGCAGGGCCTGCAGGCTCAGCACCCCCAAGAGCTTGGCCAGGCCCGGCTCGGCCTTGAGGAACTGGCCGCTTTCCATGCCCACATTGAAACTGCCGTCCAGGCTTGGGTAGTCCAGCGCCAGCGGCGAGCCACGCCAGGCGACCTGCCCTTCGATCTGCCCCTTGCCCCGGCGGATGGCGCCGGGCGTGCCGAAGCGTTTGAGCAGCTCGCCGGAGTCGTTCACGTCGAGCCGGAAGTTCATCGCCGTGCGGCGCGGTGCGCCCACGGGCGCGCCGTCCACCGCCGCCCAGTTGCCGTTGGCGGTGAAGGTGGCTTCGGGCAGCGCGATGTTGAACTTGTTGAGCCGCCACTCGCGCGCACTGCCGAAGCGGTTCACCGCGTCGATTTCGACCCGGCCCAGGGCCTTGCCGTTGAGTTCGAGGTCGTCCACCACGATGTCGAGCGCCGGGATGCTTTCTGGCTGGCGGTCCAGGATCTTCTCCACACCGCTGGCGGCCGAGGGCGCCAGCCGCAACCGCGCCAACCGCGCCACCACCCGGCCCGTGCCGCCGCTGCCGGGCTGGCTGTACGCGACGCTGCCGTTGAGTTCTGCCGCGTCCACCTTGGCGCGCCAGAGGTTGCCGTCGCGCGAGCCGGTCAGCACCACCTTGTTCAGCTGGTAGGCCTCCAGCACCAGCTGGTCGGCGTTCAGCGCGATGCTGGTGGGCAGGTAGCCTGACGGTGCTGCAGGCACCGGCCGCGACGCGCGTGCCACCGGGGTGGCCGGCCGCGCTGAATCGGCCGACTCCAGCAGCTTCTGCCAGACACCGACGTTGACCGACGCGAGGTCGATCTGCGCCGACACACCCTCCCCCGGTGGCAGCGCCACCGGCAACACCGTGGGCCCGCCCTGCCCAACGCGCAGGGCGCCACGCAGCACCTGCGGCTCTGGCCCCGACAGGTCGCGCTGGTACACCACCGACAGCACGCCATCAAGCGACACGGCCAGCTGGTCTTGCAGTGCCCGGCCCGCCACGCCCGGCAGCAGCGTGTTGTCGTAGCGCAGCGGCCAGGTGCTGGCGGCGGGCTTGTTCAGCGGCGGCGGCAGGTTCAGTGCCAGGCCCTGCAGGGGGGTGTTGAAGGCCAGCAGCGGGCGGCCACGCAGCACCGCCAGCGTGGCGGTGTAGCCCGCCGTGCCACTGGCGTGCCTGGCCAGTGAGGCCACGGCGCCCAGCTCGCTGGCCTGTTGCAGGCCTTCGGCACTGACGCTGCCCTCGCCGGTGAACAGCAGCCCGCCGTCGGGCACCGGCGCGCCACCGGCCGCGGTCACGGTGCCGCCGCTGAAACGGATGTTGCCGCCGAGCAAACGCCCCTGGGCGTTGGCCACATTGAAGCCGGCCTCGTTGTAGGTCAGCAGGCCCTTCAGGCCGAGGAACTGCGGCGACTGCGGCGAAATGCGCAGGTCGTTGCCGAGGAAGCTGACGCTGCCCTGCAGCTTGGTCTTGTTCACATCCGCCACCGGCAGGTTGAGGCGCAGCTTGTAGTCGGCGTTGCCGTTCACCGTGGCCTCGGCCAGCGCGTGGCTGGTCATGCGTGCCAGCGGCGAGGTGTTGACCAGGCCCAGCAGTTCACTGGCCGGGCCGCGTGCACTGGCGGTGACCACCACGGTGGTGTGGGCCAGGTCGTCGATGCGCGCCTCGACCGACTGCAGCTGCAAGGTGGGGGCACCGGCAAAACGCGCCTGCGCCTTGTTGACGCGCATGCTGTTGCGGTCAAACACCAGCTCGCCGTCGAGCTGGGTCAGCGCCGGCCAGTGGCTGCCGTCGCGCGTTGGGATCGACGGTGGCACGTACAGGTACTCGGCGCCCTTGATCTGCGCCGCGATGCGGAACTCGCCGCGCGCCGGGTTGGTGTAGGGCACCTCCAGCAGCTCACCGCGCACCTTGAACTTCACCGCGCTGGCCTGCCCCTGCAACACCGACTCGCGCACGTACTCGCGCGTGGCCTTGGGAATGCCCAGCGGCAGGTAGCGGTGCACCCGGGTGCCGTCGGCCCGGCTGAGCGAGCCCTGCAGGTCGAGGTGACCGGGGAAACGCCGGCCATTGGGCGCGGTGGCCGGGTCGCTGGTGTGCCAGGTGGCGCGGGCCTCGCCCTGGGCGTCGGCGTTGGCAAAACTGAGCTTGCCCACCTGGGCCTCGATGCGCTGGCCGGCCACGCGCCACGTCACCTCGCCATTGAGTTGGTCCATCGGAATGTCGGGCTGTTCAAACACGCCAGGGAAGGTCATGGTGCCCTCGGCCAGGCTGACCTGCGCCTGGCCGCCCTGGTCGGTCAACTCAAAGCTGACGCTCGCCCCTTGCACCCCTGGGCGACCGATGGGTTCGCGCACCGCCACCACGGCGGTGCCGGGTGCGGAGGCCGGCGGCTTGGCGGCCACCGCCACCGGTGCGGGCACCCCCGGCGCCGCCGCCAGGCTCAGGCTGCTGACCTTGCCACTGGCTTTGAGCTGGCGCGGCGCGTCCAGCGGGCCCTGCCATTGCGCCTGCAGCTGTTCCACCAGGCCCTTGGGCGCGAAATCGCCCAAAGCGGTGTGCACGGCGGCCGGCAGCGGCAGGCGCTGGGCGATCTGCGCCAACGCGCCAAGGTCGAGCCGGTCACCGCGGAACTCGCCCTGCGCCGACGCCGGGCCGTTGGGTTCGGTGTAGCGCAGGGTCACGTTGCCGCCAGGCCATTGCAGGCCGTCGTCGGCGCGGAACTGCAGCCCTTCGGTGGTGAGCGCAAAGCCCCCCGGCAGGCGCTCGCCCCCGAGCCGGCCAGTGACCGACTGCAGCGACAGCGGCGTCAGCCGCTGGCCCAGCGTCGCATCCACCCGGGCCAGCGCCAGGTCGGCCACAGCGCTGGTCACGGCACCGTCGGCCACGTCCACCCAGGCGCGCAACGCACCGCTGCCGCGCGAGAGGTCCACACCAATGTCGGCATGGCGGCGCAGCTGCGACAGGTCAACCGCCGGGAAATCGGCATAGGCCTCGCCACGCCAGCGCTGCAGGCGCGACGGCCCACCGGTGAACAGCGTCTGCACAAAGTCGCCGCGCAGGCTGAAACGTGTGCCCCAGTCGGCCGGTGGTGTGGCGTCGAACCGGACGCGGTGGCGGCGGCCGGTGTTGCGCACCACCAGGTCCACGTCGGACAGGCTCAGCGGGGGTGCGCCGCGCTGCTCGTCGGTCCAGCGCAGCGTGCCGTGGCGGATGACGAACTCGGTCTGCGAGAAAAACCAGTCGGCGATCTGGCCGTTGCTGCCCGGGCTGGCCGACAGCGCGGCCAGGTCCAGCCCGGCCACACGCAGGCCTCCGTCGGCCAGGCGGCGCACGTCCAGTGCCGGCGCGTCGATGTGGATTTGTTCAAAGTGCAGGTTCCACAGGGTGCGGGGCGACAGCGCCACCTGCACCCGCGGCAGGCGCAGCGCCTCGCGCTGTTGCGCATCGAACAGCACCACGTCGTGCAGCGCGATGCTGGGCAGCCAGCCGCCCGATTCGGCCGTGACCGCGCCCAGGCGGACCGGAATGCCGAGCACCCGCGAGGCCTGTGCTTCCAGCTGCGGGCGAAACTCGCCGATTCGCGGCACAATGAAGCCATACAGGGCCACCCAGGCCACCAGCACCAACCCCCAAGCCGCAACCACCCCCCACAGCGCAATGCGAGACAGCAGGACAACAGTTTTCAGACGTCGGGACAGCAAGAGTGGCAATTCGTTCGCAGGGACCTAAGCGTGGCAGGAATTATGACCCGCGGGCCTGAAGCCGACACGGCCGCCAAAGGTGACGGTTTGTTACGTGCCTGCACACCCCAAAAAGTGTCGCCCGACGCGCTGACCGGCAGCGCCTACCCGCGCTTCCTGCAGCGCCTGCGCCGCCGCTATGCCGACCTGCTGCCGCTGCTGGCGCCCGGCACCCCCGACCACCACAGCATGGCCACCACGCTGGCCACCTTGCTGGCGCGCGGCGAAGAGACCGGTGCCGCACTGCGCATCCTGCGCCAGCTGGTGATGGAACGGCTGGCCACGCTGGACTGCGACGCCAGCGCCGACCTGTCTGTGGTCACCCACGGCATGACCGCGCTGGCCGAACTGGCCCTGCAAACCGCCAGCGACTGCGCCCAGCAGGAACTGGATGCGCTGCACGGCGCCCCCACCACCGAAGGCGGCGTGCGGGCGACCTTGTGGGTGGTGGGCATGGGCAAGCTGGGCGCACGCGAACTGAACGTGTCGAGCGACATCGACCTGATCTACGTCTACGACGAAGACGGGGAAACCGCCGGCAACGCCGAAGGCCGGGCCCGCATCAGCAACCACGAGTACTTTGCCAAGGTGGTGCGGCGCATGTCCACCCTGATTGGCGACACCACCGAGCACGGCTTCGTGTTCCGGGTGGATCTGGCGCTGCGGCCCAACGGCGGCTCCGGCCCGCCCGCCGTGTCGCTGGACGCGCTGGAAGAGTATTTGCAGGTGCAGGGCCGCGAGTGGGAGCGTTTCGCCTGGCTCAAAAGCCGGGTGGTGGCGCCGAAGCCGAGCGGCGACGGTGGCGAATGGTCGGCCATGCAGCTGCGCGCGGTGGTGCTGCCCTTTGTGTTCCGCCGTTACCTCGACTACAACGTCTTCGAGTCGCTGCGCAGCCTGCACCAGCAGATCCGCAGCCAGGCCGCACAGCGCGCCGCCGGCCACCCCGAACGTGCGAATGATGTGAAACTGTCGCGCGGTGGCATCCGGGAAATTGAGTTCACCGTGCAGCTGCTGCAGGTGGTGCGCGCCGGCCAGTTCCCCGAGCTGCGCACCCGGCCCACGCTGGACGCGCTGCAACGCGTGGCCCGCGCCGGCCTGATGCCGCAGACCACCGCCGACGCACTGGCCCAGGCCTACACCTTCCTGCGCCGGGTCGAGCACCGCATCCAGTACCTGGACGACCAGCAAACCCACGTGCTGCCCACCCAAGACGACGACCTGCACTGGATCGCCCACAACATGGGCTACACCAGCTGCTGCCCTTTCCTGGGCGAGCTGGACGCGCACCGCGAGCTGGTGGCGCAGGAATTTGACAAGCTGCTCGGCGGGGCCGGCAAGGGCGAGTGCAACGGCAAGGGCTGCAGCAAGGCCGCCAACCTGCCCACGCCCGACCTGTCCAACCTGCTGGAGCAACTGCCCGAACAATTCCGCCAGCGGGTGCAGCAGTGGAGCGAACACCCGCGCGTGCTGGCGCTGCGCGAAGACGCCCGCCACCGGCTGACGCGGCTGGTGCAGCGCACCGCGCAGTGGCTGCGCGAAGGCAAGGCCAGCGAGGCCGCTGCGCTGCGCATTGCCGACTGGATCGAGCCGCTGCTGCGGCGCGAAAGCTACCTCGCGCTGCTGCTGGAACGCCCGGCGGTGCACGAACGGCTGCTGCGGCTGCTGGGCGCGGCCAAGTGGCCGGCCCGCTATTTGATGCAGCACCCCGGCGTGATCGACGAACTCGCCAGCAACGAGATGCTGACGCAGCGCTTTGTGGCCGCCGAGTTCGAAGCCGAGCTGGAAGCCCGCCGCGCCGCGCTGAAGACCAGCAACGAAGACGACGACGAGGCACTGCTGAATTTGCTGCGCCGCGCCCACCACGCCGAGGTCTTCCGCACCCTGGCGCGGGACGTGGAGAGCGTCATCACCGTGGAGCAGGTGGCCGACGACCTGAGCGCGCTGGCCGACAGCGTGCTGCGCGTCACCGCCCGCTGGTGCTGGCAGCGCCTGAAGCAGCGCCACCTGCCCGACGACGACGCCACCGGCCACTTCTGCGTGGTGGCCTACGGCAAGCTCGGCGGCAAGGAACTGGGCTACGGCAGCGACCTCGACATCGTGTTTGTGTACGACGACGAGGACGAGCGCGCCCCCGACGTCTACCCCCTGCTGGTGCGCAAACTCATCAACTGGCTGACGGTGAAAACCGCCGAAGGCGACCTGTTCGAGATCGACACCGCGTTGCGGCCCAACGGCAACTCCGGCCTCTTGGTCACCACCTTTGGGGCCTACGCCAAGTACCAGCTCGGCCGCGGCAGCAACACCGCCTGGACCTGGGAACACCAGGCCATGACCCGCGCCCGCTTTGTGCTTGGCAGCGACGCGCTGAAGACCCAGTTCGACGCGGTGCGCGCCGCCGTGATTGCCGCCCCGCGCGACCGCACCGCGCTGCGCGGCGAGATCGTGGCCATGCGCGACAAGGTGCGCCGCGCCCACCCGGTGAAAGAGGGGCGTTTTGACGTGAAACACAGCCCCGGCGCCATGGTGGACGCCGAGTTCGCGGTGCAGTACCTGGTGCTGGCCGAGTCCGCCCAGTGCCCGGCGCTGGTGGACAACGTCGGCAACATCGCGCTGCTGCGCCGCGCCGAGGTCGCCGGCCTGCTGCCGCCCGGTGTGGGGGAAGCCGCCGCCACCGCCTACCGCGATTTGCGCCGCATCCAGCACGAAGCCCGGCTGAACGAAGCGCCGACGCAGGTGGCCGTGGGTGAACTGGCGGTGCAGCGCAGCGCCATCCTGGCGCTGTGGCAGGCGGTGCTGGGAACGGGTGCAGGCGCCTAGTTTGCTACTGAATCAATAGCTGAACCGCCAGATTCAACTAGGGCTTGGGGCCGATTTGGCTTGAAATTCCGGGCGGACGGGCATTTTCAGCCCGCCACACCCTCAAAAACCGCAAAAACCGGCTCAAACGGCCGGTGTGGGGACCACGGCCGGTGCCAGTTCCCGAACCAGTTCCTTGCGGTAGCGGTTGAGTTCCTGCACGGTGTTGAAGCTGCGTTCCATCAGCAGGCTCATGTTGTGCAGGATGCGCTCGACCACCTTGGTCTCCCACACCGCGTCGAACTTGATCTGCGCATCGAGCCAGTGTTCCAGCCATTCCGGGTCGGGCAGGCGGCTCTGGATGGTGTCGCGCGGGAACAGGTCTTTGTTGACGTGCAGGTTGGTGGGGTGCAGCGCCTGGGCGGTGCGGCGGGCGCTGGCCATCAGCACGCCGACCTTGGTGAACGCGGCCTTGGCTTCGTTGCCGAACTTGCCAATGGCGCGCTTCATGTAGCGCAGGTAGGCGCCGCCGTGGCGGGCTTCGTCCTGGCTGAGCGTGGTGTAGATGTGCTTGATCACCGGCTCGCTGTGCCATTCGCTGGCGCGGCGGTACCAGTGGTTCAGGCGGATCTCGCCGCAGAAATGCAGCATCAGCGTTTCCAGCGGCGGCGCGGGCTCGAACTCGAAACGCACGTCGTGCAGTTCTTGTTCGGTCGGGGCGAGGTCGGGGCGGAAGCGCTTGAGGTACTCCATCAGCACCAGCGAGTGTTTCTGCTCTTCAAAAAACCAGATCGACATGAAAGCGGAAAAGTCGCTGTCGTCCTTGTTGTCGCGCAGGAACATCTCGGTCGCCGGCAGGGCCGACCACTCGGTGATGGCGTTCATCTTGATCGTCTGCGCCTGCTCGTCGGTGAGCTTGGACGCGTCGAAAGACGCCCAGGGAATGTCTTTGTCCATGTCCCAACGGACGGACTCCAGCTGTTTGAACAATTCAGGGTAAAGCATGGTGAAAACCTTGTGACTGCCTAAATTTTACGCGCAGGGCGGTGACAAACCCATGAATTGGCGCGATAACCTGCACAAAAATGCGGTTTGCGCAAGCCTGTGGGGGACTGTGGCGACAGTCCCAAGGCGTCACAACCCGTCCAGGTTGTTCAGCAAATACGCCGCATGGCCGCGGATGGATGCGCGCTCGGCCTCGCTCAGCCGGGCCAGGTTGCGCACCATCAGCGCGGTGCGGGCGTTGGCCTTCAGGGCCGGTTCGTGCCGGTCCAGAAAGTGCCAGTAGAGCGTGGTCACCGGGCAGGCGCCCTCGCCGCTGCGCTGTTCGGGCTGGTATTTGCAGCCCTGGCAGTAGTTGCTCATGCGCTTGGTGTACTGGCCGCTGGCGATGTAGGGCTTGCTGGTGAAGCGCCCGCCGTCGGCGTGCAGCGCCATGCCGGCCACGTTGGGCAACTCCACCCACTCGATGGCGTCCACATAGACCGCCAGGTACCAGTCGGCCACCTGCTGCGGGCTGATTTCGGCCAGCAGCGCGAACTGGCCGGTGACCATCAGCCGCTGGATGTGGTGGGCAAAACCATATTGCAGCGTCTGGCCCACCACGTCGCGCATGCAGGCCATCTGCGTCTCGCCCGTCCAGTACCAGGCGGGCAGCTGGCGCTGGTGGTTGTAGTGGTTGGCGGTTTTCATCTGCGGCATGTCGAGCCAGTACATGCCCCGGATGAACTCGCGCCAGCCCAGCACCTGGCGGATGAAGCCCTCCACGCTGGCCAGCGGCAGGCCGCGCGCGCGGTAGGCCTGCTCGGCGGCGGTAACCACCTCGCGCGGGTCGATCAAATGCAGGTTCAGCGCCACCGAAATGATGCCGTGCCAGCCCCAGGGCGTGCCGGTCCACATCGCGTCCTGGTGCGGGCCGAAGTGTTCCAGCCGGGCGTCGATGAAGCGCTGCAGCGCCTCCAGCCCCTGCGCGCGGGTGACGGGCCAGACGAAGTGGTCGAGCGAACCGGGGTGGTCGGGGAAGTGCTTGTGCACCAGTGCCAGCACCTCGGTGGTGGTGCGGTCGGGCGCAAACAGCGCGGGCGGCGGAATGTCGCCCGGCCCGGTCTTGGGGTAGCCCTGGCGGTTCTCGGCGTCAAAGTTCCACTGCCCGCCTTCGGGCTCGGCGGTCTTGCCGCTGCCGTGCACCAGCACGCCGTGCTGGCGCCGCATCTCGCGGTAGAAGTACTCCATGCGCAGTTCCTTGCGGCCGCTGGCCCAGCGGGCAAACTGGTCGCGGCTGCACATGAAGTGGGTGTCGGGCAGCACCTGCAGGGCCACGTCGCAGGCGCTGGCGGCGTTTTGCACAGTTGCCAGCATGCGCCACTCGCCGGGCTCGCACATTTGAACGATTTCTGGCTTGAGCCCTAGAAAAGCCTCACGCAGATGCTCTGAAAATGTGAGCATCTTGGTGCTCTCGTCGAGTGCCACGTAGTGGTAGCGCCAGCCCTGGCGGTGCACCTCGTTGCAGAAGTGGCGCATGGCGGACAGGAACAGCGCGATGCGCGCCTTGTGGCTCCACACCGCCGTGCCCTCGCTGTGCGCCTCGACCATCAGCACCGCGTCTTGCTCCGGGTCAAAGTCGGCCAGTGCCGGGTTGCCCAGCCAGAGCTGGTCGCCCAGCACCAGCACCAGGCGGCGCACCGGGGCTACTGCGTGGCGGTGCAGGCGGCGGTCGTTGGGCCCGGTCACGGTGGGCTGCCGGCCGGTTTGGCGCGGCGGCAGCGTTCGGAGCAGAACTTCACGCTGTCCCAGTTCCTGGCCCAGCTTTTGCGCCAGACCATGGGCAGGCCACACGCGGCGCAGACTTTTTGCGGCAGCGCCTGCTTGTTGCCCTTGAAGCCGGCCTTGTTCACACCGCCGCGCGCTGCCACTGCTTCAGGTGCGCCGACAGCGCCTCAAAATTGGGCAGTGGCGTGATGCCGGGCAAGGTGCGGCGGTAGAGCGCCGGGCACTGCCCGCCAACCCAAATGGCCACCGTGGGTGGCAGTTGCGCGCGCAGCGCACCCAGGCCGCTGAGCACGTACTTGGTGCTCAGGCTGCCGGTGAAACTGAGCGCGACCGCGTCCGAGCGCTGGCTGATGGCGGCCCGGACGATGTCGCCCACCGGCGTCTGCGGGCCCAGCGACAGGCAGGCGCAACCCTCCAGGGCCATCAGGGTTTCGGCCATCAGCAGGCCGAGGCCGTGCGCCTCTTTGGGCAAGGTGGTGAGCAGCACACGCGGCCGCCCCGGCGTGCCGGCGTGCAGGTTGTGGATGCCGTGGCGCAGCACCCCGGTGACGGTTTCGGTGTAAAGGTGCTCTTCAAACACCTGCAGGTCGCCGCGCATCCAGGCGTCGCCCACCAGCGCGTTCATTGGCACCACCACCTCCTGCACAAAACGCGACAGGCCGAGCTGCGCCACCGCCTGGGCAAAACTGCGGCGCAGCGCGTCCACGTCGTGGTTGCGCAACCAGGCCATGCGGGTGAACACGTCGGTGCCACCATCGCTCGGCAACGCGGGCGCTTCTGGTGCGGGGCCGGGCAGCAGTGCCAGCATCGCCTCGTAGGGCAGACCGACCACCTTGCCGGGGCGGTGCCCGCAGTCCAGCAGCCGACGCACCAGCCGCAACCGTTCGACCTGGTCGTTCGGGTAGAGGCGCTCGCCAAGCGCGTCGCGGCTGGGCGCGGGGAAACCGTAGCGGCGCTCCCAGACACGCAGCGTGTCTTTGCCAATGCCGGTCTCGCGCTCGACGGCGGCGATCGACGCGTCAGCGTGCGTCATGGCGGGCTCCAGGTGGGGTCATTGGCGCGGCGTGGGTGGTCAACAGGGTGCGGGGATTAGGATTATGTCTTGGACAAACCAAGGACACAACGAAAGGGCCACCCCATGCCAAGCCACCTTGCGCGCTGCGCCACCTTCGCATTCGTGCTGGCCGCCAGCGCCGCACTGCCCGCACACGCCGCGGACACCGCCTGCCCGGCCCTGATGCAGCACAACTTCCCCCGCCTGCAGGACGAAAAACCGCAGAACCTGTGCCAGTACGCCGGCAAGGTGGTGGTGGTCGTCAACACCGCCAGCTACTGCGGCTTCACCGGCCAGTACAAGGGGTTGGAGGCGCTGTACGACCGCTACAAGGACCAGGGCCTGGTGGTGCTGGGTTTTCCCGCCAACAATTTTGGTTCGCAGGAGCCGGGCAACAACGCGCAGATTGCCGAGTTCTGTGAAAACACCTTTGGCGTGCGCTTCCCGATGCTGGCCAAAACCAGCGTGACCGGGCCCGACGCCAACCCGCTGTACACAGCGCTCGCGGCCCGCACCGGGCAGCGACCGGAGTGGAATTTCCACAAGTACGTCATTGGCCGCGACGGCCAGACCGTCACCAGCCACGCGAGCGCCGTCAACCCACAGGACCGGGCATTTGTGGCCGACATCGAGCGGCAGCTGGCCAAACGCTGACGCCAGCGGCTGTTCAAAAAAATACCAATCAGTCATAATGCGACCAATCAGTAACTTTTTGAGTCGCCATGCCCGTTTGCGCGCTTCCGCCAGGCCTCGTCGAGAACCGTTCTCGTCGCCGGAACTTATTCTCCGGCGCCCCACTCACACCCCCTGCTGGTGGCCGTGCGCCGTCAGCGGTTGGTTTTGTGTTGCGAAGCCTTCCGGGTGAACGTCACCCGGATGCAATCCCGGGGCGATTCTTCTCCTCCTCCCTCCCTCCCCTTTTCGCATCGGGGCGCTTCGCAACATTTTTCTTCTCTGCCCACGCGGGCCGGGGGCGCGCATGAAGCTCGCCATCGTTGGCTCCGGCATCTCCGGCCTGTCGGTCGCGCACACGCTGCAGGGCCGCGCCGACATCACCCTGTTTGAAGCGGGCGACTACTTCGGCGGCCACACCCACACCGTAGACATCACGCTGCCCACGCCCCAAGGCCCGGTCACCCACGGGGTGGACACCGGCTTTCTGGTCTACAACGAGCGCACCTACCCGAACCTGATCAACCTGTTTGCCGAACTCGGGGTGGAGACCGCGCATTCGGACATGTCGTTTTCGGTCAAGGTGCCGAACGCGTTTGGCAAAAAAAGCCTTGAGTGGAGCGGCTCCAGCCTGAACACGGTGTTTGCCCAGCGCAGCAACCTGGTCAACGGCCGCTTCCTGAAGATGCTGCGCGACCTGGTGCGCTTCAACAAGCTGGCCACGCACATCGCCGAAGCCAACCAGGAGGCGCAGCTGCAGCAGCCGCTGGGCGAGTTTTTGCGCCAGCACCGCTTCAGCGACGAATTCCGCGACTGGTATTTCCTGCCCATGATCGGCTGCATCTGGAGCTGCCCAACCGACCAGATGCTGCAGTTCCCGATCGCCACGATGATCCGTTTCTGCCACAACCACGGGCTGATCCAGGTCAGCAACCGGCCGCGCTGGTTCACCGTGAAGGGCGGCGCCCGCAACTATGTGGACAAGATCGTTGCCCACATCGCCGACAAGCGGCTGAACACCCCCGTGCGCTTGATTGAACGCGATACCGACGGTGTGCGCATCGTCACCGACGGCCGGGCCGAACGCTTTGACAAGGTGGTGATCGCCACCCACTCCGACCAGGCACTGGCGCTGCTGCGCGACCCCAGCCCGCAAGAGCAGGCCACGCTCGGCGCGGTGCGTTACCACCCCAACACCGCGGTGCTGCACACCGACGCCTCGGTGCTGCCCGAACGGCCGCTGGCCTGGGCAGCCTGGAACTACGAACGCGCACAAGGCAGCGACCGCGAGCAGGCGCAGGTCTGCCTGCACTATTTGATCAACAAGCTGCAGCCGATCCCTTTCACCCAGCCGGTGGTCGTCTCGCTGAATCCGGTTCGCCCGATCGACCGTAAGTTCATCATGGGCGAATTCCACTACGCACACCCGGTGTTTGACCTCGCCGCCATCCGCGCGCAGGCCGACATCGCCACCCTGCAGGGCCAGCAGCACACCTACTACTGCGGGGCCTGGCTCGGCTATGGTTTCCACGAAGACGGCCTGAAGTCTGGCCTGAGCGCGGCGCGCCAACTGCTGCAGAGCCTGTGATGCACACCTTGCCCCACCCCACCCCATCGGCTGCGCCCGCGCAGCCGATGCTGGGATTCGGGCAGGTGCGGCACACGCGGGTGCGGCCGGCAAAAAATGCTTTCGCCTACCCCACCTATTTTTTGATGCTGCCGATGCGCGCACTGGCGCAGCACGGCAGCCGCGCGCTGGCCTGCAACCGCGCCGGTTTTCTGAGCTTTTTTGACCGCGACCACGGCGACGGCCGCGGCCCCGCCGAGGGTGGCGCGCTGGCCTGGCTGGACGCGCTGCTGCAGCGCGAAGGCGTGACAGACGCCACCGGCGAGGTCTGGCTGCACTGCTACCCGCGGGTGCTGGGCTACACCTTCAAGCCGGTGAGCTTTTGGTACTGCCACACCGCCAGCGGCGCGCTGCGCTGCATCGTGGTGGAGGTGAACAACACCTTTGGCGAACGCCACTGCTATTTGCTCGACCAGCCCCAGTACGGCGCCGAGCTGCAGGCCGACAAGGTGTTCCACGTCTCGCCGTTCTGCACGCTGGAAGGCGGCTACCGCTTCCGCTTCATGCGCACCGAACACGCTGGCGTTGCCAAAACCGTGGCCCGCATCGACTACCACGACGCCACCGGCCTGCTGCTGCAAACCAGCGTCAGCGGCACGCTGGTGCCGGTGTCTGCCGCCAGCGTGCGCCAGGCGCTGTGGCGCTACCCGGCCATGACCTTTGGCGTGGTGGCGCGCATCCACTGGCAGGCCCTGAAGCTCTGGGTCAAGCGGGTGCGTTTCATCAGCAAGCCCACGCCGCCCGACCAGTTCGTCACCCGCTAACCCGCTCTTTCCCCAGACAAGGCAACCCACCGCCATGAACACGACCACCAGCGCCTCCCCCTTCGCCCTGCCCCAGGGTGCGCCGGCCTCGGCCCGTGCCACCGTCAAGCTGCTGCAGCGGTTGCGCCACGGCAGCCTGACGGTGCAGTTCCCCAACGGCAGCCACTACCGCTTTGGCCAGGCCGATTTGTCGGGCGACCACCCGGCGGCCAGCATCACGCTGACCAACTGGAACGTCTGCGGCGCGGCGCTCAAATCGGGCGACATCGGCTTTGCCGAAACCTACATCGCCGGCGACTGGACCACCCCCAACCTGCCAGACTTGCTCAAGGTTTTCCTCGGCAACCGGCACGAGGTGGAAGAGATCATTTACGGCACCTGGATCGGCCGCTTCATCTACCGCATCAAGCACCTGCTGAACCGCAACACCAAGGCCAACAGCCAGAAGAACATCCAGGCGCACTACGACCTTGGCAACGCCTTCTACGAACTCTGGCTGGACGACACGATGAACTACTCGTCGGCCTGGTTCGAGGGCGACATGGACAAGCCGCTGCGCGAAGCCCAGCACGCCAAGGTGCGCCGCGCGCTGCGCATGGTGGATTTGAAGCCCGGCGAACGCGTGCTGGAAATTGGCTGTGGCTGGGGCGCGCTGGCCGAGATGGCCACCACCGAGTTCGGCGCCCGCATTGCCGGCGTGACGCTGAGCCACGAGCAGCTGGCGTTTGCCAACGCCCGCATGGCGAAGTTTGGCGTGAGCGAACAGGCCGATTTGCGCCTGCAGGACTACCGCGACATCCACGACGGCCCTTACGACGCGGTGTGCTCCATCGAGATGGTCGAGGCCGTGGGCCGCGAGTACTGGCCCACCTACTTCCAGACCATCGGCCGCCTGCTGAAGCCGGGCGGCAAGGCCTGCATCCAGAGCATCGTCATCGACGACAAGTACTTTGACCAGTACATTGCCTCGACCGACTTCATCCAGCAGTACATCTTCCCAGGCGGTTGCCTGCCCTGCCCAAGCGCGTTCCGCCAGCAGGCCAACGCGGCCGGGCTGGACGTGGTGGACGAGTTCTCGTTCGGCCTGGACTATGCTGAAACGCTGAAGCGCTGGCGCGTGAAGTTCATGGCCGAAAAAGAACGCGTTCTGCTCACCGGTTTTGACGAAAGGTTCATGCGCATATGGGAGTTTTATCTGGCCTACTGCGAAGCCGCTTTCGCCAAGTCGAGTACCGACGTGGTGCAGTACACGCTGCGCAAACGCTGACCCTCGCCGCCGCGTTGGCCTGCGGTGGGGTGGCGTTCGCGCAGGCGCCGCAACCGGTGGTCGCCAGTGCGGTGCCCGACGCCAAGCTCAGCGGTGAGAAGCTGTTCCGCTACTGGGGCTTTTCGGTCTACACCGCGCGGCTCTGGGTGCCACCCGGCTTCAAGCCCAACGACTTTGCCAACCAGCCCTTCGCGCTGGAACTGGCCTACCTGCGCGACTTTGCCGGCGCCGACATCGCCGACCGTTCGCTGGCCGAGATGAAACGCGTGGGCGGTTTTTCAGACGCGCAGGGCGCGCAGTGGCTGGCGCGCATGAAAGAGGTGTTCCCCAACATCAAAAACGGCGAGACGCTGACCGGCGTGCACCAGCCCGGCGTGGGCGCGCGTTTCTTCCACAACGGGAAACCGCTGGCCGAGGTGCGCGACGCCGAGTTCTCGCGCCGCTTCTTTGGCATTTGGCTGGCCACCAGCACCTCTGAACCCGAACTGCGCAGCGCGCTGCTGGCCGGGGCCGCGCAGTGAGCTGGTGGGGGCGCGCCGACAGCGTCTGGACGGGCAGCACTTGGACAGGTGGGTGGCGCGACGGCCTGCGCTACGGCCTGATGGGCCTGCCGCTGGCGTTTGTGGCGCTGCCGCTGTACGTGATTTTGCCCAACCACTACGCGCGCGAGTTCGGTGTGCCGCTGGCCACGCTGGGCGCGGTGCTGCTGGGCGCACGGCTGTTTGACGCGCTGATCGACCCGTTCATTGGCCGCTGGTGCGACCGGCTGTTTGCCCGCGCACTCACCGCCGTGCTGGCGTTTGCCGGCATCGCGTCGGTGGCGCTGGCTGGTGGTTTTGCGCTGCTGTTTTTTCCGCCCACGCGCGAACCCACCACGCTGCTGGTGTGGGCCAGTGCGTTGCTGGTGCTGACCTACGCCGCCTACAGCGCGGTGAGCGTGGCGCACCAGTCCTGGGGCGCGATGCTGGGCAACCTCGGCGGCGGGAATGACGGCCAGCGCAGCCGGGTGGTGGCGTGGCGCGAGGGCCTGGGTTTGGTGGGCGTCATTGCCGCGTCGGTCACGCCGGTGGCGCTGGGCCTGCCGGCCACGGTGGCGCTGTTCTGGGTCACGCTGGGCATCGGCTGGCTGGCCTGGGCGCGTGCCGGGCGGCCTGCGGCAGCGCCCCGCAACCCCGCACAAGACACGGCGCCGGTCAGCAGCTGGTTGCCGTTCTGCCAGCCGGCCTTCAACCGCCTGCTGGCCGTGTTCATGCTCAACGGCATTGCCAGCGCGGTGCCCGCCACGCTGGTGCTGTTCTTCATTCAAGACCGGTTGCAGGCGCCCAAGGCGATGGAACCGGCGTTTCTGGGCAGCTACTTTTTGTGTGCGGCGCTGTCCATCCCGCTGTGGCTGAAGCTGGTGGCACGCATTGGGCTGGCGCGCAGCTGGCTGGTGGGCATGGGCCTGTCGATCGCGGTGTTTGTCTGGGCCACCCAGCTCGGCGCGGGCGACGGCACGCTGTTCCTGCTGGTGTGCGCGCTCTCGGGCGTGGCGCTGGGCACCGACCTCGCCCTGCCCGGCGCGATGCTGGCCGGCGTGATCGCCAACGCCGCACCCGCGCCGCACGGCAACAGCCCCGCACCGGTGGCTGGCCTGTACTTTGGCTGGTGGAACTTTGCCACCAAGCTCAACCTGGCGCTGGCCGCCGGCCTGGCACTGCCGCTCCTGGGCCTGCTGGGCTACACCCCCGGCAGCACCGACCCCGCCGGTTTGCGGGTGCTGGTGGCCGCCTACTGCCTGCTGCCCTGCGCGCTGAAACTGCTCGCCGCTGCCGCGTTGTATGGTCTGATTGTCCGCAACGACGCCACCCCGCTGGCCCTGACCACCCCGACTGGAGGAACCCCATGAACAAACGCCAACTCCTGGCCCTGGCCGCCGCCGGCGGCGTGGTGGCCGTGGCCGGCTGCGCATCGCCCCAGCCGGCGGACTACGCGAGCGAAAAACCCGCGCTCGATTTGCGCAAGTACTTCAACGGCACGCTGGACGCCTATGGCGTCTTCACCGACCGTTCCGGCAAGGTGGTGAAGCGCTTCACCGTGGTCATGGTCTGCCGCTGGCAGGGCGCGGCCGGCGCCGAAGAAGGCGTGCTGGACGAAGCCTTCACCTACTCCGACGGCACCAAACAGCGCCGCATCTGGCGCATCAAACGCACCGGCGACGGCAGCTACATCGGCCGCGCCGACGACGTGGTGGGCGAGGCCATTGGCACCGAGCGCGGCAACGCCCTGCGCTGGAACTACACGCTGGCACTGCCGGTGGACGACCGCATTGTGGAGGTGCAGTTTGACGACTGGATGTACCTCATGAGCGACAAGGTCATGCTCAACAAAGCCACCATGAGCAAGTACGGCGTGAAGCTGGGCGAGGTCACGCTGTCGTTCACCAAGCGCTGAACGGCCTTGGCGCGGGTTTTTCAGGCCTGTCAGGGTGATTTTTAAGCCAAATCACCCGCAAGCCCTAGTGAAACCTGGCAGTACAGCTATCAATAAATGAGCAATAGGGAGCCCCCATGGGATTCAACACCGGCGTGACCGACTGGCGCGGCCTCACGGTCTGGCTGGTCGGCGCCTCCAGCGGCATTGGCCGGGCCACCGCGTCGGCGCTGCACGCGCGCGGCGCCAAAGTGGTGGTGTCGGCCCGCAACCGCGCGGCGCTGGACGCCTTTGTGGCCGAGCACCCCGGCGCCATCGGCCTGCCGCTGGACGCCGCCGACCCCGCCGCCGTGACCGCCGCCGCGCAAACGCTCATTGCCCAGCACGGGCTGGCCCGGGTGATGTACTGCGCGGGCTACTACGCCGAGCAGCGCGCCACCGCGTATTCACTGCCCGAGATGCTGAAACACCAGGAGGTGAACTACCTCGGCGTGCTGTACCTGCTGGACGCGGTGCTGCCCCACCTGCTGGCCCGCGCCAAAACCAAGGCCGACGGCCTGGGCCACATCAGCCTGGTGAGCAGCGTGGCCGGCTTCAGCGGTCTGCCCAAAAGCCTGGCCTACGGCCCCACCAAAGCCGCCCTCATCAACCTGGCCGAAACGCTGTACATGGACCTGCAAGACGCGGGCGTCGGCGTCAGCGTCATCAACCCCGGCTTTGTGGAAACCCCACTCACCGCGCAAAACGATTTCAAGATGCCCGCACTGCTGACGCCCGCGCAGGCCGCCGCAGAGATTGTCAGCGGCTGGGAGCGCGGCACGTTCGACATCCACTTCCCCAAACGCTTCACGCTGTGGCTCAAGTTCATGCGGTTGCTGCCCTACCGGCTGTACTTCCCGCTCACCCGCAAATTCACCGGGCTCTGACCATGCACATTGCCAGGCCAACCTCGCCCGCCGTCGCCCGCATCTGCGACTTCTTCGAAACACTCAGCCCCCAAAGCGTGGCCCGCTTCGGCGAGTTCTACACCGAAGACGCCACCTTCAAAGACCCGTTCAACCAGGTGCAAGGCCTGGCCGACATCCAGCGCGTGTTTGCCCACATGTACGTCGCGCTGGACAACCCGCGCTTCGAGATCACCGCCCACATCACCGAAGGCCAGCAGTGCTTTCTGAGCTGGAACTTCCTGTTCGCGTTCAAGAACTTCAAAAAAGGCGAGACCCAAACCGTGCGCGGCAGCTGCCACCTGCGCCTGGCCAGCGACGGCCGGGTGCAACACCACCGCGACTACTGGGACACGGCGGAAGAGCTGTACCAGAAGGTACCGGTGCTGGGCGGGCTGGTGCGGTGGTTGACGCGGCACGCGGGAGGGTGAAGGGCTGCCACCATCAAGGCGGGGCGGCGTCCACCAGATCCGCGCGCGTCAGAACGGCGTTCAACGCCAGGTTGATGTAGTAGTTGGAGCGCCCGACTTTCACCTTGCCCAGAAAGCCGCCAGCCACCAGCGCTTCCAGGTACTTGCTGGAAATGCTATGCATGTTTCCACCAAATGCCTAGGAAATTGAATTTTTTATGCGCATTGGCGCAAACACCTCCTGACAGATCGTCTCCTAAGGCCATGGGGCGACATAGGACCTCCCGCACGCGACACCACCGCGACGACTGGGGACACTGCCGAGGTGCTGTATCCAAAGGTGCTGGCCGGTGTGGTGGGGCGCGCGCAGGGAATGAGGAGCCTGCTGTTGGATGACTCTTAACGACCCACAGTAGTCACCGAAGCACGTACCGATGAAGACTGCTTTGAAGGGCGGATTCAACCGGTCGATGCAACGATAGCGCTGAACATCTCAGCGGGCGTTTG
>JAZKIY010000066.1:0-33839 GCA_040384665.1 Pseudomonadota bacterium
ACATGAGCATCCTGGGCCTGACCATCGACTACGGCCCGTTCCAGTTCCTCGACGCGTTCAACCCCGGCCACGTCTGCAACCACAGCGACAGTGGTGGCCGCTACGCCTACAACCAGCAGCCCAACATCGCCTACTGGAACCTGTTCTGCCTCGGCCAGGCGCTGCTGCCGCTGGTGGGCGAGCAGGAACTGGCGATGGCCGCACTCGAGTCCTACAAAACCGTTTACCCGGCAGCATTTGAGCGCCTCATGCGCGCCAAACTGGGCCTGCCCGACCAACGCGAAGGCGACCGGGCGTTGGTCGAGTCCAGCCTGAAACTGCTGGCCCAACACCGGGTCGACTACACGCTGTTCTGGCGCCACCTGAGCCAGCATGTGGCCGGCGCACCGGCCGATGCGGTGCGCGACCTGTTCATTGACCGCGCCGCCTGCGACGCCTGGTTGCTACAGTATTCAGAGCGCATTCGTGAGATTCCACTAGGGCTAAGCGCCAATTTGATGCTAAAAACCAACCCCAAGTTCGTTTTGCGCAACCATTTGGGCGAATTGGCCATCCGCCAGGCGAAACTAAAAGACTTCTCCGAAGTCGATACCCTGCTGGGTTTGCTGCACAGCCCGTTCGACGAGCACCCCGGGTTCGATGCCTACGCCGCCCTGCCCCCCGACTGGGCGGCCGGCATTGAAATCAGCTGTTCATCCTGACCCCGTTCACAGAGGAGCCCCCATGAGCCTGAAAATCCAGAAAACCGACGACGAATGGAAAGCCCTGCTGGCCGCCAAGGGCGCCGAACCCACGGCCTACAAAGTCACCCGCCACGAGGGCACCGAACGCGCCTTCACCGGCAAGTACGCCGAGAACGACGGCGACGGCGTCTACCACTGCATCTGCTGCGACAAACCGCTGTTTGACGCCACCACCAAATACGACTCCGGCACCGGCTGGCCCAGCTTCTTCGCGCCACTCAGCGCCGACGCGGTGGAAACCAAGACCGACCGCTCCTTCTTCTCCAGCCGCACCGAGGTGCACTGCCCCGACTGCGGCGCCCACATGGGCCACGTGTTTGAAGACGGCCCGCGCCCGACCGGCCTGCGCTACTGCATGAACTCGGCCTCGCTGGATTTCAAGCCCCGCTAACCGCCCCGATAATCTGCCGATGAAAATCCTGCTCGACTTTCTGCCCATCCTGCTGTTTTTCGGCGCCTACAAGACCTACGACATCTACATTGCCACCGCCGTGTTGATGGGCGCCACCGTGTTGCAGATGGCCGCCATCTACCTGATCGACCGCAAGCTGCAGACGGTGCACAAGATCACGCTGGCGCTGATTCTGGTGTTCGGCACCCTCACGCTGGTGCTGCACGACGAGCGCTTCATCAAGTGGAAACCCACCGTGCTCTACATGGCGATGGCGATTGCGCTGGCATTTGCCCTCTGGGTGCTGCGCAAGAACTTCCTCAAGATACTGCTCGGCAGCCAGCTCAGCCTGCCCGAGCCGGTGTGGCACCGCCTGACCGTGGCGTGGGTCGGCTACTGCGCCTTCATGGCGGCCACCAACGCCTACGTGGCGGCCTACTTCAGCACCGAAGACTGGGTCAACTTCAAGCTCTGGGGCTATGCCTTTCCACTGGTGTTCATCGTCTGCCAGGGCATCTACATCGCCCGGCACATGAAACCCGAGCCACCCCAGACATGAGCGCCCTGCCCACCGCCGCCGACCTCGAGGCCCGCCTGCGCGAGCGGCTCGCACCGTCCCGTCTGGAAGTGCTCGACGAAAGCGCCTCCCACGCTGGCCATGCCGGCGCGGGCGACACCGACTGGGGCACGCATTTCCGTGTGCGCATCGCGTCACCGATGTTTACAAACCGCTCGCGGGTGCTGCGCCATCGCCTTGTGTATGATGCGCTGCAAGATTTTCTGGACGCCGGCGTGCACGCGCTGGCCATCGAAACCCTCACTGAAACCACCTGACGGTCCCTGGGGCCCGGGCGAAAACAACAACCCAATCTGTTCACCGCGCATGGCCTGCTGCCATGCACACCGATTACCTGATCTACAAGGATTTTTCATGAAGAAACAATGGCTGATGACGCTCGCCGCGTCGGGTGTTCTGGCCCTCACCGCACAGGCCACATTCGCGCAGAACATCGCCGTCGTCAATGGCAAGCCAGTCACCAAGGCCCGCCTGGATGCGCTGACCGCCCAGGTCGCCAAAAGCGGCCGCCCGGTCACCCCTGAAATGCAGGCCCAGATCAAGGACGAGCTGATCGCCCGCGAAGTCTTCCTCCAGGAAGCCGAAAAGCGTGGTCTCAACACCTCGGAAGACTACAAATCCCAGCTCGAACTGGCCCGCCAGACCCTGCTGATCCGCGAGCTGTTCGCCGACTACCAGAAGAAAAACCCGGTGACCGACGCCGAAATCAAGGCCGAGTACGACAAGTTCGCCGCCGCCAACTCCGGCAAGGAATACCGCGCCGCCCACATCCTGGTCGAGAAGGAAGACGAGGCCAAGGCCATCATCGCCCGCCTCAAGAAGGGCGAGAAGTTCGACGCCATCGCCAAGAAGTTGTCCAAGGACCCCGGCTCCGGTGCCAAGGGCGGCGACCTGGACTGGGCCAGCCCCGCCAGCTACGTGCCCGAGTTCTCGCAAGCGCTGGTCAAGCTGAACAAAGGCCAGTTGACCGAAACACCGGTGAAAACCCAGTTCGGTTACCACATCATCCGCCTCGACGACACGCGTGAAGCCAAGCTGCCCCCGCTCGCCGAAGTCAAGACCCAGGTGGGTCAA
Organism: Pseudomonadota bacterium; assembly: GCA_040384665.1. Classification (GTDB taxonomy): domain Bacteria; phylum Pseudomonadota; class Gammaproteobacteria; order Burkholderiales; family Burkholderiaceae_C; genus PCRC01. The sequence continues at coordinate 2,786 of JAZKIY010000066.1, forward strand.
CAACTGCAGCAGCAAAAGCTCGCCAAGTACCAGGAAGAAATCCGCGGCAAAGCCAAGGTCGAGTAAGCCCTGCCGGCACCCCAAAAAACGCGGCTTGCCGCGTTTTTTTACGTCCGCAGTTAACTAGCCACCCACCATGCCACGGCAGCCAGCACGCCCATGAGCACCGGCTGGTGCAGCAGGTAATAGCTCAGGCTCCAGCGGCCCAGCACCGCCAACGCCCGGCCTGGCGCACCCAGGCTGCCCGCCAACCATGGCGGCTGCTTGGCCAGCAGCCAGTGCCCCGCAGCCACGCCCCACCAGACCACGCCCAGCCAGGGCAACAGCGGCACGTAGTCTTCGGTGACCGGCTTGCGGGTGACCAGCCCCAACCAGTTCAACGCCCGGGCATTGAACACCTCCGCCAGCCCGCTGGCCTGCAGCAGTGGCGCGGCCACCCAGGGCGCAGCGATGGCCAGCGCCCCCAACGGCCAAAGCCACAGACCAGCGCCTGCACTCAACCGCACCAGCACCAGCATCGCCGCAATGCCGTGCAGCACACCAAAGTAGATGAAGCTGCCGGGGAACACCAGGTACGACCCGGCACTGACCAGCAATGCCGCGCCCGCCACCTGCACCCAGCGCCGCCAGAAACGCGGCCAGCTCAAGGCCTGCGCAAACGCCACCGCCTGCCCCAGCCCGGCACAGAACAGAAACAGGCTGACGATGGCGGTGCGCTGCCAGGTCCAGAACGGGTCACGGTAAAAGTCCTGGCTGACAAAGCGAAAGTGGTTCAGGTCAAAGCAGAAATGGAAGACCGTCATCCACACCATGGCCAGGCCCCGCAAGGCGTCTACCGTGTCAAAACGCCGGGAGTGCATGGAAGGTTGCAGGGGCATGGCGGTATTCTGGCATTGCGGGATTTGCAGAAAACGGGGGCTCGGATAAAGTGGCAAGCGTTGCTGGTGGGCCGACCCAAATCTGGATCATTTTGCGGGGCCTGCTGCGGTGTTTTATGCTACTTTTAGGAGAGCAAGGTATGCAGACTGGATGCTTCCCAGGATTTGATTTTGTTGGTTATATCGCCGATTTAGACCGCAGGATTTTGCGGTCTACATTACGTTATACGTGATGAAGAAGCGCCCGCTACTTTCGGTTTATGACTACGGCCAAGGGGGTGTTTGGCTATTGGTCGATGCCTCTAGTCCGGAGCAAGTGGAGGCCAAGTACCCTATGCTCGTCGCGTTTTCAGACAAACCGGAATGGATGTCGCAAGAAGAAAAAGCAGAGTACATGCATCGCTGCGAAGCCTCTGGTTTTCATTGGGATATAGACACTCCTCCCACGGGTTGGCTGAAACAGTTGTCGGAGTCACCTTCGTGAAAATTGCGTATAACAATTCAGTCAAGAGCCGACCGCCTACAGCGTAGGCTTACTTTTGTCGTTAGACAGCATCATGGAAGCCGCAGCTCACTCACAGGCAGTCGCCGTTCTGTTCCTTGTGTCAGGCGTAGAAGTGGCAGTGGAGCGCCTGCCCGGGGTTCACGTCTTCCGTGCCGAAAATTCCGCGGACGGCCTTCAGGCATTTGAACGCGAGTTGATTGGATGCCAACTTCGGGGGCCACCGTTCATCTGCATGGGGCTGGCGCCCGGGGCCCAGCTGGCGGCGCCTTTCTTCACCGAGATGCACGACGCTCCGTTTCCGAAATTCATCATGGCGCAACCGATGTTCCTTGAATACGCGGCCTCGCACTCGCTTTCAGCGCAGAGCTCGGAGTCGCTGCTCAGAGCCTTTCGAGATGAATGGCCGAGGAGCGCGCATGCGGTCTAACTGGCCGGCCCACACGGAAGCGCAACCCAAGGTTGCCGCTGCGCGGCAGTTGCTGCGTTCCGGTGGCCTTCAACGTTAGACGTCATATGAAACATCCGCGCCAACATCGGATCACCGTACTCTTCTGGGCGCTATTCGTTGCTCTGGGAAGCATCATTGGGCTACGGTTGAATGGGGTACATATTCCAACCCCGGTGTTTGTCGTGGTTGTACTAGTCTTGGGAGCATTTTGCGTGTGGGTCTTTGCCCAGAATCTACTCAGTACGCGAGAGATCTTGCAGAAGTCGGCTCACCCCGATCCCGACGTCGCCGCACTAATTGAGGAGCGCATTGACATCGCTGAGTATCAGCGGAGGAAGGAGGCGTCTGATGTCTAACTTGTCATTCAAGCGGACCGCCTTCGGCGTCCTCTCACTTCTACGTTAAACCGCATGATGAAATATCTTGCTGTTTTAGTTCTAGCGTTGTTCGGTGAACCGACCTATCTTGCGCGTGTTTGGGTCTCGCTTTTGGTCGGTACCTTTTTGGTAGCGCTTGGCTATTGGCTCGCGCTTCCCCAAGTTCTTCCGATGTGGCCCGGCGTAGTCACGATTCTTGTTGCTGTAGGCATCGGCGTCGCTTGGGAAATTCACGCATCCAATGCTTCGGGGCCCATGAGATGAAACGCATAGGTTGTAGCGCATCCGGTTTAACAGGTCGGCCCAGGGGCGGCGTCCTTCGGCCACGCCTGGCCTCCAACGTTGGGCTTCATGAACAAGGTCTGCGCAACTTGCGGCCGTGAAAATGCAAGTGATGCATTCCACTGCTATGCGTGCCGTTCGCGAGACTTTGGCGCCAATAGTCCTACGGAGGATTACCGCGCAACCCAGCAGAGGCTTGCAGCCAAGAGGCAAGAAGAGTTGCTGCAAGAGGCCATTGAGTCTCATACCTCCCTCCCAGGCACTCACCACAAAGCACTGCTCTGGCTTGGCGCCATCTGCGGCGCTCTGGTCGGCTTTCTTGCATGGCCGGGGGCGTACGCCAGGCTCGTCCTCGCCATTGGTGTCCTTCTGTTTGGCTGGCTTGTGGTCTTAAGTCGCGTGGAGTCCTATCGCAAAGACCTTGAGCGCCGCCTCCGCAAGAGCCAGCAGTATTCACGCGAAACCTCGCGATGAAGCCTAACCCTTTGCTGGAGCCAACTGGCACGGGCATGGCACTTGACCCGTAAGGCGCTCATTGTCATCATCCCCCATGCTGGCCAAGCGCCACACCGACGCTCGCAGCTCAGCTCAAACGTTAGGCACTGGAGGACTTTCCATGCGCATCGCCGCTGTTCAGCCCGCAACAGTCGTCGCCAACGTCGACGCCAACATGGAGGAGTGCGAGCGCCTCGCCAACGAAGCGGCACGCCAGGGCGCGCAGTGGATCGCGCTGCCGGAATTCTTCACCACCGGCATGGCTTTCGTGCCGAAAATCGCCGACTGCGTGCTGCCGCCTGACGGTCGCGCGACGCAATTCCTGCTGTCGCTGGCCAGGCGCCACGGCGCCAACGTCAGCGGTTCCTTCCTGTGCAAGGACGCCGACGGCCACGTGCGCAACGCGTTCCTGATCGCTACGCCGCAGGGCATTGCCGGCCGTCACGACAAAGACATTCCGACCATGTGGGAAAACTGCTTCTACGTAGGCGGCACTGACGACGGTGTGCTGAGCGTGGGGGACCTGGATGTCGGCGCATCGCTGTGCTTTGAGTTCAATCGGGGGCAAACCGTGCGCCGTCTGCGCGGCAAGGTGGACCTGGTTGTGGGCGGCTCGTGCAAATGGGGCGCTCCCAGGGGCTTTCCTGCCGCGCTCCAGCGTGAGATTGAACGCTTTACCGACTGGACACCCAACTTTGCGCGGCTGATGGGCTGCCCGGTGATAGAAGCAAGCCATTGCGGGCGCTTTCGCTGCCCCATGCCGATACTGGGCATGCCTTACCTTTCTGAATGGCAGGGCTTGTCCACCATCTGCGATGCCCGTGGCAAGGTGCTGGCCCGTCGCAGCCGCGTAGAAGGTGCCGGCGTGATCGTCGCCGAGATCGAACCCGGAAGCATAGGGACGAGCGAGCCCATCCCCGACCGCTTCTGGTTGGTGGAATTGGACTTGCTCTCCGAGTACCTCGGCTGGCGCACGATGAACTGGCATGGCAAGCGCTGGTATCTGAAACATGGGCCGGGCGCACAACGTGGCGCTGCAGCGGGACAGCCGCCGCGCGGCCGTCCGTGATGCCGGTCTCCCGCCGGTCGTCAGAAAAATTTGCCGTCAACACCACCCAGGAGAAACGCCATGTTTGCTGCATTCACACGCCAATTGCTGCTGCTCTGCGCCGCTGTCTTGCTGCTTGCCGCTGCACCGGGCGCGCAGGCACTCACCAAATGCAATGGCACGATTGAAGTGCTGGGCCACAGCCTGCGGCTGGTGCCTCACGACAACGCGCAGGTGACCGTGAAGGCGAAGTACGCAGCCCCAGACACGAAGCCCGACCGGATCGTGGTGGTCAGTGCCAATGCCCAGGTGCACCACTCTCGCGATGGCGAAAAGCGCACCACCAACTTCCAGTTGTTGTACCAGTTTCAGCCCAACGCCCCGCGCGTGGCCGAAGACGCCAAGCGGGTGGATGTGCGGTGGTGCTCGGTGAAGGAGCCCTGCCAGATCGACAAGATCGAATTCAACAACGTCTCCTGCACCGAGTACGGAAAATAGTCTGGCGCGTTTGTCGCCCGAGGTCGCGCGGGGCTGCGCACCGCTCTTTGGCTCATATGCATATTGAAATCGGTTCGTTGTGCTGCGCGGGCAGCGCCGGTAAGGTGGTGTCCATTGCGGGCTGGTACTTCACCGGCCGCCGTTGTCTGACCGCACCAAAGAACGCCTGTGTCCGCCCTGCTCTCTTTTCCCTCTGCGCCAACCACCACCGACAGCGACCCTGAAGCGCTGGCGCACACGCTGGCCAACATCCTGGCCGCTACCGCCGTGGCGCGCGACCAGGCCGGCGGCCACGCCGCCGAGGCACGGCAGCAGATTCGCGACAGCGGGCTGCTGAGCCTCACCATTGCCCGTGCATGGGGCGGACACGGCGCCAGCTGGCCGGTGTTTTACCGGGTGCTGCGCCGCCTGGCCGAAGCCGACAGCGCCCTGGCGCACGTGTTCGGTTTTCACCACCTGCAACTCGCCAGCATCACCCTGTTTGGCACGCCCGCACAAGAGGCCACGTTGCACCGCGGCACGGTGGCCCATGGCTGGTTCTGGGGCAACGCGCTCAACCCGCTCGACAAGCGCACCAGCGCCGAACCGCTGCCGAGCGGCGGCTTCCGCCTGCACGGCAGCAAGAGCTACTGCTCCGGCTCGGTGGGTTCCGACCAACTGCTGGCCTCGGGCTGGCACGCGGCCAGCCAGACCCCGGTGTACGTGGTGCTGCCCACCCGCGCACCCGGCGTCACCGTCGAGGGCGACTGGGACGCCTTTGGCCAGCGCCAGACCGACAGCGGCAGCGTGCATTTCGCGCAGGTGGATGTGCCCGCCGAGGCCGTGATCCAGCCGCCAGGCACCGTGCCCACACCCCGCGCCACGCTGCGCACGCTGTTGTCGCAACTGATCCTGACCAACCTCTACCTGGGCATTGCCCGTGGTGCGTTTGCCGAGGCGCAACAGCACATCCGCACCGGCAAGGCCTGGCTGCTGGCCGGTGTGCCGAGCGCGGCCGACGACCCGTACATCCAGCACCGGCTGGCGCAGCTGTGGCTGCTGATCCGCCCCGCCGAATCGGTGGCCAACGAAGCGGCGGTGCTCCTGCAGCAGGCATTGGACCGTGGCCACGCCATCACCACCGACGAACGCGGCCAGGTGGCGGTGGCTGTCACCGAAGCCAAGGCCCTGGCCCACCGCGCGGCCATCGAGGTCAGCAGCCAGTTCTTTGAGCTGACCGGTGCGCGCACCACCTCCGGAAAACTGGGCCTGGACCGCTTCTGGCGCAACGCCCGGGTGCACACCCTGCACGACCCGCTGGACCACAAGCTGCGCGACCTTGGCCGCCACCTGATCGACGGCCGCTGGCCCGAACCCACCTCCTACACCTGACCCCAATCCTGACCCGAAAGCACACATGACCTTGCCACGCCGTACCCTGCTCCAAGCCGCTGCCGCCACCAGCGCAACACTTGCCCTGCCCGGTATTGGCCGAGCGGCCGAGGCGCTCAAGGAACTGCGGCTGGACTACGCCTACTACTCGCCCTCCAGCCTGGTGATCCGCCGCTTCGGCTGGCTCGAAGAAGAGTTCAAGAAAGACGGCACCGGCGTGAAGTGGGTGTTCAGCGCCGGCAGCAACCGCGCGCTGGAATACCTCAACGGCAACAGCATCGACATCGGCTCCAGCGCCGGCCTCGCCGCGCTGCTGGCCAAGGCCAACGGCAACCCGATTGCCGCGCCCTACATCTTCTCGCGCCCGGAATGGACGGCGCTGGTCGTGCCCAAGGACTCGCCCATCCAGTCGCTGAAAGACCTCAAGGGCAAAAAAGTGGCCGCCACCAAAGGCACCGACCCGTACCTGTTTCTGCTGCGTTCGCTGAAAAGCGTGGGCCTGAAGCGCACCGACATCGAACACGTGGCGCTGCAGCATGCCGACGGCCGCGCCGCGCTGGAGCAAGGCCGGGTGGACGCCTGGGCAGGCCTGGACCCGATGATGGCCGCCAGCGAGCTCGACTCCGGCAACCGCCTGCTGTACCGCAACGTGGCCTTCAACACCTACGGTTTCCTGAACGTGCGCGAGGACTTCCGGGCACAGCACCCTGAAGCGCTGAAGCGCGTGATTGCCACCTACGAGCGCGCCCGCAAGTGGATCCAGGCCAACACCACCGAGACGGCCAAGATCCTGTCGGAAGAAGCCAAGGTCAGCCTGCAGGTGGCGTTGCTGCAGGTGAAGCTGCGCACCGACTTCAGCAACCCGCAGCCTTCGCAGGAGCATGTGAAGGCGCTGACTGCCGCCGCGCCCATCCTGCTGGAAGAGTCGCTGGTGAAGCCGGGCACCGACCTGAACAAGGCCATCGCCAGCCTGGTGGACACGCGCTTTGCGCTGCCGCTGACGCAGCGCGCCTGAGCACCTGGAGCGCTTGCCATGTCTGCCACGCCCAAAGCCCTGAACGACCTTGTCGGTGCGCCCAGGCGCGCTGCAGCGGCCGCACTGGCTCCGCGGGTTGCCCGCGCCAAATGGGTCGGCGTGGTGCCACCGGTGCTGTTGCTGTTGCTGGCCGAACTGGCGGTGAAAGCCGGCTGGGTCAGCGCCAACCTGCTGCCGGCGCCCAGCGACGTGGTGCAGACATTGGTGGCCCTCGGCCCGCAGGACTTGCTGCGCCACATGCTGGCCAGCACCGGCCGCGTGGCCAGCGGCTTTGCACTGGGTGCGGGCCTGGGCCTGCTGCTGGGCGCGGTGGTGGGTTTGTCGCGCCGCAGCGAAGACCTGCTCAACCCGACCTTCCAGGCGTTGCGCGCCATTCCCTCGCTGGCCTGGGTGCCCTTGCTGCTGCTGTGGCTGGGCATTGACGAGGCCTCCAAGGTGGTGCTGATCGCCATTGGCGCATTCTTCCCGGTGTACATGGGGGTGTCGTCGGGCTTTCGCGACGTGGACCGCAAGCTCATCGAGGTGGGCCAGATGTACGGCCTGGGTTCGGTGGCACTGGTGCGCCGCGTGCTGCTGCCGGCCGCGCTGCCACCCATCCTCACCGGGCTGCGCAACGGGCTGAGCCTGTCGTGGATGTTCATGGTGGCCGCCGAGCTGATTGCCGCCACCCACGGCCTGGGCTATTTGCTCACCGACGGGCGCGAAACCAGCCGGGCCGACATCGTGCTCGCCGCGATCTTTCTGCTGGCACTGCTCGGCCAGGTGAGCGACACCGCGATGCAGCGGCTGGAGCAACGCCTGCTGCGCTGGCGCGACACGCTGGACACCCGCCGCGCATGACGACGCTGCTCGACGTCCACATCCGCACCAAGTTCTACGGCGACCACCGCGTGCTCGGCCGGGTGGACATCGCGCTGCAGCAAGGCGAAGTGGTGAGCCTGGTGGGCGCCAGCGGCTGCGGCAAAAGCACCTTGCTGCGCATCGTGTCCGGCCTGGAGCGCGACTTTCTGGGCGAGGTGCGGCTGGCTGGCCAGGTGCTGGACGGCCGCAGCGCCGACATTGGCTACATCTTCCAGGAGCCGCGCCTGTTTCCGTGGTTGAGCGTGGCCGACAATGTGGCCTTTGGCGCCGACCCGCGCCAGCCCGACCCCGAGCGTGTTGCTGAGCTGCTGGCCGAGGTCGGCCTGGCCGGGCTGGGAACCGCCCTGCCCAAACAACTTTCCGGCGGCCAGGCGCAGCGCGCGGCCATTGCCCGTGGCCTGTACACCCGGCCGCGCGTGCTGCTGCTGGACGAGCCGTTCTCTGCGGTGGACGCCTTCACCCGCATGAAGCTGCAGGACCTGCTGACGCGCATTGCCCAGCACCACGGCATCACCGTGCTGCTGGTCACGCACGACATCGAGGAAGCCGTGTACCTGAGCGACCGCGTGCTGGTGCTCGACGCCAACCCGGGCACCGTGCGGGAAGACATTCCAGTGCCCCTGTACCGCCCCCGTGAACGGCTGGACGACGACCTCACCGCCGCCCGGGCACAGGTGCTGGGGGCACTGCACACCGTGCACGCGCTCTAGGCGCATTGGGGCGCGGTTTCTGGCGGCAAGCTTGTACCGCCAATCCAGGTCAAGCCGCAGGGTTTTGCGGGCTGCGTTAATTTGGCGCCTTGGACCAAGGAGGCTGCCCATGAAGATCACCATTGAAACTGTCGTTGATGCGCCCATTGGCGATGTGTGGCGCGCCTGGACGACACCGCAAGACATCACGCGATGGAACACCGCTTCCGAAGACTGGCACACCCCCAGCGCGTCGGTGGACCTGCGTGTTGGTGGCGCTTTTTCCTCGCGCATGGAGGCCAAAGACGGCAGCATGGGGTTTGACTTTGCGGGCACCTACACCCAGATCGTGCCCAACGCGTTGATCGAATCATCGTTCGGTGACCGCACGCTGCGCGTCGAGTTTTTGACGGGGCCCGACGGCGTCACCGTGCGGGAAACCTTTGACGCCGACCCCACCCATTCGGTCGACCAGCAGCGTGATGGCTGGCAGGCCATTCTGGACAATTTCGCCCGGCATGTGGCGCGCAACCAGCGGCAGCCCTGAGCGCTTCACCACAGCGCAACGGACACCGGGCAAAGGAGCACAACATGGAAGCACAGGAACTGCACCGCGGCCGACTGATCGACCACATCCAGCTGGTGGTGCGCGACCTCCCCGCAGCACAGGCGTTTTACACCGCGATTTTCGAGGTTCTGAACATCCCCATCGGGGGCACCGGCGACGGCTTTTTCTGGGCCGACGAGCTGTTCGTTTCAAGGCCCGACAGCCAGGCGGCACAAGGCACGCTGACTGGACGCCACCACCTGGCATTTCAGGCGCAGAGCCAGGCCGTGGTTGACGCGTTCCACAAAGCGGCTTTGGCCCACGGCGGCAAGGACAACGGTGCGCCCGGCGTGCGGGCCTACCACCCGGGCTACTACGCGGCCTTTGTGATCGACCCGGACGGCAACAACATCGAGGCCGTCTTCCACGGCGAAGCCCAGCGCAGCGCACCGTCGGTGCACATCACGTTCTGATTCAAGCCATCAGGTGACGTGACAACGGCGTGGGTGCCTGCACATCACGCGATTTCACGGTGATGGACCCCGATGCCAACCCGATTGGCATCGGGGCGCCGCTGAAACAAGGCTAGGCGCGCTTGACCGGTGGCAGGTCGGTGCAACTGCCATGCGCCACCTCCGCCGCCATGCCGATGCTTTCGCCCAGCGTGGGGTGCGGGTGGATGGTCTTGCCGATGTCCACCGCGTCGGCGCCCATCTCGATGGCCAGCGCCACCTCGCCAATCATGTCGCCGGCATGGGTGCCGACGATGCCGCCGCCCAGAATCTTGCCGTGGCCATGGGCATCCGGTGAATCGTCGAACAGCAGTTTGGTGAAGCCTTCGTCGCGGCCGTTGGCAATGGCGCGGCCCGAGGCGGTCCACGGGAACAGGCCTTTCTTGACCTTGATGCCCTGGGCCTTGGCCTGCTCTTCGGTCAGGCCGACCCAGGCGATTTCGGGGTCGGTGTAGGCCACGCTGGGGATCACGCGGGCGTTGAAGGCGGCGCTCGCCAGGGCCTTGTCGCCCTGTTGTTCGCCGGCAATCACCTCGGCCGCCACATGGGCCTCGTGCACCGCCTTGTGGGCCAGCATGGGCTGGCCGACGATGTCGCCAATGGCAAAGATGTGCGGCACGTTGGTGCGCATCTGGATGTCCACCGGAATGAAACCGCGGTCGCTCACCGCCACGCCGGCTTTCTCGGCGCCGATCTTCTTGCCGTTGGGCGTGCGGCCGACAGCCTGCAGCACCAGATCGTAGGTTTGCGGGGGTGGTGCGCCTTCGCCTTCGAACGACACTTCAATGCCCTTCGGCGTGGCCTTGGCGCCCACGGTCTTGGTTTTCAGCAGGATGTTGTCGAAGCGTGGCGCGTTCATCTTTTGCCAGACCTTCACCAGGTCGCGGTCGGCGCCCTGCATCAGGCCGTCCATCATTTCCACCACGTCGAGCCGTGCGCCCAACGTGCTGTAGACCGTGCCCATCTCCAGGCCGATGATGCCGCCGCCCAGAATCAGCATGCGCTTGGGTTCATGGCCCATGGCCAGCGCACCAGTGGAATCGACCACGCGCGGGTCGTTGGGCATGAACGGCAGGCGCACCGCCTGCGAACCGGCAGCGATGATGCAGTGCTTGAACTGGATGGTTTGCGTCTTGCCGGTTTTTTCCTGCGCGGCACCGCCGGTTTCTTCCACCGTGAGGTGGTTCGGGCCGGCGAAGTTGCCCACACCGCGCACCACCGTCACCTTGCGCATCTTGGCCATCGCCGCCAGGCCGCCGGTGAGCTTGCCCACCACCTTGTTCTTGTGCGCCAGCAGTTTGGCACGGTCGACCGTGGGTTCGGCAAACGTGACGCCCAGGCTGGCGAAATGCTTCACCTCGTCCATCACCGACGCCACGTGCAGCAGCGCCTTGCTGGGGATACAACCCACGTTCAGGCAGACGCCGCCCAGCGCTGCGTAGCGCTCCACCAGCACCACCCGCAGGCCCAGGTCGGCTGCGCGGAAGGCGGCCGAGTAACCGCCGGGGCCGGCGCCGAGCACCAGCAGGTCGCAGTCCAGATCGGTCTTGCCGTCGAACTTTACGGCGCTTTTAGCTCCTGTTTTTGTAGCTGAATCGTCAGTTTTCACTAGGGCTGGCGCAGGTTTTTGCTCTGAAACCGGGCTGCCGGCCGCGCCCGTGGCTTCCAGCAGCAGCACCAGCGCACCTTCCGCCACTTTGTCGCCCAATTTCACCTTGAGCTCTTTCACCACGCCGCCGTGCGACGACGGAATTTCCATCGACGCTTTGTCGCTCTCCACCGTGATGAGGCTCTGCTCGGCCTTCACCGTGTCGCCCACCTTCACCAACAGTTCGATGACGGTGACTTCGCTGAAGTCACCGATGTCGGGCACTTTGACTTCAACCGCGCTCATAGCAACACCCGACGGAAATCAGACAAGATTTGTCCCAGGTAGGCGTTAAACCGTGCGGCCGAAGCGCCGTCAATCACCCGGTGGTCCCAACTCAAACTCAGCGGCAGCATCAGGCGTGGCACAAAGGCCTTGCCATCCCACACCGGCTCCATCTGGCTCTTGCAGACGCCCAGAATGGCCACCTCGGGCGCGTTGATGATGGGCGTGAAATAGCGCCCGCCAATGCCCCCCAGCGAGCTGATGGTGAAGCAGGCGCCGCTCATGTCGGCCGGGCCGAGCTTGCCATCGCGCGCCTTGGCGGCGAGTTCGCCCATTTCCTTGCTGATCTGCAACACGCCCTTCTGGTCGGCGTTCTTGATGACCGGCACCACCAGCCCGTTGGGCGTGTCGGCGGCAAAACCGATGTGGAAGTACTGCTTCATCACCAGCTGGTCACCATCAAGGCTGCTGTTGAAGTCTGGGAATTTCTTCAGCGCGGCCACGCAGGCCTTGATGAGGAAGGCCAGCATGGTGACCTTGGCACCCGATTTTTCGTTTTCCTTGTTGGTGGCCACGCGGAAGGCTTCCAGCTCGGTGATGTCGGCATCGTCGTGGTTGGTCACGTGCGGAATCAGCACCCAGTTGCGGTGCAGGTTGGCGCCGCTGATCTTCTTGATGCGGCCCATGTCCTTGCGCTCGACCGGGCCGAACTTCGCAAAGTCCACTTTGGGCCAGGGCAGCAGGCCCAGCGCTTCGCCACTGCCGCCTCCAGCCGGTTTGGCGGACGACGCAATGGCTTTGGTCTGTGCCGTGCCGGCCATCACCGCTTTGGTGAAGGCCTGCACGTCGTCCTGCGTGATGCGGCCTTTGGGGCCACTGCCTTTGACCTCTGCCAGCGGCACGCCCAGTTCGCGGGCGAACTTGCGGACCGAGGGCGAGGCGTGGGGCGCTTTGCCAGCGGGTGCGGTGGGGTCGTGGGCCGGGACAGCCGCTGCAGCGGCCGTCGCCGGTGCGGGCGCACTGGCTGCGGCGGGCGCAGGTGCCGCAGCCGCAGCCGCTGCCACCGGCGCGGCCGCTGTGGCCGTGCCGTCCAGCACCGCAACCAGGTCACCGATGTTGACCGTGTCGCCGACCTTCACTTTGAGTTCTTTGAGCACGCCCGCAGCCGACGATGGAATTTCCATCGACGCCTTGTCGCTTTCCACCGTGATCAGGCTTTGCTCGACCTGGATGGTGTCGCCGGGCTTCACCAGCACCTCGATCACCGCCACGTCTTTGAAGTCGCCAATGTCGGGCACAAACACGTCTACCGGGCCGGAAGCCGCTACTGAATTTGTAGCTGATTCGTCAGATTTCACTAAGGCTTGAGGCGCATTTGGCTTTGAAACTGCCGTTTCAGCCGGTTTGGAAGCCGCTGGGGCCTCTGCAGCGGCGGTTTCCAGCACCACCACCACCGAGCCCTCGCTGACCTGGTCGCCAATCTTGACTTTCAGTTCCTTGACCACGCCGCCATGCGACGACGGAATTTCCATCGACGCCTTGTCGCTCTCCACGGTGATCAGGCTTTGTTCGGCTTTCACCGTGTCGCCCACTTTCACCAGCAGCTCGATCACGCCCACCGCGTCGAAGTCGCCGATGTCGGGTACCTTGATGTCTATCGTTGCCATGCGTGTCTCCGGCGCTTACGCGTACAAGGGGTTCACGCGGTCTGCGCGGATGCCGTATTTTTTGATCGCGTCAGCGACCTTGCTCGCCGGCAGCACGCCGTCTTCGCTCAGCGCCTTCAGCGCGGCGACCACGATGTAATGGCGGTTGATCTCGAAGTGCTCGCGCAGCCGGGTGCGGAAGTCGCTGCGGCCAAAGCCGTCGGTGCCCAGCACCTTGTAGGTACGGCCCTTGGGGATGAAGGAGCGGATCTGCTCGGCATAGGCCTTGATGTAGTCGGTGGAAGCCACCACCGGGCCGCTGTGGCCACCCAGCTGCTGCGCCACAAAGGGCACACGCGCCGTGTCGGTCGGGTGCAGCAGGTTCCAGCGCTCGGCGTCCTGGCCGTCACGCGCCAGCTCGTTGAAGCTCGGGCAGCTCCACACATCGGCCGCCACGCCCCAGTCGGCCGCCAGCAGCACCTGGGCCGCAAAACTCTCGCGCAAAATCGTGCCGGAGCCCAGCAGTTGCACCCGCGGCAGCGCGTCGTTGGCGGCGCCGGGCTTGCAGAGGTACATGCCCTTGATGATCTGTTCTTCGGTGCCCGGCGTGAGGCCCGGCATGGCGTAGTTTTCGTTCAGCAGCGTCAGGTAAAAATAAACGTTGTCCTGCTTCTCCACCATGCGTTTCAGGCCATGGTGCAGGATGACACCCACCTCGTGCGCAAAGGTCGGGTCGTAGCTGATGCAGTTGGGAATGGTGCCGGCCAATATGTGGCTGTGGCCGTCTTCGTGCTGCAGGCCTTCGCCGTTGAGCGTGGTGCGCCCCGACGTGCCACCCAGCAAAAAGCCGCGCGCCTGCATGTCGCCAGCCGCCCAGGCCAGGTCGCCAATGCGCTGGAAACCGAACATCGAGTAGTACACGTAAAACGGCACCATGATGCGGTTGCTGGTGCTGTAGCTGGTGGCCGCCGCGATCCAGCTGCTCATGCCACCGGCCTCGTTGATGCCTTCCTGCAGAATTTGCCCGGCCTTGTCTTCGCGGTAGTACATCACCTGGTCTTTGTCGACCGGCGTGTACTTCTGCCCTTCGGGGTTGTAGATGCCGACCTGGCGGAACAGGCCTTCCATGCCAAAGGTGCGGGCTTCGTCCACCAGGATGGGCACCACACGCGGGCCCAACGCCTGGTCGCGCAGCAACTGGGTGAGAAAGCGCACATAGGCCTGGGTGGTGCTGATCTCGCGGCCTTCGGCGGTGGGCTCCAGCACCGCCTTGAAGGTTTCCAGCGACGGCACGGTGAAGTTCTCGTCGGCCTTCACCCGGCGGTGCGGCAGGTAGCCGCCCAGCGCCTTGCGGCGCTCGTGCAAATAACGCATCTCGGGTGTGTCGTCGGCCGGCTTGTAGAACGGCAGTGCAGCGAGTTCGCTGTCGGGAATCGGGATGTTGAAGCGGTCACGGAAGGCCTTGATGTCTTCGTCGGTGAGCTTCTTGGTCTGGTGCACCGTGTTCTTGCCCTCGCCGATCTTGCCCATGCCAAAACCCTTGACGGTCTTGATCAGCAGCACGGTGGGCTGGCCTTCGTGTTTGACGGCCGCGTGGTAGGCCGCATAGACCTTTTGTGGGTCGTGGCCGCCGCGCTTGAGGTTCCAGATGTCGTCGTCGCTCAGCTTGGCCACCATCTCGGCGGTTTTGGGGTCGCGGCCAAAGAAATGTTTGCGCACGTAGGCACCGTCGTTGGCCTTGAAGGCCTGGTAGTCGCCGTCCAGCGTGTCCATCATCAGTTTTTTGAGCGCGCCGTCTTTGTCGCGCGCCAGCAGCGGGTCCCAGCCGCTGCCCCACAGCAGCTTGATGACGTTCCAGCCCGCGCCGCGGAACTCGCCCTCCAGCTCCTGCACGATCTTGCCGTTGCCGCGCACCGGGCCGTCCAGCCGCTGCAGGTTGCAGTTGATGACAAAAATCAGGTTGTCGAGCTTCTCGCGGGCCGCAAGACCAATCGCGCCCAGGCTTTCCACTTCGTCCATTTCGCCGTCGCCACAAAACACCCAGACCTTGCGGTTCTCGGTGTTGGCAATGCCGCGGGCGTGCAGGTACTTCAGAAAACGCGCCTGGTAAATCGCCATCAACGGGCCCAGGCCCATCGACACCGTGGGGAACTGCCAGAACTCCGGCATCAGCTTGGGGTGCGGGTAGCTGGACAAGCCCTTGCCATCCACTTCCTGGCGGAAGTTCAGCAGCTGCTCTTCCGTCAGCCGCCCTTCCAGATAGGCCCGGGCATAGACGCCGGGGGACACGTGGCCCTGCACATAGAGGCAGTCGCCGCCATGGTTCTCGCTCTCGGCGTGCCAAAAATGGTTGAAGCCAGCGCCAAACATGTGCGCCAGCGAGGCGAACGAGCCAATGTGGCCACCCAGGTCGCCGCCATCCACCGGGTGGTGCCGGTTGGCCTTGACCACCATGGCCATGGCGTTCCAGCGCATGTAGGACCGCAGGCGTTCTTCAATCTCGAGGTTGCCGGGGCAGCGTTCTTCCTGGTCGGGTTCGATGCTGTTCACGTAGCCGGTGGTGGCCGAGAACGGCAAATCGATGCTGTGCTGGCGCGCGTGCTCCAGCAGCTGTTCGAGCAAAAAGTGGGCGCGTTCGGGGCCTTCGGCCTCGATGACGGCGGACAGGGCGTCCATCCACTCGCGGGTTTCCTGGTGGTCTGCGTCGTGCGCAGTTGAACCAAACAGATCGACGGGTTGCGCTGACATGTTGTCTCCTTCGGCTGGTTGTTTTTGCCGTGGCCCGAGTGTCGCACACATTTTTCAATATTTCAAATAATGATTTATGTTTCCATTATGTGAAATTTTGAAGACCGAAACGTGCAACGCCTTGTTTGTCAAAGACTGCGGGGCTTTGCCCTCGGCTGCACGCGGGTAAATCTCTATTCCTGCCCCGGGTTTCCCCTACACTTGGTCAATGTCCGCCACGCCCCCTTCCTCCACCCCGCGCGGGCGCCGCCACCCGCACGAACTCTGGTGGCAGGTGTGGTGGCGCCACCAGTCCCCGGCACGGCAAGACCGGCTGGCGCTGCTGGCGCCGTTGGCGGCGGTGTTGCTGTTCATGGCCGCCATCGTCAGTTCGTTCTGGTACCTGCGGCTCGAAGAACTCGAGCGCGAACAGGAAACCGTCACCCGCGAAGTGGAGTACGCCCAGCAGCGTTTGCGCCTGCGCCTGATTGAGCAGCAGGAACAACTGATGCGGCTGGCGCGCGACGTCTCCAACAGCGAGGTCGGTGCCGAGGAGTTTGTGGCCGAGGCCGAGGTGCTGATTGGCCGCTACCCCGAGTTGCAGGCGGTGAACTGGGTCGACGCCAACCGCCGCGTGAAAGCCGCCTACGCGTCGTCCAGCGTGGTGGCCAGCCAGCTCCGCAGCGCCAACGAGTCGCTGAAAGCCGACGAAACCATCCGTTCGTTCAGCCTGGCGCAAACGCTGCGCCAGCCGGTGTACTCCAACCCACTCACCAGCGCTTCGGGCAAGCCCATGCTGCAGCTGCACGTGCCGCTGTCTGACCAGGGCCGCTTCACTGGCGTGATCCTCGCCGAGTACGCGGTGGAGGGGCTGATGCGCTTCGGCATCCCGCCCGAGACCAAGGCCAAGTTCGCCATGGCGTTGCAAGACGGCACCGGCCAATGGCTGGCCGGCAGCCAGGCCGCGTCCCGCCCCCCACCCAACCGCTGGCTGATGTGGAGCTACCATTCGAACGACTACGCGGTGCCAGTCACCCCGGTGGGCAACCACCTGATGCTGCGCGGCCAGGCCTACCGCACGTCACTGAGCGTGGTCAGCAGCGGCTTGTTCTGGATGGTGATTGCGCTGAGCACCCTGACGGTGTGGATGCTGGTGGGCAACTGGCGCCACACCCGCCGCCGCATCCAGGCGCAGGAAGCGCTGGTCAAGGAAACCAATTTCCGCCGGGCGATGGAAAACTCCATGCTCACCGGCATGCGCGCGCTCGACCTCAATGGCCGCATCACCTACATCAACCCGGCGTTCTGCCAGATGACCGGCTGGGGCGAGGACGAGCTGGTCGGCTGCGACCCGCCCTTTCCCTACTGGCCCGACGAAGACCGCGACACCCTGGCCGCCCGGCTGGACGACGAGATCCACGGCCGCACCACGCCCGGCGGTTTTCAGGTGCGGGTGAAGCGCAAAGACGGTTCGGTGTTTGACGCCCGCCTCTACGTGTCGCCGCTGATCGACCCGCGCGGCCAGCAGACCGGCTGGATGACCTCGATGACCGACATCACCGAGCCCACCCGCATCCGGGCCGAGCTGTCGGCCTCGTACGAGCGTTTCACCACCGTGCTGGAGGCGCTGGATGCCGCAGTCTCGGTGGCGCCACTGGGCAGCAACGAGCTGCTGTTTGCCAACCGCCTGTACCGGCTCTGGTTTGGCACCGCCGCCGCCGGCCACCTGCAGCTGATGGCCCAGGCCGGCACGCAGGAAGTGGTGCCGCGCGACCAGGGCCTGACCGACGTGGACGACCTCGCCGGCCTGCCACTCGGCCCGCTGATGGTGGGCCAGAGCGAAAACGCCGAGGTCTATGTGCCGGAGCTGAACAAATGGCTGGAAGTGCGCTCGCGCTACCTGAACTGGGTGGACGGCCGGCTGGCGCAGATGGTGATTGCCACCGACATCACGCCGCGCCGCCATGCCGAGGAACAGGCCGCGTTGCAGGCGTCCCGCGCCTACACCTCCAGCCGGCTCATCACCATGGGCGAAATGGCGTCCAGCGTGGCGCACGAGCTGAACCAGCCACTGACCGCGATCAACAACTACTGCAACGGCATGGTGTCGCGCATCAAGGGCCGGCAGATCAGCAACGAAGACCTGCTGGTGGCGCTGGAAAAAACCGCCAAACAGGCGCAGCGCGCGGGGCAGATCATCCAGCGCATCCGTTCCTTCGTGAAGCGCAGCGAACCCAACCGCAGCGTGGCCGACGTGACCGACATGGTCAACGAGGCGCTGGAGCTGGCCGACATCGAGCTGCGCCGCCGCCATGTGCGCCTGAGCCATTACGTGGCCGCGCGCCTGCCCAAGCTGCGGGTCGACCCGATCCTGATCGAGCAGGTGCTGATCAACCTGCTGAAGAACGCCGCCGAGGCGGTGGACCTGGCCAAACGCCCGGCCTCGCGGCGCAGCGTGGAACTGCGGGTGGTGCCACGCCAGAACGAGGTGGGCGACGGGGTGGAGTTCACCGTGCAGGACTCTGGCGACGGCATGACCGACGAGGTCAAGCAGAGGCTGTTCGAGGCCTTCTACTCCACCAAGGCCGACGGCATGGGCATTGGCCTGAGTTTGTGCCGCTCCATCATCGAGTCCCACCAGGGGCGGATGACGGCAGACAACCTCTACAATGGTCCAGAGATCACAGGCTGCCGATTCACCTTCTGGCTGCCTGTCCATGTGGCCCACGGCCCGAGGCCCCAGCCCACCGCTGTGGCAACCGAATAAAGGCGACGGATGAGCTTGATTCCCAAAAAAGGCACGATTTATGTGGTCGACGACGACGAGGCCGTGCGCGACTCGTTGCAATGGCTGCTTGAAGGCAAGGACTACCGTGTGCGCTGTTTCGACTCGGCCGAGTCGTTCCTGAGCCGTTACGACGCCCGCGAAGTCGCCTGCCTGATCGTGGACATCCGCATGGGCGGCATGACCGGCCTGGAACTGCAGGACCGCCTGATCGAACGCCGCTCGCCGCTGCCCATCGTGTTCATCACCGGCCACGGCGACGTGCCGATGGCGGTCAACACGATGAAAAAAGGCGCGCTCGATTTCATCCAGAAACCCTTCAACGAAGACGAGTTGGTGACGCTGGTGGAGCGCATGCTGGAACACGCCAAAAGCGCGTTCTCGGAGTTCCAGTCGTCCGCCAGCCGCGACGCTTTGCTCGGCAAGCTCACCTCGCGCGAAGCCCAGGTGCTGGAACGCATCGTTGCCGGCCGGCTGAACAAGCAGATCGCCGACGACCTCGGCATCAGCATCAAGACGGTGGAGGCACACCGCGCCAACATCATGGAAAAGCTCAACGCCAACACCGTCGCCGACCTGCTGAAAATCGCCCTGGGCCAAGGCGCCGCCAAGGCCTGAGCCGCCATCTGCCGGCCCGGGTGGTCGGCAGATTTACTACTGTATTCATAGCTGAACCCGCAGGTTTCACCAGGGCTTGCGGCCGATTTGACTTCAAAATTGACCATGACCGCCCAGCTGATCGACGGAAACGCCCTCTCCCACCAACTGCGCAGCGACGTGGCCGCCCGCACCGCCGCGCTGAAGGCCCGCGGCGTCACACCCGGCCTGGCGGTGGTGCTGGTGGGCGACAACCCGGCCAGCCAGGTGTATGTGCGCAACAAGGTGAAGGCCTGTGCCGATGCCGGCCTGCACTCGGTGCTGGAAAAACACGACGCCAGCCTGAGCGAGGCGGCGCTGCTGGCGCGGGTCGATGCGCTGAACAACGACCCGTCCATCCACGGCATCCTGGTCCAGCTGCCGCTGCCGCCGCACATTGACGCGCAAAAGGTCATCGAGGCCATTTCGCCAGCGAAAGACGTGGACGGCTTCCACATCGCCAGCGCTGGTGCGCTGATGACCGGCATGCCCGGTTTCTGGCCCTGTACGCCCTACGGCTGCATGAAGATGCTGGACAGCATTGGCTACGACCTCAAGGGCAAACACGCGGTGGTGATTGGCCGCAGCAACATCGTTGGCAAGCCCATGGCGTTGATGCTGCTGCAGAAAAACGCCACCGTGACCATCTGCCACAGTGGCACCAAAGACCTGAAGGCCATGACGTTGCAGGCCGACGTCATCGTTGCCGCCGTGGGCAAGCGCAACGTGCTCACCGCCGACATGGTGAAACCCGGTGCGGTGGTGCTCGACGTGGGCATGAACCGCAACGACGAAGGCAAGCTCTGCGGCGACGTGGACTTTGCCGGTGTGAGCGCGGTGGCCAGCCACATCACCCCGGTGCCCGGTGGCGTGGGCCCCATGACCATCACCATGCTGCTGGTCAACACCCTGGAAGCGGCGGAACGTTCTGCCGCTGGTCGGGTCTAGCGGTATCACCGCCATAGCCAACCGCAATCCCCGCAGACCTTGAAGCAGGCGAAAACCACCACAAAATCATGCCCATGACCAACCCCCTGCTCACGCCGTCCAACCTGCCGCTGTTTGACCAGATCCAGCCTGCCCACGTGGCCCCGGCCATCGACCAGCTGCTGGCCGACGCCAACACCGCGCTCGACACCGTCACCCAGCCCGAATTTCCCGCCAGCTGGACCGGCATTGCCGGCGTGCTGGACGTGGCCACCGAAAAACTCGGCCGCGCCTGGAGCAGCATCAGCCACCTGAACGCCGTGGCCGACAAACCCGAGCTGCGCGCCGCCTACACCGCCGCCCTGCCCCGCGTCACCGAGTTCTGGACCCGTTTGGGTGCCGACGAGCGGCTCTACGCCAAGTACAAGGCGATCGACCCCACCACGCTGAACCCTGAGCAGAAGCAGGCCCACACGCTGGCCGTGCGCAATTTTGTGCTGAGTGGCGCCGAGCTGCAGGGCGAGGCCCGCACCCGGTTTGCCGCCATCCAGGAACGCCAGGCCGAGCTGAGCCAGCAGTTCAGCGAACACGCGCTCGACGCCACCGACGTCTACGCCTACCTGGCAACCGCCGACGAGATGGCCGGTATCCCCGACGACGTGCAGCAGGCCGCGGCCCAGGCCGCAGAGGCCGATGGCAAGAACGGCTTCTTCAAGCTGACGCTGAAAATGCCGTGTTACCTGCCGGTGATGCAGTTCGCCCACAGCAGCGCGCTGCGCGAAACGCTCTACCGCGCCTACGTCACCCGCGCCAGCGAACTCGGCGACCCGCAGTTCGACAACACGCCGCTGATGCACGAGATCCTGGCGCTGCGGCTGGAAGAGTCGAAACTGCTCGGCTACCCCGACTTTGGCACCGTGTCGGTGGTCACCAAGATGGCCGAGTCGCCCAAAGAAGTCATTGATTTCCTGCGCGACCTCGCCAGCCGCGCGCGCCCCTATGCAGAACAAGACCTGGCCGACATGCGCGCCTTTGCCGCCGACGAACTGGGCTTGCGTGACCCGCAGGCCTGGGACTGGCCCTACATCGGCGAGAAGCTGAAAGAAGCGCGTTACGCGTTCAGCGAACAGGAAGTCAAGCAGTACCTGACCGCCCCCAAGGTGCTGGCCGGGCTGTTCAAGATCATCGAGACGCTGTTCGAGGTGGACATTCGCCGCGACGACGCGCCGGTCTGGCACCCGTCGGTGCTGTTCCACCGCATCGAACGCCATGGCAAGCTGGTCGGCCAGTTCTACCTCGACCCGACCTCGCGCACCGGCAAGCGCGGCGGCGCCTGGATGGACGAGGTGCGCTCGCGCTGGCTGCGGCCCGACAACGGCCAGATCCAGACACCGGTGGCACAGCTGGTCTGCAACTTCGCCGACGGCGTCAACGGCAAGCCCGCCCTGCTGACCCACGACGACGTGACCACCCTCTTCCACGAATTCGGCCACGGCCTGCACCACATGCTGACGCAGGTGAACGAACGCGACGTGTCCGGCATCAGCGGCGTCGAGTGGGACGCGGTCGAGCTGCCGAGCCAGTTCATGGAAAACTTCTGCTGGGAGTGGGACGTGCTCAAGCACATGACTGCCCATGTCGACACCGGCGAGCCGCTGCCGCGCGCGCTGTTCGACAAAATGCTCGCCGCCAAGAACTTCCAGAGCGGCCTGCAGACGCTGCGCCAGATCGAGTTTGCGTTGTTCGACATGCTGCTGCACACCGGCCACGACCCGGCCCAGGACATCATGCCGCTGCTGAACCAGGTGCGCGACGAGGTGGCGGTGCTCAAGGCGCCGGCCTATAACCGCAGCGTGCACACCTTCAGCCACATCTTTGCGGGCGGCTACGCGGCCGGCTACTACAGCTACAAATGGGCCGAGGTGCTCAGTGCCGACGCCTACGCCGCGTTTGAAGAAACCGCCGACAGCACCGGTCTGCCCAACATCGAAACCGGTCGCAAGTACCGGCAGGCGATTCTGGAAGCCGGCGGCAGCCGCCCGGCCATGGCCTCGTTCAAGGCCTTCCGTGGCCGCGAACCGCAGCTCGACGCGCTGTTGCGGCACCAGGGCATGGCGGCCACAACCGCCTGACACACAGGCCCGCTGGAGACCGTTCATGGCACCTCGCACGCTGTGGGCATTGGTGGGCCTGGCGCCGGTGCTGCTGGTCGGCTGCACCACGCTGGAAGACTTCCAGAAAATGGCGCCCGAGCAGCGCGCGCAACGGGTCTGCAGCAAGCAGGTCGCGCCGCTCGACCGGCAGGTGCAAGACCTGCGCGCGGGCATTGCGGACGTGAATGCCGCGCTCTCGGCCGGTTACCGCCTGCACCGCAGTTGCCGCGACGTGGAGCGTTATGGTGACAAGCAGGTCACCTGCACCACATCCAACACCGGGCCAACGTCGACAACCAAGTGCACGGAATACCGCCCCCGGCGCATTGAAACGGTGTGCACCGACCAGCCGGTGGCCATCAGCTTCGACCTGGAGCGCGACAAACTCAACAGCTTCACCGCCCAGCTCGCCGGCGCCGAGACCCAGCGCAACGCCGCGTGGTCCAGCTGCACCCAGGAAGTGCTGCGGCTGAGCCCAGAAGCCGCTTACGCGCGGATGAAATAGCCACCGCTAAAACAGGCTGCCCTGGCCCAGCGCCAGCGCGTGGCGGAACTGGCTGGTGTCCAGCGCCATGCGGCTGGCGTTGAAACCCAGCCGCTTGCAGGCCACATCAAAACGCTGGCCAATCAGTTCGGCCCAGGCACCTTCCCCCTTCATGCGGCTGGCAAAGTCCGACGCGTAGTCTTTGCCACCGCGCATCTGCTGGATGCGCGCCATCACGCGGGCGGCGCGGTCCGGGTAGTGAAGGTTGAGCCACTGCCGGAACAGCGGGCTCAGCTCCCAGGGCAGGCGGATCACGGTGTAGAACGCGCGCCGGGCGCCGGCTTCGTAGGCCGCCGCCAGCACCTGCTCCATGTCGACGTTGATGAACGGGATCTGCGGCGCCACGCTCACCCCCACCGGCACACCGGCTTCGACCAGCGTGCGGATGGTGCGCAACCGGCGCAGCGGCGAAGCGGCGCGTGGCTCCATCTGCCGCGCCAACAGCGGGTCGAGCGTGGTGATGGTCACGCAGACCGTGGCCAGCCTGCGCGCAGCCATGGGCGCAATCAGGTCGATATCCCGTTCCACGCCACTGCCCTTGGTGACCACACCAAACGGGTGGTGGCACTGGTGCAGCAATTCGACCACGCTGCGGGTGATGCGCAGTTGCCGCTCCACCGGTTGGTAGGCGTCGGTGGCCGAGCCGATGGCGATGGGCGACGGCCGGTGGCGGGGAGAGCCCAGCTCCTGCGCCAGCACCACCGCGAGGTTGCGTTTGGCAATGATCTTGGTTTCAAAGTCCAGCCCCGGCGAGAGGTTCAGGTAGCTGTGGGTGGGCCGCGCATAACAGTAGCTGCACCCGTGCTCACACCCGCGGTACGGGTTCAGCCCAGACTCGAAATGGATGTCGGGCGAGTCGTTGTGGCTCAGCGCGCTTTTGGCGTCTTCAAAAAACACCTCGGTGGCCGGCGGTGGTGCACCATCGGGTGCCGCCTCTGGCCAGCCATCGTCAAATGCCTCACGCGCTTCGGTGCTGAAGCGGTGCGCCAGCCGGCTCGCCGCGCCGCGCCCTTTGATGGCGTCGAGAGGATAAACACTGTTCATAAATACAGTATATCGATGCCATACCGCCACAACCATGCTTTTTTTCAAGACCCGGAGGCTTGAAGCCATCTCTGTTTGTGCTGTAATTTCAGTAATTACTGAAATTACAGCACCGGAGAAAGCCATGACCGAACCCGACGCCCTGCCCGCCCTCAGCCGCCAGTTCATCGCGCACTTTGGCGAAATGGGCAACCGCTGGGGCATCAACCGCACCGTCGGGCAGATGTACGCCTTGCTGTTCATCTCGGAGCGCCCGCTGAATGCGGACGAGATGGCCGACACGCTGGGCTTCTCGCGCTCGAATGTCAGCATGGGGCTGAAGGAACTGCAGTCGTGGCGGCTGGTCAAGCTGCGCCACATGCCTGGCGACCGGCGCGAGTACTTCGAGGCGCCAGCCGATGTGTGGGAGATTTTCCGGGCCCTGGCCGAAGAACGCCGCCGCCGTGAGATCGAACCCACGCTGTCGATGCTGCGCACCGCGCTGCTGGAGCAACCTGCCACCGATTCCGAACGCCATGCACAAGCCCGCATGCAGGCGATGCACGACCTGATTGACCGATTGATGACCTGGTTCGATGATGTGCAGAAGCTGGCCCCGGAAACCGCGATGCAGCTGATGGGCATGGGCGCCACCGTGACCAAGGTGCTGGAGTTCAAAGACCGCATGACCGGCCGCTCGGCTACCCGGCAAGCCAAGGAGACATGAGCATGGAACACCTGATTCTTTCGCGCATCCAGTTCGCCGCGAACATGAGTTTCCACATCCTGTTCCCGACCATCACCATCGCGCTGTGCTGGCTGCTGCTGTTCTTCCGCCTGCGCTACGTCGCCACGCGGGGCACGCCGGCCGCCGATGCCTGGGAGCAGGCCTACTACTTCTGGACCAAGATTTTTGCGCTGACCTTTGCGTTGGGCGTGGTGTCGGGCATCACCATGAGTTTCCAGTTCGGCACCAACTGGCCGGGTTTCATGGAAAAAACCGGCAACATTTCGGGGCCCCTGTTGGGCTACGAGGTACTCACCGCCTTCTTCCTGGAAGCCACCTTTCTGGGCATCATGCTGTTCGGCCGCGGCCGTGTCTCGGAGCGCACGCACCTGATCGCCACCTTTCTGGTGGCCTTTGGCACCACCATGTCGGCGTTCTGGATTCTGAGCCTGAACTCGTGGATGCAGACGCCGGCCGGTTACGAGGTCATCAACGGCGAGTTCCACGCCACCAGCTGGTGGGACGTGGTCTTCAACCCGTCTTTCCCCTACCGGCTGGGGCACAAGCTGTTGGCCTCGGCGCTCACGGCATCCTTCCTGATGGCCGGTGTCAGCGCATGGCAGATTCTGCGCAAGACCGCCACGCCCGGCACCCACAAGGCGCTGCGCACGGCGGTCATCGCCGCCGCAGTGGCGATACCACTGCAGATCTTCATGGGCGACCTGCATGGCCTCAACACGCTGAAACACCAGCCCGCCAAGATTGCCGCGATTGAAGGCATCTGGCACACCGAAAAAGGCGCGCCGCTCACCTTGTTTGGCTTTCCCAGCGAAAAGGAAGGCCGCACGCTGTACGCCCTCCAGATTCCCAAAGCGGCCAGCCTGGTGCTGGCACACGACATCGATGCCGAGCTGAAAGGCCTGAACGAATTCCCCGGCGCGCACCCGCCGGTGGCGCCGGTGTTCTGGGGCTTTCGCATCATGGTCGGCATGGGCATGCTGATGCTGGCGGTGTCGTGGTTCGCTGCGTGGAAGTTGTGGCGCAACCGGTCTGCGAAAGTCGCGCTGCCAAACTGGCTGCTCTACACGCTGGCGGGCATGAGCTTTTCGGGCTGGGTCGCCACGCTGGCGGGCTGGTACGTCACCGAAATTGGCCGCCAGCCCTGGATCGTCTACGGCATGGTTAAAACCGCCGACGTCGTGGCGCCGCACCCACCGCCCATGGTGCTGGGCACGCTGATCGCCTACCTGCTGCTGTATGCGCTGCTGCTGGTGTCGTACATCGGCGTCATCAAGTACATGGCCGAACACCCGGAGAAGCCGGCACCCGAAGCCCCGCTGCCGGTCGCCACCACCACCACGGGAGCCCCCACATGACCTGGCCAACCTTTCTCCCATTGCTGTTCATGGGCGTGATGGGCCTGGCGCTGATGGTCTATGTGGTGCTGGACGGCTACGACCTCGGTGTGGGCATCCTGCTGCCGCTGGCGACCGACGCCGAAAAAGACATCATGGTCTCCAGCATCGGCCCGTTCTGGGACGCCAACGAAACCTGGCTGGTGCTGGGCATCGGCGTGCTGCTGGTGGCGTTTCCCAAGGCCCACGGCGTGGTGCTGAGCGCGCTGTACCTGCCGGTGGCGGTGATGCTGATCGGCCTGACGCTGCGCGGTGTCTCGTTCGACTTCCGGGTGAAGGCGCGCGACAGCCACAAGGCCTTCTGGAACTGGCTGTTCGCCATCGGCTCGCTGTTGGCCACCATGGCCCAGGGCTGGATGCTGGGCAGCTACCTGACCGGTTTTGACTACGGCGTCTGGTCGCTGCTGTTCACTGCGGGCATTGCCCTCACCTTGCCCACCGCCTACGCGATGCTGGGCGCGGGCTGGCTGATCATGAAAACCTGGGACGAACTGCAGCTGAAAGCGGTGAAGTGGGCGCGCGCCGTGATCTGGCCCATGGGTCTGGCGCTGGTCGGCATTTCCATGGCCACGCCGCTGGTGAGCCAGACCGTGTTCGACAAGTGGTTCAGCCTGCCGGAGTTCATTGGCCTGTTGCCCATTCCGCTGGCCTGTGCGGCCGCGTTCTACGCGGCGCTGCACGTGCTGCTCAAGCCCAAGGTGGTGGCCGCCGGCTACGGCTGGGTGGTGTTTGCCAGCACGGTGCTGATCTTCCTGATGGCCTTCCTGGGGCTGGCCTACAGCATCTACCCCTTCATCGTCATCAACAAACTCACCATCTGGCAGGCGGCCAGTTCCACCGATGCGCTGGTGGTGATTCTGGTGGGCGTGGCCATCAGCCTGCCGGCCATCATTGCCTACACCATTTTCATGTACAAGGTGTTCTGGGGCCGGGCCGAAACGCTGAGTTATGCCGCAGCGTCCACCCCGCACTGAGTGGGCAATCGGCCATGAAAAAAGCGCGCCTCGGCGCGCTTTTTGTTGGGCCCCATGGCCGAATCAGACGGTAGCAGGCGCCAGCAAAGCCGCCTTCGCCGCCTCGTACTCGCGGCGCAGGCGCGCCACCAGATCACCGGCACCCACCACTTCTTTCACCGCGCCAATGCCCTGCCCGCAGCCCCAGATTTCCTTCCAGGCCTTGGGCTTGTCGCCGCCGAAATTCATCGCGCTGGGGTCGCTCACCGGCAGGTTGTCGGGGTCCATGCCGGCGGCGCGGATGCTGGGCGCCAGGTAGTTGCCGTGCACGCCGGTAAACAGGTTGCTGTAGACGATGTCGTCGCTGTTGCCGTCCACAATCGCCTGCTTGTAGTCGTCGGCGGCGCGGGCCTCGGTGGTAGCAATGAAGGCCGAGCCGATGTAGGCAAAGTCTGCCCCCATGGCCTGGGCCGCCAGCACCGCACCGCCGGTGGCAATCGCGCCACTCAGTGCAATGGGGCCGTCGAACCACTGGCGGATTTCCTGCACCAGCGCAAACGGGCTTTTCACGCCAGCATGGCCACCGGCTCCCGCCGCCACCGCGATCAGGCCATCCGCGCCCTTCTCGATCGCCTTGCGGGCGAACTTGTTGTTGATGATGTCGTGCAACACCACTGCGCCGGTGCTGTGTGCGGCGGCGTTGATGTCTTCGCGCGCGCCCAGCGAGGTAATGTAGACCGGCACCTTGAATTTCACGCACATTTCCATGTCGTGCTCCAGCCGGTCGTTGGACTTGTGAACGATCTGGTTGATGGCGAACGGCGCGGCGGGCTTGTCCGGGTTCGCCTTGTTGTAGGCCGCCAGCGTTTCGGTGATCTCGGCCAGCCAGTCTTCCAGTTGCGAAGCCGGCCGCGCATTGAGCGCCGGCATGCAGCCGATGATGCCGGCCTGGCACTGGGCAATCACCAGCTTGGGGTTGCTGATGATGAACAGCGGCGAGCCGATCACCGGCAGGGACAGGTTTTTCAGCGCAGGAGGCAATTGAGACATGCTGGGTCCGATCAAATGGCGTTTTTTAAACCAAACAGGGCTTAAGCCCTAGTGGAATCTAGCGATTAAGCTACTTATTCAATAGCAATCAGAAGGCTTCCAGCGCCATCTCAGTCACGCTGTCGGCGCCGTCCACAATGCTGTCGCGGATGCCGGGCACCTTGCTCAGAATGTGGTCGGCATAAAAGCGTGCGGTGGTGATCTTGGCCTGCATGAAGGCCACGTCTTCACCGGCTGCCAGCAGGTCTTCGGCCACCAGCAGCGCACGGCCCATCTGCCAGCCGGCGACCAGGTTGCCGGTGAGCATCAGGTAGGGCACGCTGCCAGCGAACACCGCGTTGGGGCTGGCCTTGGTGTTGCCAGCGACAAAGTCCACGACGTCGATGAAGGCCTCGCGCGCGGCCTTCAGGCGCTTGGCCATGGTCAGGGCCGCAACACTGCCGCGCTGGGTCAGCTCAGCTTCGGTCTTCTCAATCTGTGCGGCAATCGCCTTGGCGGTGGTGCCGCCGTCGCGCGAGGTCTTGCGGCCGACCAGATCGTTGGCCTGGATGGCGGTGGTGCCTTCGTAGATGGTCAGGATCTTGGCGTCGCGGTAGTGCTGCGCCGCACCGGTTTCCTCAATGAAACCCATGCCACCGTGCACCTGCACGCCCAGGCTGGTGACTTCCAGGCTCATTTCGGTGGAGAAACCCTTGATCAGCGGCACCAGGAATTCGTAGAAGGCCTGGTTCTGCTTGCGCACATCGGCATCGGGGTGGGCATGGGCGGCGTCGTAGGCGGCAGCGGCCGTGATCGCCATGGCGCGGCAGCCCTCAGTGTATGCGCGCATGGTCATCAGCATGCGGCGCACGTCGGGGTGGTGAATGATGGGGCCGGCGCCGGGGAGTGAACCGTCCACCGGGCGGCTCTGCACGCGGTCACGCGCGAACGTGGCGGCCTGCTGGTAGGAGCGCTCGGCAATCGCAATACCCTGCACGCCCACCGCGTAGCGGGCCGCGTTCATCATGATGAACATGTACTCCAGGCCGCGGTTTTCCTGGCCCACCAGGTAGCCGATGGCACCGCCGTGGTCACCGTACTGCAGCACGGCGGTGGGGCTGGCCTTGATGCCCAGCTTGTGCTCGATGCTGACGCAATGCACGTCGTTGCGCGCACCCAGCGAGCCGTCGCCGTTGACCATGAACTTGGGCACCACAAACAGGCTGATGCCCTTCACGCCTTCGGGCGCGCCGGTCACGCGGGCCAGCACCAGATGGACGATGTTCTCGGCCATGTCGTGCTCACCGTAGGTGATGAAAATCTTGGTGCCAAACACCTTGTAGCTGCCGTCGGGCTGCGGCTCGGCGCGGCTGCGCACAGCGGCCAGGTCGGAGCCGGCCTGCGGCTCGGTCAGGTTCATGGTGCCGGTCCATTTGCCGCTGACCAGGTTTTCCAGGTAAATGGCTTTCAGGTCGTCGGAGCCGGCCGTGAGCAATGCCTCGATGGCGCCGTCGGTCAGCAGCGGGCACAGCGAAAAGCTCATGTTGGCGCTGTTGCACATCTCGATGCAGGCCGCGCCAATGGTCTTGGGCAGGCCCTGGCCGCCAAAGTCGCCGGGGTGCTGCAGGCCCTGCCAGCCGCCTTCGGCGAACTGCTTGAACGCGTTCTTGAAACCGGGGGTGGTGGTGACCACGCCGTCTTTCCAGCTCGACGGGTTTTTGTCGCCGTCCCAGTTCAGCGGGGCCAGCACGCCCTGGGTGAACTTGGCGGCCTCTTCCAGCACGGCCTGGGCGGTGTCGAAACCGGCGTCTTCAAAGCCCGGAATCTGCGCCACCTGGTCGATGTTGGCCAGGTGCTTGATGTCGAACAGCATGTCTTTGAGGGGGGCGGTGTAGCTCATTTTTGTCTCCAAAAAAATGGGCACCAATCAGGATGCCCATTTGTCAAAAATCAGGTCGAAGCAATCAAAGTGCGGCAATCAGTTCCGGTACGGCCACAAACAGGTCGGCTTCCAGACCGTAGTCGGCCACGCTGAAAATCGGTGCTTCGGGGTCCTTGTTGATGGCCACGATCACCTTGCTGTCCTTCATGCCGGCCAAGTGCTGGATGGCGCCTGAGATGCCTGCGGCGATGTACAACTGAGGTGCGACGATCTTGCCGGTCTGGCCCACTTGCCAGTCGTTCGGCGCGTAGCCGGCGTCCACCGCAGCGCGCGAGGCACCGAGGGCTGCGCCCAGCTTGTCGGCCAGTGGCGTCATCACTTCGTTGAATTTTTCGGCGCTGCCCAAGGCACGGCCGCCGGAAACGATGATCTTGGCGGCGGTGAGTTCCGGGCGGTCGTTTTTGGCGATCTCGCTGCCAGTGAAGCTCGATTTGCCGTTGTCGGCCGTGGCCGCAACCGTTTCCACCGCGGCCGAGCCGCCGGTGGCGGCAGCGGGGTCAAACCCGGTGGTGCGCACGGTCAGCACTTTGGTGGCATCGGCGCTCTGCACGGTGGCAATCGCGTTGCCAGCGTAGATCGGGCGCTCAAAGGTGTCGGGGCTGTCGACCTTGGTCACGTCGGAAATCTGCGCCACGTCGAGCTTGGCCGCGACACGCGGCGCAATGTTCTTGCCCGAGGCGGTAGCGGGAAAAACGATGTGGCTGTAGTTGGCGGCAATCGCCAGCACCTGGGCGGCGACGTTTTCGGCCAAGCCGTGTTCCAGACCGGGGGCGTCGGCGTGCAGTACCTTGGCTACACCCGCAATTTGCGCGGCAGCGGCAGCGGCGGCACCGGCATTGGAGCCGGCGACCAGCACGTGCACGTCACCGCCACAGGCGATGGCGGCGGTCACGGTGTTGAGGGTGGCGCCCTTGATGGCGGCGTTGTCGTGTTCGGCAATAACGAGGGATGTCATAAATTTCCTTGATCAGTTGAGGACAGAGCTGGCGGCTGTGCCGCTGCGGTCTGTCCCACAAAGCTTCAAATTACTTTTGCTTCGTTCTTCAGCTTGGCAACCAGCGTGGCCACATCCGGCACCTTGATGCCGGCGCTGCGCTTGGGCGGCTCGCTGACCTTCAGCGTCTTCA
>JAZKIY010000067.1:0-28368 GCA_040384665.1 Pseudomonadota bacterium
CGCTCGACGGCTCCAGCAACATCGACGTGAACGTCAGCATCGGCACCATCTTCAGTGTGCTGAAAAAACCAGACGACACCCCGGGCGTCAGCGAGGCCGACTTCCTCCAGGCCGGCAACAAGCAGGTGGCGGCAGGCTACTGCGTCTATGGGCCACAAACCACACTGGTGCTGACCGTGGGCGACGGCGTGGCCATGTTCACGCTGGACCGCGAGCAAGGCTCGTTCGTGCTGAGCGAAGAAAACGTCCGCATCCCCGAAGACACCAAAGAATTCGCCATCAACATGAGCAACATGCGCCACTGGGACGCTCCCGTGAAGCGCTACATCGACGAATGCCTGCAAGGCAAAGAAGGCCCGCGCGGCAAAGACTTCAACATGCGCTGGATCGCCTCCATGGTGGCCGACGTGCACCGCATCCTCACCCGCGGCGGCATCTTCATGTACCCCTGGGACAAGCGCGAACCCGACAAGCCCGGCAAGCTGCGCCTGATGTACGAGGCCAACCCGATGAGCTGGCTGATTGAACAGGCCGGCGGCGCCGCCACCAACGGCCACCAACGCATGCTGGACCTGCAACCCACCAAGCTGCACGAACGCGTCAGCGTGGTGCTCGGCTCCAAAAACGAGGTCGAGCGCGTCACCGGTTACCACCTGGACGCAACCAGGCAAAAAGCCGCCTGAGTGCTGCTAAAATAGCGGGCTTAGCCGGTGTAGCTCAGTCGGTAGAGCAGCTCATTCGTAATGAGAAGGTCGGGTGTTCGATTCATCTCTCCGGCACCAATTGAAAACCTCCAGTTCCGCAAGGGCTGGAGGTTTTTTCATGCAAACCACATCGCATTGGTAGATGGTTAAACCGTCGATCATGCGCGCACCGCGGTCAAAGTACCTGTCTGGCACAACAAACAGTTTCGATGCCAAGAACAATTTGAATTTGCTCCTGATTTCATAGCTTAAACGCCAGTTTTCACTAGGGCTAAAAGCCAATTTTTCTTTAAATTCCTTGTTTGCAGCTGTTTGATGGCTTGCCAGTGGCCGTTGGAGAACTGCGGGACATTCGGCGTCAGGTGTCCGCCACCTCCAGCGGCGCATCGGGGTGTTCATTCGGCACCGACGACGCCAGTACCTTGTCGATGCGTTTGCCGTCCAGGTCCACCACCTCAAAACGCCAGCCCACGCACACGATGGCTTCGCCGGTCACGGGCAGGTGGCCGCTGACGGCCATCAGCAGGCCGGCCAGGGTGTTGTAGCGGCGCCGGTCTTCGTCGGGGAGTTCGTCGATTTGCAGGCGGTCTTTGAGTTCCGACACCGGCATCAACCCATCCAGCAACCAGGAACCGTCGTCGCGCTGGGTGGCCCAGGCGTCGGCGGGGGTGCCTGACTGCAGCTCGCCGGTGATGGCTTCGAGCAAATCGCGCGGGGTCAACAGGCCCTGGACCACACCGTACTCGTCCACCACAAAGGCCAGCCGGATGGACTGCTCACGGAACTGGGTCAACAGTTCCATGCCGCTCAGGGTTTCGGGCACGAAGGTGGCGGGTTGCACATGGGCCTCGATGCTGCCGGTGTGGTCGCTGCCCAGTTCGAGCAGCCGCGCGACGCTGATGACACCCACCACGTCGTCCAGCCCGCCGCGGCACACCGGGTACCAGGAGTGGGCGCCGTGCGGGCCGCGGGTGCCCGCCACCTGCAAGCTCTGCGGCACGGTGTAGGCCGCGTCCAGCCAAGCCAGGTCCACCCGGGGGACCATCAGCGAAGTGAGGGGCCGGTCGTCCAGGCGAAAGACGTTTTGCACCATCTGGTGCTCGTGGTGTTCGATCAGGCCCGCGTCGCGCCCCTCGGCCAGGCTGGCATTGATCTCTTCTTCGGTCACGGCGCGGCCAGCATCGTTGTCGATGCGCAGCAGCTTGAGAACCGCGTGCGTGCTCATCGACAGCAGGCGCACAAATGGCTTGGCAATGGTGGCCACCCAGGTCATGGGCCGCGACACCCAGCGCGCCACCAGCTCGGGGTAAAGCTGGCCAATGCGTTTGGGCACCAGCTCGCCAAAAACGATGGTCACGAAGGTGATGGTGGTGACCACAAAACCGGTGGCCGTCAGCGCGGCGGCCCCTTCCGACAGGCCCATGCCCTGCAGCCAGACCGAGACACCGTCGCTGAACGCCGCCTCACCAATGATGCCGTTCAGCACGCCAATCGAGGTGATGCCGACCTGCACCGACGACAAAAACTGCGTCGGGTTGTCCAGCAGGGCCAGTGCGGCGCGGGCCCCTTTGTCACCCCCCTCGGCCATGGCGGTGAGGCGCACCTTGCGGCTGGAGGCGAGCGCGAGTTCCGACATTGCAAACACGCCATTGAGCAAGGTCAGAAAACCGATCAGCAAAAATTCCATGGGGCCGGAGGCAAAATGAACACATGGCACTTTACTTCATCGGTGATATTCAGGGCTGCGATGCGGCACTCGGGCAGTTGCTGGACAAGCTTGATTTTTCCCCCAGCCGCGACACCGCTTACCTGTTGGGCGACCTGGTCAACCGTGGCCCAGCGTCTGAAGCCACGCTGCGCCGCCTGATGGGCTATGGCGCGTCGGCCCGTTGCCTGCTGGGCAACCACGACCTGCACCTGCTGGCCATTGCCCATGGCGTGCGCCCCGCGCTGCGCCACGACACGGTGAACGACATCCTGCACGCGCCCGACCGCACCGCCTTGCTGGACTGGTTGCGCCACCAGCACATGGCGTTTTTCGAGCACGGCTGCCTGATGGTGCACGCCGGGGTGCTGCCGAGCTGGACGGCTGAGAAAACCATGGCGCTGGCCGCCGAGGTGGAGGCGGTGTTGCGCAGCGACGGAATGGGTGAATTTTTACAGCAGATGTATGGCGACGAGCCGCGCGCATGGGACGACGCGCTGACCGGCGTGGCGCGGTTGCGCGTGGTGGTCAACGCGCTGACGCGCTTGCGTTTTTGCACACCCGAAGGCGTGATGGAGTTCACCGCCAAGGAAGCGGCAGGCAAGGCGCCGGACGGGCACGTGCCGTGGTTCGACGCACCCAACCGGCAGACCGGGAACGTCACAGTGGCCTTCGGGCACTGGTCAACGCTGGGGCCGACCGGCCGCAGCAACCTGCTGGCGCTGGACACCGGCTGTGTGTGGGGGGGGTGCCTCAGCGCCTGGCGGCTGGGCAGCAGTGCCACCACCGGCGAGCTGGTTCAGGTCAGGTGCCCGCAGGCGCAAAAGCCGGGCTGACCGGCCACCGCGTCAGGACGCTGTGGTGGTGAACAGCGCAGCGACTTTCTTCTTCGGCTTGATGTTGGCCGAGATGCCACGCGGGGCTGTGCCCTTGGTCTCGGTTTCCCAGGCGGGCTTGGCTTCTTCGGCCGGGGCTTCGTAGGGCTTGTCAAAAAATGGGTCGCGCGGTGCAGCGGGGCGGCTGAAGTCGCGGCGCGGAGGCCGGGCTTCGCGCGGGGGCGCCAGCTCGTCGCGGGTGTCGCCCACTTCACCGGCTTCGCGCCAGGCGCGGCGGCCGTCGTTGATGCGGCCCTGCTCCTTGATGCGCGGCGTGTCTTCCTCGAACTCCACCGCTTCGAGTTCGATCTTGGTCTTGATCAGTTTCTCAATGTCGGCCACCAGCCGCGCGTCTTTGCCGGAAACAAAGCTCACCGCCAGGCCCGAAGCGCCTGCGCGGCCGGTGCGGCCAATGCGGTGCACATAGTCTTCGGCGTTGAACGGCACGTCGAAGTTGAACACCGCCGGCACGTCCTTGATGTCCAGTCCGCGGGCGGCCACGTCGGTGCACACCAGCAGATCGACCTCGCCCTTCTTGAACGCGTCCAACGCCTTCAGGCGCTCGTCCTGGCTCTTGTCACCGTGCAACGCGGTGGTTTTCAGGCCTTCGCGCTCCAGCGAACGGGCGAGCCGCGCACAACCGAGTTTGCTGTTGACGAAGACAAACGCCTGCTTCATGCCGCGCTGCTTCAAAATCTGGTGCAGCGCACGGCGCTTGTCGTCGTCGCCCACGCTGTAGAAATGCTGCTCCACCGTGGACGCCGTGGCGTTGGAACGCGCCACCTCGATGGTGACCGGGTCTTGCAGGTAGCTGCTGGCCAGGCGTTTGATCTCGGGCGAGAACGTGGCCGAAAACAGCAGCGTGGTGCGCTGCTTGGGCAGGTAACTCAGGATGCGCTGCAGGTCGGGCAGGAAGCCGATGTCGAGCATGCGGTCGGCCTCGTCGAGCACCACATACTCCACCTGGTTCAGCACCGCGTTTTTGGCCTCGATGTGGTCCAGCAGGCGGCCGGGGGTGGCCACCAGCACTTCCACGCCTTTTTTGAGTTCCAGCGTCTGCGGCTTCATGTCCATGCCGCCAAACACCACCGCGCTGCGCAGGTTGGTGTACTTGGCGTAGAGCTTGACCTGCTGGGCCACCTGGTCGGCCAGCTCGCGTGTGGGCAGCAGCACCAGGGCGCGCACCGGGTGGCGGGCCGGGGAGGTGGAGCTGTTTTCGTGCTTCATCATGCGCTGCAACAGGGGCAGCGAGAAAGCCGCCGTCTTGCCGGTGCCGGTCTGTGCCGCACCCATCACGTCGCGCCCCTGCAGGACCACAGGAATCGCCTGTTCCTGGATCGGGGTCATGGACTCGTAGCCCATTTCGGCCACGGCGCGCGACAGCGGCTCGGCCAGTTGAAGTTGCGAAAAAGAATCGGTGCGCGAATCGGTCATCTATACATCAGGATGGTGCTATCAAACCGATAGCTGGCTGTGCCCTGCAGTCAAGGGCAAACCCTGATTATCGCCGATTGTCACAGCGCCCGCGTGCTGAAAGTGTCACAAGACTTGACGGTGCCGGTTTTCAGGCCGTTGTCAAACCAGCGCTGGCGCTGGGCGCTGGTGCCGTGGGTGAAGCTGTCGGGCACCACCGCGCCGCCAGCCGCGCGCTGCAGCGCGTCGTCGCCAATGCGGGCCGCCGCGTTCATGGCCTCGGCCACGTCGCCCTGCTCCAGGATCTGGCGCGCACTGTCGGCGTGGTGCGCCCAGACGCCAGCCAGGCAGTCGGCCTGCAGTTCCAGCCGCACGCTCAAGGCGTTTTGCTCGGCCTGGCTGACACGGCCGCGCATGCGCTCCACCTGGCCACTGATGCCGAGCAGGTGCTGCACGTGGTGGCCCACCTCGTGGGCAATGACATAGGCCTGTGCAAAGTCACCCGGTGCACCGAGCCGGTTTTTCAGCGTCTCGTAAAACCCGAGGTCGATATAGACCTTCTGGTCACCGGGACAGTAAAACGGCCCCATGGCGGCCTGGCCCTCGCCGCAGGCGGTGCGCGTGGCACCACGGAACAGCACCAGCCGGGGGGCCTGGTAGGTGCCGCCGCGCTGGCTGAAGACGCCGGTCCACACGTCTTCGGTGTCGGCCAGCACGGTGGACACAAATTTGGCCAGGCGGTCGTCGGCCGGAGGGCGTTGCGCCGGCGCTTGCTGCACCTGCACCGGCGGCCCGCCCTGGCCACTGAGCAAGCCCAGCAGCGTCAGCGGGTTGATGCCCAGCACCCAGCCCCCCAGCAACGCCACCACCAGGGTGCCAATGCCGATGCTGCGCCCACCCAGCAGGCCGCCGCCACCGAATCCACCCCCACCGCCGCCTTCATCGCGGCGGTCTTCGACGTTGTCGGACTCGCGGTTGCCTTCCCATTTCATGCGTGCTCTCCTGCGCTACAGTGGCGCGATGGTAACCATTCCCGGCCACACGCTGCGTGCACCGCCCACGGTGTTGTTGGCCGGCTTTGACGCCTTTGGCACCGAGTCGGTCAACCCCAGTGGGTTGGCGGTACAGGCACTGCACGGTCTACAGGTGGCCGGCCACACGCTGGTGGCAGCGACCCTGCCCACAGTGTTTCACCGGTCACTGGACACACTGCTGGCACTGCTGCGCGTGCACCAGCCGGTGTTGGTGGTCTGTGTGGGCCTGGCGGCTGGGCGACAAGGCCTGTCGCTGGAGCGGGTGGCGGTGAATGTGGACGATGCGCGCATTCCCGACAACGCGGGTGCGCAACCGGTGGACATGCCAGTGGTGCCCGGCGGGCCTGCGGCGTACTTCAGCAGCCTGCCCGTCAAGGCGATGCACGCGGCGTTGCAGCAGCATGGTCTGGGGGTGGAGGTGTCCAACAGCGCCGGTACCTTTGTCTGCAACCATGTGTTTTACGGGTTGATGCACGCACTGGCCAACCAAGAGGCCATGCCCGCCTGTCGCGGTGGTTTCATCCATGTGCCCCATTTGCAGAGTGACACACATCCAGCGGGCTGGCCACTGGCGCGGTTGGTGGAAGGTCTGCGGTTGGCGGTGCAGTGCGCGCTGACAACACCGACCGATTTGCGGCTAGAGGCAGGCGCTTTGGCTTGACAGGTTCAGTTGGCAGCCAGTCGAACTGGCACCATACCGGCGTGGGCAGAACCAATGGGCAAGCTGAGCTGAACCAGTGTTGAAGGGTCACGCTCGCCAGCCTGGCGGGTGGCCACGGTCTGCAGGCAAGCGTTGCGCGCAGCGGTATTGCCAGCACGGGCGCATTCAAATGCGGCCACCGACGCGAGGTGCGCCACCTTGTCGCGTGCGGCGGCTTTGTTGACCTGTCCCTGAACCAGCATGCCCATGGCAATCAACATCGCCACCATCGCCACCAGGGCGGCGGACAAGGCCATGTTTTGCGGGCGGGACAGGGTCTGGATGCGGCGGGTGAGCCGGGTGCGTGTGAATACCATATCAACCTGTTGCTTTCTGTTCAAGAGGAACTGAATGCAATGGTAGGCAAGGCAAACGTTGCGCGCAGTAGCTGTTGGCCGCTACCGGCTGTAGGACGGTGCCGACGCCGTCGGCGCCGCGGTGTTCAGGCCTTGGGCAGTGTCACGCCGCGCTGGCCTTGGTACTTGCCGCCACGGTCTTTGTAACTGGTCTCACACACTTCATCGCTCTCGAAGAACAGCACCTGCGCGCAGCCTTCACCGGCGTAAATTTTGGCGGGCAGCGGCGTGGTGTTGCTGAATTCCAGCGTCACAAAACCTTCCCACTCGGGCTCGAAAGGCGTGACGTTGACGATGATGCCGCAGCGCGCGTAGGTGCTCTTGCCGAGGCAGATGGTCAGCACGTTGCGCGGGATGCGGAAGTACTCCACCGTGCGCGCCAGCGCGAAGCTGTTGGGCGGGATGATGCAGCTGTCGCCGTGGAAGTCGACAAAGCTTTTTTCGTCAAAGTTCTTCGGGTCCACCACCGTGCTGTGGATGTTGGTGAAGACCTTGAATTCCGGTGCGCAGCGGATGTCGTAGCCGTAGCTGCTGGTGCCGTAGCTGATGATCTTGTGGCCCTCGCGCTCGCGGATTTGCCCTGGCTCGAAGGGCTCGATCATGCCGGTGCTCTCGGCCATGCGGCGGATCCATTTGTCGCTTTTGATGCTCATGGGACAGTCTCTGAAGTGTTAGGGCACACGGCGCAGCGTGCAGCCGTCGCCGGTGGAGTCGCGCCAGACGCGCACCGCCACCAGCGTGGGCAATGCCGCCTGCAATTGGGCCAGGATGTGGCTGCACAGGTTTTCCAGCGTCGGCACGCCAAGGCCAGGCAGCTCGTCCAGAAAGGCGTGGTCGAGTTGCGCCCGCAGCCGCTCGATGTGCTGGCGCACCAGGCCAAGGTCCACCACCATGCCGGTGCGCGGGTCGGGCTCGCCTTCGAGCATGAGCTCGGCCCAGTAGGTGTGGCCGTGGATGCGCTTGCTGCTGTCGGCCTCCTCGGCGGGGCGGCTGGCGCGGTTCAGCGTGTGGGCGGCGTCAAAGTAAAAGCGCTGGCTGAGCTGGTGCATCAAGGGTTCCTCAACGGATGCCGGTGATCTTGTGGGTCTGCAGGCTCAGTCGCCAGGCCGGGCGTGCCAGGCACAACGCGATGCAGGTTTCGGTGTTCTGGGCACGGGTGGGGCTGTCCATGGGCTGGAGGTAACGGTGGGTAAAGCGCGCGGCTTCCAGCAGCGGCAAATCCAGCCCCGGCTGCGGCCACACCACCTTCAGTTCGTCGCCCTCGCGCTGCACCCAGTCGGCGCCGGCCTTGGGGCTGACGCACAACCAGTCGATGCCCGGCGGCGCGCTGATGCTGCCATTGGTTTCCACCGCAATCCGAAAGCCCTCGGCGTGCAGCGCGTCCACCAGCGCCGCGTCCACCTGCAGCAGCGGCTCGCCGCCGGTCAGCACCACAAAGCGGTGGTCGCGCAGGTCGGTCGGCCAGAGCGAGGCGACAACGCCCGCCAACGCGGTGGCCTCGGCAAACTTGCCGCCCAGCGTACCGTCGGTGCCGACGAAGTCGGTGTCGCAAAACCGGCAGGTGGCGCGGGCGCGGTCTTCTTCCCGGCCGCTCCACAGGTTGCAGCCGGCAAAACGGCAGAACACCGCCGGCCGGCCGGCATTGGCACCCTCGCCTTGCAGCGTGTAGAAAACTTCTTTGACTTGGTAACTCATGGCATCCGGCTGGCGCGGCGCGGGCAGAAAGGCCCGGCACCACCGGCTTTCAACAGGCCGGGCCCGCATGTTGCGGGTGTTGCCATTTTACGGGCGCCAATTACTGTATATTTAACCAGTTAATTACTTCTTCCGCTATTTTTTATATAGCTGAATTGCTAGATTCCACTAGGGCCCAGTGCCAATTTGGTTGAAATTTCACCGCCCAGAGCATGTTGCGCACCCTGTTCGTCGATTTCAACTCGTTTTTTGCCTCGGTGGAGCAACACTTGCAGCCGCAGCTGCGCGGCCGGCCGGTGGGGGTGGTGCCGGTGGAAGCCGAGTCCACCTGCTGCATTGCCGCAAGCGCCGAGGCCAAGGCCTTTGGGGTCAAAACCGGCACGCCGGTGCACGAGGCGCGCCGGCGCTGCCCGGGCATTGTTTTCGTGCTGGCCCAGCATGCCAAGTATGTGCAGGTGCACCACGACGCCATTGCCGTGATCGACCGCGTGGTGCCGGTGCAGGACGTGATGTCCATCGACGAGATGGCCTGCAGCCTCACCGGCCGCTGGCGCGCCCGCGACCAGGCCGAGCGCATCGCCCGCCAGGTGAAGGCGGCGCTGCGCGACGAACTGGGCGCGTGCCTGACCTGCTCGATCGGCATCGCGCCCAACACGTTGCTGGCCAAGCTCGCCTCCAACATGCACAAACCCGACGGGCTGACGGTGCTGGAGCAGGCCGACATCCCTGCCCGTCTGCTGCACCTGGCGCCAGGCGCCTTCTACGGCATCGGCCCGCGCATGGTGGCGCGGCTGGCCCGCGCCGGCATCGCCACCATGGCCGAGCTGTACGCCGCACCGCGCGAACTGCTGCACAGCGCCTGGGGCGGCGTGGCCGGCGACGAGATGTACGACAAACTGCGGGGCATGCCGTATGCGCAGCGCGTCAGCCCGGCGCGCTCGCTCGGCCATTCGCACGTTCTGCCGCCCGAACTGCGCCACCCCGAAGGCGCGCTCAGCGTGCTGAACCGGCTGACGCAAAAAGCCGCCATGCGGCTGCGCAAGCAGGGCCACTACGCCACCGCGATGGCGGTCGGCGTGCGCTGCGCCCACCGTTACCACGACCAGGCCGGTGGCGGCCGCGACACGCGCTTTGGCGAAACGCAGGACACCACCTTCTTGCTGCAGACCCTGCACACCCTGTGGCACAGCGGCCTGCAGCAGCTGCAGGCACCCAAGGCGGTGAGCGTGACGCTGCTGGGCCTGGTGCCCGCCGCGCTGCACACGCTGCCGCTGTTTGACGCGCCCGACCCGGTGGAAGCCACCCAGCCACCGCGCGACCGCGGCCGGCTCAACGCCGCGGTGGACCGCATCAACAAGGCCCACGGCAAGAACGCGCTGTACTTTGCCAGCGCCCACGGCGCGCTGAACGAAGCGCCAATGCGCATCGCCTTCAACCGCATCCCGGACATCGAAACCGAGCGCTGACCCACGGCCCTGTCGCGCACGCGATTGCGGCAACTGGGCCGCAAAACCGGCCGATATTGCGCCTTTGC
This sequence comes from Pseudomonadota bacterium, assembly GCA_040384665.1. Taxonomy (GTDB): domain Bacteria; phylum Pseudomonadota; class Gammaproteobacteria; order Burkholderiales; family Burkholderiaceae_C; genus PCRC01. The sequence goes on from JAZKIY010000067.1 coordinate 10,017, forward strand.
ACCCACCCTATCTGACCAAAATGGGTTGGCATGACACACCGCCTGCACACCCGTTTTCTGTTGCCCATCGGGCTGGTATTGACGCTGGCCGCCTGCGGCGGCGGCGGTAGCGGTGGCAGTGACAGCACCACCAGCGGCACCACCACCATTGCCACGGCCAGCAGCGGGGGGGGCAACCTGTCCGCCACCAGCCTCAGCCCCGAAGCCACCGCCGCCCAGCGGCTGAACACCGAGCGCGGCGCCTGCGGCTTTGGCACCCTGCAACCCAACACCCTGCTGGACCAAGCCGCGCTGAACCACGCCAACTACAACGCCTACCAGGCCTCGCTCGGCGTATTGGCCGGGCATGTGGAGGCTGTGGGCCAGCCGCTGTTCACCGGCATCACGTTGTTTGACCGGGCACTGGCCGTGGGCTACCCCTACCGCGACCTGTGGGAAAACGTCACCACGCTGTACTGGCGCAACGTCACCGGCACGCTGAACACCGTGTCGCTGGCCACCTATGCCGACGAACGCACCCGCGGTCTGCTGACCTCGGTCTACCACCTCAAGGGCATGTTGGTCGCCACACGCGACGTGGGGGTGGCGGTGCTGCACAAACAGTTTGGCACCACGGTGGTGAGGGACATGGTGGTGGAGCTGGGCACCCAGTTGCTTGCCCCTGTGCCACCAGCGCAAACCGGCGTGCTCACCTACCCCTGCGAAGGCACACAGGCCGCGCGGGCGGTGTTCACGCCGTCGGGCGAAACACCCAACCCCCGGCCCGGTTTTGTGGGCGACATCGGCACGCCGATCTACCTGCGCGCACCGGGCAGCGACCGCATCAGCATCACTTCGTTCGCGGTGACCGAATGGGCCACCGGCACCGCGGTGCCGGCACAGGCCATGACGCTGGCCAACGACCCGGCGCAATGGCTCAGCCTGAACGACGCCTTCATCCTGCCCGACGCGCCACTGACGGCCAACGTGCGCTACCGGGTGCGCGTCAGCGGCATGGCGGGCTCGGTCGCCTACAGCAAGGATTTTTCGTTCACGCCGTCGTGAATCCGGGGCACTGAGCCCGGTCAGTACAGCGTGTCGCGCTGGCGGGCGGGCAGTTCGCTGTCGTATTTCTGGGCGTCGATGGCGGCACCGGTCAGGGCAGACAGGATGCTGCCTGGCGTTGGCACCTGGCCAGGCCGCTCTGTCGGCACGCCCTGCCACAACGCCGAGCGCTGGATGGCCCGGGCGCACTGGAAATACACCGCCTCGACCGTGACCACCAGCACACAGCGCGGCGGCTGGCCGTTGACCACAAAGCGCTGCAGCAAGGTCGGCTCGATGGAAATCACCGCCCGGCCGTTGACGCGCAACGTCTCACCCACGCCGGGAATCAAAAACAGCAGCGCCACACGCGGGTCGGTCAACAGGTTGTGCAGGCTGTCGACCCGGTTGTTGCCGCGCCGCTCGGGCAGCAGCAGTGTGGTGGGGTTCTCCACCACCACAAAACCGGCCGCGTCACCGCGCGGCGAGGCGTCCAGCCCGCCGGGCCCGCTGGTGGCCAGCACCGCAAAGGGAGACGCCTCAACCATGGCCTGGTAGTGCGGGTGCAGGTACGACACTTCTTTGCGCACCGAGGCCTCGCCCACCGCGCCAAACAACGGCGCCAGTTGTTCGGGGGTGGTGATGTGGTGTTTGTCAGGGCTGGCCATGCGCAGCAGTTTAGCGGTCATGCCGCCGTGACGATCCAGCCTTCCAGCGGGTCCAGGTTGGTGGGCAGGCCATAGTGCGGCGCACCCTGCTGTTGGGCCCACGCCGCCTGCAGCAGGCACAGCGTGGCGTCGAGTGCGTCGCCGCTGGCGTCGTCGGTCAGCGCGTCGCGCTGCGCATGGCTGAGCTTGAGGCGCAGGCCGAGGCGGGTCTGGCCGTGTTCGAGTGCGGTGATCAGGTCCTTGCGGGCGATCAGCCGCTCCGGCGTCTGCTTGGCCTTGTCGTCGCTTTTGTAGCTGCGGCTGCCGAGCACTTCGCGCGCCAGCAGCCCGGGGTAGCCTTCCAGCGCCACGCGGGCCATGTCACCGGCATGCAAGCCCGGCAGGTGCACACCGGCCGCCAGCAGCGGGGGCACACCGGCGTGCAGCATGAAGGCCACTGGCGGGTTGACCCACTTCATGCTGGGGCTGGCGCCGGCGGGCAAATCGGTGGCCCGGTGGGCGAATTTTCCGCCCACCGGGCGCGCATCGCAAAACGCGGCGAAGGTGGCGCGGACCTCGTCGCGGCCCAGGCTGGCGTAATGGTGCATGCAGGCCAGCCAGTCGGTGGGCCAGCCAAGCGTGGTGACCAGTTCGCGCGGCAGGCCAAAGGGGAAGTCAAAAGCGCCGACCCAGGGCTGCGGCGTGGCCAGCCACTGCGCAAAGCCGGCCAACGTGTCGAGGCGTTCCAGCCGCGACAGCACCACCCGCCCGCTGGTCTGGTGCCCCAGCGCCAGCACGATGGGTTTGCGGCGGCTTGGGGCGCTGGAGAAATCGCAACCGAGCAGCAGGCCCGGCGCGCTGGCACTCACGCCGGATCGCCCAGCGCCTGGCGCAGCGCCAAGGGCACTGGCCCGCTGCGCAGCGGCGTACCGGGGCCGGCTTCGTACTGGCACCAGACCCGCGTTTCGTTGCCACGCGCCAGCAGACGGCCATCGGCATGCACAAACTCATGGCCCACCACAAAAGAGCTGCTGCCCCAGCGGGTCACACGGGCACGCACCTCGCACCAGTCCCCATAGGTGGGTGAACTCTTGAAGGCGCACTGCGTGTCCACCGACGGAATGGTCCAGCCCTCGGTGCGGATGCGCGTGGCCGGGTAGCCCACCTGCTCCAGCAGCGCCCAGGTGGCCGCGTCCATCCAGCGGTAGTAGGTGGGGTAGTAAATGATGCCGGCCGGGTCGCAGTCGCCCCAGGCGACCTGGCGTGGCAGGCGACACTCAATAGACACCGACCCACTCCAAGGGGCTCCTGCCGCCGCGCCGGGCCGCCCCAAGCAAGGCACGGCCCCCTCCTCGGGGGGCAGCGAACCACACGCAGTGGGGAGCGTGGGGGCTCATGCCCGGCCGATGATGGACGCTGTGGCCATCAGTTCTTCCAGTAACGCGAGGGATACCTTGCCCGATACCGCGTAGGGATCAAGCTCGGGCTTCTCGGCGTACTTCAGCAAAATGCTGGTGTTGATCTTGGACATGTTGACCTGCCCCATGGTCCAGCCGCCAAAGCGGCGCTCGCTGATTTCTTCGTAGTGCAGCAGCACCACATCCTTGTGCCGTGCGTCGCGCTGGATGTGCCCATACAGCTCGCTGACCGGCATGCGGCCCCCTTCGATGGCCTGCAGAAAGATGCCCCCGCCGTAGCAGAGGATGCCGGTGATGCCACTGGTCGGGTTGAACTGGCGCGACTGCGCGAGGATGGCGTCGATGGCCTCTGCGGTGGTGTCCACCGCGCGGCTTGCGTAAAGTAGGCGTACCAGCATGGTTGTTCTCGCTTCAGGCTTTGTTGGGGATCAACGACAGGAATTCGCGCCGCAGGTTCGGGTCTTTCAGGAACACGCCGCGCATCACCGAGTTGATCATGCGGCTGTCCATGTCTTTCACGCCGCGCCAGGCCATGCAGTAGTGGCTGGCTTCCATCACGATGGCCAGGCCGTCGGGCTGGGTTTTTTCCTGGATCAGGTCGGCCAGTTGCACCACCGCTTCTTCCTGGATCTGTGGCCGGCCCATCACCCACTCGGCCAGCCGCGCGTACTTGGACAGGCCAATCACGTTGGTGTGTTCGTTGGGCAGAACACCGATCCAGATCTTGCCGATGACCGGGCAGAAGTGGTGTGAACAGGCACTGCGCACGGTGATCGGGCCGACGATCATCAGCTCGTTGAGGTGGCCCACATTGGGGAATTCGGTGATGGTCGGCGCCTGCACGTAGCGGCCACGGAAGACCTCGTTGACGTACATCTTGGCCACGCGGCGGGCGGTGTCGCCGGTGTTGTGGTCGTTCTCGGTGTCGATCACCAGGCTGTCAAGGACGCCCTGCATCTTGACGGTCACTTCGTCGAGCAGCTTTTCCAGATCGCCGGGTTGAATGAAGTTGGCGATGTTGTCGTTGGCAAGGAAGCGCTTGCGCGACGCGGCCAGACGCTCGCGGATCTTGACGGAAACGGGGGTGCCATCGTCGGGGTCGACAGGGGTCATGGGAGGTTTGCTGGTCATGTTCACCCAACATCGTACCAGCGATTGATTTTGAAGGTTTTTAAGCCTCAAGCCCTAGTGAAACCTCACGATTAAGCTATGAATTCAGGAGCAATTCAAGGTCTTGCAGGGTGTTGGCCTCGTGCAGCGGCTTGTCATGGCGCGGGCGCAGCATGCGCGGAAAACGCACCGCCACCCCACTCTTGTGGCGTGTGCTGCGTTGGATGCCCTCGAAGCCCAGCTCGAACACCAGCGACGGCTGCACCGACCGCACCGGCCCGAATTTCTCCAGCGTGGTCTTGCGGATGATGGCATCCACCGCCTTGAACTCTTCGTCGGTCAGGCCGGAATACGCCTTGGCGAAAGCCACAAGCTGCAGCGCGCCCGGTTGAGCCGGTTGCTTTGCGGCAATGGCGTCCAGCACCGCATCGGCCTCGGCCTTGTCGTGTGGCGGGCGGTTCCAGACCGCGAAGGTGTAGTCGGTGTAGACCGAGGCGCGGCGCCCATGGCCAGCCTGGGCGTAGATCAGCACGCAGTCCACGCTCATGGGGTCGATCTTCCATTTCCACCACAGGCCATCGGCCTTGGTTCGCCCCGTGCCGTAAGCGGCATCGCGGCGCTTGAGCATGAAACCCTCCATGCCACGCGCGCGCGACCCGCTGCGCAGCGCGGCGTAGTCGGCCCAGCTGTCCCGCACTTCCACCGGCGACAGCATCAGCGGGGTGCCGGCCAGCAGGCGCGCCAGCCGTGCCCGCCGCGCCTGCTGCGGCAGCGTACGGATGTCGTGGCCACCGTCTTCCAGCAGGTCGTAGGCCATGAAGCTCACCGGCGCGTCGGCCAGCACCTTTTTGTTCAGCGTCTTGCGGCCAATGCGCTGCTGCAGCAGCGCAAACGGCGCAGGCTGGCCGTCTTTCCAGACCAGCACCTCGCCGTCAAGCACCGTGCCGTCGGGCAGGGCCTGGGCCAGCGCCACGATTTCGGGAAAACGCTCGGTCACCAGCTCTTCGCCGCGCGACCAGAGCCACACCTGGCCGCCGCGCCTCACGACCTGGCCGCGGATGCCGTCGTACTTCCACTCCACCTGCCAGTCGCCCACGGGGCCGAGTGTCTTGTCCAGGTCGGGCACGGTGTCGAGCTGGTGCGCCAGGAAAAACGGGTAGGGCTGGCCCAGGTCCTCGGCGGCGACTGCCCCCGGGTCGGCATCGGGATCGAAGGCGGCCGTCAGCGCCGCATAACGCGCGGCGCTGGGCAGGCTCTTGCCGTCGGTGTAGCCCATCATGCGCTGCGCCACCCGCTTGGCGTCAATGCCAGCATGCTTGGCCAGCGCGCGCTGCACCAGCAACTTGCTCACACCCACCCGAAAGCCGCCGCCCACCAGCTTGACCAGCAGAAAGCGGCCCTGCGGGTCGAGCTCGCGCCAATAGGCAGTCACGCGCTGTGCCACTTCTTCTTCGGGCAAGCCGCGCAACGGCAGCAGCCGGTCTTCCACCCAGTCGGCCAGACCGAGGTCGGACGCGGTGCTTTCCAGCGGCAGGATGTGGGCAATGGTCTCGGCCAGGTCGCCCACCACCTGGTAGGCCTCCTCGAACAGCCAGTCTTCAATGCCAGCCACCTGGCAGGCCAGTGCCCGCAGTTGCGCGGTCTTCACCACCTGGCGCGGTTTGCCGCCGGCCAGAAAGTACACCGCCCAGGCGGCGTCGCGCGCGCTGGCGCGGGCAAAGTAGGCCTGCAGCGCCTCGACCTTGGCGTTGGTGGAGGTCGTGCTGTCGAGGGCGCTGAAGAGTTTGGCGAACTGCTTCATTGGATGTGGTGGCGCAGCAGCATCAGCGCGAACAAGAGCAGCATGGTGGCAAAAGCCGGCAGCCCCAGCAGGAACCAGAGGCGAAAGCGGGCATGGAACTGCGGGCCGAGCTGGGCAATGGATGGGGCAGCGAGTGCAACGTTGCGCAGGCGGATCTGCAGCACCACCACCGGCAGCCAGCACAGCCCCACCAATAGGTAGGCCGCCAGCACCCAGGCCAGCCAGCGACTGGGCCAAGTGCCACCGGTCATCCACCACAGCGCCAGCCCGGTGAGCGGCTGCGCCACAGCAGCCAGCGCGGTGAACAGTGCGTCGGCCCGCACGGTGAGCACCAACACGCCGCGCAGCAGGCCCAGGTTGTTGTCGCGCAGCGCCATGCGGTAGCCAAACCAGGCGAAGAACGCAATGCCCACACCGGTGCCCAGCAAAACCGCTGCGCCCAGCAGGTGCAACCATTTCAAGACGAGGAAACTCATGGCACGACGCCATGGTTTTGCTGCTGCCAGGCTTCGACCTCGGCCCGGTGCTGCGCCAGAAAGGCCTGCATGCGGCCAAAGCGCTTGCGGGTCTGCCAGTCGAAAATCGCCTGGGTGATGGGCTCGACCAGCCAGCGCAGGCCGCGCGGCCCGGCCTCGAAGGTGTAGGTGTAAAGCATCACCGACTGTTGGGGCGAGATGGCGCGGTGCCGCATCGACGCGGACCAGCGCACAAACGGAAAGGCCGTGCCCACCATGCTGGCGGCGGCCAGACGGGGCCTGTCGAAGCTGATGAACTGCGTGCGCATGGCCAGGCCGCGCAGCAGGCCACCGCCCGCGTTTTCGGAAATCGCGCCCACGTAGGGACAGGGCGCGTCGCCAATCACATGGGTGGCGTCAACCAGCGAGTCCCAACGGCGGCGCCAGGCGTGGTAGTGGAAAACGTCGAACACCGCTTCGGGCGAGGCCGGCATGGCAAACTCAAAACGTGCATGCACCGTCATGCGTCCTCCAACACATCGGTGACCATGCCCCAGCGCGCAAATTCGGGGCTGAATTCGTCCAGCGCCAGCAGGCCCATGCAGGGGTAGGCGCCCGGTGCGGGGCCACCGCCACTGGCCAGCTTGCGGGCCAAAAGAATGGCCGCCATGCAGGGAATCTCGGGGCCGTGGTTGTTGCCGGCCGTGATGTGCCAGGCCAGTGTGAGTGGCTGTTCCTGCGCGTCGCTGCCGCGCAGCCGCACCACCATGCCACCCAGTTCCGAGCCCCACCCATCGAGCAAACTGGCGACACGCTTCAGCAGCGGGGCCAGTTTCTGCGGCTGGCGCAACCAGCCGCGCGCCGCAGCCCAGGCCAGCAGCGCAAAAGCACGCTGGGTGGAGCGCAGTTCCAGCGCGGCGCGAAACACCACGTCGGACACACCGGCATAGCGCGCAGGCAGCAGTTCCAGGTCGGGCACATCGCAGAGCGATGCCAGGCGCGCGGGCATGCGCGCAAAGGCCACCGGCTGCGGATTCGCCCAGCCGGTCTGCTGCACCCAGTGCCCACCGCGCCAGATGTGCACCGGCTGGCCGCAGTAGCTCAGCACGCCAGCCAATGTGGCCACGCCGCGTGGCGCACGCTGGGCCGGGGCAATGCAGATGTCGATGGCGTCGAGCCGACCAAAGCGCGGCAACAGATGGTCAACCACCGCCGACGACAGCGCCGGCAAGGTGCTGGCGCCGCAGACGCCCACCACACCGGCCTGTGCAAAAACACCGTGCATCTGCTTTGAGAAATCGCAGACAAAACGCCGGCCATCGGCCAGGTCAATGTAATGCGCGCCGGCCGCAGCGCAGGCAGCAGCCACCCGGTAGTCCTGGCCCTGGAACGGCCCTGCCGTATGGACGACGGTGCCCACACCCAGCGTGCGCAACTGCTGCGCCAGCGCCGGGTCGGTCGCGTCCACCCGCACCGGGTGCGCATTCACGGTGGCCGAGAACTGCGCCACCGCGTGCGCATCCCTGCCGCCCACCAGCAACGCCAGACCAGACGCGTTGGCGAGCGCACGGGCAATGCGCGCACCAAAATTGCCGTAGCCCCCCAGCACCAGCACCTTCATGCGCTGCCCTCCTCGTGGTCGTCGCCGTATTCTGTCTGGAAGGCTTCGGCCTGCAGCCCCTGCCCAGCGAGGTAGCGCACCATCACCGGCACGTTGCCGTGGGTGACGATGATGCGCTGGGCGCCGGTGGCACCGATGGCGTGGAGCAGGCCGGGCCAGTCGGCGTGGTCGCTCAGCACAAAGCCGCGGTCGTAACCGCCGCGCCGGCGCGCGCCGCGCAACTGCATCCAGCCGCTGGCAAACGCGTTGCTGTGGTCGCCAAAACGCTTGATCCACGGGCCGGCCGCAGCGCCCGGCGGGCACAGCACGAGCGCGCGTTTGAAGTCGGACTTGTCGGCCACCTCGCTCACCGTCAGGGTGGCGGGCAAGGCCACGCCAGCAGCGCGGTAGGCCTGGTTCAGCGGCGCCACCGCGCCGTGCACCACGATGGGCGCAATGCTGGCGTCGATGCCGCTCAGGATGCGCTGCGCCTTGCCAAAGCTGTAGCACAGCAGCACGCTGGCCCGGCCCGCGGCCACATTGGCTTGCCACCAGGCGTTGATGTCGGCAAACACCTCGGCGTCGCTGCGCCAGCGGTAGATCGGCAGACCAAAGGTCGATTCGGTGATGAAGACATCGCAGCGCACCGGCTCGAACGGCGCGCAGGTGGTGTCTGCCGCGACCTTGTAATCGCCGCTCGCCACCCAGACCTGACCGCCATGCGCCAGCCGCACCTGCGCAGAGCCGAGCACATGGCCGGCCGGGTGCAGCGACACCGTCACACCATGGTGAACGATGCGTTCGCCATAAGCCAGCGTCTGCAGCGTGATGGGGCCCAGCCGTGCGCGCAGCACCCCTTCGGCAGGCGCAGCGGCAAGGTAGTGTCCATGGCCGGTGCGCGCGTGGTCGGCGTGGGCGTGGGTGATGACGGCACGGTCCACCGCGCGCCAGGGATCAATGTAGAAATCACCCGCAGGGCAGTACAGCCCTTCCGCGCGTTGCACCACCAGATCGCCTGCTGCCATAGTGGTTTCAGTAGCGCTTGCCCTGCACAAACAGCGCCACGCTCACCACCACCAGCGCCAGCCGTTCCTTGGCGCGCTGCAGCCAGGGGCGGTTGGCGTAATCGGCGGCGCTGACGCGGTGGCCGTCGCGGACCATGGCCTGCACCAAACGGTCGTGCAGCTGGCGGGCAAAGGCCGCGTCTTCGATCAGCAGGTTGGCTTCGCGCGCCAGCAACAGGCTCAGGGGGTCGAGGTTGGACGAGCCCACCGTGGCCCAGGCACGTTCGGTGTGGCCATCGACCACCGCCACCTTGGCGTGCAGGAAGCTGGCCGCGTACTCGTGGATTTCCACCCCTGCCTTCAGCAAGGCGCCGTACACCGGCCGAGCCGCGTGGTACTGCATGAAGTACTCGTACTTGCCCTGCAGCAAGAGCTGCACCTTCACGCCCCGGCGGGCCGCCATTTCCAGCGCGCGGCGCAGCTTGCTGCCAGGGAGGAAGTAGGCGTTGGCAATGACGATGTCACTGTGCGCGCTGGCAATCGCTTTGCGGTAGGCGCGTTCGATGCGTGTTCGGTTCCGAAAATTATCACGCAATACCAGTGCAGCCCTTGAATTTTCTGGTGATTCAGCTCTGTTTTTTGTAGCGCCCTGGGATTGACTCGACCGCTTGGCCGCCCGGAAGCTGCGCACCGCGCCCTTGAAGTCGCGCTGCCGGATGTTGCGCAGGCCCTGCAGCTGGAACCAGAGCTGTTGCATGGTGGCATGCACGTCGCTGACCAGCGGGCCGGTGACCCGCACCGCAAAGTCAAACCGCGGCGCGGCCAGCGTACCGTGGTTGGGGTCGTGGAAGTCGTCGAGCACATTGATGCCACCGCAGAACGCCACCGCACCATCCACCACGCAGAGCTTGCGGTGCAGCCGCCGCCACTGCCGGGGCAACAGCAGGCCCAGCCGCCCCACCGGAGAGAACACCCGCCACTGCACCCCGGCGGCGTCAAAACGCGCTTGCCATGCGTCGGGCAGGTGGCCCGTGCCCACACCGTCCACCACCAAACGCACGTGGATGCCGCGCTGGGCGGTGCGTTCCAGCGCTTCGGCCACGGCCATGCCGTCACCGGTGAGGTCAAAGATGTAGGTTTCCAACCAGACTTCGTGCTGCGCCGCGTCCATGGCCTCGGTCAGCGCGGCGAAATAGGGCCGGCTGCCTTCCAGCAGCGCCAGCCGGTGGCCAGCATGCAGTTGCGGGTCAGCTTGCGCCATCGTCCAGCTCAAACTCCGCGATCAGCGGCAGGTGGTCCGACATGCGGCCCCAGATCGGCCCACGCGGCACGGTCACACCCAACGGCTTGAGGCCGCGCGCGTACACGTAGTCCAGCTGCGCCAGGGGCAAACGGGCCGGGTAGGTGGACTGGCGGTCACCTTCAAAGTCCAGCAGATGCATCGCCCGCATGGCCGGGCGCAGCCGGGCACTCCAGTCGTTGAAGTCGCCGGCCACCAGCAGCGGCGCGTCATGGGGCACCTCGCGTGCAATGAAGCTGGTGAGTTGCGCAATCTGGCGGCTGCGGCTGGCCGGAATCAGCCCCAGGTGCAGCACGATCACGTGCACGATGCGCGTCTCCACATACACCTGCACGTGCAGCAGCCCACGCTGTTCGAAGCGGTGGTCGGACATGTCTTCGTGCGCGTGGGCATGCACCGGCCAGCGCGACAGCAGCGCGTTGCCGTGTTCGCCGTGGCGGGTGATGGCGTTGGTCTGGTAAATCGCCTCGTAACCCTCGGGCGCCAGAAAGTCGGCTTGTGGCAGCTCGGGCCAGCGCGAAAAGTAGTCTTGCTCGCGGCGGTGCATCTTGCGCACCTCCTGCAGGCAGACGATGTCGGCGTCCAGCTGCTCGACCGCGTGGCCCAGGTTGTGGATTTCCAGCCGGCGGTTCGGGCCCAACCCCTGCACGCCTTTGTGGATGTTGTAGGTGGCTACACGCAATGTCGTCATGCAGCCGACCTTACTTTAAAAATCTCGGCAACATCAGAATCGCCTCGGCATTGGATGGCGAAAAACAGCGTTCGGCTGCCTCCTGCCAGGGCATCCACTGCCAGGCCGTGTGCTCGCGCGGGCTCAAGCGCACCGGCGTGCCTGCGGGCACCTGCAGACCAAACAAGCGCTCGGTGTTGCGCGTCACCCCAGGTGGGTAGCGGTGCTGCCAGCGCGGGTAGATGTCGTAGACGTTCTCCAGCTGCCAGTCGCGCAGACAACTGGCCAGCGGGGTGCCGGGGCGGCAGTCAATGCCGGTTTCTTCCCACACCTCACGTGCGGCGGTGGTGGAGAAGTCTTCGTCTTCATGGTCTTTGCTGCCAGTGACGGATTGCCAGAAATCGGCGGCATCGGCGCGCTGGATCAGCAGCACGCCGAGTGCTGGCGTGTGGATCACCACCAGCACCGACTGCGGGATCTTGAAGCTCAAGGTGTGAAACAGAGGGTCTGCCAGACACGTCTGAAGGTTGGCAGGTTGCCCTCCATCGGTGTGAAGAAGTCCACCACAGGCAGGTTGTGGAAGGCCAACCCGGCAGCGGTGAGCAGGTTGCTGCGCGGCACGTTGGTCAGCAGCATGTGGCGGCCACTGTAGGGGGCAGCCACGCCGTCCACACGGAGCGCCGCGCCAAAGCTGCCAAGCTGCAAGGCAGCCCATTCCTGCAGCACCAGGGTGTTGGGAATGATGCCGTCCTGCTCATGGGCAAAGCCGTAAAGGCGCGCAGCGCCGGTCACACCGGTGGCCGCGACCCAGGGCGCGACGCTGAGTTGGGCATTGGTGGTGTCACCGGGCGCGGCAAAGAAACAGGCCCGGTCTACCGCCGCCTGCTTGCTCAGGTGCACCGCGGTACCGCCCCCCTGCGAGTGTCCGCCGACCCGGATCTGCGACCACTGCAGGTTGCCACCGACATCGACAAAGCGGCCCCAGCCTTCTTGTGGCTGCTGTTGCGCCAGGTAGGCCAACAAGGCCGTCAGCCGGTTGCGGATGGCATTGGTGGGCGACACACTGACCACGGGCGACACGCTGTTGCCACTCAGTGTTTCCTCGCGGAGCAGCCGGGTGCAGTCGGTGTTGCCGCTGCCGAGGCAGGCGCTGGTGACGGTGCTGTCGTTCGGGTAGGCCAGGCCAATGGCCGCGTAACCGTTGTTGGCCGCGGCCTGCACGATCAGCTTGTAGTTGTCGGGCACCGCACCGGTGCCAGGAAAGAACACGAACAGCCCGCGCGGTGACACGCCCGTGTTGATGGCCACGTAGTGGGTACCAAAACCGTCGCCGATGCCGCTGGCGGTCACCGAGGGCACCACGCTGGCCGTGCGGGTGGGCGCGGTGGCCGCTTCCGACAAAACCTGCACCGCCACAGCGGCCGACATGGCGGTGCTGCTGCCGTTGGTCACACGCACGCTGTACTGCGCAGCGCTGTCGGTGGTCTGCAGCGCAGGCGTGGTGTAGCTGGTTGCTGTGGCCCCGGCAAGGTCCACCCCATTGCGCCGCCACTGGTAGCTGACGCCGGTACTGGTGTTCGTGGCCACGCTGAAAACGGCCGACTGGCCTTCCACCACCGTCTGGGCGGCAGGCTGGCTGGTGATGGCCACCCCCGAAGGCGGGCTGCCAGACGACGAGCCCCCACCGCCACATGCAGACAAGGCGCACACAACCACTGCAGCGGCCAGGCACCGCGGCGGGAGAAGCGTCGAAAACCGGATCGGATTCAGAGACAGGAAGTGCAGCACGGGCATCGCCTACAGCCGACGCGCTGGTGAAAGGCACTCACCAGACCGCGCCGGGCGAAAGTCATGCTACTGCAAATGCGCAGCGCCCGCATGACGGCACAGCGGTGGGGCCCCGCCGCCGCCAAGCGGGCTTCAAGCGGCCGCAGGCGTCCGCAGGCGGATGTGCAATTCGCGCAGCTGCTTTTCGTCCACCGGGCTCGGTGCCTGCGTCAGCAGACACTGGGCTCGCTGGGTCTTGGGGAAAGCAATCACGTCGCGGATCGACTCGGCACCGGTCATCAGCGTGACAACACGGTCCAGGCCAAAGGCCAGGCCGCCGTGTGGTGGCGCGCCGTACTGCAGCGCATCGAGCAAAAAGCCGAACTTGAGCTGGGCTTCTTCGGGCGTGATCTTCAGTGCGTCGAACACCTTCTGCTGCACGTCGGCACGGTGGATACGGACCGAGCCGCCACCCATTTCCCAGCCGTTGAGCACCATGTCGTAGCCCTTGGAAATGCACTTCTCAGGCGCTGTGACCATCCAGTCCTCATGGCCGTCTTTCGGCGCGGTGAAAGGGTGGTGGGTGGCGGTGTAGCGCTGGGCTTCTTCGTCGTATTCGAACATCGGGAAATCGACCACCCACAGCGGGCGCCACGATTTCTCGAACAAACCGTTCTTCTTGCCAAACTCGCTGTGGCCGATTTTGACGCGCAGGGCGCCAATCGCGTCGTTGACGACTTTGGCTTTGTCGGCACCGAAGAACAACAGGTCACCGTCCTGCGCGCCAGTGCGCTCCAGAATGGACTTGAGCGCGTCGTCGTGGATGTTCTTGACGATGGGGCTCTGCAGACCATCACGGCCTTTCGCCAGCTCGTTGACCTTGATGTAGGCCAGGCCCTTGGCACCGTAGATCTTGACGAACTCGGTGTAGGCGTCGATCTCGCTGCGGCTCATCTCGGCCGCTTTGGGCACACGCAAGGCCACGACGCGGCCACCGGGGGTGGTGGCGGGGCCGGAGAACACCTTGAAGTCCACCGTGGCCATCACGTCGGTGAGTTCGGTGAACTGCATCTTGACGCGCAGGTCGGGCTTGTCAGAGCCGTACTGGTGCATCGCGTCGGCGTAGCTCATCACCGGGAACTCGCCCAGGTCCACACCCAGCGTGTTCTTGAACACCGTGGTGATCATGCCCTGGAACATGTCGCGGATTTCTTCTTCACCCAGAAAGGAGGTCTCGATATCGATCTGGGTGAACTCGGGCTGGCGGTCGGCACGCAGGTCTTCGTCGCGGAAACACTTGGTGATCTGGTAGTAACGGTCAAAGCCGGCCACCATCAGCAGCTGCTTGAACAGCTGCGGCGACTGCGGCAGTGCGAAGAACATGCCGTCGTGCACACGGCTGGGCACCAGGTAGTCGCGCGCACCTTCGGGCGTGCTCTTGGTGAGCATCGGCGTTTCAATGTCGACAAAACCGTTGGCGTCGAGGAACTTACGCACTTCCATCGCCACGCGGTAACGCAGCATCAGGTTGTTCTGCATGTAAGGCCGGCGCAAATCCAGCACGCGGTGCGTCAGGCGGGTGGTTTCGCTGAGGTTGTCGTCGTCGAGCTGGAACGGGGGTGTCACCGACGGGTTCAGCACCGTCAGTTCGTGGCACAGCACCTCGATCTTGCCGCTCTTCAGGTGGGCGTTGGCCGTGCCCTCGGGCCGCGCGCGCACCAGGCCCTTGATCTGAACGCAGAATTCGTTGCGCACGTCTTCGGCGGTCTTGAACATGTCGGCACGGTCGGGGTCGCAGACCACCTGCACATAGCCTTCACGGTCGCGCAGGTCGATGAAAATCACGCCACCGTGGTCGCGCCGGCGGTTGACCCAGCCGCAGAGGGAAACGGTTTCGCCCATCAGGGCCTCGGTCACCAGACCGCAATAGTGGGAACGCATGGACATAGGGAATACGGCGCCTGCAGACGCCCTCAGTGAACGGGTAAATGAACGGGAGGCAACGGTGCGGGGCGGTCCGGTGTGACCACCCCCATGGAAATGATGTACTTGAGCGCTTCGTCCACGCTCATGTCGAGCTCCACCACCTGCGCGCGGGGCAGCATCAGAAAAAAGCCTGAGGTCGGGTTGGGCGTGGTCGGTACGTAGACGCTGACGTGGTCACCGGGCAGGTGGTTGGCCACCTCGCCGCTGGGGGCGCCCGTCAGGAAGGCGATGGTCCATGAGCCTTCGCGCGGGTACTGCACCAGCAGGGCCTTGCGGAACGCGTTGCCGTTGCTGGAAAACAGCGTGTCCGACACCTGCTTGACGCTGGAGTAGATGGACTTGACGATGGGGATGTTGGTCAGCAACCGATCGGACTGGCTCAGTGCCCAGCGGCCAAAGATGTTGGCGGCAAACATGCCGGTGAGAAAAATCACCAGCAGCACCAGGGCAATGCCCAGACCAGGGATGTTGCGGAAGTCGTTGAGCGCTGGACTCAAGGCACCGGGCAACACCGCGGTGATGGCCGCCATCACCGAGCCGAACACGCCGTCCAGCGCGCCCAGACCCCAGGTGATCACCCAGATGGTGATCGCCATTGGCGCCCAGACCAGCAGGCCGGTGAGAAAGTACTTGCGCATGGCCTAGCCGCCCGAGCCGGTGGTGGGCTTGGGCTTGTCTGCCGGTGCGCTGGCAGGCGCTGGTGCTGGCGCTGCGGTGGAGGGGGTGTCTTTGCTGGCCACGGCGGGGGCAGTGGTGGCTTCGGCGCCCGCAGGCTGGCCGCTGTTGCCACCGCGGAAATCGGTCACATACCAGCCCGAGCCCTTGAGCTGGAAGCCGGCGGCGGTCAACTGCTTCTTGAAGCTGGCGGCCCCACAGCTTGGGCAGTCGGTCAGCGGCAGGTCGGACATCTTTTGCAGAACGTCCTTGCTGTGCCCGCAGGATTCGCATTTGTAAGCGTAGATTGGCATGGCTGGTCAGAAGGGTGGAAACGCAAAACCTTCAATTATAGGTGGCCGGGCTGTTTGGCCGGACCTCACCGTCACCCTGCCAGCGGTGCCAGGGGCCTTTAGTCCAGACCGGCCACCGGCTGGTGCGGGGTGCGGGTGTCTGTCAGCCACTGCGGCAACAGCGAACCGGCCAGCATGCCCACCAACGCCGCCAGCACGCCGGCCAGCTGGGCCGGGAACACCTCGCCCATCGGCGTGGCCAGACCGGCCAGCCAGGTCAGGATGCCGAGCCCGATGGACACCAGCGCGCCCTGGGTGGTGGCCCGGGCCCAGTACAGCCCAAAGACCAGCGGGATGAACGCCCCCACCAGGGTGACCTGGTAGGCGCCGGAGACCAGTTCATAAATCGGCGTGCCCTGGCTGGCGATCGCGTACACCAGCACCAGGGCCGCAAACACCAGCACCGTGATGCGCATGGTCTTGAGCTGTTCGCGGTCGTCCACCATGGGTTTGAACTGGCGCCAGATGTTTTCCACAAAGGTCACGCTGGGGGCCAGCAGCGTGGCCGACGCGGCCGACTTGATGGCCGACAGCAAGGCACCAAAAAACAGCACCTGCATCACGAACGGCATTTTCTCCAGCACCAGAATGGGCAGGATTTTTTGCGGGTCGTCTTTCAGCAGCGTGGCAGTCTGCTCCGGCATGATGATCAGCGCACTGATGATGATGAACATCGGCACGAAGGCGAACAGGATGTAGCAGATGCCCCCGATCACCGGGCCGCGGGTGGCGGCGGTGTGGCTGTTGGCCGACATCACGCGCTGGAACACGTCCTGCTGCGGGATGGACCCGAACATGATGGTGATGGCCGCCGCAATGAAGAAGGCGATGTCGTGGAAGCTGGGCTCGGGCCAGAACTTGAACAGGTCTTTGCTGACAGCCAGCGCCACCACCTGGTCGGCACCGCCAGCCAGGTTGGCGGCAAACACCGCGATGGTGCTCAGGCCCACCACCAGGATGATCATCTGCAGGAAGTCGGTGATCGCTACCGACCACATGCCACCGAACATGGTGTAGGCCAGGATCGACACCACGCCGATCACCATGCCCACCGGAACGCTGATGGCGCCACCCGACAGCACGTTGAACACCAGCCCGAGCGCGGTGACCTGCGCCGACACCCAGCCCAAATAGCTGAGCATGATGATCAGCGAGCAGACAATTTCCACCGTGCGGCCATAACGCTCGCGGTAGTAGTCGCTGATGGTCAGGAGCGTCATGCGGTAGAGCTTGCCGGCGATGAACAAACCCACCAGGATCAGGCAACTGCCGGCGCCAAACGGGTCTTCGACCACGCCTTTCAGGCCGTTCTCGATGAACTTCGCCGGGATGCCGAGCACCGTTTCCGAGCCAAACCAGGTGGCAAAGGTGGTGGTGACGATCATCATCAGCGGCAGGTTGCGCCCGGCAATGGCGAAATCGGCGGTGTTTTTCACCCGCTTGGCCGCATAAAGGCCGATCGCAATCGTCACCAGCAGGTAGAGGACAACAAGGGTCAACAGCACAGCACACTCCCGAATGTGGACCGGATTATCAACAAAACTAGGCCGCAGCCGCGTCAGTGCACGCTCATGCGCACCACAAAGACCATGACCAGCAGACCCAATACAAAACCCATGCCACCGTAGACCAGGCTTTGCAGCAGTTTGTTGGTGCGTTTTTGTTCGCGCAGCAATTCCAGCAGCTCGCGCTGGTCGCCGCCGTGCGGGCGGTTCAGGTAATCGTGCAGTAGCCGGGGCAGCTCGGGCAGCAGCTGGGCGTAGCGTGGCGCCTCGGCCTTGAACTGCTCCAGCAACCGCTGCGGACCCACCTGGTCCTGCATCCACTTCTCCAGAAATGGTTTTGCGGTGCTCCACAGGTCCAGCTCCGGGTCCAACTCGCGGCCCAGGCCTTCGATGTTGAGCAGGGTCTTCTGCAGCAACACCAGCTGGGGCTGGATTTCAACGTGGAAGCGGCGGGAGGTCTGGAACAGGCGCAACAGCACCATGCCCAGTGAAATTTCTTTCAGCGGCCGGTCAAAGTACGGCTCGCAGACGGTGCGAATGGCGGATTCGAGTTCGTCCACACGGGTGTTGGCGGGCACCCAGCCGGACTCGATGTGCAGTTGCGCCACACGCTTGTAGTCGCGCCGGAAAAACGCAATGAAGTTCTGCGCCAGGTAGTCTTTGTCCACCTCGGTCAGCGTGCCGACGATGCCAAAGTCGAGCGAGATGTAGCGGCCAAAGGTGGCCGGGTCCAGGCTCACCTGGATGTTGCCCGGGTGCATGTCGGCATGGAAGAAGCCGTCGCGGAACACCTGGGTGAAAAACAGCGTCACGCCGTCGCGCGCCAGCTTGCGGATGTCCACGCCCGCGTCGCGCAGGCGCTGCACCTGGCTGATGGGCACACCGTTCATGCGCTCCATCACCATCACGTCGGTGTGGCAATAGTCCCAGAACATCTCCGGGATCAACACCAGGTCCAGCCCCGCCATGTTGCGGCGCAGCTGGGCGGCGCTGGCGGCTTCGTGGACCAGGTCCAGCTCGTCGTGCAGGTACTTGTCGAACTCGGCCACCACCTCGCGC
>JAZKIY010000068.1:0-36902 GCA_040384665.1 Pseudomonadota bacterium
CACTCCTTCTGCTGACGCAGTTTTTAGTGTGTTGCATCGACCGGTTGAATCCGCCAGCGATTGTCGACATTCGCCGCCAGTAGGTGTACTCACGCTGGCGGCCACCAAGCGGCCGTTGGCTCCTATTCTCGTCCGCTCCTGGCAGATGGCCATCGTCCGTCTGCATGCGCTGAAACCGTATTGCAGCGCGTCGCAAAGGGGGCGTGGCGAGTATTTTCTGATTGATTCGGCGTGAACTTACTTGCTGCTCAATGAACCCGTAGCACCTCAAACTGCTGTCGGATTGGAGCGACCTGTATCGACACCTCGTCACCCTCGCATTTACCCAGCATGGCCCTGCCCAAAGGGGCTTCGCTGCTGATGACTTGAACGAGCTGAGCGCCGCTAACCAGCTTCATGCTGCCCCCATCCGGACCGAGAAATATCTGTTGCTGCTTGTCGTCGGAATCGACCAAACAGACCACTGCGCCGAGCTGAATACCTTTGCAGGCGTCGTAGGGGAGTGGGCGGAATTGGCGCCACTTGGCCATCGCCTGACGGATGGCTTCGGCGCGGCGAGCGTGGCCGGTAGCCAGATAGGCGGCTTCAAGTCCCAATGTGTCGTATTTGTTTTCGGCGACGTTTTCTTCATGAGTCGCTGTTTCACGGGCCGCCCGCGCTGCCTGTTCGGCTTGCAGCAGGTCTTCGGCGAGCTGCGCCATTACCCGCTGCTGCAGCAAGAATTTATCCATGATGAAAGGTAGGCGTGTCGAACAGGCGGGGGCAGGTCTTGATTCTGAAGGATTCCATCAGCCTTCAACGCCTCTGTTGACTGCAGGTTAACTTAAGCAATGGGCACTGTCCTGTAGCCGATTTCGGTTTGGCGAACGGCAGGAACTGGCCGAAAGCTGCCCACGCGCCCTCACCCCGCATTCAAATCTACCACCGCCCCCATCGCCTTCTCCAGCGGCTCATAACACCCCACCACCCACGCCCGCGACGGATGCCCTGCCGCCTCTTGCAGCAGCTCCATCACCAACGCTGCCGACGCGCCATCCAGTGCGGCCAGTGGGTCGTCCAGCAGGGTGACTGTGGCGCCTGACGCAAAGGCTGCGGCCAGCCAGACTTTGCGTTTGCTGCCGGTGGAGAGCATGTACAGCGGCTTGTGCAGGTGGGGCGTGAGGGAGAGGCCTTCGGCCACATCGGCCAGCAGGTCGGTGTTCAAGTTGGGGTACTGCGCGGGGAGGGATGCGAAGTAGTCGCCCACCACGGTCTGGTCCAGCGCGGTGGTTTGGGGGTCGGCCCAGAACACCTGTTGGCGCCACAGTACGGGAACTTCACCCATTGGCTGGCCGTTGAGCAGGAGGTGGCCGGCGTTGGCTGGCAACACGCCGGCCAGGATGCGCAGCAGGGTGGTTTTGCCGCTGCCGTCGCCGCCTTGCAACCACGTCACCCCAGGAGCGATGTGCAGGTCGAGGCCGGTGAAGAGCGGGTGCTGCGGGTAGGCGAAGGCCAGGCCTTGTGCCTGCAGCACGGCGTCAGGTGGGCAAGAGGCGTGGGGGAGTGACATGGCGTCTGCTCAGGGCTGTATGACAAAACTCACGCCGTGGCGTGTGAACCCCAGCGCTTCGTAGAACCGGTGGGCGTCGGTGCGGCGCAGGTTGGACGACAGCGCCAGCTTGTAGCAGCCTGCAGTGCGCGCTTCGGCCACGGCGTGGGCCATCATCAGACGGCCAATGCCGTGGCCCTGCTGGTCGGCGGCCACCACCACGTCTTCCACCACCGCCGAGGGCGTGCCACGGTGGCCGAGGTTGTCCATGACGAGCAGCGCATAGCTGCCCACAACCCGCTCGCCGTGGCACGCCACAAAGAGCCGGTAGTTGGGGTAGCGCGCAAAACGCGCAAACACCGCCTGCGCCTCGGCGCTGCTGAGCACCTGGCCATTGTCGAAAGCGGGCTGCGCATACAGGCCCATCACTTGGTCGATGTCGTTGGCGTTTGCTTCGCGGAGCAGGGTGTCCATGCGGGCGGTCCTGTGGGTCGTCTGGCGCGCAGCATAAGGGATGTTCTGGCGCCTGCGCCGCACCGGTAGCCTACAGTGCACGCCATGTGGCGGCATTTGATTTACACCATCGGCCCATCGGGCGCGGGCAAAGACCGCCTGCTGGGCTGGCTGCGCACCCACCTCGGCGCAGACGCACCGGTGGCGTTTGCCCAGCGAACAGTGACCCGCGCGGCCGACGCGGGCAGCGAAGACCACGAAGCCTGCAGCGAGGCGCAGTTTCTGCCGTGGCGTGACGCGGGTGTGTTCGCGCTGCACTGGCAGGCCAACGGCCTGCACTATGGCGTGCGGCACACCGCGCTGGCGCCCTTGGCACAGGGGCATTGCGTGTTCGTCAACGGCTCGCGCGCGTACCTGGCGGAAGCGCAGCGGCGTTTCCCTGGCCTGACGGTGCTGCACATCACCGGTTCGCCCGACACCCTGCGCAGGCGGCTGGTGGCGCGTGGCCGGGAAGACGGCCCGATGCTGGCGCTGCGGATGGCCCGTGCGCAGGCATGGCAGCTCCCGGCTGGGCACGGCGGCATCGAGATCGCCAACGACGGCACGCTGGACGACGCAGGCCAGCGCCTGCTGGGCGCGCTGCAGGGCCGTTTTGGCAGCGCGTGTTTCCCGGCGCCCGTGTGAACCGGTGAATTACACCCGGGGCTGGGTGTCGATGAAGCTTTGCCGCAGGCTCAGCTTGTCCACCAGCTTGGCCAGGTTGGGGTGGCTGTTGCGCCAGTCAATCTGCGGGAAGCGGAACTCCAGCCACAGCAATGCGCAGCCGACCGCGATGTCGGACAGGCTCAGGTGGATGCCGCTGCAAAACGGCTTGTCGCCCAGGCCCTGGCTGATGGCCTTCAGGCTGGCGTCGATCTTGCCCATCTGGCGGGCGATCCACGCCTGGCTGCGTTCGCCGTCGCTGCGGCCGGGCCAGGTGGCCTCCAGCCGGGCGAGGATGCCGGCGTCCAGCAGGCCGTCGGCCAGCGCTTCCCAGGTTTTCACTTCGGCGCGCTCGCGGCCACTGGGTGGAATGAGCTTGCCGACCGGCGACAGGGTGTCGAGGTACTCAACAATCACCCGCGAGTCGAACACCGCCTCGCCGCCTTCCATCACCAGGCAGGGCACCTTGCCCAGCGGGTTGGCGCTGCCAATGCTGGTACCGGCCGCCCAGACATCTTCGGTGACGAACTGGTAGTCGAGCTTTTTCTCGGCCATCACCACGCGCACTTTGCGCACGTAGGGGCTGGCCAGCGATCCGATCAATTTCATGGTGCGGTTGCCTGCGGTGTAGATTCGGGCCGATTCTAGCCAGCCCACTCCCCGCGCGGCTGACGCAGGCCGCCACCTACAATTCGGGGATGACTTTCTCTACCTTGTCCGCCCTTTCGCCGCTCGACGGCCGTTACGCCGCCAAACTCAGCGCCCTGCGCCCCTTGCTGAGCGAACAGGGCTTCATGCACCGCCGGGTGCAGGTGGAGGTGGCCTGGTTCATCGCGCTCAGCGACGCCCGGTTTGACGAGTTCAAGCCACTCACCCCCGGAGCGCGCACTTACTTGCTGGGCCTGGTGAAGAACTTTTGTGAGGCCGACGCCCGCGCCATCAAGGACTTCGAAAAGGTCACCAACCACGACGTGAAAGCGGTGGAGTACTGGATCAAGTCCAAGTTCGAGGCCCGGCCTGAGCTGGAGGTGGCGGCGGAGTTTGTGCACTTTGCCTGCACCAGCGAAGACATCAACAACACCAGCCACGCGCTGCAACTCAAGGCCGCCTGCGGCCAGGTGGTGTTGCCCGCGCTGGACGGCGTGGTCAACAAACTGCGCGAGATGGCCCACGCCTACGCCGAGGTGCCCATGCTCAGCCGCACCCACGGCCAGACCGCCAGCCCCACCACCGTGGGCAAGGAATTTGCCAACGTGGTGGTGCGCCTGACCACCGCCCGCGAGCGCATTGCCAGCGTGCAGATGCTGGCCAAGATGAACGGCGCGGTGGGCAACTACAACGCCCACCTGAGCGCCTGGCCCGACTTCGACTGGGAAGCCTTTGCGCGCAAAGTCATTGAGACGCCCGAGCCTTTGGGCCTGGGCCTGACCTTCCAGCCCTACAGCATCCAGATCGAGCCACACGACTACATGGCCGAGCTGTTCGACGCGATGGCCCGCACCAACACCATCCTGATCGACCTGGCCCGCGACATCTGGGGTTATGTCAGCCTGGGCTACTTCAAGCAGCGGCTCAAGGCCGGTGAGATCGGCAGCTCCACCATGCCGCACAAGGTCAACCCGATCGACTTTGAAAACGCCGAAGGCAACCTCGGCCTGGCCAACGCGCTGTTGCGCCACCTGGCCGAAAAACTGCCGATTTCCCGCTGGCAGCGCGACCTGACCGACTCCACCGTGCTGCGCAACATGGGCGTGGCCATGGGCTACAGCACCCTGGCCTACAGCGCGCTGATGACCGGCCTGAACAAGCTCGAACTCAACGCCGAAGCCCTGGCCGACGACCTCGACGCGTCGTGGGAAGTGCTGGCCGAACCGATCCAGACCGTGATGCGCCGCTACGGCGTGCAAGGCGCCTACGAAAAGCTCAAGGAAGTCACCCGCGGCAAAACTGTGCGCGCTGAAGACCTGCACGGGCTGATCCGCTCGCTGGACATTCCGGAAGCGGAAAAGACACGCCTGCTGGCGATGACGCCCGCTTCTTACGTTGGTAAAGCCGCCGAACTCGCCCGACGCGTCTGATGGCCCTCAAGTCCACCATCTTCAAGGCGAACCTGCAGATCGCCGACATCGACAACAGCTACTACGCCGACCACGCGCTCACCCTGGCCCGCCACCCGAGCGAGACCGACGAGCGGATGATGGTCAGGCTGGTGGCGCTGGCGCTGAACGCGCACAAGCTGCACAGCGTCTGCAACGGCGACGGCACACTGGCCTTTGGCGCCGGCCTCTCCAACCCGGACGACCCGGACGTGTCCCTCGTCGACTTCACCGGCCGGCACCGGCTGTGGATCGAGGTCGGCCAGCCGGAGGACAAGCCGCTGATGAAAGCCTGCAGCAAGGCCGACGAGGTGATGCTGTACTGCTTTTCGTCCGCCGCCGAAATCTGGTGGCGTGGCATCCAGACCAAGCTGACGCGGCCCAAAAACCTGCAGGTCTGGCGCGTGCCGACCGAGGCCTCTCAAGCCCTGGCCGCGCTGGCGCAGCGCAGCATGCAGCTGCAGGCCACCGTGCAGGAAAACACGCTCACCCTGAGCGACGGCCAACGCAGTGTGGACATTGAGCCGATAAAGTGGCTCTGAAGGCCCACCCAGGCCCTTCCACCGGCCTGCCAGCGCCGTTTTCAAGCATTATTGACCGCAAGCCTTAGTGCAGGCTTGTTGTTTAGCTACTGAATTTATAGCAAACTAGCCCGCCAGCGGCATCAGCGCGCCGCAGGCCCAGCACTGCTCGAACCCGCCTTCCACCCGCTCCCCACAACCGCAGCGCCAGTCGCGCTGCGGCACGTGCTGCAGGTCGTCCAGCACGCTTTGGGCCAGGGCCAGTTGCTCGTCGTGCCGCAACCAGAGTTCGGGCAGGCACTGGTCGGGCGGCAACTCACCCGCCACCCCCACCAGAAACTGCCGCTGCACCGACACGTCCACCCCCGCTTCGCGCAAGGTGTCGGCCCACAGCGTGGCCAAGGCAAGGTTGGGGGCCTGGCTGAGACGCTTCATGCGGCCATGATAGGCCTGCGCAGGGTTCGCTCAGGCCGCCATCAGGAACTGCGGCGTGCCGTCGTTGGCCGCAATGGCTTCGCAGGCCACGCCCCACACGCGTTGGACCAGTTCGGCCGTCAGCTGTTCGGCCACCGGCCCGCTGCCGACCACCTGGCCCTGGTGCAGCACCAGCAGGTCGTCGGCATAACGGGCGGCCAGGTTCAGGTCGTGCAGCACGGCCACCACACCCACGCCGCGTGCATGGGCCCATGCGCGCGCCAGTTGCAGGGTGGCATGCTGGTGCGACAGGTCGAGTGCCGCCGTGGGCTCGTCCAGCAGCAGCCAGCGGGGCTGGCCGGTGGGCTCGGGCTCCCAGACCTGCGCCAGCACGCGGGCCAGCTGTGCACGGGCCTTTTCACCACCCGAGAGGGTGTTGAGCACGCGCCCCGCCAAAGCCAGCGTGCCGGTGGCCGCCAGCGCCGCGTTGACGATGGCGACTTCGTCGCGGCTGGGGCGCTTGCGGTGCGGGTAACGGCCCAGTTCCACCACCTCACGCACCTTGAAATCAAACGCCGTGCTGGCCTCTTGCGGCAGCACCGCGCGCAGCATGGCCAACGCGTCGGCGGGCCATTCGGTGAGCAAACGGCTGTTCAGCCTGACCTCGCCCCGGCTGGCCTGGCGGTTGCCCGCCAGCACCGACAGCAGCGTCGATTTGCCGGCACCGTTCGGCCCCAGAATGGCCGTCACCCGGCCGGGCTGGAAGTCGAACGACACCTCGCTGAGCAGCGCCTTGCTGCCGATGTGCACGCCAATGTGGTGGGCCTGGATCATGCGCGGTGCCTGAACCGGAGCAGCAAGACCAGAAAGAACGGCGCGCCAATGAACGCCATCAACACACCCAGGGGCAGCTCGGCGGGCGCGGCAATGGTGCGCGCAATGCCGTCGGCCACCAGCGCCAGCGCCGCGCCCAGCAGGGCCGAGCCGGGCAACACCACGCGGTGGTCTGGTCCGGCGACCAGCCGCACCAGGTGCGGCGCCACCAACCCCACGAAGCCGACAATGCCGGTGGTGGCGCTGACGGCGCCCACGGCCAGCGCCGTCAGCACCACCGCGCTGCGCTTGACGCGCTCCACCGGCACCCCCATCCAGTAGGCCTGCGCTTCGCCCAGTGCCAGCACATTGAGCGGCTGGGCCAGGCGCAGTGCCAGCAGCGCGCACACGGCCACCACCCCACTCACCAGGGCCACAGCGCTCCAGCGTGCCGCGCCCAGGCTGCCGAGCAGCCAGAACTGCAGCGAGCGCAGCTGTTCGTCGGTGGCGAGAAAGCTGAAATAACCAATGCCCGCGCCGGCCAGCGCGTTGATGGCAATGCCGGCCAGCAGCATCACCGCCACCCGCGTGCCACCGTCCACCTGGGCCATGGTGTAAATCAGCGCGGTGACGCCGAGCGCGCCGCCAAAGGCCGCGAGCACCAGCGTCCAGCTGCCCAGGGTGCGTGGCAGTTCGGGAAACCACGCCGCGCCCAGCACGATCACGCCGGCAGCGGCCACGGCCGCGCCGCTGCTCACGCCGATCAGGCCCGGGTCGGCCAGCGGGTTGCGGAACAGGCCTTGCATCAGCGCGCCCGACATGCCAAGCGCCGCCCCGGCGGCAATGCCGAGCAACAGGCGCGGCAGCCGGATGCCGGTGAACACCTGGTATTCGGCCGTCGCCTGTGCCGGGTCGCCCCACAGCATGTCGCGCAGCACGCCCAGCAGGTCGCCGGGGGCAATGGCATAAGCCCCGCGCGCGGCGGCAAACACAAAACTCGCCAGCAGCACCGCCCCCAGCAGCCACAGGGCCGGGGCTGGGGCCAGGCGCTCGGCCGCCTTAAGCCGCGGCAGCAGCAACGCGCTCATGCAGCTCCAGCACAGCCTGTGGCAAACGCGGGCCAAAGCCCAGCAGGTACAGCGTCTCCAGCGTGACCAGCGCGCGCTTTTTGCCGGCGGGCGTCAGCAGCAGGCCGGGGCGCTCCCAGAAGCGGGCCTCACCGCCACCGCCGTCAATGCCCTGGCGGGTGGCCACCACCACGTCGGGCGCGGCCGCAATCACGGCCTCGGCGGTCATGGGGCGGTAGCCGTCAAAGCTGGTCAGGCAGTTGGTGGCGCCCGCGAAACCGACCATGGCGTTGGCCGCCGTGTTCAGGCCGGAAACCGACGCCGTGCCACCCGCGCTGGGCGCCAGCACGAACAACACGCGCGGCTTTTTCTGTGCGGCGGCCGCGGCCACCCGCTGTTGTGTGGCCTGCCATTCGGCCAGCAGGCGCGCTTCCACGCGGCCACGCGCCTCGTGCCGGCCGGTGGCATCGGCCACCGCACGCAGCTTGCGCAGCACTTCGTCAAAGCTGTGGTCGGCCTGCACCAGATCGACGCGCACACCCACCGCGCGCAGTTGGTCAAACACCAGCGGCGGGCCGGCTTCGTGGGTCGCGATCACGGTGGACGGGCGCAGCGACAGCAGGCCTTCGGACGAGAGCTGGCGCATGTAGCCGACTTTCGGCGTCTTCAGCGCGGCTTCGGGCCAGACGCTGGTGGTGTCGCTGCCCACCAGCATGGACTCGGCCCCCAGGGCGAACACCATTTCGGTGATGGCACCTGAAACAGTGACCAGGCGCGGCCCCTCCGCCTTGGCGGCACGGGCCCAGGCCGGCAAAACCAGCGCGGCAGCGCCTCCGAGGCGCAGCGCACTGCGGCGGCTGAGGGTGCGGCTCATGCGGTGGCCGCTTCCAGCCGCGGCAGGCGTTGCACCAGATCGCGCCATTCCTGCCGCTCGGGCACACCGGGTTTGCGCGTGCCGAAGAACATCGCCATCAGCGCGCCGGTGTGGTCGAAGGCCTCGACCGAGGTCACCACGCCATCGGCGGTGGGTTTTTGCACCAGCCAGACGTTGGCAATCATGTCTTCGCGCAGGTGCAGGTTGAAGCCGGGATCGAGCACGTTGAGCCATTGCGCGCCGCCGGGCGTGGTCATGGGCTGCACCTGTTTGACCGGGCCGGAGTGGATCTGGATGCAGCCGGGGCTGCTGACAAACACCATGATGGGCGTGCCCTCAAAAGCCGCTTCCTTGAGGAGTTCACCCAGCGTGTTCGTTGGGGCTTTCTCGGCGAAGCGCCCGTGCATCAGGCGGAAGCTTTGCTGCCGTTCGACCGAGAATTTCTTGATCAACGGGAAGAACTCGTGCGTGTCCGCCATGGCCGCCCAGGCTGCGCCAAGGCCCTGCGCGTCGATGGCGTCGTCGTCCAGCGACGGTGTCACATGGGCAGGGGCCGACAAGGGCGCGAAGCTGTACGCCAACGTGGGGTCGCTGAACTGCGCCATCACCGACTCGAAGGCGTCGCGGTCGGTGGCTTCCCGGGTGTAAACCTTGTGCACCGCCGTGCCGCCAGCGTCAAAAAACTGCAGGCTCAGCGTGGGTGGTTTCGCCGGGTCATTGGCCGGCTCGGACACCGCATAGCCCGCATGCCATTGGTTGAGGAACAGCCGCAGGTCAATCTCCTCCCCCAACGCCAGACCCATGTGCCCGTTGGCCGAGAGTTTTTGGTAGACCCCGGTTTTTTCATGCACCGTGGACTCGTTGCGCGTCAAGGCCAGCAGCGGACCGCACAGCTCCAGCGTTTGCAGCAGGTCGATCCAGGGTGCGCGCAACGGCGTGGTCTTGAGCGCATGGTCGTGTGCGCCCGCGTGCGCGGCAATGGCCTCGCCCTCGCTCACGCCAATGTGCTGCGCCGCGTCCCGCGCGCGTTTGCCCGCCGTGCGCGCGATGCTGAAGCGTTCTCTGATGTGGTCTGCGTTCATGTTTGTTTTCCTTATTGGACGGATTCGGCGGTGGTGTGCCAGAGCCTGCGGTCGGTCTGCCCTGCCTGCATGGCGGCGGCGGGTTGCTGCGCCTCCCACTGCTGGCGGACATTGCGCACCACGGCCTGAAATGAATCGGAAAAAAGGGGGTGCGCGCAGAGCCGTGCTTCCAAGTTCACCAGGTTGCTGATGATCTTTTGGGACATCACCTCACGCTGCCGCTCACAGTGGCAGCGGCACTGCACCGTCATCAAGGCCAGGGTGCCCGCCAGCAAGGCTTCGGCGCAGGGCATCAGGTACTCCTGGTCACGGCACATGGGGTTGTCGGCAGGCATGGCGTCTCCTCAAAAATCAGCCACCAGGGACACCACCACGTGGCGGCCAGGCTGGCTGTAGCTGTCGATCACGCTGGCGTTGCTGGCCAGGCCGCGCACATCGCTCCAGTAGAAGACTTTGCGGTCGGTCAGGTTGTAGATGGCGGCGGTCATGCGCAAGCCTTTGCTGATGCGCCACTGGCCCGACAGGTCAAACACCGTGGACGACGGGGTGGCGTACTGCGTGGCCGGTGCCGTGACCAGCATGGTGTTGTCGATGTCGCTGGCGTCTTTGGCCTTGCGGTGCGTCACACCAAAACGGACGTCCCAGGCGGCGGTGTCGTACTTCAGCGCCACCGACAACTTGGCCGGGTCGACCGAGTTGAGGGGGGCGTTGTTGTCGGTGTTTTTGCCCGAGGTCTGGCCATAGCCGAACGGTGTGCTGAAGCGACCACCCCCCACGCGGCCCCAGTCCACTTCGCCCTTGAACTCGAAGCCACTGATGCGCACGTTGCTGAAGTTGACACTCTGGAACACCAGGGGGCTGGCCGCCGTGCCATTGCCCGCCACCTGGCGGCGGTCTTCAATGAAGTCTTTGTAGGTGCCGGTGAACACCGCCGCGTCGTAGGTCAGCTTGTCGAGCCGGCCTTTGGTGCCCAGCTCGAAGGTGCGGCTTTTTTCCGGCTTGAGGTTGGGGTTGGGAATGGTTTTGTAGAACTGAACCGGGTTTTCAAAGAAGCCGTTGACCTGGTCTGCATTCGGTGCCTTGAAGCCCGAGGCAAAGTTGCCATACAGCGCCATCTGCGGTGTGGCCTTGTAGAGCAGCCCCAGCTTGGGCGAGATGGCCGAGCCCGACAGGGACACCGCAGGAACGGTGGACGGCGGCGAGAAACCGGTCTGGCTGGCGTCGATGCTGTAGCGGTCCAGCCGCACACCGGGGGTGATGCTCCAGCGCTCGCTGGCAATCTCGTCCTGGAAATACAGCGCGGCGCTGGTTTCCTTGGTGTCGGGGAAACGTTTGAGCGGGAAAACCTCCCCCACCGGGGGCACCAGGCCGTCCAGAAAGTTGCTCAATCGGGCCTGTACAAAATCCACGCCGTAGGTGATTTTTTGCGTCCAGCCACCGCCCGCCGGCAGCGTTTTGTCAAACTGCAGGCCGGCCTGCAGCGTCCGCTCGCGGTAGTTGTTGTCACGTGCGCGGTCTGCGGCGGTGTTGCGGTCTTCAAAGCTGTATTCCCGGGCGTCGGCATGCTGGTAGCTCAGCACCGCCTGCATGCGGTCTGCCAAAACATGGTTCAGCTTGAAACGGCCGTCCCAGGTGACGCGGTCACGCTGGGCGTCGTCGTTGGCGAGCAGCGCCAGCGTCGATGTGCTGGCCAGGGGCGGGCGGGCACGCGCCGTCAGCACGTCGTAGTCCGACTTCCTCTCCACATGCTCGAACGAGAAGGTGTGCTTCTGGTCGCCATTCGGCTGCCAGACCAGCTTGCCGAGCAGCGATTGCCCCCGGTCTTTTTGTGGGTTGGGGGTGGTTCGGCTGGTGTCGGCGGTGTTGATGTCGCCCTTGTTGTCCAGCGCCTTGGCGCGCGTGGCGGTCACGCCCAACAGGTAGCTCACCGCGTCGCTGGCGCGGGCCGCCACCGTGGCGCCAACGGTGAGGCTGTCGCTGTCGGTGCCGTAACGCACGCTGGCCTGCCCTCCCACGTCCTGGCCACGCTCAAGGAAATCTTCAGGCGCCTTGGTGATGAAGTTCACCAGCCCGGCCACGCCGTCTGAGCCATACAGGGCCGATGCAGACCCCTTCAGCACCTCCACCCGTTTGACCAGGCCGAGGTCAAAGTAGTCGCGCCCGAAGGACGCGGCACTGAAGTTGTAGGCCCGTGGTGTGCGCAGGCCGTCGACCAGCAGCAGCACCCGGTTGCCATCGAGCCCGCGGATGTTGAAGCCGGTGTTGCCACTGCGCCCGGTGGCCGCTTGCGCCAGATTGAACCGCGTGGGCGAGCGCTGGACCGACACGTTGGGCAACTCGCGCACCGCGTCGCGGATGTCGCGCACCTGCTGCGCCTCCAGTTCTTTGGCGTTCAGCACCTCGATGGAGGCGGGCACGTCTTCGGTGGCTTGCTCGTTGCGCGAGCCGCTGATCACCACCTCTTTCAGCTGCGGACCGGCAGCCACCTGCGTGTCGGGTTGCACCGGCGTTGCCTGTGCGAACGCCCCTGCGGGCCAAGCCAATGCCACCCATGCCGCCACCGGCGTTAAACGAAACAAGCCCAAAGAACCAGCCATGACCATCCTGCGATGTGAGGTAGCTGGCGCGCTGTGCAAAGGCCGTTGTCAGGCGCTGTTGCGGGCTTGCTTGCGAGAGTGAATGAATTTTCAGCGATTCTAATGCAAATGATTTGCATTAGCAAAGAATGCTTACTTTGCAGCCCTTTCGGCGTAGCGGTTGAAACGCCAGGCGTCCGCGTGCAGCGTGATGCGGCGCCAGGTGGCGCGTTTGCTGGCGGGCGACATTTCTGGCCAGTGCTGCACCTCGTCAAACGTGCGGCCGCAGCCTTTGCAGACGTCGTCGCCCTGGCTGGTGGAGCAGATGGCAATGCAGGGCGTGTCGGGCGTGGTGGTGTACCAGGCCAGCCAGGCGGCGTGGGCGGCGGCCGGGAAGCTCTTCTCGTCGGCTTCTTCTTCGCGGTGGTAGATCAGCAGCGCGTACACCTCGGCCAGCGCGCGCAGCTCGGGCGCCAGCGTCACGCCGTCGGGCGAGGGCGAGCGCTGCCGCCAGTAATTGATGGCGGCCTCGACGTCGGTGATGTGGATGCCGGGCATAGGGGCGCGATGATAGCCCCCGGCGGCCCGCCCAAAATAACCGACAACCGGCTCGGGCAATGCCGGCGTGTTCCAATACGCGGTGAAGGGGAGTAGCTCCCGGAATGTTTTCCAGGCCGCCGGGCCGTCAATACGGAAGTTGCCACGCAGCTTTCCGGTCCGGCAGATGGGGCCGCTGTGCCAACAGCGCCACCCATCGGGCAAGACCTTCGCCAACGCACTGCGGTGCGGGAGCGAAGCGTGTCTTTTCAGGCCACCTGCCCCCGTACGCGGTGTTGATTCACAACAACAAACGCATTGAGGGAAATTTGCCATGGAACTGTTTTCAACCCCTTGGTGGTCGGCGCTGCTGGCCATCATCCTGATCGACCTGGTGCTGGCGGGCGACAACGCCATCGTGATTGCGCTGGCGGCGCGCAACCTGCCGCAAAACCTGCAGAAAAAAGCCATCCTCTGGGGCACCGTGGGCGCGATTGGCGTGCGCACGGTGATGACGCTGGTGGTGGTCTGGCTGTTGCAGATTCCCGGCCTGCTGCTGGCCGGCGGTATCGGCCTGGTGTGGATTGCCTACAAGCTGCTGGCCGACCAGGGCGGCAACGAGCACGACGGCCCGGTCGCCTCCACCTTCTGGGGCGCGATGAAAACCATTGTGATTGCCGACGCGCTGATGGGCGTGGACAACGTGCTGGGTGTGGCCGGTGCCGCGCACGGCGCGTTCGACCTGGTGGTGATTGGCCTGCTGATCAG
This sequence comes from Pseudomonadota bacterium, assembly GCA_040384665.1. Taxonomy (GTDB): domain Bacteria; phylum Pseudomonadota; class Gammaproteobacteria; order Burkholderiales; family Burkholderiaceae_C; genus PCRC01. The sequence goes on from JAZKIY010000068.1 coordinate 13,432, forward strand.
CGTGCCGATTGTGGTCTACGGCAGCACGCTGGTGCTGAAGCTGGTGGAGCGCTTTCCCATCATCATCCAGCTGGGCTCGGCGGTGCTGGCCTTCACCGCGGCCAAGATGATCGTCAGTGAACCGATTTTGAGCAACGTGTTCGGCGTGGCCAAAGACGGCCTGAGCACCGAGCAATCGGCAGCCCGCTGGGCGGTGTACGCCGTCACCGTGGCCGGTGTGCTGGCGGCTGGCTGGTGGGTGAGCCGACGCAAGCAGCCCAAGGCGGTCTGAGCGGGGCGGTGGTAAGCTGACCATTCCCTTCTTCACCTGCCACCCCACTGCCCATGAAACTGATCCTCAAATGGCTGCTCAGCGCGGCCGCCCTGCTGGCTGTGGCCCACCTGTTCAGCGGTGTGCAGGTGGCCAGCTTCACCTCGGCGCTGCTGGCGGCGGCGGTGATTGGCCTGTTCAACGTGGTGCTGCGCCCGGTGATGGTGGTGCTGACCTTCCCGGTCACGCTGATCACGCTCGGGCTGTTTTTGTTCGTCATCAACGCGCTGCTGTTCTGGGCCGCGTCGGGCCTGCTGGCGGGCTTTCAGGTCAGCGGCTTCTGGGCCGCGCTGGTCGGCTCGCTGATTTACTCGGTGCTCGGCGTGATCATCGAGTCAGCGCTCGAGCGCCTTTTCCCGGGCTAACTCGGTCACCTGCGCCTGCAGTTCGCGGGTGCGCTGGTCGACGATGCTCGCCTCGATGTAGTCGTTCCCGCCCCGCTGCGGGTTTTGCCGCTGCAGCTGCTGCGCGGCGCGCATGCGGTCCAGCGCGGCCGGGTAGTCGAGTTGCGCCGCACGCGACTCGGCGGACGACCGCGCCGCCTGCACCGGCTGGCCCAAAGCCGTTTGCACCGAAGACAACTGCGTCCACGCCTGCGCGTCCCGCACGTACACACTGACCCAGGTTTGCAGCCGCTGCGCCACCTCGGCCAGGCCGGCAGGTGTGGGTGCGGCCAAACGCGCCTGGGACAGCAGCATCAGCTCCGCCCGCCCCCGCGTTGGGTAAAAGGCGTGGCCGCTGCCGGCCCGGCTGGGGCTGGCGGCTGGGCCGGCAGCGGCCACCGCGCTGTCGGCGGGCAGCGCTTGCAGGATTTGCAGCGCCTGCGCCGGGTTGTTGGCCTGCAAGGCGATTTCGGCCAGCAGCAGCTGCAGCACGCGCTGGGCGGCGCTGTCGCCGGCCACCAGCGGGGCCAGGGTGTTGGCCTGGGCGCGGGCACCGGACAGGTCGCGCAGCTTGGCCGAGGCCAATGCCGCCGCGTACAGCACACCCACGCGGCGTTGGGCGGCGCTGGGCTGGCCCATGGCCCCCAGTTTGCTGGCCGGGGCGCTGCTGGCGGTGGCGGGCACGGCAGTGCTTGTGCCGGCCAGTTCGGCTTCCCTGACCCAGCCGCGCAGCACGTCCACGCCCGGGCTGGCCAGCACGCGGGCGCGGGCCGCCATCATCGGGTGCACCAGGTCGGGTGGGCCGGTGCGGCGCGTGGGCGCGGCCAGTTGCTGGCGGGCCTGAACGTCGGCAATGCGCTCGGTGGTGAGCGGGTGGCTGCGCAGGTAGGGGAAAGAGCCGTTGTCGTTGATGCGGTTGGCCTGCTGCAGTTTGCCGAACATGCTGGCAAAACCGTCGGCCTCGAAGCCGGCAGAGGTCATGACGGCGTAGCCCACGCGGTCGGCCTCGCGTTCCATGTCGCGCGAGAAGTTGAGCTGGTTTTGGATCGCCACGCCCTGCCCGCCCAGAATGAGCGCGTTGGCGGCGTCGGGGCTTTTGCTGGCGGCCAGCACGCCGAGGATCATCGCGCCGATCAGCCACGGGGTTTGTTCGCTCTGGCGGGCGATCAGCCGGGCGATGTGGCGCTGGGTCACGTGGCTCATTTCGTGGCCCAGCACCGAGGCGAGTTCGTCCCGGCTGGCGACGAGGCCAATCAGCCCCAAATGCACGCCAAAGTAACCGCCGGGCAAGGCAAAGGCGTTCACGCTGCGGTCGCGGGCGAGAAAGATTTCCCAGGCAAAACGCTCGTCGATCTCGGGGTTGAGCTCGCCGCGCGCGCGCGAGGCCACCATCAGCTGCTGCCAGATGCCCTGCACGTACTCCACCAGCAGCGGGTCGTCCAGGTAGTCGGGGTCGCGGTAGATCTCGCGGGCGATGCGGTCGCCCAGGCGGCGCTCGGCGCTGGTGGTCATTTCACTGCCGTCGCCCAATGCCGGCAACTGCGACTGGGCGCCCAGTGGTGCCAGCGTATTTGCTCCTATAAGAAGAGCAATAACGCTAGATTTCACTAAGACTTGGAGGCGATTTGGCTTGAAATGAGGGTTCAAAACGAGTCCAGGGGTAAAAATCCGAGCACACGGGCGCTGTTGGGGTCGAGCAGCACGGTCCAGAAGGTGTTGCGCCCGGCCATCGGCACCGTTACCAAACTGCTGGCGGGCCGGCCGGTGCGGGCCACGGCGTCGTCAATCAGCCCCTTTTGAGCCGGGAAGCGCTGCCACAGTTCCGCCGCCGGTTTGGCCTCGCGCAGCACGTCGGCGCGGGCGGCCTCGTAGGGTTGCCACAGGGCCGGCTGGGCGCTGAGGCTGCCGCCAGCCAGTGCCACCACGGTCGCGTCGTACTGCTCTTTCGGGTCTTTGAAGGGGCGCAGCGACAGCGTGGTGGGGCCGAACAGCGGCAGGCGCTGCAGCGCAGCCGGGGCCTGGGGCAGGGCCTCTTCGGCCACGTCGATGGCGTGCACCACGCGGAACAGCTTGTACTCAAACACCAGGTGCACCGGCCGCGCCACAGACACCGTCCACAGCCCGTAGACCAGTGCGGCAAGCTGCAGCAGGCCGACGATGGCGAGGTCGCGCCGCAGCTCGGTGCGGGGCTTGGCGCGGTTGAAGATGGCCAGCGTGATCAGCGGGCCCATCACCACGTCCACCGCCACCACCAGCAGGAACAGCTCGCGCCCGCCAGAAATCTCGCGGTAGGGGTAGGGGTACCAGAGCCCAAAAACCAATGCCGCCGCCCCGGCGGCCAGCACCAGGCTGATGCCGAGGTGGATGCCGGACGCGCGCAGACGGTCTTTCCAGTTGAACATGGCCCTATGATCCCTGCAATTCGTTAACGCCGAGTAAATTGGCTTTCAGCCCGGATTTTCAACACCATGAGCGCACTCACCCACTTCGACAGCCAGGGCCTGGCCCACATGGTGGACGTGGCCGGCAAGGCCGCCACCCACCGCATCGCCATCGCCCGTGGCCGGATTGTGATGTTGCCAGAAACGCTGGCCATCATCGAGGGCGGCAGCGCCAAGAAGGGCGACGTGCTGGGCATCGCCCGCATCGCTGGCATCCAGGCGGCCAAGAAAACCAGCGACCTGATCCCGCTGTGCCACCCGCTGGCACTGACCCGCGTGGCGATTGACTTCACGCTGGACCACGCAGCGTCGGCCGTGCACGTCAGCGCCACAGTGGAAACGGTGGGCCCCACCGGCGTGGAAATGGAAGCCCTGACCGCCGCTTCGGTGGCCCTGCTGACGATTTACGACATGTGCAAAGCGGTGGACCGCGGCATGACGCTGGCCGAAGTGAAGCTGGCCGAGAAACACGGCGGCAAGTCGGGCAGCTTCGTCGCCTGAACGGGCGGGCTCAGCGCGAGGCTGGCGCCATGTGCTCCAACAAACGCGGCAGCTGCACATTGGCCCGGGCCCACTTGGCGTACGCCTCCGGAAAGGCCGCGCGGTAGCGGGCCATGTGGCGCAGGGCTTCGGCGTCGTCCCCCAGCAGCGCGGCGGCCTCGATGCGTTTTTCAATCACGCGCACTTCCGGCGAGTACGAGAGCAAGGCGTCGGCCTGCTGCGCCACCTGGGCGGCGTTGGCGCGGGTCAGCGGCGTGAGGGTGAGTTCGGCAAACTGCACCGGGTCGCGGAACCACAGGCTGTCTTTTACCTTGGCAAGGGTGTCGGTCTGGTAGGCCGGGTGGCGGCTGTCGGACGGCAAATAGACCTGGCTCACACGCCAGTAGTCCCATGCAACCCAGCCCACAAACACTATCAAAACCATAGCTGTAACGCTAGATTTCACTAAGGCTTGAGGGCGATTTTGTTTGAAATCCGCCTCTGCAAGCCCCACCGCGGCCTCTGGGGCCGCCCCAGGCCACAAAATGCCCAGTGCAATGCCAAACGCCAGCGCGAACGGCCCATACCAGAGCGGGTATTCCAGCCCGCTGTGCAGCAACAACACCGCCAGCACCCCCCAGCCCAGCTGCCGCACCGGGCTGCCCGCCCGCCAGGGCCTTGCAGCCAACGCCGCCCAGCCCAGCGCGCCACACAGCAGCACCGCCACCGGCACGCCCAGTTCCACCGCCAGGTGCAGCGGCAGGTTGTGGGCGTTGTCCAGAATGTCGCAAAAACGCTGGCCGCTGTAGAGCGTGAGGTAGTGCGCCTGGTCCAGCCCGCCCCAGCCCCAGCCCAACCAGGGTTTGAGCGCGATCAGCTCCAGCACGTTGGACCACAGCGCCTTGCGGCTGGTGCATGACGGTGCACCGTCTGCCAACCGCGCCAGCAAGCCCCGGCTGCCCGCCGCCTCGCCAATCAGCAGCGGCAGCGCCCAGACGGCGAACGCATACGCCACCAGCGCCCACAGCAGCAGCCCACGCACCGCCGGTACCCGCCAGGCGCCCCACACGGCGAACAGCAAGGCCAGCAAGCCCCACTGCGCCAGCCCGGTGCGCGAGGCGGAGGCGGCATTGCCCACCGCCAGCAACAGCGCCAGCAGCACCGCGCCGGTCACCCATCCCACGGCGGCCCATGAAACGCCACCATCCGCGCGCGGGGCACGCGCCCCCACCGCCACGCACAGCGCCACCAGCGCGATGCTGGTCAGCGTGGCGAACTGGTTGCGCTGGCGCAGGTTGCCAAAAGCCTCGCCCAGGCCAGTGCCATTGACCCAGGGCGACAGCGCGTCGGTGAGCCCGGTGTACTGCAACAGCGCCACCACGCTGCTGATGCCACCCGCCAGCAACCACCCCGCCAGCACCAGCTTCAGCAGCCAGGGCCGGTGCGCCGCCTGCCGCCCCACGGCCGCGCCCATCAGCATGGTCAGCAGCGCCGCCAGCGTCAGCAGGTTGTGGCCCGCGCTGGACACGCTGCGCAGCAACAACAACGCCGCCAGCCCTGCCGCCGCGCCCACCCACACCGCCCGGGGCCAGGCCCCCGGCAACAACAGCCGCAGCCCGGCCACCCCGGCCAGCGTCACCAGCCAGGGCACCACGCCCGGCGAGGGGCCAGGGGCGAAGGGGTTGAGCCATGGGAGAGTAAGGCACAGCAACAGCGCTGCGGCGTGCAGCACGGGCAGCGGCATTGGCAAACGGCCCTCACGCATGGCCGTGCGGGTGCCGGCACTGCCAGCGCCAGGCGTCGCGGCACATGTCGTCCAGCGTGTGGGTGGCGCGCCAGCCCAGCAGGCGCTCGGCGAGCGACGGGTCGGCGTAGTAGCGCGCCACATCGCCAGCGCGGCGCGGCGCCATCGCATAAGGCACCGCCACGCCATTGACGCGGGCAAAGGTGTCCACCAGTTGGCGCACGCTGGTGCCCTGACCGGTGCCGAGGTTGGCGGTGAAGCTGTTGCCGCCCGCCAGCAGGTGGCGCAGCGCCGCCACGTGGCCGGCAGCCAAATCTTGAATGTGGATGTAGTCGCGCACGCAGGTGCCGTCAGGCGTCGGGTAATCGCTGCCAAACACCTGCAGCTGCGGGCGCAGGCCAGCGGCCACCTGGGTCACGTAGGGCATCAGGTTGTTGGGCACGCCTTGTGGGGCCTCGCCCATGTCGCCACTCGGGTGCGCGCCGACCGGGTTGAAATAACGCAGGATGCCGGTGCGCCAGGGCTCCGGGGCCAGCGCCAGCTGGTTCAGCACCTGCTCGCCCATCAGCTTGGTGGTGCCGTAGAGCGAGATGGCGTTGAGCGGTGCCGTCTCGGGCACCGGCACCTGGTCGGGCTCGCCATAGACCGTGGCCGACGAGCTGAACACCAGCGTGTGCACCTGCTGTGCCGCCAGCACCTTGAGCAGGCTCAGCAGGCCACCCACGTTGTTGTGCAGGTAGGCCAGCGGCTGCCGCATCGACTCGCCCACCGACTTGAGCGCCGCAAAATGCACGCAGGCCACCACCGGGTGCGCCGCCAGGCAGGCGGCCAGCGCTGGCTCGTCCCGCACGTCCAACGTCTGGTGCACAAAAGACCGACCCGCCAGCTGCTGCAGCCGCGGATAAACGGCCGGGGTGCTGTTGCTGTGGTTGTCCACCGCCAGCACATCAAAACCGGCGGCCAGCAGCGCCAGCACGGTGTGTGAACCGATGTAGCCCGCCGCCCCGGTGACAAGCACCCTCATGCCAGCGCCTCGCGCAAGAGAAGGGACACAGGCGTCTGTAGGCACAGGGTCATGCTGGGATAAAGTGGGTACTGGGTAGATGGGCGTGTGGCACAGGGTGCAGACACCCGCCACAGCTGCTGTTTATAGTTCTTTTTCAAGGCAAGCCGGATGCGCGTTGTGGTTTTGATGTCAACCTACCAGGGCGCACGCTACGTGGTGGAACAGCTGCGCTCCATCCTCGACCAGCTGCCGCCCGGCGGCCGCATCGTCGTCCGCGACGACGGCTCCACCGACGGCACGCCAAACACCATCCTGGCACTGAATGACGGGCGCATCACACTCACACGCGGCCCCAACATCGGTTTTGCCCGCAGCTTCCTCACCCTGCTGGCCGAAGCCCCCGAAGACACCGACATGGTGATGCTGGCCGACCAGGACGACGTGTGGCTGCCACACAAGATCCAGCGCGCATGGGACCATCTTGCGCCGCTGGCCGGCGCTCCGGCGCTGTACTGTTCGCGGTTGCAGTTGGTGGATGCGCAGTTGCGGCCCATCGGCTTGACACCGTTGCGGAAGCGCCCACCCTCTTTCCAGAATGCGCTGGCCGAAAACATCGTGACGGGCTGCACTGCCGCCATGAACCCGGCAGCCGTCAAACTGGTTTGCCAATGTGGTGACGTGGCGCTGATCCATTTTCACGACTGGTGGTGTTACCTGGTGGTGGCCGCTTTCGGCACGGTGGTCTACGACCCCAAACCCAGCGTGCTGTACCGGCAGCATGGCGGTAATGTGATTGGCATGGGCAGTGGATGGGGACGTTATCTGGCAAATGTGCGGTTCATCCGCAAAACGAGTTGGGTGCAAATCATGTACCGGCAGATTGGCAATTTTCTCGGCGTGTTTGGTACTCGGCTTGGCACCGCGCAACAGTTGCTGATTACCTCCTACTTTCACCCGCAAAAGCCAAAAACCGTATGGCTTTTGACCCTTTCTTTGCGGCGCTACCGGCAGACATTTCTGGACGAAATTCTATTTCGTGTTCTTGTACTCGTCGAATTGGTCCTGGGGCGCAGATTGCCCGCCAAATAGCTGCGCCGCAAACCATGTCCACGCGACGGACTGCCCTTATTTACGCGCAGGCAGCTCTACGGGTACGCCAAGGCGTTTTGCCAAAAACCGGGCAAGCCCGCTACCACTGCTGGACCGGGCCAAATCGTACAGATTCATCTGCTTTGCTTCACTCGCACGGATGTAGCAGGCAATCGCAAATGCGGCATTCAACAGGCTGGCCGGTACAGCGGCAATCCATCTGGCCACCCACCTGACCCGCATACTAGGCTGCTGCGATACAAAGGTTTTGTACTGAGGCACGCCATAGGCGCCAATGGCTCTGAACCAGGCCAATTGCACCGGGTTGGCGTCTGGCTGGCTTGCAGTGACCTGGCGCTTTGCGCTATCGGAGTAATCGCTGAAAGACCAAACCAGCTTGGGCCACTTGTACATCCATATTTCAAAGCCGCGTGCAGTCCACATCGCGTTGCCGTAACGAATGACTATCAGCGGCTCCAGGATCACCTGAATCTGCGCGAGCGGGGGTGATTGAAAAATGACACCGGCATGGATGAACAAGGTTCCGTAATATGCCTCACGTGCACGCTCCAACCATGCCGTGCGCCGTATGACCACGGCGCCAATGAACGTTAAATGCTGGCCTGTCTGGGCCAGGAATTCATTTCTGCTTTCCAGGGTGTGGTGCGTTTGGGTGCCGGGCGGCAGCAGCCCCGCCCGGAGCCGCACCGACAGGTCTTTGCTTCTGACCTCGGCATTCACAACGACCAGATCGGCACCTGCCCTGATTCGCTCAAGCACAGCGGCAAGCGCACCGGGAGCCAGCAGGTCATCGTCACTCATCAGCCAGCAATGGCCACCGCGCGCATACAAGACCGACTTGTCAAAGTCCCCATCAATTCCGGAGTTGATTGCCTCGCGGTAATACCGTACGTTTGAATACTTCGCTTGGTAGGGCTCTACCACCTGCGCGGTATGGTCCATGGATGCCCCATCCACTATGACCAACTCCATCTCCGGCGTCATTTGCGCGAGGATTACATCGAGCGTTTTTCCTATGTAGTCGGCGCGGTTGTACGTCGCCATGCATATCGACAGAACGGTATTGGCATCCGGAGGTGTATGCACCAACTGTGGCAAACAGATTTCGCTTTGCATCATCGGGACTCAGTTTTCCCGGCTCGGTGCATTGCTTTTCTTCTTGGCTTTACCGTGCTTGCGAAAATTGTCCAGCGCAACCAGCGCTGTCGCTGGAAGGAGCTGATACAACCAATAGCGCAGCAAGTTGCCCGCGCCTGCATTTCCATAGTGGGCGCGGACCAAACGATCCAGAAGCGCGCGGTCCTCGCCTTGGGGATTTCGTGCGCACTGCGCCTTTGCAAACAGAACGATACGAAGCGGAATGTCGGTTCGCAATACACGTCGAACCTGAACGAGTTCGGCCGAGTCCTCACCAAACACCTGCGACGCGATTTCCGGAAAATTCTCGAGGGTGATGCGCAGACGGTTTACCAGACCCTTGTCGGCAAACGAGTCGTTGTCACCGCGTTTGTACAGCAGCGTACGCGCAAGATAGCGAAGCCTCACGCCCGATTCAAACGTCCTCAACAATCGTCCAGCGACTATCCAGCATGATCCGTAAACCGCATCGGGGACGTCGGCACGATCCCAAATGCCTTTCCTGAAAATCGGGGTCGCCAGGAAGCTGAAGAAAGCCTCACTTGTCCGCGCCCTGCTGAAGTAAGCCAACTGCTGTCCAGGCTTGGCAAGATCAAAGACAACTTCGCGGTGCGGCTCCTGCAACAGTGGGTAGGGGCCAATCGGCGTCATGTCCAGCGTGCAGGGAAGGTGCTCGCACAAATAAATGTCGTCGCCCGACACAAGGTACGCCAGCATCTTGGCAATCGCGCCTTCAAACATGAGATCGTCTGCAGAAAATATCCAGCAATACTGTCCATGGGCAAGGCCGACTACCTTGTCGATATCGCGGTCAATTCCACCTCGGAATCCCTGCTCAAACAGGCGGAGTGCGGGGTAGTCATTTTGGCGTTGCCGGACAACAGATACCGTGTCGTCCGACGAGCCACCGTCTAATACCACCACCTCCACCTCTGCCGTCAACTGCGGCAGGATGCTGTCCAGCGTAGCGCCGATAAAAGCGCCGAAGTTGTACGTAGGGATGCAAATTGACAGCTTCATGGCATGAAGTTTTTGAGAGTTGCAGTGCAAGGGCTCATGTTTTCCAGCTGCGCCAAGGCATCTTCAAGACTTTTCATGGACAACCTTCCTGACAATCTCGTGCACCTTTTCGCGTAAGGGACGCATGGATACGACCGTTACCGCTGAAACAACTATCCAGTAAAAAAATAGCTGTCCACCCGTCTGAACACGCGACGCGAGGGGTTGATGAAGCATCCAGAGCAGCGCCACCGTCAACCCACTGGCCGCAGCGGGCAACAGCAGTGCACGGGCATACCAAGGCGCAGCGGCGTCAGGCAGCAAACGGCGATGGGTCAGCCAAGGTACCAGCACAACATAGACCACATTCAGCACGAACCATGCCGCCGCCCCCCCTACACCTCCATAGCTCTTTGCACCCCACCAGACTGCCGGCACCAGAAAGAAGATAGCGCCAAGGTTTATGTAAACCGATAGACTTGTCCATCCTGCAGCCAGTTGCAGCGCATGGGAAATGTTGAGAAGTCCGCTCAACGCAAAACCCAAGGTCAGAAAAGTCAGAACCCATGCCCCCTGTTGCGCTACAAGGGCGTTACCGGTCCAAACTTCTAGCACTTGCGCAGCAAAGACCGAAATGACCGCAGTCAACGGCATGACCATTGCCGCCATGCTCATGCCCGACAGCTCGTACAGCTGTTTCAGTTCGTCCCAAGAACCCTGCGCCCACAAGCGCGAGAAAAGAGGATAGAGCAACAGGAACATGGGACTCACCAAGACATACATGCCGGTAGCTACAGTCGTGGCTATGACATAGATCCCGAACTCCGGCAGCGGCAGCAGATGAATCAGAACCAGTTTGTCCAACTGCGTAACCGCAATCGTTGTAACGCTAATGGCCGTCATACCCCCCGCGAAACTGCGTGTGGAGAGCAAAACGCTCCACTGCGCCACAGCGCCCCGCCCTGCTGCGGGCAATGCTTTCAGGAGCTGCCAGCGCGTTACCAGTGACTGCATCAGCCCCGCCAACAGCTGCGCCCAGAAGAAGGCAGCGAGTGTAGGCTCATGCCTGAGAAATGCCACCGTCAGGGCAACTCTTACGACAGCCAACAGGCTAGTTGATGCAGCCAATGACGTTTGGCGATGAAGCCCCGTCAACCCCGCGCTGTACAAATTGCTCGGCCATTGGCAGGCTAAAGCGACGCCCGCGATGAGTAGGGCATGGCCAAGTTCGGTATCCGAAAGCACTACAGGGTCGATCCAATACGTGGCCAGGGGTGGCAGAGCTATCAGAAGAACCATGCCAACCAGCAACGTGATGCCAACGTAGACCAACTCAAACGTCCAAACAAGATTTCGGTCAGCCCCGGCATTGGAGGGTGAGGCTCCACGCACCGCGAGTTCCCGCGTAAGCGTTGCTGGCAAGCCCAAGTCCATGAAGGACATCACCACTTGGATGCTGGCAAAAAAGCCAACGACACCATAGGCCTCAAGGCCCATCAGATGAACATAGACCGGTACCGCAATCAAGTTCGCGAGCGCCGCCCAGCATCGCGAGGCAACGGATACGCTAAGCGCAGTACGAATTCCTTGCATGGCCCTTTGATTCAACTGAACTTATATCTCTCGTTCCCACGGCAGACCGGATCGGCCACGTATGTTGTTGCAATCCAGCTTGAAGTCGCCCCGCAGCACCTGCTCGTCGGTACCAATCAGCACGGGGTTCAGCGCGTGCCAGTATTTGTACATCACGCCAATGCCGTTCAGCACCATCACCCACATGTCGCTGTCGCTGTATGTCCGCCGAAATCCGTCTTCGATTTTGAACACAATGTTTTGTCCCGGAGGAAACAGGCGTGGGCATGCCTGCTCCACCTTTCGCAGAATCGCATTGAGGCGTGGGTCGCTGACCTTCAAGCTCTGCTCAAACGGCACGTTGGGCGCCAACGCCAGTGGGCATACCCAGAAGCCTGCCAAGGCCAACTTTTCCTCATCCAGGGAACTGTCGTCGTAGCTCAGTAACGCCATGCTACGCGAGCGCACCACACTGCAATGGCCGTTGGTGGCCAATTGAAGCTGCTGCGCTGCCAACACGCCGTTCAAATAAGCCCGCGTCGCTTCGTTGGGCTGCTTTTGCGGCGTGCTGCTGCCTGGCAACGCATTGACGATGAGTTGCAAAGAGGTTGCCTCTTTGAATATTTGTTGCCCCCACTGATACTCAGGATCGGTGCTTGACCTGTCAGGCAGGTGCGATACGCTGACCCAACGGGAGTCTGGGTGAAACTGTGGCGCCACCAGCGAATAACTCACCTGCGTGATGGACACAAACGTATGTGGCTTGTCGGTAATGCCGGGCATAGGCACGATCTCGAAGTACGGTGCCTTAGACCATTTGACAAAACCCCAGCGGTCCATCTGGTTGACGCTGAACACCGCATACGCCTGCATGGCCAGCACCAGAAGCACCAGAGAGGCGCGCATGCCGCGTGTCGCGGGCAGCCGGTAAAGCAACGCCACACACACCACGCCCACGCAGAGCAGGAACGGAATGAAGTAGCGGCCATTGCCCGAAGTCACCAGCCAGGGAACGAAGGCCAGCCACATCGTGGCCGTCAACACCTTCAGCGGCCGGGGTACCGCCACGGCCTTTTTCCATGCCAGCGCCGTCAGCACCAGCATGAGCAGCAACACCAGCGCAAAACGGAAGTCGGGCGCGTGCAGTTCGATGTACACGAAGGCGTCGGGCGCTGCCATGGCCAATGGCCGCAACAGCGCATCGCGCCAGGTGTCGGGGCTGAAACGCAGGATCATGGCTGCCACCCCAACAGTGCACGCAAGGGTGCGAATGCCCCGTCGTATAACGGGTAGATGGGGTTACCGAACTTGTGCCACACCTGCCAGCCCCATGGGGCAAAGGTCACCACACAACCTGTCAGCGTGGCTACGCCGCCCAAGGCCACGTCCCGTACCCGGGGCCAGAAACCCGTCCGCTGAAAAAACCACAACAGCGGCATCAGCAAAGCCAGCGGCCCGTTGCTGAGCTTGAACGTCACAGCCACGCCTGCCAGCAGGCCCGCCAGCACAACGCTGCGCCAGCGCGGTACCGGCACGTGCGCGGGGCCATGGGCAGTGCCCTGCAACGCCAGCGCGAAAGCCCAAACCAAGGGTACGGCGGCCAACAAATCGTTCTGGGTGGAACCAAACAAAGACAACATCACCACCGACATGAATGCCAACGCCACAGCAGCACAGCGCATGAACAGCTCAAAGGCGCCCGCACCGGGAATACACACCTTGGCCATCAGCCACACCGGGGGCACGGTCAGCGCACCCAGCGCGGCCAACACCATGCCTGCGGTAACGCCATCAAACCCCGACACGGCCAGCTTGTACACCGGCCAGTAGGTGTAGGGCACCTGGTAACTTTGGGAACTGGCCGCCCAGAAGTCACGGTTGAAACGACCATGCTCTGCCGCCCAGCCCAGGTAAATGTGGTGGTTCAGCGCGTCCCAGCTCAGCCCAATATGACCCAGCGTGATGGGAATGCTGCAAAAGGCCAGCCAGGCCAATACCGTTACCCACAGCACTTCGTAGCGCAACAGCCAGGCCAGTGCCTGCGCTCCCGCCTTACGCACGGGTCACCCCACCCCGGGACGAGCGCCAGCAAAAATGCAATGCGCCAGCAAACAGCACGCCGGCCGCAGCCTGTATGCCCACCACCATCAAGGTCACGGCGGGAATGGCCGAGCGCATGGCCTCCACAGGGTCCAACGCACCAAAGCCGGCACTGCCCCAGTCCAACACCAGGCGCAACGACCACACCAGACCAATGACGAAAGCGCCAGCGCCTGCCAGCAGGCCCGCCTCAATGCTCAAATAGTCTTGGGTGCGCGCCAGCCAGCGTGGCACCGGCACAATGCCCGAAAGCACGCCCATCCATTTGGTCAGAAAAGCCATTTGAACCATTTGCATGCCCAAAATTGTGGCGGCAGCCATGTACAACTGGGAATGCACACCCAGACCCACAGAGGCCACATAGAGAGGGCCGGCCTTGAGGGCCACCATGCCCAGCACACCCAACAGCGCCAGTGCAGCGCCTGGGTACAAGAACAGCCAACGGGGACAGAACAACAGCAGGAAGCGCAGGTGCCGCCAGCCGTCGCGCCAGGTGCGCAGATGGGGTGGGCGACCCCGACCGTCAGGGCGCAAGGTGGTGGGCACTTCGGCAATGCGCAGCCCGGTCAGTGCTGCTTTGGCCACCATTTCGCTGGCGAATTCCATGCCGGGCGTGACCAGACCCAGCCGCAACACCGCCTCGCGCGAAAAGCCGCGCAGACCGCAGTGAAAGTCGCGGATGGGCACCCTGAAGAACAACCGGCCAATAAAGCTCAGCACCGGGTTGCCCAGGTAGCGGTGCAGGAATGGCATTGCCCCGGGCGCAATGCCGCCACGGAAGCGGTTGCCCATGACCAGTTCAGCCCCGGCCCGCAACTCCGCCAGATACCCGTCGAGTTGCGCAAAGTCGTAGCTGTCATCGGCATCGCCCATCACGATGTAGCGGCCGTGTGCCTGCGATATGCCATTGATGAGTGCAGCACCATAACCGCGCTCGGCGGCATGCACCACGCGCGCACCATGCGCTTCAGCGATGGCTTGGGAACCATCTGTGGAGCCATTGTCAGACACGAGCACTTCGCCCTCGACCCCGGCGCGAGACAAGAAGGCACGGGCTTTTTCAATGCACACCGGCAAGGTGGCCGCCTCGTTGAGGCAAGGCATGAGGATGGTGAGTTCCACGGCGACTAAAGGTCAATAAAGGTGGTGCCAATCACGTCAGGCGGTTTCATGCCCCCAACAAAAAACGCCCCGAAGGGCGTTTTGTGCACAGAGGCCGATCAGCTTAGCCGCGGCAAGAACCGGGCAAGAACTTAGCTGGCACCGGGTTGGAAGAACCAGGACCACAAACCCACTTGAACACGGTGACGTTGATATTGCCGTTACCGATAGGCGTGGTGTTGTCAAGGTAAGGTGTGAGGTCGATTGTCTTCTGATCAATCGTCGCATCGTTGAATGCTTGGGCAGTCACAGTTACCTTACCAGTGTTGGTGGTAACGATGGAGGCCACGTACTTGGACGTAGAACCTGCGCTCTCACAACCCCAGCTGCCAGCACCAGGCAAGGTGGTGGAGGAAATGGTTTGAATCACTTCAGTGATGGTCGTACGGCAAGCCGAAGCGGCCAACACCACTTCCGACATCTTGGCGCGCTTGGTGTAGTCCTGGTATGCAGGCAGGGCCACGGCGGCGAGGATACCGATGATCGCGACAACGATCATCAATTCGATCAAGGTGAAACCTTGTTGTACGGTACGCTTCATTGAAAACTCCAGTTGGTAACTATTGGGCAATCGATATTTGCAGAAATCGTGCCATGTTGAAAATACAAAATAACCTGTAAATGCCCGGTTGCTGGGCGCTTTTGCGCTGGGTATCCCCCTATCAAGTGACAAATTTTGTCACTTGATAGGGGTGAAGGCACAAACCGTGCAGATTTTGTCCTCCCAAGAATGCCCCACCAGGTCCATTCGGGTCACTTGATGCACACCGCCCGCACCTGTTTCAAATCCGTCAAGCCGAGCATGGTTTTTTCCATGCCGTCCATTTTGAGGGTGCGCATGCCGCGTTCCACCGCCGCGGCAAAAATGGTGGTGACGCGGGCGCGTTCTTGCACCAGCCGCTTGATGGTGTCGTCGGCCACCAGCAGTTCGTGCAGGCCTATGCGGCCTTTGTAGCCGGTGTTGCCACATTTTTCGCAGCCTACCGCACGGTAGAAGCGGAGCTTGCCACCTTCGCCATAGCTTTTGCGCCAGCCACTGGCCAGTTTTTCGGCTTCGCCCTGGGCGTCTGCCTGCCAGGCGGCGGTGGGGCGGAGTTCTTCGGCGTATTCGGCCACAAACAGGCGCAGCTCATCCGCGTCGGGTTCGTAGGTTTGTTTGCACGCACACAGTTTTTTGGCCAGGCGCTGCGCGAGGATGCCGAGCAGCGCGTCGGCAAAGTTGAACGGGTCCATGCCCATGTCCAGCAGGCGCACGATGCTCTCGGGTGCGGAATTGGTGTGCAGTGTGGAGAACACCAAATGGCCGGTGAGGGAGGCTTCCACGCCCATGGCCACGGTTTCTTTGTCGCGCGACTCGCCCACGAGGATGATGTCGGGGTCGGCCCGCAGAAAGGCGCGCATCACCAACGCAAAGTCGATACCAGCCTTGCGGTTGACTTGCACCTGGCGCAGCCCGCGCTGGGTGATTTCAACCGGGTCTTCTACCGTCCAGATTTTGGTGTCGGGCCGGTTCAGGTGGTTGAGGACGGAGTGCACCGTGGTGGTCTTGCCGGAACCGGTGGGGCCACACACATAGAACAGGCCGTAGGGCTTGTGCACGGTCTCCAGCAAGCGCGCCTTGTTGTGCGGGGTGAGGCCCAGTTTGTCCAGCGGGATGGGCTCGCCGGCGTTCAAAATGCGCATGACCACGTCCTCCACCCCGCCAGTGGACGGGATGGTGGCGACCCGGAGCTCAATGTCCAGCGGGCCGTATTTCTTGAACTTGATCTTGCCGTCTTGCGGCTTGCGGCGCTCGGAAATGTCGAGGTCGCACATGATCTTGAGCCGGGTGGCCATGGCCTGGCGGTACTGGGCAGGCACCTCGATGTAGGGCACCAATGTGCCGTCGATGCGAAAGCGGATGCCGGTCTTGGCCTTGCCAGGCAGCGGCTCGACATGGATGTCTGAAGCGCCGGCGCGGTGCGCGTCCACAATCACCTTGTTGACGAACTTCACCAGTTCGTTGTCGGCAGCGGCGGAAACGACGTTGTCGTCGAACTGGCTGTCGTCGTCCAACGGCACCATGTCGGACAGCAGCTTGTCGATGGAGCTTTCAGGCCCACCGGGGGCGAAGAGCTGGTCCAGCGTCTGTTCAAACTCGGCCTGGGTGGTGACGCACCAGGCAAAGCGGTCGATGCGCGGGTACACCTGTGTCAGCATGCGCGAGTTGCGCACCGCTTCGGGGTCCACACACATCACCTGCAGGCCATTGAGCCCTTCTTCCAGGGGCATCCAGCCCTGGCGCTCGACAAACTCCCGCTTCAGGGCGCTGTGGATCTCGCGGATGTAGACCCGGCCGGGGGTGTAGGGCTCGTAGGGGACACTGAAAAAGCGTGCCAGCGCTGCGCCAATGTGCGCCGGCTTGATGTTGAACTGGGCCAACAAGGCCTGCTCCACCGACACGCCCTGCTCGCGCGCGGCGACCACGCAGCGGTCCAGCTCGGCGGGCAGCAACAGGCCATCGGTGATCAGGCCGTCGTACTTGCCGACCTTTCGGCGCACGCCTTCGGCAGCACGTTCGGCGCGTTGCCGGATGGCGGTGGCCAAGGTCTTGCACAGCTCGGACGCGCCCTCCATCTCCAGGGGGCCGAAGGGTTCGCCATTCTTGTTGTTGATGACCTGCAACACCCCCTGCAGCGTGGTGCCACTCATGATGGGATAGACCATCATCTGCTGGGTGCGGTAGCCGGTGCGGCGGTCGACCTCTTGCAAAAAACTCAGGTTGGGGTGGATGGCCTTGAGGCGCCGCTCGTCGTACACGTCGGCGATGTTGACCGCCTGGCGGGCCATGGCCACAAAGCCGGCGATGCTCTGGGAGCTGACTGGCAGGCGCAGCTCCTTGCTGGCGTTGAGCCCGCTCTTGACCTTGGAGACGATGGCGGTCTGGTCGTCGCTCAGAGCGTACAGCGTGATGCGGTCGGCATTGAGCACGCGGCAGATGTCCTGGCTCACGTCCACCATCAGCTGGTCAAGGTTGTCGGTCTCGTGGATGCGGGCGGTGACGTGCTGCAGCTCGCGGTAGAACAGCGCAGAAAAGGTGGCGTCGCGCTCGGCGCTGGGCTTCTTCTGGGCGGCGGCGAAGGCGGCGTCAGACAGCCGCGCAGGGGCGGTGGCCGGGGGTGGCTTGGGGAAGCTGCTCACAGTGCAAACTCCTGGCCGGCCCGCAGCCACCGGATGTCGTGCACCACCGGGGGGTTGCCAACGGGCGTGGCATTGAAGCGTTCGATCTCGGCCATGATGAGGTCGGTTTCGGCGGGCTTGGTGTGGGTGATGTAGACGGGGTAATCGTGCCCCGGTGCGATGCAGTCCAGCTCACGGGCCAACACCTCGGGCGAGAGGTGCAGGCTGCGCTCGGCCAACTCGCGCTCGCGGTTGCTGAAAGCGGTCTCGATCACCAGCATGGCCACGTCGAGCTGGTTGACACGGACCCAGAAGGCCGGGTTGCGCTCGGTGTCACCAGAAAACACCCAGTACTTGCCGGAGCGCGCCGGATCGGCGTCCACGCGGCGCGCCGCATAGGCCACGGCGGGCACGGTGTGCACTGCCGGCAACACCTCCACCACCTTGCCGCTGAACTGCAGCACATCGCCCACCGCAATCGGGTGGAAGCGGATGAACGGTGCCTCGGGTGTGGGAATGCGGGAAAAGTCGGGCCAGATGGCGTCGTTGAAAATGTGCGCCTGCAGGGCGGCAATGGTGCCGGGCAGCGCGTGGATGTGCAGCGGTTCACCGCGTTGCGCGGCCACCGCGTCCACCATCAGCGGCAATGCGGCCACGTGGTCGAGGTGCGAATGGGTCAGCAGCACATGGTCCACCTGGCGCATTTCTTCCAGGGTGAGGTCGCCCACGCCGGTGCCGGCGTCCACCAGCACGTCGTGGTCGAGCAGAAACGCTGTGGTGCGGCAGTCTTTGGCAATCGCGCCGGAGCAGCCAAGCACTCGAAGCTTCATGGGATCAACTGGCCCTGTGACAAGTAAGGTAGTGCATACGCGGGATGGCGCTACTGGGTTTCAAACTCGCTCGTCGCGTCCCACGCGGGGTCGAACGGCTGCTGCCGCAGTGCCTCTACCCGCGCAGTGTAGAGCCGGTACAGCTGTTTTTGGGGACTGAGTTGGCGCAATGTCGAAAAAGCCACATCGCAGGCGTCCCAGTCCTGCGCCCGGTAGGCGGCCAGCAGGCGGTTCCACATGGTCAGCTCGGCTTCCTGCCGTTCGTCCAGGTTGCGGATTTCGCCCAGCGGCGTGTAAACCGCCACCGCCTGCGCCTTGCCGCGCACGCGCACCCGGTCCAGCTCCTGCCACACATACTGGGGCACCAGCTTCTGGGTGTACTCGCTGACCACCAGGTCCACCCCGTAGGTTTTGGACAGTGCTTCCAGCCGCGCACCGAGGTTGACCGCGTCGCCAATCACGGTGTAGCTGCGGCGCACGTTGGAGCCCATGTCGCCGACGCACATGTTGCCGGTGTTGAGGCCAATGCCCACGCTGATCTCAGGCATTTTGCGGGCGCGCCGCTCGTCGTTGATCTGGCCGATCTCGCGTGCCATTTCCAGTGCGGTCTTGACCGCCAACCGGGGGTGGTCGGCTGTTTCCACCGGGGCACCCCAGAAGGCCATGACGCAGTCGCCCATGTACTTGTCGATGGTGCCGCGGTTGCTGCGGATCAGGGTGGTCAAGCGGCTGAAAACGCTGTTGAGCAGCGCCTGCAATTGCGTGGGCTCCATGGTTTCCGACATTTTGGTAAAACCGCGCATGTCGCAGAACATCACGGTCAGCTCCTTGCTGGTGGCGCGCATGCTGTAGCGGGCCGAGTGTTTGACCATCTCGTCCACCAGCTCGGGCGGCACGTAGGTGCCGAACAGGTTGGCCAGCTCGCGCTTGGAGCGGCTTTCCACAAAGTAGCCATAGCTCATGTTCAAGGCAAAGGCGGTCAGCGCCATGGCCAGGGCAGACGCCAGCGGCAGCACCTGGCGGAACACAAAGAACAGCAGCACGTTGAGCCCCACCAGAACGCCAATGACCACCACGCTGAGCAGCACCGCGCGGGACGCGGTGAGCAATGGCAGCGCCACCGCCAGCGTCAGCCCGGCGAGCAGCAGCACCAGCAGTTCGTAGCCGGCAGCGTAGTCGGGCTTGAGGTAGAGCCGCCCGTCGAGCAGGCCGGAGACGACGTTGGCGTGGATTTCCACGCCGGGGAAAATCTCACCCACCGGGGTGACGCGCACGTCCAGCAGGCCGGGTGCGGTGGTGCCCACCAGCGCGATCTGGCCCTTGAGCGCGCCGGGCGCGAGGCGCCCGCCCAGCACATCGGCCGCCGACACATAACGGAACGAGCCGCCCTGTGGCCCGCCGGGGCCGCGGAACGGCACCAGCGTGGCGACGCGTTCGTCCACCGGGATCTTCATGCGGTTGACGCCCTGGCGCAGCACCACGCTGTCCAGCGGTTGCGCCTGGCCAACCGCGTAGGGCGGCGCTTCGGCATAGCCGGGCTCGACCGTGGGCATGCCACGCAGCGTGCGGAAAATGGCCAGCGACAGCGCCTCGTAGTACATGCCGTTGAACTCGGCGATCAGCGGCACGGCGCGGATCACGCCGTCGCTCTCGGTGATGGAGTTGAAAAACCCGGCCATGGGCGAGGCCTGCGCCAGGGGCGCGATGTTGGCGCCAAAGCCGCTCCAGCGCGTCACGCCGACCTGGCGGTCGGCAAAGACCTCGGGGGTCATGGTGGGCGCGGGCAGCTGGCCGTTGGTGAGCTGCCCACTGTCGTTGGAGAAGTAGTAACCCAGCACCACCGGGCGGTTCTGCAGGGACTTGGCAAACAGCGCGTCGTAGTCGAGCGTGTCTTGCAGGCCCACCAGCTGGGCCGCAAAGCCAGGCTGTTCGCGCAGTGGCCCTTCGGCCAATTGGCGCAGCCGCTTCAAACCGGAACTGTCGTCGGGTTCTGCAAACACCACGTCAAAACCGACCACAGCCACGTTTTGCCTCACCACCAGCTCGTCCACCAGCCGGGCCATGTGGTGGCGGCCCCAGGGCCAGCGGCCAACCTCGGCCAGGCTTTTTTCGTCGATGTCGATGATGACGATGCGCTGGTCCAGCGTCTTGGGGTTGGTGGCGCGCAGGCGGGCGTCGTAGAGCACGTCGTCGAGCCGCGACAAGCCCTCGATGCGCTGGACGCCGACCACATGCAGCACCGCAATCAGCAGCGGAATCAGGGTGACCAGTATCCGCGGCCAGTGTCTGATCAGTGCCTGCATCGTGGTGCCTTCAGGCGACGGCTTCGGCCTGCGCCAGCAACACCGAAATGTTGTCGCGCCCGCCGGCGGCGTTGGCAGCGTCCACCAGCTGTGTGGCGCGCTCGGCCAGTGTGCCGGGGGCGGTGAGCAGTGCGGCAATCGCGCCGTCGGTCAGCATGTCGGTGAGGCCGTCGGAGCAGAGCAGGTAGAGGTCACCGTGCTCGGCCGGGTGTTCGGCGACCTCCACCTCAACCATGTCCATCACGCCCAGGGCGCGCGTCACCAGGTTGCGGTTGGGGGCAAACGGGGCTTCTTCGAGGGACACCAGACCGGCGTCGATCTGCTCTTGCAGCACCGAGTGGTCGCGCGTCATGCGCGCCAGGGTACCGCCACGCAGGCGGTAGCAGCGCGAGTCGCCCACGTGGGCGAGCAGCACGCTGGTGCCGAGGAAGACTGCCATCACCAGCGTGGTGCCCATGCCGCTGCAGTCGGGCTGGGTGGCGGCGCAGGACCAGATGGTGACGTTGGCGTTTTCGACCGCCGCCGTCACCGCACTGCGCAGTACGACGCTGTTCGGGCCGGGACGGATGGGCAACAGGTGGCGCGACAGGTCGGCCTGGATCAGCGCAATCGCCATGCTGCTGGCCACCTCACCGGCGTTGTAACCCCCCATGCCGTCGGCCAGCAGTGCGAGCTGGGCGGCGGCGTCAAAGGCGACCGCGTCCTCGTTGTTCTCGCGCACGCGGCCAACGTGCGTCTGGCTGTAAAACTGGTAGCTCAGCATGCCCGCGCGTCAGGCGTCAGGCCGGTGTGTTGGGCGCGGGGGCGCGCGACTGTATGAATTTGCCAATGGCCAGCACCAGCAGCGCGCCAGCGGCCGCGGCGGCGTATTCCCAGAACTTCTCGGTTGGCAACCAGGGTTTGACAGCCGGGTCGGTGAAGGCCATTTGACCCGCGATCCAGCCCAGCAGCATGGCCCCGAGCGTGATGACGATCGGGAAACGCGTCATCAGCTTGAGCACCAGCTGGCTGCCCGCCACGATGATGGGGATGCTGACCAGCAGGCCGAAAATCACCAACACGAGTTGGTGCTCACCCCCGCCCTGGGCCGCACCAGCAATGGCGATCACGTTGTCCACGCTCATCACCAGGTCGGCAATGATGACGGTCTTGACGGCACCCCAGAGCTTGTCGCTGGAACTGATGTTGTGGTCGTCGTGCCCCTCGGGCATCATCAATTTGACGCCAATCCAGACCAGCAGCAGCGCGCCGCCGATCTTCAGGTAAGGCACGGACAGCAGCGCCAGTGCGAACGCGATCAGCACCACCCGCAGCACGATGGCACCCGCCGTGCCGTACAGAATGCCCAGCTTGCGCTGCTGGGGCGGCAGGTTGCGGCAGGCCAGCGCGATCACCACGGCGTTGTCGCCCCCGAGCACGATGTCGATCAGGATGATCTGGCCCACCGCCACCCAGAACCCTGCGGTCATCAACGTTTCCATGGTGCTTCTCTTCCAAAAACAAAAGCCGATTGTCTCGCAAGACAACCGGCTTCGGTGTTGTGGTTCGCCACAGGATGTGCGGCGGGTCAGGCGCTCAGAGCAAGGCCTTGAGCAGCTTGGCCGAGTTCAAAGCAAAGCTTTGAGCAACTTGGCCATTTCCGACGGGTTGCGGGTGACGGTGAAACCGCACTCTTCCATGATGGCGAGCTTGGCATCGGCCGTGTCGGCACCGCCGGAGATCAGCGCACCGGCATGGCCCATGCGCTTGCCGGGAGGGGCCGTCACACCGGCGATGAAGCCGACGATGGGCTTCTTCATGTTGGCCTTGCACCAGCGGGCGGCTTCGGCTTCGTCTGGGCCACCGATTTCACCGATCATGATGACGGCGTCGGTGTCCGGGTCGTCGTTGAAAGCCTTCATCACGTCGATGTGTTTGAGGCCGTTGATCGGGTCGCCACCAATGCCGACGGCGCTGGACTGGCCCAGGCCGATTTCGGTGAGCTGGGCCACGGCTTCGTAGGTCAGCGTGCCGGAGCGCGAAACCACGCCGATGCGGCCCTTGCGGTGGATGTGGCCGGGCATGATGCCGATCTTGATCTCGTCGGGCGTGATCAAACCGGGGCAGTTGGGGCCCAGCAGCAGGGTTTTCTTGCCGCCGGCGGCTTCCTTGGCCTTCATGCGGTTGCGCACTTCCAGCATGTCACGGACGGGAATGCCTTCGGTGATGCAGATCGCCAGGTCCAGATCGGCCTCAACGGCTTCCCAGATGGCAGCGGCAGCGCCTGCGGGCGGCACGTAGATCACCGAGACGGTGGCGCCGGTCTGGGTGGCGGCTTCTTTCACCGACGCGTAGATCGGGATGTTGAAGATCGACTCGCCGGCCTTCTTGGGGTTCACACCGGCCACGAAACAGTTCTTGCCGTTCGCGTATTCCTGGCACTTTTCCGTGTGGAACTGGCCGGTCTTGCCGGTGATGCCCTGGGTGATGACCTTGGTGTTTTTGTTGATGTAGATAGACATGTTTAGCCTTTCACCGCTTTCACTGCCGCCTGCGCGGCTTCTGCCATGGTGTCCACGGAAATGATGGGCAGACCGCTTTCGGCCAGCATCTTCTTGCCGAGGTCTTCGTTGGTGCCCTTCATGCGCACGACCAGCGGCACATTCAGGTTGGTGGCCTTGCAGGCGGTGATCACGCCGGTGGCGATGGTGTCGCACTTCATGATGCCGCCGAAGATGTTGACCAAAATGGCCTTGA
>JAZKIY010000069.1:0-1636 GCA_040384665.1 Pseudomonadota bacterium
GGCCTTCAGCCGGCAGCGATTCGGGGGTGTTTCTGACCAGCCAGTAGGTGCCCAGCGCCAACAGGCCCATCAACAGCACCGGGATGTAGATGGCCGTACGCTCCCACCCGCGCGACAAGCGGTCCAGCGCATGGCGCCAGTTGGGTGCGGCGCCCCAGGCAGACCAGCGGCGGCTGGCGGCCATCAGCGCGTGTACTCCTGCAGCAGCGCGGCATAGCGGCCACTGGCCACCATCAGCAAGTCGCAGAACTCACGAACGGCTCCGTCGCCACCACGTGCCTCGGTGACGTGGTGGGCGGCGGCCCTGACTTCGACATGCGCGTTGGCGGGCGCACCGCTCAGGGCAACGCGCCGCATCACCGGCAGGTCCGGCCAGTCGTCTCCCATGAAGGCGGCCTGGGACCAGTCCAGCCCCAGCGCCTGGAGGGTGAGCTCGGCCGCGGGGCGTTTGTCTTCGGTGCCGAAATGGGTGTGGGTCACGCCCAGCGCATGCAGGCGTGAGCGCAGCACCGCACTGTCGCGCCCGGTGATCACGGCCGGCGTGATGCCGGCTCTTTGCAACAGCTTCAAGCCGTGGCCGTCCAGGGTATTGAAGCGCTTGAGCGTTTCGCCGCCGGTGGTGAAACTGTCCTGCAGCGTGGCCCGCGCATCGCCTGGCGGGTACTCGCCGAAATACAGGCCGCCGTCGGTCAACACGCCATCCACATCAAAAAAAGCCACTTTGACGTTTTGGCCGCGCAGCAGCAACTCGGGCGCAAAGTTCAGAACAGGCGCATGAGGACTCATGGGGGCCATCAGATCACTTTCGCGCGCAACAGGTCGTTGCTGTTGAGTGCGCCACACAACACGTCCTGGCCATCAACCACCAACACGCTGGTGATGCGGTATTGCTCCATCAAGGTCACCGCTTCCACGGCCAGCGCGTCGCTGCGCAAGGTCCGGGGCCCCGGATGCATGACCTCTTCGGCGGTGCTGGCCCGCAGGTCCACGCCCTTTTCAATCAGGCGGCGCAAATCGCCGTCGGTGAAAATCCCGAGCACCCGCCGTTCGTCATCCACCACGGCGGCGGCGCCCAG
Source organism: Pseudomonadota bacterium (assembly GCA_040384665.1). Lineage (GTDB taxonomy): Bacteria > Pseudomonadota > Gammaproteobacteria > Burkholderiales > Burkholderiaceae_C > PCRC01. The sequence goes on from JAZKIY010000069.1 coordinate 1,077, forward strand.
GCCCTTGTTGCTCATTTCACGCATCAATTCAGTGAAGCTGGTGCGCCGGCCCACGGCCGGCACGGCATCACCGGAGCGCATCACATCGCTGACGTGGGTCAGCAGCTTGCGGCCCAGGGCGCCGCCGGGGTGCGAGCGGGCAAAGTCTTCTTCCTTGAATCCGCGCGCGTCCAGCAGGGCCACCGCCAGCGCATCGCCCAGCGCCAATTGGGCGGTGGTGCTGGCCGTTGGCGCCAGGTTCAGCGGACAGGCTTCTTTCTCGACGCTGCTGTCGAGGACGATGTCGGCATGCCGCGCCAGCGTGGACTGCAGGGCACCCGTCATGGCGAGCAATGGCACGCCCAGGCGTTTGACCACCGGCAAGATGGAGGTGAGTTCCTGCACCTCGCCGCTGTTGGAGATCGCAAACAACACGTCTGCGCCGGTAATCATGCCGAGGTCACCGTGGCTGGCCTCGGCGGGGTGGACAAACATGGCCGGTGTGCCGGTAGACGCCAGGGTTGCGGCAATCTTGCGGCCGATGTGGCCGCTTTTGCCCATGCCCATCACCACCACCCGGC
>JAZKIY010000070.1:0-2237 GCA_040384665.1 Pseudomonadota bacterium
GCCGTGCCATGGGTCAGCAGCACGCGCAGGCCCGGCCACTGGCCGCGCAGCGCGTTGATCAAGATACCGGCCGTGCGCGTTTCGCCAAGCGACACCGCATGGACCCAGACCAGGTTGGAGACAGCTTCGGCCGGCTGGGTGTAAAAGCCGAAACGCTCGTCCACAGCCTCCAGGTAACCGGCCTCGGCCTGGCCCCGGCGCACCAGCTTGCGGCGCAGAAAAGGCTGGGCCGCCCACATCAGCAGCGAGTACAGCTTGCGGATGAAACCCTCCATCACGGCGACTCCCCAGGGGCGGGCCGGCAAGCCAGCCAGGCCTGCCACACCTGCGCCACCGTCGGGCAGGGCTGTGCAAACACACTGCGCTGGCGAGCGCCCTCTTCCCCGGCGGCATCCGGCAGCGGCCCGGTGCGCCAGGCGGTGTCGAAGTTGTAGATCTGCACATGCGGCAAGTCCAGCGCCACGGCGATGTGGCTCAGGCCACTGTCGACACCGATGACGCCGGCACACTGCGCCAGCTGCTGCGTGAGCTGGTCCAGCGGAAGTCGCGGCCACACGACAGCGCGGTCCTGGTGCTGGCCGGCGCTCAGGCCGGCAGCAATGGCCTGGCTGGTCGCCAGTTCGTCGTCGCTGCCATGCGGGAGAGCGATCAGATAACCCTGGGCATTGAGCTGCCGGCCCAGCGCCAGCCAGTTCTCCAGCGGCCACAGCTTGTCGGCGCGTGAGCTGCCGTGCACAAACGCTATCATTTCAGGAGCTGCTTGCGCACGTTCCATAAGGGCTGGAGCCCGATTTAACCCATAGTCTGGCCGCGCAGTGACACTGTAGCCCAGCGCTCGCGCGCACAGCTCGCGCCCGCGCAACACGGCGTGGCTGTGCGGCGCCAGCGCAATCGCCACATCGGCCACCCAGCGTGTCGGCGCCTCGTAACCCGATCCTTCAGTCTGGTTGGCCATGGCGTATCGCTTGCCGCCGGGCGTCAGCCGCGCCAGCCAGGCAACGAGCGCTGATTTGGTCAAACCCTGCAGGTCAATCACCGCGTCGTAGCGCTGGCCTTGCAGCTCGCGCCGGAAGGCGCGCCACGCGCCGCGTGTGGCCGCACTGAAAGGCGACTTGCGCCAGCGACGCAGTTCACAAGGAATGACGCGCTGCAGGCCCGCACCCAGCAGCGGGGTCAGCAGCGGCGCAAAGGCTTTTTCCACCACCCAGTCGATCTGCGCATCGGGATGCGCGGCGAGCATGTCCTGCACCACGGGCAAGCTGTGCACCACGTCGCCCAGCGACGAGAGTTTGACGATCAAAACCTTCATTCGGGTCGGGTGTAGCGCAGCAGACGGGGCTAGTGCGACGCCGCAGCGAAGCTGGCATCCGGCTTGACACTGCGCAGCAGCTTGAGCATGTCGGTCTCGATGCGTTTGAGCGCGGCCTCGGTGTGCCCTTCAAAACGCAGCACCAGCACCGGCGTGGTGTTGGAGGCGCGGATCAGGCCGAAGCCGTCCGGCCAGTCCACACGCACGCCGTCGATGGTGTTGATCTGGGCGGGTGCGGGAAAAGATGCGTTCTTGATGAGCTGCTCAACGACGGTGTGCGGCTCGCCTTCCCTGCAAGCCACATTGAGCTCAGGCGTGCTGAAGCTGGTGGGCAGGCCATTGAGCAGCGCGCCCACATCAGAGACCTTGCTCAAAATTTCCAGCAGGCGCGCGCCGGCATAGGTGCCGTCGTCGAAGCCGAACCAGCGCTCCTTGAAGAAGATGTGGCCACTCATCTCGCCGCCCAGCGGGGAGTTGACTTCTTTCATCTTCGCCTTGATCAGCGAGTGACCGGTCTTGTACATCATGGGCACGCCGCCGGCCGTTGTGATCTCGGGTGCCAGGCGCTGCGAACATTTGACGTCGTAGACGATGGTGCCGCCGGGCACACGCGAGAGCACGTCGCGCGCAAACAGCATCATCTGCCGGTCCGGGTAGATGTTCTGGCCGTCACGCGTGACGATGCCCAGGCGGTCGCCGTCGCCGTCGAAGGCCAGGCCCAGCTCGGCGTCGCCGGCCTGCAGCGCAGTGATCAGGTCCTTCAGGTTTTCCGGTTTGCTCGGGTCCGGATGGTGGTTGGGGAAGTCACCATCAACCTCGCTGAACAGCTCGGTCACCTCGCAGCCCAGCGCCCGAAAAATGCCGGGGGCGGAAGCGCCGGCGATGCCGTTGCCGGAGTCGATCACGACCTTCATGGGCCGCGCCAGCT
>JAZKIY010000071.1:0-29551 GCA_040384665.1 Pseudomonadota bacterium
CCCGGAGCGGCTGGCCGGCGAATCGTTCGCCAACTACCGCGACCGGCGCGTCGAATCGAAGCGGCGTGCGCAGCAGACCAGACTGTTTTGGCCCGTCAATGGGGGCAGTGTGGTGGTCAGCGCCGACCGCCTCGCTCGCCGCCGCGCCGTGGCCATCATCGGCATCCGCCAATACAAGCGCCTTGGCGGCGCTTCTGGCGCAAGGGGCTGACCATGGGCGACAGATTCGCAGGCAGCGACTACAACCCTGTGCAAGACGACGTTCGCCTCACTGGCCAGCTGTTGCGGGTCTGGAACGTCATGTGCACCGGTGCATGGAAAACCCTGGACGAGATCGCCAAGCTCACCGGCGACCCCCACGCCAGCATCAGCGCGCAATTGCGCCACCTCCGCAAGGAGCGGTTCGGCTCTCACACGGTCGAAAAAGTCAACGCAGGCAATGGCTTGTTCCGTTACCGCGTCACGACCAACAACATCCAACGCATCCGGTGAACCCCATGACCAACCCCGACATCACCCTCAGCCCAGTCAAGTCCAGCAACGTCGAATCGGTGGGCTTCTGCAGCGCCACCAACCGCCTGGCCGTGCGCTTCAAGGCAGGCGGCAAGACCTACATCTATGCCGATGTGGAGCCCTCGCTGCACGCAGACCTGCTGGCCGCGCCATCCATCGGCAAGTTCGTCGGCTCCAACGTGGTGGGCAAGTTCCAGCACACCGTGATGCAGGCACCACAGAAGGCCGCGCCATGAACCCGGCAGCACTCGGCGCGCTGGCCCGTGGCGACGTGGCCAACTTCCTGGTTGCGTCTACCCCCGGCGGCATTGAGGCGCAGGAGGCTGCCGGCCAGGCCGACCTGGTCAATGGCAGCGACCGACTGCCAAAAGACATTCTCGGTTGGACTTGCCCGGTGAGCAGAGCTGAGATCACCGCCGCCACCGGAATCCAGTTTGGCGCAGGCATCGACGACCTCTTTGTCTCGGTCACGCTGCCGAACGGCTGGAGCATCAAGGCCACCGACCACAGCATGCACTCGAAGCTGCTGGATGCTTCCGGTGTGGAGCGGGCGTCGATCTTCTACAAGGCGGCCTTCTACGACCGAAAAGCCTCCATCACCTTCAACTGCCGGTATCGGGTCGACATGAACTGGGGAGGGGACCCAGTCGCTGTATCCGTTGTTGACGGCAAAACCAAAGCGGTCATTCACGCGGCGGGAGAGTGCGCAAGCCGAGACTATGAGCGCAGGCACGCGCTGGAATCCCAGGCGACCGAATGGCTCAGCCACCACCACCCAGAACATCGAAACCCAATGGCCTATTGGGCCGATTGATCAGCGCCCCAAGGAAAAAACCATGAACCCACCCATCCTCTACGTCGGCACCAAACTGGTTGTCGCCGAGCCCATGACGCGCGGCACCTACAGCGCCTATCGCGGCCAGCCCACACTGGTTGCCGAGAGCGGCGAAGACCCAGGCTACCTGGTTGAATACCGGGACGGCGGCAAGCCCAATATGCCCGACCGGCAGGGCTACGTCAGCTGGTCACCGGCCGACGTGTTCGAGCGCTCCTACCGGGTCGCCAGCGGCCTGCCATTCGGCGTGGCGCTCGACGCGCTCAAGCTCGGCGAGCGCATCTCCCGCGCAGGCTGGAACGGCAAGGGCATGCACCTGTGGCTGAACAAGGGCTCCAGCGAAACCATTCCGCCGCACGGGCCGACGCAGCAGCTGATCTCTGGCGTGGATGTCAGGCTGTTCGACCTCGGCGACACCGGCACCATTACCCGCCTGCCCAACATCAACATGCGTGCCGCCGACGGCGCCACCGTCACCGGCTGGCTGGTCAGCCAGACCGACATGCTGGCCGACGACTGGTGCGTCCTGCCGTAAGCGGCCGGCCCAGCACCAACAAACCATCACCCCAACTCAGGAGTAAACCATGTCCACACGAACCCGCCTCTACCGCGTCGTCACCCCCACCAGCAAACACCTGGTGGAATCCACCAGCCCACAGCGCGCCGTGGCCCACGTTGCAGGGCGTCAAATCCAGTGCGACATCCCCGCTCAGCACGAGGTCTACGCCATGGCCAAAGACGGCGTTGAGATCGAGAAGACCGGCGACCAGCCCATCAGCGACGAAACGCGCAACGCTGTGGCCCAGGCAGACCTCACGGCGGCCTGACGTGGGCGAGCCAGACGACCTGCGAGAGCGCACGCTGGCACGCCTCAAGGCGCAGCTGGCCCGCGTGCCAGCGTCGATCAACGGCGGCAGTGTGCAGCAGGTGCGGGCCTTCAAAAGGTTCCACGCCGACGCCATGAAGCTGCTTGCCAACCCGCGCATCGCCATGCAGCAGCTCCACGCCCTCAGCAACCAGGCCGACACCTACTACCAATGACCACCTCGCACGCCAACCCGCCAACGGCCAACCCCATCTGCCTCAGCTCAGACCGCGCTGCAGCCGTCGACGTGGGGTACCACTACCGCCCCATCAACACCGACACGCCGCGCGGCGCAAAGCTGCTGCTGATCCGCAAGGCGTCAGGCGTGGCCACGCTGGGCCAGCTGGGCGTGCGCGAGACGTACTTCGACCACTTCGCGCCACTGCCGGTGTTCCTCAAGGACTGACGTGCCAGGCAACAAGCGACCCACCAAAAGGCACCGGCCCAGGGTATTCACCGGCCAGGGCTCGCTGACGGACTACGTCGTTGCGGGCACAAAGCCGGCGCCAGCCACAGCGCAAACCAGCCTCGGCATCCTGGTGCACGACGCCATGTACCACCTGGTGCGCGGCCAGGGCACGGCCGACAACTGGGGCGCCGTGCGCGACGCGCTGGCGGTCACCCTGGCGCTGTGCCGCATGGGCGTGGGCAAGTGCCATGTGGGCGATGTCGAACTGGCTCGCACAGCCCACGAGCGTTGCGGCCAGCGCAAGGCCCAGGCCGGCAACTACGGCTACGCCATCCAGGAGCTGGAGGCGGTGAACTTTGGCCTGGAGATCCACACCGAGCAGCTCGCCACCACCACGGTGGCCAATATGGAAAAAGCCATCAACGAAGCGGCCGCCCTGATTGATCGGGAGCGCGCAGCACAACAACACCCACTGGAAAAACAATGACCACCTCAAGCACCGTTACCGCCGAATCCGCAGCACGCGCCCTCACACACATTTGCCATCGCGCCGCCAGGGCGGCAGGCTGGTGGGTCGACGCCAAGACCGGCGAGTCCATCACCAGCAACCCCTACTGCTTCAGCAACAAGCTGATGCTCACCGTGTCTGAATTGGCTGAAGCCATGGAGGGTGACCGCAAGAGCCTGATGGACGACAAGCTGCCGCACCTGCCCATGCGCGACGTCGAGCTGGCCGATGCGCTCATCCGCATCTTCGACCTGGCCGGCGCCTACGACATAGACCTTGGCGCCGCCGTCGCACAGAAGCTGGCGTTCAACGCCCACCGCCCAGACCACAAGCTGGCCAACCGCGTGCTGGCTGGCGGCAAAGCGTACTGACCATGGCCCCGAGCAACTACCCGCTCAACTGGCCTGCAGGGTGGAAGCGCACGCCAGGCCACCTGCAGGGTCGCGCCCGGTTCAACAAGACCGAGCACGTCCGCCGTGGCGACCATAGCTTCGCCCGACAGGGCGATCTCACTGTGTCCGACGCTCGCGTGCGCGTGTTGGAGGCCCTGCGAAAGTTCGGCGTGCTGGACGGCGACGCCATCGTCAGCACCAACCTGCAGACCCGCCTCGACGGCCTACCGCGCTCTGGCCAGCCCGAGCCGCGCGACCCCGGCGTGGCCGTGTACTGGGTTCGCCCGACGGAGCCGATGCGCTGCATGGCCATCGACCGGTACGAGCGGGTTGCCGACAACCTGGCCGCCATTGCCGCCACCCTGGAAGCCATGCGGGCCATAGAGCGCCATGGGGGCGCGATGATCTTGGACCGGGCTTTCACCGGCTTTGCCGCCTTGCCCGCCCCCGCCGCCGTGCGCGACTGGCGCGAGGTGCTGGGTGTGCCCAACACGGTGCAGACCGCCGACAGCCTGCGTAACGCCTACCGGCGCGCGGCAAGGGCAGCACACCCAGACAAAGGCGGCACCGATGCCCGCATGGCCGAAGTCAATGCGGCCTACGAGGCGGCCCAAAAGGCCATCGGCGTATGAGCTGCACTTTCCCCACCTGCCGGTGCGAGATACCGGCGACATGCAAGGAGAAAAAAATGACACACCCAGCAGCCGAATTACTCCGCGCCATTGCGGATGGGAAGCAGATGGAAATGCTCGCATCAGACCGTTGGCAATCGGTATCCGGCGACGTAGCTCTGCGCGCCCTATTGTCTTACCCCAAGGATGTCCGCATCGCCCGCCCAATGGTCACTCGGGAGGTTTCGTATCCCGAGCCGTTGCGGGTGAAGCCCCCGATGGGGGGGTCTTATTGGACGCAGTTTATGCAAGAGGCGAGCCCGAAGCTACTCGGTTGGTACGAAGACGCAGTAGACCACCGCATCTTTGCCGCAGGCATGGCCTTCGCCACCGAGGCCGACGCAGCAGAGGCGCATAAGGCGCTGTTTGGAGCGCAGACATGAGCAGCATCGAAGTTAACGCCTTGCTTGACCAAGCGCTTGCCGAGCGTGGCTGGCCTGCCAATCCAAAAGAAGCGGCCCGAGTCGGCTATGAGGTTGGGTGCCGTGAACGCATCGCCGCGCTGGAAGCGGAGAACGCGGAGCTTCGGGCTGCGTTGGGCGATGCCGCTACTTCTCTGGGAACTATTCACAGACTGGCCGGCAGGGATACGTATGGCAATCCGCCCATCGAAACCTACATGGACGACTTCGTACGAGTCCGTGCTTATGCGAAATCTCGCAGTGACGTTGCCCGCGCCGCACTCAAGGAAACACCATGAAATACATCATCAAAATCTTCGTGGTCTTGTTTGTAACTTGGCCGGCTGTGATCGTTGGCTATGTGGTCGGAGCCATGCTTGACGGACTCGACCATGGGGACGAGCTGTTCAGAAAACATGCGCTGAGCAGCGCCGAAAAGTTTTTCAAGAAGGGCGACAAGCCATGACTGACCTACACAAAGCAGCAACTCACCCCGAGCCGGAAGATTGCCAATTCATGCAGCGAGCCGGGCACGCGATTGAACATGGCTTTGCCAGCTCAAAGCCTGTTCAGGTAACCGGCCTACAAAAAGCAGCCACGATGGCGCTATCAGCATCCAACAAATTGCTACAAGAATCCATGGTGGCGATGACGGATGAGACGCTATACACCGCTGAATCATTGCAGGCCTGGGAGGCGTGCGACGCCGCCATCGCAGCACTGCGCGAAGCACTCGCCGCGCCTGTGGTGCCGGAGCTTACGGCTAACTGTATGCCGCCAGCGACAAGGCGCGACCAGTGGTTTTATGAGCAGGGCCGACTTGCCGAGCGTGACCCACGTTCGCACCCGTCCATTGAAGACCTGTGCGCTCGGATAAAAGCCGCAGATGACGCGGCAGCAGACGGCGACTATATGCTGGACAGCAACGACTGCATCAGCGTTTTGCGCGGGACGTGGAAAGCCCCGCTGGCGATGGACAAGCCCGACAAGCCCGCTGCGCCTGTGGTGCCCAAAACCGTGCAAGAGAGAAACAACGCTGTCGTGGCGCTGTATGACAAGCCTGTTGTTCCGCCCGGTTATGCGCTGGTGCCGGAGAGCGTACACCGCGCCGCCAAGGCGTTCGTGGCTGACGATTATCGCGGCCCGTTGCCGTGGGCCAAGCTGGTCTTTGACTGGGTTGCATCGCAGCCAGCAGCCCCACAACCCAAGGACACACCATGACAAAGCCGTTTCGGGTCACTGCTTATAGAGCACATCGGTATTGGGGTTACCCGCTATCCGAAAAGAGGGTGGTGGGCGACTACCGATATTACTGGCAAGCAAACTTTGTGAGTTGGTGGTGCCACCACGTGCTTGGCCTGTCTTGCAACACTTGGAAAAGGAAGGAGCAGACAACATGACGATGGCGGCAAACGGAATCGCCAAGCTGATCGAGGAATGCGGCGAACTGCAACAGATTCTCGGCAAGAAGTTGGCCTACTACACCACCGACGAACATCCAGATGGCGCTGGTTCTTTGACGCATCGTCTTGAAGACGAGATGGGTGACGTGTACGCCGCAATGGATTTGATACGAGGAACGCTTGATCTTGACGGGGCGGCTATCAATCAAAGGCGTGACGAAAAGTTGAGGATCTTCCAGTTGTGGCACGCCGCTTCCGACAACAACCAACACGCCATTGACTATTGCATCAAAGCGGACAGCGCCGCACTCAAGGAAATGCCATGACTGACCTACACAAGGTGGCCGACGACCTCGAAGCCGTGACAAACACGAGCGCCGCCTACGAGGCGCTTGGGCCTAACCACCCACTTGTCGTTGCAAACCGAGCCGCTATCTCAGCACTGCGCGAAGCACTCACTCCCGGCCAGCCCGTGCAGGCAGCGCCGAAGGTGTGGGCCTACAGCACTGAGGACGGCGAACGCATTGTGCCCGCCAAAACCCACGAGGACGCCATGCGTGACGGCGGGGCTATGGCTTCCAGTCTGCTTCCCTACACGGTGCCCCTCACCACCCTGCGCGAAGCACTCGCCGCGCCTGACGACAGCAACCCAAACGCCGCTTGGTTGACAGAGGCTCATGCACTTTGCACCGACGCGGGAATCATGCCGGGCCACATCAGTGATCGGCTGGTGATGTTGCGGGCCAAGTACGAGACAGCACTCGCCGCGCCTGTTGTGCCGCAGATTGACTACACGGTGATTCACGCCTTTTCTGAATCTCAGAACGTCAGCTACAACGAGACTTGCGCGATGGTCAGAAACGCGCTTGCAGCAGCCCCAAAGCCAAAGGAGCAGATAGCATGATCGACCAAGACGTTTTGCCGTGCCCGTTCTGCGGGTCTACCAACATCAGCGATGGTGAGATTTCCACCTTTGAGCCGGGTGTTGGCAACTACAGCCAGTCGGAGTGCCAAGACTGCGGCGCTCTTGGCCCTTGCGGGATGCACGACGGTGATGAGCCGGACTACGGCAGCGTGAAAGCAATCGCCGCATGGAATCGCCGAGCAAAGGAGCCGACATGACCCCCACCCCCGAACAAGTAGCGCAGTGGGCGCGTGAGGCTGATTGCGGCTTCGGCGTTGACGGCGGAGCAATGGGCGAATCCGTTGTTGGTATTGCCGCACTCACCCGCCTCGTCACCCGCGCTATGGCAGAGCAGGCAGAGGCCGATGCGAAGCTGTGTGACGAAAACGCTCAGCGCTCTGTGCGTCAACTTGGGAGTGGCGCTTGGGCACCGGCTCCCGCTGACTCTTACGCCGCCGCCATCCGAACCAACGCACCAAAGGTGACGACATGAGCCGCAGTGGATACATTGAAGATGGCGATGATGACCCTTTGGCACATGGCCGGTGGCGGCAGGCCGTCAAGCGTTCGCTGGAAGGCAAGCGCGGCCAAGCACTGTTGCGTGAACTGGTCGAAGCGCTGGATGCCATGCCAGAGAAGGTTCTTTACCCCGGCAGCTTTGCCACAGCAGAGGGCGAGTTCTGCACTCTGGGCGTGCTGGGCGCGAAGCGCGGCACCAAGATGGACGACTTGGGCGATGAGGACGACTGCGACCCAGATGAAGTCGGCAAGCGCTTCGGCATCGCCCCGGCCATGGCCGCTGAAATCATGTACATGAACGACGAGTACGCCGTGGGAATGCAAAAGTCGGTGGATGTCGAAATTTGCGGCCCAATGCGACCCTACTACCCAGAGTTCAGACTGCACCGCAAAAGCGTGTCAATCTACAACGAGAGGCACCCACAGGAGCGGTGGCAAAAGATGCGTCAGTGGGCGCTCGAAAACATCAAGGAGCAGACATGACGCCCACCCCCGAACAAGTAGCGCAGTGGGCGCATGAGGCTGACAAACACGCAGCACACAAGGCCCGTGGAATGGTGGAATTCTACAAATTGCGAGACGCGCACCTCGTCACCCGCGCTATGGCAGAGCGGGCAGAGGACGATGCGAAGGTTGCGGAAACTACTCGCATTCAAACCTACATGACAGAGAGCTACATCCGTCAGGTTGCCGAGGCGCGGGAATCCATCGCCGCCGCTATCCGCGCCAACGCGCCAAAGGTGACGACATGACAAAGCCAATCGCACAACTTGATTGGTCGCTACGTGTTGACTGCCCCAAGTGCGGCGAGGAAAACGACCTTGCCAAGGGCGAACACGACCCAGAGTACCGAATCGCAGGCCACGTTTTTCAAGACCGATGGGAAAAGTTAAACGACTGGAAAGTCACCTGCCAGCACTGCGGCCACAAGTTCACCATTGAAAAAGTGGAGTATTGAAATGACCACAACAATTGACGCGCTGGTGGAGGCGCTGGAAGCGGCCAGCTCAGACCTTTGGCTGCAAGTTGAGCCGAGGCACGGGGCAGAGGCGGCATCAAAATACCCAAGCATTGTCAAAGCCCGCGCCGCCCTCGCCCTTGCCCGCGCAGAGCAAGCGGAGCCGGTGGCTGGGCTCACAGGTCGCCAGCGTATTCTTTTGGCTCAAGCGTGGGCCATGCTGGAAGACTACGCCGCCGATCAAAAGCGGGGAGGCAATGACAGCTTCGCTGCAGGCGCCGAAGCCAGCGCACACGAAATAAAACTGATGCTCACCACCCCACCCGCCGCGCCAGCGAAGCTAGAGCCGCTTTCGGATGCCGAACTAGACGCCCTGATTGAGCGCGAATGGGGGCGTGGCTTTATGCCAAACCAGTTGATGGCTCATCGCGCTTTTGCCCGCGCCGTGGTGGCCGCCCGCAACGCGAAGCTGTCCACACAGGGAGAAACTGCACCATGAAACCCGGCATGATTGTCGCAACCATCATCTTCATCGCCGCTTGTGCTGCACTTGGCACCTATGTTTTGCGTGGTGCCGAAAGCGTTGAGCAGGCCTGCGCCAAAAAGGGCGGAACCCTGGTTAGGACTTACAAAGGCCTAGTGTGCGCAAAGGTCGAGGTCATTGGTCGCATCCAAAGCGCCGAGCCCGAACACAACGCGAAGCTGGGAGGCGCCCAATGACCCAAGAATCCATCGGCAGCATACAAATAAAAGTGCAAAGCATTGGCCACAGGTACGCCGTGCTGGTGGTGTCACTACACAGACAAGATGGCTCCTTCATTGAAACTATGGACCCCCGCGCACTTCGCAAACTTGACACCCTCAATGTGCTGCTGAACAAAGACGCGAAACCGGCGAAGCTGGGGGGGGCGTGATGCAGTCCTGTAGAACCTGCACCTACTTCGACCTTGAGCGGGTCAAAAACAGGGCTGGTGCCGTGATGAGCAACAAGTCCAGCAAGTGCCTCTGGACCCTCTCTGGGCCGGTCCCGACCTCTGTGCCAAGCCACCACCGCACGATCCACACAAATTACGTTGGCGCCAATGACGGGGCCGAGTGCCCGGCCTACAAGCGCGCAAAACCTGGAGACGCCGAATGAAAAACCAAAACGTGATCGCCCTTCCGGCGTCCACCAACTTCAATGTCGAGCAGGCCCTGGCCAGCGCCATGGCCCTCGACCTGTCCGACGTCCTGGTCGTCGGCTACGACGAGGCCGGGTGCCTGGTGGTGCGCTCGTCCAGGATGACGTGCGCCGAAGCCGCGTTCTTGCTGGAAAAGGGCAAAGCATGGGCAATGAGCGGGGGGTTGAAGTGACCGAGAAAGCGCATCCCATCGTCACCATCCAGCCTATGTACCTGGCCAAGCCCAGTGCGGCGGCATTCCTGTCGCTGTCTGAGTCAGCCTTTGAGGGCCTGGTCACCGCCGGCGAGGTGGCCAAGCCGCGCAGGCTCACAGCCGGGCGCGTTGGCTGGCGCGTGGTCGACCTGATTGCCTATGGCGAATCGCGGCCCGCGTCAGACCTGCCGCCGCCACCAGGCACCCGCTTCGGTCGCGCCGGCAAGCCGGAGCCCAGCCCCTCCATGTAGGCGGCCAGTTTGGCCAACCACTTGTGGCGCTCGGCGTCGTAGCTGTAGGCGTTGTAGGTGGCCACCATGTCGTCCGGCATGTGGCCAACAATCGCCTCACCCACCTCGTTGGGGCAGCCAAGCGACGCCAGCGCCGTGCGCGCCGTGCGGCGCAGGTTGTGCGGGGACCAGTGCGTCACCGGCAGCACCAGGCCGCCACCCTGCCGCCCGGTCACCTTGGTCGAGTACGGCTGCAGGTTGTAAACGTAGGTCGAGAAAAAAGTCTGCCGGTACTGCTCGCCACCCTCGCCCTCAAACAGCCATCCCGACTTGCCAACCTCGGACAAGCGGCGCTTCACCACCTCCAGCGCACGCCCAAACAGCGGCACCCGCAGGTCCACCGCATCTTCGTGCCGGGCGTTCTTGGTCTGCATCTTCGGGATCTGCCACCACAAAATGCCGCCGACCTCCTCGTGCAATTGCTCCGGTCGCATGCCAAAAATCTCCACTCCGCGCGTGCAGGTCCAAAGGTAAAGCACCAGCGCATCGCGGCCCACCTCGTGCATATTGACGGACCAGTCCAGCAGCGCGGCAATTTCGGCCGGCGCCAGCACCCGGCGCTGTCTGCCAATGTGCTTGCCGCCCAGGGTCTTGCCCTTGCTCTTGAGCCCGCCTCGCAACACCAGGCGCCACCAGTTCGGCGTGTCGGTCGGCAAATCGCCAGCATCCAGCGCCCGATCCCAAGCCGAAGCCAGCAGCCCGCGCAGCTTGGCCGTGGTCGTGGGTACATTCCGGCGCGCCTCCAGCAGCCGGAAGGCGTCGGCACGGGTCACGGCCACCGCATCCTGCGCCGCGAGGCCTGGCTCCTCCTGCAGCAGCCGCTCCAGCTGGCGCTGCGCGGCCAGTGCGCCGGCGGCCTGTCGCGTCTCTGGGAGGCGTTCAGAAAAATCATCCACCACGCGGCGCACCGTCATGACTCCCAGGCCAGGCGCCGCACGCATCGCCTGGCGCTCGGTCTTGCGCGTAAGCGATGGGTCGGCGCCCGCCGCGCGCTGGTCACGCAGCACCTGCCACTGCGCCGCCGCCGTCTGCACCGGCATCGCTGGCCAGCGGCCTATCGCCACCTGCTTCATTCGGCCGTCGGCAATCGCCTTGTAGCGGTACGTCCATGTCTTGTGCGCGACCGTGCACACCAGGCGCAGGCCAGGGCAACCCTCGATCACAAGGTGGCCACCCGGCTTCATCAGCTTGGCAGCTCGCGCATCAAAATACATGGGCCTATACTCGCTGAAGTTGCCACAAGCCAACATTAGCAGGGGCAACGCAGGCCGGCAAAGTCTCTCAAAAAGAAACCTACGCCAAAACCTACGCCAACAGCGTAAGTGTATACGGGTGCAAATGGGCGCAAATGGGCGACACCCAAATCACCAAGGGCCAAAAAGCCCTGCAAAATCAAGCGCTTATGGCAAAAATCTGTTGCAAATCAACGGGTTGCAAAATGCGGGTGTCGTTCAATGGCAGGACTCTTGCTTCCCAAGCAAATAACGTGGGTTCGATTCCCATCACCCGCTCCAGTCCACGCCGCAAAGCGGCCTTTGTAGGACAGCGCCGCGACTGTGCGGCCAAACCCTTTGTTTGTGCTTCTTCCTTTCTAAAATGCGTGCACGGCACCCGAGGAACACCATCAAGGCGGTTCCCCGGCCCGGTCGCCACCGCTTCCAACAAGCGGCTGGCACCAGATGCCGATTTCTCCATCAACGAAGGGACACCCATGAACATCAACAAACGTTTTCTGACTGGCACTGCCGCAGCTTGCCTGGGCATGGTCCTGCTGGCCGGCTGCAACAAGGCGCCTACGCCTGCGGCTGAAACCCCGCCCGCTGCGGCACCTGCGGCAGCCGCACCGGCACCGGTGGCAGCCCCGACCGGCTCGATCACGATCACCGAGCCGGCCGACGGCGCCACCGTGTCGTCGCCGTTCAAGGTCAAGTTTGGTGCTGAAGGCGTGAAGATCGAACCTGCTGGCGCCATTGCCGCTGGCTCGGGTCACCACCACCTGCTGATCAACACCGGCCCGATCGCCGAAGGCCAGACCATTCCGATGGACGACACCCACCTGCACTATGGCAAGGCCCAGACCGAAGCCGACATCACCCTGGCACCGGGCAAGTACAAGCTCACCGCCCAGCTGGCCAATGGCGCCCACCAGTCGTATGGCCCATCCCTGAGCAAGACGATTGAAGTCACGGTGAAGTAAACGTCAACGTTTCGCCAGCCTTGCGCTGGCGATCGGTTGACACAATCTCCCGGCACAGGGCCTGCCCCTCTGCCGGGAGATTGCATTGGGCGACCGAATTCCGCCCGTCGCGCTGTTTTATCGCCCCGGTCTAGCCGACGTTTAAAAAGCGCCTCTTGACCAGGCGCTTTGACGCGTACATCGCCTCGTCCGCGCTGCGCAACAGGCCCACGATGTCGGTGTCGGTGCTGCTGCCGTAGGCAATGCCAATGCTGCAGCCCACCCCCATGTCCATCGCGGCCACGGCATCGATCACCCGTGTGGCAAGGGCCTCCGCGGTGGCGGCAAGGGCACCGTCGGGTGCCCGCAGGCAGACCACAAATTCGTCCCCGCCAAGGCGCCCCACCACGTCGGATTGCCGGCTGCTTGAGAGCAAGGCCTGCGCGGTGCGCACCAGCACGTGGTCGCCGGACTCGTGGCCATAACGGTCGTTGACGCCCTTGAAATTGTCCAGATCAATGAACAGCATGGCCACCTGGTGGCCGGCTGGTGCGTTGCGGAGCAGCACCTCGCTGTGTGCCAGAAACTGGCTGCGGCCTGCCAGGCCGGTGAGCCCATCGCGTCGCGCATTGGCCAGTTCTGCCACCACCTCTTGCTTCCGCGTCTCGGTGTGCGACAGCGCCGCGCTGATTTGCCGGGCCCGCCGATCGGCCGTTTTCAGGGACTGCGCCATGTCGTCGAGTTCAACGATGCGGCTGCGCAATGCCGGCACCGCGTCACCGCGCTGCAGCGCGTGTGTACCGGCGGCCAAGGCCGAGACCCAGCGGGTGATGCGCCGCGCCAGCGCGAATGCCGCCATCACGCCCAGCACGGTAAACACACCCCCCGCGGCCACCAGCATGCCCAGCGACCGGTTGAGCGGCTGGTTGAGCGAGGCCGAAGGCACGCTCACCACCATCTTCCAGCCCCAAGGCTGCAAGGGAACAATGTCGGTTTTGACATCGATCCCGTCCTTGGTGGTGCCGGCACCCAGTCCGTAGGTGCCCGCCTTCAGTTTGGCCATCAGGGTGGTCGATACGTCCTGCCCGACAAAACGCTCGGGTGCATGGGTACGCGCCAGAATCTTGCCCTTCTGGTCCACGATGACGGCCACCCAATCTTCCGGCAGCTTTTGCTGTGCCAGAAGCTGGTTGAAAGAGTCGCTGGTGAGCACCATCAACAGGGTGTAGGCCACCTTGTCACCCTGGTGGATCGGCACACCCAGCGACATCACGGCCTTGTTGGAGTACGGGCCAGTGAACAGGCTGGACACTGCAGGCTGACCGGTGGCAAACACGGCATCGCTGGTGTCGGTATTGCGTGGTTTGGCCAAGACCTCCCCCAGAGGGCGGCGGGTGAAAAAAACCATTCGGCGGTCGGCATTGACCAGGGCGATCCCCGTGATCCCGGGGTTCATTTCGGCAACACGTTGCGCGTGTGCGTACAACACCGGGATGTTCTCGGTCACCGCAGCGTTGGAGGTGGCCAGCGCATTCAGGTACCCGATCGCGGTGCCAAGGCGTTCACTGACAGCGTGTCCGGTGGATTCCGCGCGCTGGACCAGTTCCGCCATGACGGCGTTCTGACGGGCTCTGTGCATTTCCAGCGTGGTCAGAACGGTGAAGACAAACACGGGCACCAGCGCCAGCAAGACCAGGGTCACCAGCCAGCTGCGCAAGCTGAGCCGGAACCGTTCTTTGGTTCTTTGACTGCCCACCGAGGCAACGCCTGAAGCGGCGTCTGGCACTGGATACCGGAGGGTGTTCATGGTGACGCGCGGGAGCGCAGGAAATACGGTCAGCGAAGGAAGTCGTATTTTTAGCAGCGATGCGGAATGTTCAGGCCGCAAAAACAGCGGCATTACGCCCCCTTAACTTTTGATCGCGCGCCACCCTGAAAAAAGAAATCCCCTGGGCCGGCAAACGCCGCACCCAGGGGATTGGGGGGAATGTGCGGTTTAGAGCAGCGTGACGCCGGTCTTGGACTGCAGCACCTCGCGGGTCACGCCCGGCGCCAGTTCCACCAGCTTCAGGCCTTCGGGCGTCACGTCCATCACGGCCAGGTCGGTGATGATGCGGTCGACCACGGCCACGCCGGTCAGCGGCAGCGTGCACTTGGGCAGAATCTTCAGGTCTTCGCTGCCGTCTTTCTTTTTGGCAACGTGTTCCATCAGCACGATCACGCGCTTCACGCCGGCCACCAGGTCCATCGCGCCGCCCATGCCCTTGACCATCTTGCCGGGGATCATCCAGTTGGCCAGGTCGCCGTGCTCGCTGACCTGCATGGCGCCCAGGATCGACAGGTTGATCTTGCCGCCGCGGATCATGGCGAAGCTGTCGTGGCTGCCGAAGATCGACGAGCCCTTGATGGTGGTGACGGTCTGCTTGCCGGCGTTGATGAGGTCGGCGTCGACCTCGTCTTCGGTGGGAAACGGGCCGATGCCCAGCATGCCGTTTTCGCTCTGCAGCCACACCTCTTTGTCACCGGTGAAATTGGCCACCAGCGTGGGGATGCCGATGCCGAGGTTCACGTAAAAACCGTCTTCGAGTTCCTGCGCCGCGCGGGCGGCCATCTGGTCTTGGGTCCAAGGCATCTCAGGCTCCTTTGTTGGTGTTGTTCTTGGCGGGCACAGCGGGCACGTCGTCCACGGCCGCAGCCTGGGCAATGACGGCCTGCGCCTCGACCTTGGCGGCCACAATGTCCACCGCGGCGGCGGCGGTGATGGTGCGTTTTTCGATGCGCTTTTCTGGCGTGGCGTTGAGCACGATGCGGTGCACGTAGATGCCAGGCAGGTGCACCTGGTCGGGCACCATCTCACCCACTTCCACAATCTCTTCCACCTCCACAATGCAGACCTTGCCGGCCATCGCCACCGCGGGGTTGAAGTTGCGTGCCGTCAGGCGGAACTGCAGGTTGCCCGACTTGTCGGCGCGAAAAGCCTTGACCAGCGAGACCTCGGGCACCAGCGAACGCTCCATCACGTAGGTGTCGCCATCGAACTCACGCAGTTCCTTGCCCTCGGCCACGATGGTGCCGACACCGGTCTTGGTGAAGAAGGCCGGAATGCCGGCACCGCCGGCGCGCAGCTTCTCGGCCAGTGTGCCCTGGGGCGTGAACTCCAGCTCCAGTTCACCGGCCAGGTACTGGCGCTCGAACTCCTTGTTTTCACCCACGTAGCTGGAGATCATTTTCTTGATCTGCCGGGTTTCCAGCAGCTTGCCGAGGCCAAAACCATCGACGCCGGCGTTGTTGGAAATCACGGTGAGGTTCTTCACACCACTGTCGCGCAGTGCGTCAATCAGCGCTTCGGGAATGCCGCAGAGGCCGAAGCCACCCACGGCCATCAATTGGCCGTCTGCAACCACGCCATTGAGCGCGTCTTCGGCGGAGGGATAAATCTTGTTCACGGAGGTCTCCTGGCTGGGAAGCCTGAACGATACTACGTACAGCGTTACGTAGTATTTCGTAATGGTGAATACCGATATGGCAGACATTGATTACCGGCTGGCCTTCGAGCTCAACCCCATTGGCCTGGTGCTGTCCGACAACCGCATGGTGGTGGACTGCAACCAGCGCCTGTGCGAGATGTTTGGCGCTGCGCGCGAGCAACTGGTGGGCCAGTCGTTCCAGGTGCTCTACCCCAGTGCCGCCGAATTCGAGCGCACCGGTGCGCGCATCACCCCCATCATGAACACCCAGGGCAACTACGCCGACGACCGCATCATGAAGCGCGTGGACGGCCGTTTCAAAGGCGAAACCTTCTGGTGCCACGTGACCGGCCGCGCGCTGGACCGCAACAAGCCGCTGGGCGCCGGCATCTGGACCTTTGAAGACCTGTCGGCCCGCCGCGTGGTGAAGGCCGAACTGACGCCGCGCGAGCGCGAGGTGGCCACGCTGCTGACCGACGGCCTGACCTCCAAGGAAATTGGCCGCAGCCTGAGCATCAGCCACCGCACGGTGGAAATTTACCGGGCGCGGCTGATGCGGGCTTACCAGGCCTCCACCACCGGCGACCTGGTGTTGAAGCTGGTGGCGGGCCGCTGACAGCGCAGCAGCGTCATCACTATCAATTCAATAGCTGAGCCGCAAGGTTTCACTAGGGCTTGAGGCCGATTCGGCTTAAAAACTGCCCGAAAGCAGCCCCCATCGCCTCAAACGGCCGTTTCCACCACTTCCGCCGCACTGCGAAACGCCTCTACCGCCGTGGGGAAGCCGCAGTACACCGTGGCGTGCAACAGCACTTCCTGAATCTCGGCCACGGTGGCGCCGTTGTTCAGCGCGCCGCGGATGTGGCCTTTCAACTCGTTCTGTTTGCCCAGTGCGGTGAGCATGGCCACCGTGATCAGGCTGCGGGTTTTCAAATCGAGCCCCTCGCGCTGCCAGACCGTGCCCCAGGCGTTGCGGGTGACGTACTCCTGCAGCGGTTCGGAAAACGGTGTCATGCCGTCAAAGGCCTTGGCCACAAAGGCCTCGCCCATCACCGCGGTGCGCTGGGCCAGGCCGGCTTCAAACTGTGCGTCTTTGTTCATCGCTTTTTTCTCCATGCCGGCAGGATAACGAATCGCGAGCTCCCAAGAAAAAGCCCGGCCAGGGCCGGGCTTTGCTATGGCGCAGGAACGATCAGGCCAGGTCGTAACGGTCGAGGTTCATCACCTTGGTCCAGGCGGCGACAAAGTCATTCACGAACTTGCCTTTGCTGTCGCTGCTGGCATAAAACTCGGCCAGCGCGCGCAGCTGCGCGTTGGAACCAAACACCAGGTCGGCCACCGTGCCGGTCCACTTGGGCTTGCCGGTCTTGCGGTCGGTGCCCTCCAGCACGCCGGTGCTCTCGTTCTTGGTCCACTGCGTGCCCATGTCGAGCAGGTTGACGAAGAAGTCGTTGCTCAGCACGCCGGGTTGGCTGGTGAAGGCGCCGTGGGCCGGATGGTCCACCGTGGCGTTCAGCACCCGCAAGCCACCCAGCAGCACCGTCATCTCGGGCGCGCTCAGCGTCAGCAGTTGCGACTTGTCGATCAACAAGCGCGCAATGGCCTCTTCGTAGCCCTTGCGGCAGTAGTTGCGGAAACCATCGGCCACCGGCTCCAGCGGCGCGAAAGACTCCACGTCGGTCTGCGCCTGCGAGGCGTCGGTGCGACCGGGCGCGAATGGCACGGTGACGGCATGGCCACCGTCTTTGGCCGCCTTTTCGATGGCCGCGCCACCGCCCAACACAATCAGATCGGCCAAAGAAATTTTCTTGCCGCCTGCGCCGTTGAACTCCTTCTGGATGGCTTCGAGCTTGGCCAGCACCTTGGCCAGCTCGGCCGGCTGATTCACTTCCCAGTCTTTCTGCGGCGCCAGGCGGATGCGGGCGCCGTTGGCGCCACCACGCTTGTCACCACCACGGAAGGTAGAAGCCGAGGCCCAGGCCGTGCCCACCAGTTGGGGCACCGAGAGGCCACTGGCCAACACCTTGGCTTTCAGCGCTGCCACGTCCTTGTCGTCGACCAGCGGATGGTCCACCGCCGGCACCGGGTCTTGCCAGATCAATTCTTCTTTCGGCACCAGCGGGCCGAGGTAGCGCGCTGCCGGGCCCATGTCGCGGTGGGTCAGCTTGTACCAGGCGCGGGCGAAGGCGTCGGCAAACTCTGCCGGGTTGGCCTGAAAGCGGCGCGAGATCTTCTCGTAGGCGGGATCAAAACGCATCGCCAGGTCGGCGGTGGACATCATGGGCGCGTGGCGCTTGTTGGGGTCGTGCGCATCGACCACGGTGTCAGAGCCCGCACCGCCCTTGGGCCGCCACTGCTTGGCGCCGGCCGGGCTTTGCGTCAACTCCCATTCGTAGCCGAACAGCGTGTCGAAATAGCCGTTGTCCCAGGTGGTGGGGTTGGGTTTCCAGGCGCCTTCCAGGCCGCTGGTGATGGTGTGGCCGGCCTTGCCGCTCTCGTAGCTGTTCTTCCAGCCAAAACCCATTTCCTCGATGGCGCCGGCTTCGGGCTCCTTGCCCACGTGGTGCTCAGGGCCTGCGCCGTGGGCCTTGCCGAAGGTGTGGCCACCGGCCACCAGGGCCACGGTTTCTTCATCGTCCATGGCCATGCGGGCAAAGGTTTCGCGCACGTCGCGTGCAGAAGCGACCGGGTCGGGGTTGCCGTCCGGGCCTTGCGGGTTGACGTAGATCAGGCCCATCTGCACAGCGGCCAGCGGCGTGGCCAATTCACGGTCGCCGGAATAGCGGCTGTTGGGCTTGTCGCTGGTGGCGAGCCACTCGATCTCGTCGCCCCAGTTCACGTCGGAGGGTTCCCAGACGTCTTCGCGGCCACCGGCAAAACCAAAGGTCTTGAAGCCCATCGAATCCAGCGCGACGTTGCCGGCCAGCACAATCAGATCGGCCCACGACAGCTTGTTGCCGTACTTCTGCTTGATGGGCCACAGCAGGCGGCGCGCCTTGTCGAGGTTGCCGTTGTCGGGCCAGCTGTTCAGCGGCGCAAAACGCTGCTCACCCGAGCCGGCGCCGCCGCGGCCGTCGGCAATGCGGTAGGTGCCGGCGCTGTGCCAGGTCATGCGGATGAAGAAGGGGCCATAGTGCCCGTAGTCGGCCGGCCACCAATCTTGCGAATCGGTCATCAGCGCGGTGAGGTCCTTGATGACGGCGTTGAGGTCCAGGCTCTTGAAAGCCTCGGCATAGTTGAACTTGCCGCCCTGCGGGTCAGACTCGGCCGCGTGCTGGTGCAACACGCCCAGGTTCAGCTGGTCGGGCCACCAGTCGGAGTTCTTGCGGGAACTGGCCGCGAACTTGGCGGCGCCATGGGGGAACGGGCACTTTGCTTCTGTGGACAAGGCTATCTCCTTTTGGTTTGTCTGCATGACTGCGGAACCAGTCTAGGGGGTGGCCCGCGATGAATCAATATGGTTTTACCAATGGCTCCGATAGCGGGGCGCGAGGGCAGGCCATTGCTAGTAGGATGCTCAGCCAACGCTGTTGCATGTGTAAGAAGCGAATTTGTCCCCACGTGCACGCCGGTTTTTCAGCCCCCTTTCCGGAGACACCCTTATGAGCCGCTACCCTGCCCCCGATCTGAACACCCTGCCCACAGACATCCAGGCCAAGATTCTGGAAGTGCAGGAAAAAGCCGGCTTCATTCCCAATGTGTTTCTGGGCCTGGCGCGCCGCCCCGCCGAATGGCGCGCCTTCTTTGCGTACCACGACGCGCTGATGCTGAAGGAAGAAGGCAGCCTCACCAAAGGCGACCGCGAAATGATCGTCACCACCACCAGCGCCGCCAACCAGTGCCTCTACTGCGTGGTGGCCCACGGCGCGCTGCTGCGCATCTATGAGAAAAAACCGCTGGTGGCCGACCAGGTGGCGGTGAACTACCGCAAGGCCGACATCACACCACGCCAGAAAGCCATGCTGGCATTCGCCATGAAGGTCTGCGACGCTTCGCACGCCATCACCGACGCCGACATGGACGCCCTGCACCCCCACGGCTTCAGCGACGAAGACGCCTGGGACATCGCCGCCATCACCGCCTTCTTTGGCCTGAGCAACCGCATGGCCAGTTTCAGCGGCATGCAGCCGAACCCGGAGTTTTACTTGATGGGGCGGGTGCCCAAACAAAAGTGAGGCGGTGGTCTCGCGGCGTGTCGAATCTGACGCGCCCCATTCGTCGTCCTCTGTGAGGGCCTTCCTCGGTTTTCAGGAGTTAACACCATGTCCACCACCCACACCGTCCACTTCCACCGCGTGCTGCGCGCCCCCGCCGAACGCATTTACCGCGCCTTTCTGGACCCCGACGCGATGGCGCGGTGGCTGCCGCCCTATGGCTTCACCGCCAAGGTGCACCAGATGGACGCGCAGGTGGGCGGCACTTACCGCATGTCGTTCACCCACTTTGGCAGCGGCCACAGCCATGCCTTTGGCGGCAGCTACCTGGAACTGGTGCCGCACAGCCGCATCCGCTACACCGCCACCTTTGACGACCCCAACCTGCCGGGCCAGATGCAGACCACGGTGACGCTCACCGCCGTGTCGTGTGGCACCGATGTGCAGATCACGCAGGAAGGCATTCCGGCCGTGATCCCCGCCGAAGCCTGCACGCTGGGCTGGCAAGAGTCGCTGCTGCAGCTGGCGCGGCTGGTCGAGCCAGAGATTCCTGGCTGACACGGTTGCCATGGCCAGCACAGCACACATCGCCGTCGTGACCACCCTGCCCAGCCGCGAGCAAGCGCTGGCCTTGGGCCGTGCGCTTGTGGAACAGCGGCTGGTCGCCTGTGCGCAGGTGTCGGCCACCGAGAGCGTGTACGCCTGGAACGGTGCGGTGCAGCAAGAGCCAGAATTCCGCCTGCTGTGCAAAACCATGGCGGTGCGCTGGGCCGAGGTGGAAGCCGCCATCCTGGCGCAGCACCCTTACATGCTGCCAGCCATCCATGTCTGCGCACTGGACACCGTGAACACCGCTTACGGCGCATGGATCTCGGAGCAAGTCACCTCCCCCCAACCAGAACTGGAGCCCCCATGCCCCTTGTGACCCTGACCGTGCGCCAACCGAAAACGGCGGCTTTCAAATCCACCGTGCTGGACGCGGTGCATGCCGCGCTGCTGAGCGTGGGCGTGCCAGAAACCGACAAGTTCCAGCGCGTGCTGGAGTTGAACGCCGACGATTTCCGCTTTGACGCCAGCTACCCGGACCTGGCGTCGCCCCGCACCGACGACTTTGTGTTGGTGGAGATTTTGTGGTCGGCCGGCCGCAGCGTGAAAGTCAAGAAAAAGCTGCTGGAAGCGCTGATGGTCAGCCTGTCCGCCGCCGGCCTGAACACCGAACACGTGATGGTGTGCTTCAAGGAAACGACCTGGGAAAACTGGTCGTTCGGTGGCGGCCGGCTGATCCACGTCTGAGCCACACGCCATGCCCCACCTGGAACGCCACTACCGCGCCAGCATTGGCTGGCTGCGCGCGGCCGTGCTGGGCGCGAACGATGGCCTGATCTCCACCAGCAGCCTGGTGGTGGGCGTGGTGGCGGCGCAGGCCGCGCGTGAACCGGCGCTGGCGGCGGCGGTGGCGGGGCTGGTGGCGGGCGCGCTCTCCATGGCGGCGGGCGAGTACGTGTCGGTCAGTTCCCAAGCCGACACCGAAGCGGCCGACCTGGCCCGCGAGCGCCGCGAACTCGCCGCCGACCCCGAACACGAGCGCGCCGAGCTGGCCGGCATTTACGAGGGGCGCGGCCTGACGCCGGAACTCGCCAAACAGGTGGCGGTGCAGCTGATGGCGCACGACGCGCTGGGCGCCCATGCCCGCGACGAACTGGAAATGTCCGACAGCACCCGGGCCCGCCCGCTGCAAGCCGCAGCGGCGTCGGCTGTGGCGTTCGCCGTGGGCGCTTTGCCGCCGGTGCTGCTGACGTGGTGGGTGCCCCTGGCCCAGCTCAACACGGTGTTGGTGGGCGCCACCATGGTCTTGTTGGCGTTGCTGGGCGCGGTGGCGGCCCGCCAAGGCGGCGCACCGCTGGGTCGGGGCTTGCTGCGGGTGACGTTCTGGGGCGCGGTGGCCATGGGCTGCAGCGCGCTGGTGGGGCATGTGTTGGGCGCAGTGGCCTGAAGCCGACCGGTTTGGCAACCGCCAGGCGCTCCTTTTTCAGGAGCACCGCCACCAGGTTTCACTAAGGCTGCGGGCCCATTTTTCTTGAAATCAGCCGCTGGCAGGCGTCAAAAGCCCCTGGGAAGCCGTCTCAGCTCACCTGAGCCCGCAACCAGTCCGGCAAGGCCGTGGCCTTCTGCTTCGGGAAGTCCACCCAGATGGTGGTGGCACCGCCCTCTGCGTGGATAACGCCCGGCATGTCGGTGCGCTCCAGCGTGCACCAGGTCTCGAACGTGGTGCGGCCGGGGTCGCTGGCGTACATGCGGGCCAGCACGTCGCCGGGGTACTCCAGCTGTTTGTAGAAATTGCAGAAGGCGTTGACGATCACCGGCCCCTCGCCCTGCGGGTTGGCCGGGGCGCCCACGGCACGGAACCACTCGATGCGGATGGTTTCCAGGTAGCGGAAATAGGTGGTGTTGTTGACGTGGTTCATCGCGTCCATGTCGCCCCAGCGGATGGGGATCACCATTTCGTGGATCAGCTTCTTCTGCTTGGGCAGCACAAACTTCATCGGTCGCTCCGGTCAATGTGCATCAGGCCGCGCCAAAACCATCGTCGGCCGCGATGATGGCGCCGTTCACGAAGTGGCTCTCGTTGCTGGCCAGCATCACCAGAATGGCGTCCAGGTCGCTGGCCGTGCCAATGCGCTTGCGCGGCAGCATCTGCACCAGCTTCTGGCCTTGTTCGGTCTGCCAGTGGTGGTGGTTGATCTCGGTGTCGATGTAGCCGGGGCAAATCGCATTCACGTTGATGCCGTACTTGCCCCACTCCAGCGCCATGGCCTTGGTCATGTGCACCACCGCCGCCTTGCTCATGCAGTACACGCCAATCTGCGGCAGCACCCGCAGCCCGGCCATGCTGGCGATGTTGATGATGCGGCCCCCGGTGTAGGTGCCGGGGGCGGCACCGCGCGCGCGGGCCAGCATGCGCTTGCCCACCTCTTGCGCCACGAAAAACGCGCCCTTGACGTTGGTGTTGAACATGAAGTCGTAGTCGTCTTCCTGCACGTCCTGCAGCCGCTGGGTGGTGCTGACGCCGGAGTTGTTGACCAGGATGTCGATCGAGCCGACTTCGGTTTCTGCGTGCGCCACGGCGGACTTGATGCTGTCGTGGTCGGTCACGTCGAGTTCCAGCACATGGGCGTCACCGCCCTCGCCCTCGATCTCGGCGCGCAGGTCCTTGAGTTTTTCCACCCGGCGGCTGGCCAGCACCACGGCGGCACCGGCGCGCGACAGCGTGCGCGCAAACTGGGCGCCCAGACCGCCCGAAGCACCGGTCACAAAGGCCACGCGGCCCGACAAATCCAGGGTGTATGCCATTTAGAGCGTCTCCA
The DNA here is from genome assembly GCA_040384665.1 of Pseudomonadota bacterium. GTDB lineage: Bacteria > Pseudomonadota > Gammaproteobacteria > Burkholderiales > Burkholderiaceae_C > PCRC01. Next base: position 23,205 of record JAZKIY010000071.1, read on the forward strand.
CAAAACAAAACGGGGTGCCGCAGGGGCCTGCATTCACCGAATAAAATTACAGCTGACCACTGAGACAGCCGACAACCATTATCCAGCGAGAAACCGCATGACAAACCAAGATATCCTGGCCCAGTTTGGCCCACGCGAATCCATGGAGTACGACGTGGTCGTGGTCGGTGGCGGCCCTGGTGGTCTGGCCACAGCCATCCGCCTCAAACAGCTCGCGGCCGAAAAAGGCACCGACGTCTCGGTGGTGGTGCTGGAGAAGGGTTCGGAGCCGGGCGCCCACATTTTGAGCGGCGCCATCATGGACCCGAAAGCGCTCACCGAGCTCATCCCCGACTGGAAGGAACGCGGCGCGCCCCTGAACCAACCGGTGACGGACGATGCCTATGTTTTCCTCGGCGAGCAGTCGGCTTTCCGCGTACCGAACATGTTTCTGCCCCCGTTTGCCGACAACCACGGCAACTACATCATCAGCCTCGGCGCACTGACCAAGTGGCTGGGCGAGCAGGCCGAAGCCCTGGGTGTGGAAATTTTCCCCGGCTTCACCGGCGCCGAAGTGCTCTACAACGAGAACGGTGCCGTCAAAGGCGTGGCCACTGGCAACCTCGGCGTCAACAAGGAAGGTGAGCCGACCGACAACTTCCAGCTCGGCATGGAGCTGCTGGGCAAATACACCGTGTTCGCCGAAGGCGCGCGGGGCCACCTCGGCAAACAACTCATTGCCAATTTCAAGCTCGACGACGGCCGCGACCCGCAAAGCTGGGGCATTGGCATCAAGGAACTGTGGGAGATCGACCCGAGCCGCCACCAGCCTGGTTTTGTGATGCACACCGCCGGCTGGCCGATGGACAACAAGACCTACGGCGGCGCCTTTCTGTACCACATGGAAGACAACAAGGTCGCGGTGGGCTTCGTCACCGGCCTGGGCTACGAGAACCCCTACCTCAGCCCGTTTGAAGAACTCCAGCGCTGGAAGACCCACCCCAATGTGCGTTGGTACTTTGAGAACGACCAAGGCGAAGTCAACGCCAAGCGCCTGTCTTACGGCGCGCGCGCCATCAACGCCAGCGGCATCAACTCGCTGCCCAAAACCGTGTTCCCCGGCGGGGCACTGGTGGGCTGCAACGCAGGCTACCTGAACGTGGGCCGCATCAAGGGCAGCCACGCCGCCATCAAGACCGGCATGCTGGCCGCAGAAGCCGCCTACGACGCCGTGGTGGCCGGCCGCCAGCACGACGAGCTGAGCGCCTACCCCGAAGCCTTTGAGAAAAGCTGGCTGCACACCGAGTTGCACAAAGACCGCAATTTCAAGAACTGGTTCAAACACGGCCTGACCGTGGCCACCGTGATGAACGGCTTTGAGCAGTTTGTGCTGCGCGGCCACATCCCCTGGACGCTGCACCGCACCAAGCCAGATTACGCCTACCTCAAGCCCGCGGCCGAGTGCAAACCCATCGCCTACCCCAAGCCCGATGGCAAGCTGACGTTTGACAAACTCTCCAGCGTGTTCATCAGCAACACCAACCACGAAGAGCACCAGCCGGCCCACCTGACGCTGAAAGACGCGTCGGTGCCGGTCAACATCAACCTGGCCAAGTACGCAGGGCCCGAGGCGCGCTACTGCCCGGCGGGTGTGTACGAGTTCGTGAAGAACGCCGACAACACCGACCGCCTGCAGATCAACGCACAGAACTGCGTGCACTGCAAAACCTGCGACATCAAAGACCCGACGCAGAACATCGTCTGGGTCACGCCCGAAGGCGGCGGCGGTCCCAACTACGCCGGCATGTAAGCCCGATTCGGTCTGACAGCGCGCCGGGCAAGCCCATGAAGATCAACCCCGACGCGCTGGCCAAACTGGCGGCCCTGCAAGCCGCGCAAGGGGTGGACCGCATCCTCGGCGGCCAGGGCAAAGACAGCGCATCGCCCCTCACTGGCAAGATCGCCACACCCACACCGGTGGGCAAGACGGGGGCCCCTGGGGCAACCAAGCTGCCGGTGCTGCCCGGCACCACCACCGCACTCACCCTCTCGCCCACCGCCCGGCAACTGAACAGCACCCCCCCACCCGCCACGCTGCAATGGGCCCACGACGTGGTGGAGGCACTGACCGGCCTCAAACTGCCCGCCCCCACCCCCCGGGTGCACACACGGGGGTCAAGCGCGACACCACCCAGCCCGGCAAAACCCGGTGCGCCACCGTTCACAGCGGCCACCGCTTCCGCCCCCTTCAGCCCAGCGGGCTTGGCTGCGGGCACCGCAGGCGCTGCGGCCATGCCGCTCAGCCCCCACGCCTTGAGCGCCACCCCGTCCAAGCCTTACGCGCCGCCCGCCGACACAGCGCTGTTCACCGCGCAAGGCACGGTCTATGCCGAAGACGGGCAAAGTTTTGAGTTCAGCCTGCAGCTGTTTGCCGACCGGGGTGCCCAAGGTCTGGACGCCCCGCCGGTGGTGCCACCGGTGTTGGCCCGCATGCTGGCCAGCCACCCGCCCATGCCACCGCTGGCGCTGCGCTTCACCGGCACGCCCGAGCAACTGCAGTCGGCGGTGTTCGAGTTTCAGGTGGAACCGTCGCAGGGCAACGGTGTTGGCCTCGAGCCCACGCCCACCGTGGGTGTGCGCCTGCTCGGCCTGCTGGTGCTCGACCCGCAGATGGAAGCGGTCTACACCATGCACATGGCCATGGCCGCCCCGCCCGACCCGGCCACCGTGCTCGCAGCGATGGGCTTTTTCCCCGGCAAACCTGCGGTGGGAAAAGGCGTGTGGGACAGCGCCGCCGCCGGCCTGCTGTGCGACGACGCCCGCTGCCCGCACTTTGGTGAAACCACCTGTCCGCAGCTGCACTGCCTGCGTTACAAACCACTGTCGTCCGGCCCCGGCGTTGCCCCCTGACGCCAGGCGGGGGGTTTCATGCGTTTGTCACATGCCGGTGGCAGCATGGCACCACCCATGCTGCTCCAGAAAACCGACAAAGCCCGCGCCGAGCTGCAACCCGGCGCCCGCACCCTCGGCCTGCGCGAACGCAGCCTGCTGCTGATGGCCGATGGCCGCAAGTCGGCGCAGGACATGCGCGCGGTGTTTGGCGACGGGGTCGACCCCATGGTGCAGCAACTGGTGGACAGCGGCTTTCTGATGGCAGTGCAGCCCGCGCCGCCACCGGTGTCTGTCCGGCCTGTGAACACCGGCACCGCCCAGGCCGCAGACGCCTTCGAGGGCAAACGCTCGCTGGCCACCACCCGCATGTTTCTGTTCGACATCTGCGAACGCATGTTCGCGCGCCGCGACCCGGCCCTGGCCGAGCGCCTGCGCGAAGCCCTGCGCAACGCCAAGGACCGCGACGCCATGCTGGCCGAGTCGCGCTTCATGCTTGAAGAGATTGAAAAGCTCGCTGGCTTCGAGCGCGCCGACTCGATTGCCGAGCGGATTGCGATGCTGCTGCCCCCCGAAACCGCCGCCGTTTCCGGGTAAACTGGTCGCGTCAGGAGAGAACGTGGCACACACGTCGCCGACGGCGCACGGCCCCCATCGCGGGGCCTGAACGCTCAGGCAAAAGGACTGGCAAACGCTGCATCCTCTTGCGGCAAACCCCACTGGAGAGAGGCGGTCACCTTGGCCACCCACCGAAGGAGCAAGCCCCAAGCTGCACAGCAGCCGGGTGAATCTCTCAGGTAAAGCGGACAGCGGCGGCAAGTGCATGGCCATGCGAGTGGCCATGGTGTATCTGTGCCCCCGGAGAAGCCTGTGTCCACCACCGCCCCCCTGCTGAAAACACCGCTGCACCAGTTGCACACCGAACTCGGCGCGCGCATGGTGCCGTTTGCCGGCTACAGCATGCCGGTGCAGTACCCGGCGGGCTTGATGGCCGAACACCTGCACACCCGCACCGCAGCCGGCCTGTTTGACGTCTCGCACATGGGCCAGCTCACGCTGTCTGGCGCCGATGCTGCGGCGGCCTTCGAGTCGCTGATGCCGGTCGACGTGATCGACCTGCCACCCGGCAAGCAACGCTATGGCCTCTTGACCAACGGCGACGGCGGCATCATCGACGACCTGATGTTCCTGAACCGGGGCAGCGACCTGTTTGTGGTGGTGAACGGCGCCTGCAAAGCCAATGACATCGCCCACATCCAGCAGCACATCGGCCAGCGCTGCACCGTCACACCGCGGCCCGACCTGGCGCTGCTGGCTTTGCAAGGGCCGCTGGCGGTGGAGGCGCTGAAGCGGCTCGTCCCCGGCGTCGAGCGGCTCGTGTTCATGACCGGCAGCGTGTTCACCTGGGAAGGCAGCCCACTCACCATCACCCGCAGTGGCTATACCGGCGAAGACGGCTTCGAGATCTCGGTGCCCGCCAGCCATGCCGAAGCGCTGGCCCGTGCCTTGCTGGCCCAGTCTGAGGTGAAGCCGGTGGGTCTGGGCGCCCGCAACTCGCTGCGGTTGGAAGCTGGGCTGTGCCTGTATGGCAACGACATCGACACCACCACCACGCCGGTGGAAGCCAGCCTGAACTGGGCCATCCAGAAGGTGCGCCGGGCCGGTGGTGCGCGGGCTGGTGACTTTCCGGGCGCTTCAAAAATCATAGCGCAACTGCTAGATCCTACTAAGGCTCCCCCCCGAAAACGCGTTGGGTTGCGGGCTTTGGACCGGATTCCGGTGCGGGAACACACTGAATTGCAGGACAGCACCGGCCAGCGGGTGGGCGAAGTCACCAGCGGTTTGCTCGGCCCCAGCGCCAACGAGCCGGTGGCCATGGCCTATGTGCGTGCAGAATTCAGTGCCTTGGGCACCGTGTTGCAGGCCATCGTGCGTGGCAAGCCGGTGGCCATGGAGGTGGTGGCCATGCCGTTTGTGCCAAACCGCTACCACCGTGGCTGAAACAATTGGAATCTGCCCCCCATTCTTTTCCCCCATTCTTTTTTTGGAGAACAACATGAGTTTGAAGTACACGCCCGACCACGAATGGCTGCTGGTCGACGGTGACACCGCCACCGTGGGCATCACGCACCACGCCCAGGACGCGCTCGGTGACGTGGTGTTTGTGGACCTGCCTGCAGTCGGCAAGGCCTTTGCGCAAAAAGACGTGGCTGGCGTGGTCGAGTCCGTCAAGGCGGCGGCCGACGTGTTCATGCCGGTGGACGGCGAAATCACCGAGGTCAACGAGGCGCTGCGCGCCGACCCGTCGCTGGCCAACACCGACCCGCTGACCGCAGGCTGGTTCTTCAAGGTCAAGCTGAGCGACCCGTCTCAGCTCACCGCGCTGATGGACGAGACCGCCTACACCCACTTCGCCGCCAACGCCTGACCCTGTTTTCACCGCACCAAGACCCTGACGATGCCCGCCATGCCCCCGCTTTCCACACTTGAAAACGCCAGCGAATTCGTGGCACGCCACATTGGCATTGCCCCGGTGGACGAGGCCCACATGCTGGGCGTGGTGGGCGCCGCCTCGCGCGCGGCACTGATAGAAGGCATCGTGCCACGCGCCATTGCGCGCAAGCGGCCGATGGCCATTCCCGCAGCCATCACCGAAGCCGCGGCCCTGGCCGAGCTGCGCGCGATGGCGGCGAAAAACAAGGTCTTCAAGAGCTTCATCGGCATGGGCTACCACGGCACCTACACGCCGGGCGTCGTCCAGCGCAACATCCTGGAGAACCCGGCCTGGTACACCGCCTACACGCCCTACCAGGCCGAAATTTCGCAGGGCCGGCTGGAAGCACTGGTGAACTTCCAGACCATGGTCTGCGACCTCACCGGCATGGCCATTGCCAATGCCTCCATGCTCGACGAAGCCACCGCCGCCGCCGAAGCGATGACGCTCGCCAAGCGCAGTGTGAAAAGCCAGAGCAACGTGTTCATCGTCGCGGGCGACTGTCACCCGCAAACCATTGAAGTCATCCAGACCCGTGCCGCGCCGCTGGGCATCACGGTCAAGGTCAGCTCGGCCAGCGCCACGGTGCCACAGCTGATGGCCAGTGGCGATTTCTTCGGTGTGCTGGCCCAGTACCCCGGCACCACCGGCATGGTGCACGACCTGCGGCCACTGGCCGGTGTCGCGCATGCGAATGGCGCCGCGCTGTGCGTCGCCGCCGACCTGCTGGCACTGACGCTGCTTTTGCCACCGGGCGAATTCAATGCCGACATCGTGCTCGGCAGCACGCAGCGTTTTGGCGTGGCCATGGGCAATGGGGGCCCCCACGCGGCTTACCTGGCCTGCCGCGATGCGTTCAAGCGCTCGCTGCCGGGCCGGCTGGTGGGCGTGAGCGTGGACACGCATGGCGACCCGGCCTACCGGCTGGCGCTGCAAACGCGCGAGCAGCACATCCGCCGCGAAAAGGCCACCTCCAACATCTGCA
>JAZKIY010000072.1:0-2420 GCA_040384665.1 Pseudomonadota bacterium
CCGGCTGGCACCATGCCGTGGGTGCGCTGCTGATCCTGCCGGGGGTGTTTCTGGTGACGCGCGGCAGGTAATATCGTGCTGCCTGGAGCGGGCGTGCGGGCTTCAGGGGCGACCTTGTGTGCACGTATCACCGTGGAGCCCGGCATGATCCCAAGCCTCAAATCCCTTCGCCTCCTTGCCATCGTCCTGGCCGCACTGGCCATGGGCATGCACCTGGCCCATGCCCTGGAATTGCTTCCCAAGCGGCAATGGGCGCCGGAGCTCTACCTGGCGGTGCAGTCAACCCTCTACCGGCTGTTCGGCATCATTGGTCCGGTGCTGGAAATCGGCGCGCTGATTGCCGTGCTGTGTCTGGGCTTTCGGCTCCGCAAGCAAGGCGTGGCCAGCCCGTTGGTTTTTTCAAGCGCCGCCGCCATTGCATTGGCACTGCTGGTGTGGGCCACTGCCGTGCTTCCAGCCAACATGCAGCTTGCGGCATGGCAGGCCTCCGGGGTGGCACCCGCAGACTGGATGCGCTGGCGGGACCAATGGCAGTTTGCCCAAGCCTTCATCTTTGTGCTTCACCTTGCCGGTTTCACGGCGCTGGTGGCATCCGTGGCGAGCGACACCTAGGCGGGTGCGGTGCGTGTCTGTTTTGTGATTGCCGGGATCGGGCGGGTTGGCCGCTATCGCCGCGAGCGGCGCCTGGACCGGTTTTCTAAGCCGCCGCTTCCAGCCCGTTCCTGAAGTGCTCGCGCATGCGCTGCGCGCTGGCGTCGGCATTGCGCGCGGCCAGTGCCTCCATGATGGACCGGTGTTCGGCCAGGGACTCTTGCATACGGCCACTCTTGAGCAGCGAGTTGTGGCGGTTCAGTTTCATCACCTTGCGCAGGTCGGCCACCATCTGGTCGCGCCAGCGGTTGTTGGCGATTTCCAGCAGGCGCATGTGAAAGGCTTCGTTGATCTCGAAAAAGCGTTCGCGGTTGGTGACGGCTTTTTCAAGCTCACGGTGCAATGTTTGCAGTTCTTTCAACTGCAGGTCGGTCGCCTGGGTGGCGACGACGCCTGCAGCGTCACTTTCCAACAGCGCCAGCAGGTGGTACACATCGCTCAGGTCGCGCTCTGACACTTCAGTGACATAGGCGCCGCGCCTCACCTTCATGGTGACCAGGCCCTCGGTGGCCAGCACTTTCAGCGCTTCGCGCAGCGGTGTGCGGCTGATGCCATATTCTTCGGCCAGTTTGAGCTCGTCAATCCAGCTGCCGGGCGCCAGTTCGCGGTTGAAAATGCGCTGGCGCAACAGCTCTGCCACCTCTTCATAGAGGGCGCGGGGGGTCAATGAAACAGCGGCCATGGTGGTTGTCAGGTGGTCAATTGCAGCCTCGGCTGGACAGCGCGATCTTAGCTGAAATTAAATTTTGCATCAATAATTATAAATAATGTAAACTTGGTCGGCCAACAAACATCGTTTACCTCCGTACCCAGCAGCGCCATGAGCACCCCCAAACCACCGTCCTCTCCCGAATTTGCGCCCGCCAGCCTTGAAGCTTGGGCCAAAGCTGCCGCAAAGTCCGCACCCGGGGGCGACATCGGCGCGCTCAACTGGCAAACACCGGACGGCATCACGGTCAAGCCGCTGTACACGGCCGACGACCTCAAGGATCTGCCCCATACCGATACGCTGCCAGGTTTTGAGCCTTTCATCCGCGGGCCGCAGGCCACCATGTATGCGGTGCGGCCCTGGACCATCCGTCAGTACGCCGGTTTTTCGACCGCCGAAGAGTCCAATGCGTTTTACCGCAAGGCGCTGGCCGCCGGCGGGCAGGGCGTCTCGGTCGCGTTTGACCTGGCGACCCACCGCGGTTACGACAGCGACCACCCGCGCGTGACCGGCGACGTGGGCAAGGCCGGCGTGGCGATTGACAGCGTCGAGGACATGAAAATCCTGTTCGACCAGATCCCGCTGGACAAGGTGTCGGTGTCCATGACCATGAACGGCGCGGTGCTGCCGGTGCTGGCCGGTTATGTGGTGGCGGCTGAAGAGCAGGGCGTGGCGCAGGACCAGCTCAGCGGCACCATCCAGAACGACATCCTCAAAGAGTTCATGGTGCGCAACACCTACATCTTTCCACCGGCGCCCAGCATACGCATCATCGGCGACATCATCGAGTACACGGCCAAACACATGCCGAAGTTCAACTCGATCAGCATCTCGGGTTACCACATGCAGGAAGCCGGCGCCAACCAGGCGCTGGAACTGGCCTTCACCCTGGCCGACGGCAAGGAGTATGTGAAAACCGCGATTGCCAAAGGCCTGGATGTGGACGGCTTTGCCGGCCGCCTCAGTTTTTTCTGGGCCATCGGCATGAACTTCTACCTGGAAGTTGCCAAGATGCGCGCCGCGCGCCTGCTCTGGTGCCGCATCATGAAAGAGTTCAACG
>JAZKIY010000073.1:0-28916 GCA_040384665.1 Pseudomonadota bacterium
TTCCAGGTCGATCAGGAACATCTTGCCGGGCTGCAGGCGCCACTTGCGCACGATTCTGTTCTCGGGCACGGGCAGCACGCCGGACTCGGAACCCATGATGACCAGGTCGTCGTCGGTGATGCAATAACGCGAGGGGCGCAGGCCGTTCCGGTCGAGCGTGGCGCCGATCTGGCGGCCATCAGTGAAGACGATGGACGCGGGACCATCCCACGGCTCCATCATCGCGGCGTGGTACTCATAGAACGCACGGCGGCGCTCGTCCATCGTGGTGTGCTGCTCCCACGGCTCGGGAATCATCATCATCACGGCCTGGCTGATGGGGTAGCCGGCCATGGTCAACAGCTCAAGGCAGTTGTCGAAGGTGGCGGTGTCGGACTGGTCGGCAAAGCTGATCGGGTAGAGCTTTTGCAGGTCGGCAGCCAGCACGGGCGAGGACATCACGCCTTCGCGCGCCTTCATCCAGTTGTAGTTGCCCTTGACGGTGTTGATCTCGCCGTTGTGCGCCACATAGCGGTAAGGGTGGGCCAGCGGCCACTCGGGGAAGGTGTTGGTAGAAAAACGCTGGTGCACCAGCCCCAGCGCCGAAACGCAGCGTTGGTCTTGCAAATCAAGGTAGTAGGTGCCCACCTGATCGGCCAGCAACAGGCCCTTGTAGACCACGGTGCGGCTGGACATGCTGGGCACGTAATACTCTTTGCTGTGCGTCAGCTTCAGGCGCTGGATGTTGGCGCTGGCGGTCTTGCGGATGACGTACAGCTTGCGCTCCAGCGCGTCCTGCACGATGACGTCGTTGCCGCGGCCGATGAAGACCTGGCGCAGCACCGGCTCTTTTTCGCGCACGGTGGGCGACATCGGCATGTCGAGGTTGACCGGCACATCGCGCCAGCCCAGAAGCACCTGGCCCTCGGCCTTGATCGCGCGCTCCATTTCCTGCTCGCAGGCGAGGCGGGAAGCGTGTTCTTTCGGCAGAAAAATCATGCCCACGCCGTACTCGCCCTGTGGCGGCAAGGCAACACCCTGGTTGGCCATTTCTTCGCGGTACAGGGCATCTGGCAACTGGATCAGGATGCCGGCACCGTCGCCCATCAGTTTGTCGGCGCCCACCGCACCCCGGTGGTCCAGGTTTTCGAGGATCTTCAAACCCTGCTGCACGATGGCGTGGCTTTTCTCCCCACGAATGTGCGCCACAAAGCCGACGCCACAGGCGTCGTGTTCGTTGTTGGCCGAATACAGGCCGTGTTCTTGAAGGTGTGCGATTTCAGCAGCCGTGGTCATGGCGCGCTCCTATTTCAGTGGGACATCAAGCATAGTGCAATGCAACATCAATGCCAAGCACAACAATTGGGGTCAGATTCCAATTAATAGATTTTGATTTTTGATTTTTTTAATTGGGGACAGATTAAGGCGGCATACAGAAGCAATACTGTTCCGCGCTTGCTCAGCCTTCAGGTGAAGCGAATGGCCGGCCTGCAGACGCTTTGTGTACCCGTCGGGCAGTCTGCTTCTGAAGGGCCACAATGTACGGTGCCGCACCCAATGGCCAGCCAGAGAGCGCCGACGCGGTCAAGGCGGCTTGCGTGTCAGAGGCCACGCCGGCCCGCACCAAATCGGCGTAGGCCACTTCTCGCGCAAAAGGCGTGTTGCCGAGCGACCAGTACAGCGCATGGGGTGTGACCAGCCTGTCGGTATGCGCCCCGATGTAGTGCCCGTGGCTGGACCATGGGTGGTCGCGCGCGTCGGCCACCATACCAGCGCGCACCGGGTTCAGGTCGATGTAGGCCATGCAGGCCATCAGGTAGCGCTCGGTCTCGATCAGAGTGGAGCGGTAACGCCCTTCCCAGAGCGTGCCAGTGCGCCCCTGCCGGTCATTGAAATAGCGGACATAACGCCTGCCTACGGCCTGCATCATTTGCGGCAACGCCGTGTCCGTTTCGGGTGTGGCGAGCAGGTGAAAGTGGTTACCCATCAGCACATAGGCGTGGATGTGCACGCTGAACTTGCCGGCATTCTCCGCCAGCAGCGAGAGCATGAAGCGGTAATCTTCAGGCGACGCAAAGATCGCCTGGCGGTTGTTGCCCCGCTGGATCACGTGGTGGGGGTAGCCGGGTACCGTGAGTCTGGCGAGCCGCGCCATGGGAGCCTCCTGGGTCCAATTCAATCAATTGGAATCTGACCCCAATTATGTAGTCAATTATGGGGCCACCCCAAGCGCCGCCCAACCGGCGGGGCCGAGCTGTTGCAGCGTTGCAATGTTGCGCGCGTAGATGGATTCGGCCTCGGGGAACGCGGCCACGGCGCGGGCGACGCTGTCTTCGCGCAGCAGGTGCAGGATGGGGTAAGGCGCCCGATTGGTGCAGTTGGCCATGTCGTCGGGCGCGGCATCGGCAAACTGGTAGGCGGGGTGGAAGCTGGCGATTTGCACCACGCCGTCGAGTTTGAGCTTGGCCAAAGTGCGGTCGGCCACGCCGAGGAAGTCGTTGAAATCCAGAAAATCGGGCAAGGCGTTGGGCAGGATCAGCAGCGTGGTGTCGCGCACCCCGGCGTTGTGTGCCAGCAGGTCGCGCAGTTCGGCCACCAAAGCCGCCCGGATGTCGGCATGGCCGACGGCGGCCGACACGGCGTAATGGATTTGCTGCTTGACGTGCACCGCCTTGGCGAAAGGGCACAAGTTGAGGCCAATCACCGCCCGCTCCAGCCAGCGTTGGGTGTGGGTGATGACCTGTTGACCGTCCATGGCACCAAATCAGCCCAGCAGGCGCAGGCCGGTCAGGCGCTCGTGTTCACGGGCGGCAAAGCGGTCGGTCATGCCGGCAATGTAGTCGGCCACGGCGCGCGGCTGGTTGGGCTGGCTGGCGAACGCCGGTTTCATTTCGCTCGGTGTGGTGCGGTAAGCGGCAAACAGTTCGTGCACGATGCGCTGGGCTTGCACCGTGGTTTGGGTGACCTGCGTGTGGCGGTACAGGTTCTGCAGCAAGAAACGCTTGAGCTGCTGGGACTGCACACGCATGGGTGTCGAAAACTGCACCAAAGCGGGCTGCAAGCGCACTGCCGCCACATCGGCGGGCTGCGCAGCGTCAAGGGTCTGGCGCGTGGCGGCGATCACGTCGTACACCTGCGCACTGAGCATGCGGCGGATGGTTTCGAACAGCAGCCGGCGGCCCTGCAGGGCCGGGTGGTCGGTCAGCGTCTGGCGGCGGAAGTCGTCGAACAGCGGGACGTCTTCCAACTGCGTGAGCGTGATCAGCCCGGAGCGCACGCCATCGTCAATGTCGTGCGCGTTGTAGGCAATTTCGTCGGCCAGGTTGACGAGTTGGGCTTCCAGCCCGGGCTGCAACACCTGGCTGGCAGCGCCATCGGTGCCGCCGAGAAACCGCTGCGCCACACCGCCGGGCTCACGCGCCTCCAGGCGGCGGGCGTTGCGCGGCGCGCAGTGTTTGAGAATGCCCTCGCGGGTCTCGAAACTCAGGTTCAGCCCGTTGTACAGCGGGTAACGCTCCTCGAGCGAGTCCACCACGCGCAGGCTTTGCAGGTTGTGCTCAAAACCACCGTGGTCGGCCATGCAGGCGTTCAGCGCGTCTTGCCCGGCATGGCCAAAGGGCGTGTGGCCGAGGTCGTGCGCCAGCGCAATCGCCTCCACCAGGTCTTCGTTCAAACGCAGGGCCCGCGCGATCGAGCGGCCCAGCTGCGCCACCTCGAGCGAATGTGTCAGCCGGGTGCGGAACAGGTCGCCTTCGTGGTTCAGGAAGACCTGCGTTTTGTAGACCAGTCGGCGAAAAGCGGTGGAATGGACGATGCGGTCGCGGTCACGTTGGAACTCGGTGCGGGTGGGCGCCGCAGGCTCTGGGTGCCGCCGACCCCGAGAATGGGCCGGGTGGCAGGCGTAGGGGGCCAGATTCATTGAATTCCGAATGAAATAACGCTTTAGCCCTAGTGAAACCTAGCGGCTTAGCTTCACTATTGATAGCAAAAAACCGTTCAGGCGCAACAGGCGTCAACCACCTCGGTCACCACCGCGTCCGGCGCGCCACGCATGGCGGCTCGGCCCGGCCCATCGATCACGACGAAGCGGATTTCCCCCGCCTCGGCTTTTTTGTCCACCCGCATCAGTTCCAGGTAGCGTGCGGCGTTGTTGGCGGCCAGCCGCGGCCCACGCACCGGCAGGCCGGCGCGTGCCACCAACGTGGTCAGGCGCTGCACCAGCGCAGCGTCCATCAGCCCCAGGCGCTGCGACAAGTGCGCGGCCATCACCATGCCACAGCCCACCGCCTCACCGTGCAGCCATTCGCCGTAGCCCAGGCCCGCCTCGATCGCGTGGCCAAAAGTGTGGCCAAAATTCAGAATCGCCCGCAGCCCGGCCTCGCGCTCGTCTTGGCCCACCACCCAGGCCTTGATCTCGCAGCTGCGCCGCACGGCATGCGTGAGCGCGGCGGGATCGCGGGCCACCAGCGCGTCGATGTTGGCCTCGATCCAGTCCAGAAAAGCCATGTCGGCAATTGGCCCGTACTTGATGATTTCGGCCAGCCCGGCACTGACCTCGCGCGGCGGCAAGGTGTCCAGCGTGGCGAGGTCACACACCACGCGGTGCGGCTGGTAAAACGCGCCCACCATGTTCTTGCCCAAGGGGTGGTTGATACCGGTCTTGCCCCCCACCGACGAGTCCACCTGCGCCAGCAACGTGGTCGGCACCTGCACAAACGGCACGCCCCGCATGTAACTGGCAGCGGCAAAGCCGGTCATGTCGCCGACCACCCCGCCGCCCAGCGCGAACAGCGTGGTTTTGCGGTCGCACTGGTGGCTGAGCAGCGCATCAAAAATCAGGTTCAGGGTCTGCCAGTTTTTGTGCTGCTCACCGTCGGGCAACACCACGGTGTGGACCACCTTGTAGCGACCTTGCAAGGCCTGGCGAAGCTGTTCGGCATACAGCGGCGCGACCGTGTCGTTGGTCACAATCACGGCGGCATTGCCGGGCCCCAGGTCTTGCCAGACCGCCTCTTGGCCAAGCAGGCCGTGGCCAATCAGAATGGAATAACTGCGCTCGCCCAGCGCGATGGGCACCTCGGCCACTTGGGAAATCTGCTGCATGGGCCTAGTTTAAGGCGTCGGGCCATGGGCCCCGGCCCCTCAAGGCTTCTGTGGGGGTGCAGGTGCAGCAGGTGGTTCGGTCGTTGGCGTGCCCGACAGCTCCAGCTGCATCACGATCATGTTGACCAGAGTGGCCACCGACGGTCGGCCGGTGTCGATGGTGAAGTGCGCGGTCTCACGGTACAGCGGGTCCCGCTGGGTGTAGAGCTCGCGCAGCCGCTTCAACGGGTCTTGCACCTGCAACAGCGGCCGGGCGGTGTCGTGCCTGACCCGCCGAAACACCTCCTCCGGCGTGGACCGCAGGTACACGACCTTGCCCCGCTCACGCAAGCGCTGTCGGTTGATGGGGCGCAACACACTGCCCCCACCAGTGGACAGTACACACAGTGGCAGCAGCGTCAACTCATCAAGAACAGCCTCTTCAATGTCGCGAAAGGCCGACTCACCTTCACGTTCAAAGAAGCTGGCAATTGAACAACCCAAACGCTGCTCAATCACATGGTCGGAATCCACAAACTCCAATTGCAAGCGCCGGGCGAGCTGCCGCCCGACGGTGGATTTACCGGAGCCGGGGAGGCCGATGAGGATCACTGTCAGTGTCAGAGAGGGACATTGAATACAGTTGAAAGACCCGACGGTACTGTGATCGTGATGGTCACGGTATTGCCTGCAACACAATTCACCAAATTCACGGCGTGCGCCGTCGCAAGATCCTGCAGCGAATTATTCGAAGGAGCCACATTCACAACAGGCGACCCCTGGACAGAGGCAATCGCACAAGTCCCGCCCGAGGCCGTAGCAGCAACAGTTGTACCAGCTGGCATCGGCAACAAAGAGCTCAGGGCAGGTGCAATAGGACTGCTCCGCAGCCGGAATTGGATACCGACTGTTGACTGTGCCGTGATTTGAATATTTGGCGTGCTTGACGAAAACAGAATCACCGCTTGCTGGCGCACGGTTGTAGCCAGCTGTCCATCGCAGGTGTTGGTTCGGCCAGGGAAAGGCCCACCACTGCCTGTACATGCCATCGACCCACCACGAGGCAGCGTAAATTCACCGGCATCAAAGAGGCCGTTTTCGTTGTCATCACGGTAGGCATCACCAATGTCACTCAGGGTATCGGTTGCGTCAAAGCGGTTGTTCGCGTTCAAGTCGACATAGTCTTTCGTACCGTTTGTGTAGGCCAACACAGACACCCGTCCATCCAATGGCCTCGGGTTCTGCGAAACGAAATCGACCGTACATGACGAGATGTTGTTGACTCGCGTGGTGGCGCAGCTACGTGCTACTTGACCACCTTCTGCCGTGAAGTTGATGACTGTGCCGTCATCAACGGCATTACCCTGACGGTCCGCGATGCGTGCTGTCAAAGTGGTTCCAGTCCCGTCACGGTCACGGCCCTCAATGTTGAAGGTTCCTACCGACAGGCTCATGAAACGCTGAGATGGCAACCCAGACGCCACTGTCAAATTCTGAGATTCGGCAAACACCGAATTGTTGCCAGTCAAAGAAGCGCGCACACGCACCGGACCAGGAATGCTGCCGGAAAACACAGAAACCGTCGCCTCTCCTGCGGCGTCTGTTGTCGTGTCTACATTGGCAACCGATCCAGTTGCGTTCAGACCAACCCCTCCAGGATTGGTTGCAATGCTGAATGTGACCGGAATATTGGGCAATGCCGTCCCGGCGGACGATTGCACCCGGAATCGCACAACCGACTGCTCCAGTGCCCCCGAGCCAGCCACAAAAATTTGTGCGGGTGTTGCCGACACAAAACCAACCGCATTGGCCGTAGGTGCTGCCACATTGACTGTGTTTGTCACAGCGCTGGCACCCGCCGTAGAAGCTGTCACGATCACTGGGCCACTGCACAGGCTACCGTCTGGCTGCACTGCGCTAAAAACGCTGGCGGCTGTACCGGAGCCATCGGTAGTCACACTGAAACTCGAACCCGTACCGTTGATTCGGCCACATGACGCGGAAAAAGTGACGTTCACAGGCACGCCCGTCAAAGCACTCCCACCCCGCATGGCAACAACGCTCAGCGAGGTATTCCCCCCTGACGGCAGCGTGGAGCTGCCCAGCACGATCGAAGAAAGTGACACATTGGCGGCCGAAACGGCGAAGTCACGCCGACCCGTCACTGTGGCTGTACCAACGACAGCACTGGCTAACAAGGATGTTGCCCCCACCGAAGAAACCGATGCGGGCGCAATCGCAACCTCAGCAACGCCTGAGGCATTGGTCAGTGCCGATGTTGGATTCAGCGTGGCGAGGGTCGACCCTTCAAGCGAAAAGCTCACAAGCCGGGCAACAACGGCTGCGCCGGCTGCGTCTAACACAGTGGCGCGCGCAACGAAGGAACTCCCCACAGAAATGCTGTTCACAGAAGTATTGCCTGCGCCCACGATTGTCACAATAACTTGCGGCGTCGCGGGCACAGTCGGTGTTGTCGTACCACCATTGCTGGCACCAGCACTGCCACCGCCGCCACCACAAGCTGACATCAGAATCGTTGCCAGCAACGCCAGCCAAGAAATTAGGAATCGCATCATTGGGTCCTGAAACGGATGGATTAAAAATCGAATACCGACTTGGCGAACTCAGAGAGTCCGCTGTTACCGCACTGAACTGCGGTCAGAAATCATTTTCGGTGTGATGAAAACCAGCAGCTCCTGTTTGTTGGAGGTGCGGTTACGGGTCTTGAACAAGTTGCCCAACACGGGAATGTCGCCCAACAAAGGAACACGCGACTCGTCTTCGTTCTCGGTCAACTCGAAAATGCCACCGATGACCACCGTGCCACCGTTCTCGACCAACACCTGGGTCTGAACGTGCTTGGTGTTGATGGCGATGCCCTGTGCCGTGGTTTCGCCACGCGTGTCTTTCGTGACGTCCAAGTCAAGAATGATATTGCCTTCTGGTGTGATCTGGGGCGTGACCTCGAGCTTCAGGTTGGCCTTGCGGAACGCCACCGCTGTGGCACCACTGGCGGTCGCAATCTGGAACGGAAATTCCGTGCCTTGCTCAATCAAGGCTTTCGTCTGGTCTGCTGTGACCACGCGGGGGCTGGACACCACCTTGCCTTTGCCGTCGGCTTCCAGCGCAGACAACTCGAGGTTCAGAAACCGGTTGGCGGCAGAATTGAAGATGGAAATGGCAAACGCAGCAGCGGGGAAGCCGCCGGCGCCGGAACTGGGCAAGTTCACGTAGTTGCTGTTCACCGAGTCCACCACGCCACCCGCGCCTGACGTGGCCACCACGTTCGCGTAGCTGGTGCCAAAGGCGACGCGGCTGTTGCCGTTACCCACCTGGAAGCCCCCATCCCCGCCCCGTTGGGCACGCAAATCCGCACCGCCCAGACGCACCCCCAACGAACGGCCAAAGGTGTCGGAAGCCTCGACAATTCGCGCCTCGATCAACACCTGCCGGATGGGAATATCGAGCTTGGAAATCAGATCCTGCACCTGTTGCAGCACCGATGCGTTGTCGGTCACAAAAATCTGGTTGGTGCGCGGCTCAGAAATCACACTGCCACGGGACGACAGGATGCGCGAAGTGCTGCCGCCGGCATTGCCCGATGAAGAGCCCAGCTGGGCGGCGATCGCGGCTGCCTTGGTGTAGTTCAGTTGGAACCCCTGGGTCCGCAGAGGCTCGACGTTTTGCAACGCGTTGCGCTCTTCAAATTCACGCTTGTCTTTGGCGTTCAGTTCGTCCTTGGGCGCGACCAGCAAGACGTTGCCAGTTTTGCGCATGCCCAGCCCCTTGGCCTGCAGAATGATGTCCAGCGCCTGGTCCCATGGCACGTCTTTCAGGCGCAAGGTCACTGCACCGGTCACTGAATCGGACGTGATGATGTTGAAATTGGTGAAGTCGGCAATCACCTGAAGCAGCGAGCGCACTTCAATGTTCTGGAAATTCAACGACAGCTTTTCACCTGCGTAGCTGGGGCCTCTGGTCAGTTTGGACGGATCAACCTTCTGCGGCCGAACTTCCACCACAAACTGGTTGTCGCTCTGGTAGGCACTGTGCTCCCACAGGCCGCGCGGCTCAATCACCATCCGCACCCGGTCACCCGACTGGGTCGTGGTCACGGTTTGCACCGGTGTGCCAAAGTCGGTCACGTCCAGACGGCGGCGCAGGCCTTCGGGCAAGGAGGTCTTGAGAAACTCCACGACCAATGTCTGGCCTTGCTGCCGGATGTCCACGCCCACCTGGTTGTTGGCAAGATCCACGACCACCCGGCCGGTGTTGTCAATGCCACGGCGAAAGTCGAGATCGCGCAAGGGAAGCACATCGCGGTTCCGGTTTTCCGCAAATTGCTGGGCATTTGCTGCCGGCGCCGCCGCATTCGCTGCCGGCTCCAGCAGTACCAACAGTGTTTTGCCACGGATCTGCGTGGTGTACGCAGCGGCCTGCTTCAGGTTCAGCACCACACGTGTCCTGTCGCCCGCCTGAACCACGTTGACAGAGCGCAGGTTGCCCTGGTTGACCTCCACCGCAGAACGGCCCATGGCGTTGGTCACCCCGGGGAAATCCAGCGCAATGCGTGCAGGCGACTGGATCGCAAACCCTTTGGGCGATGCGGCCAGGGGTTCCGACAGTTCGATGCGAACCAGTTCAGCCCCCCCCTGTACCGAACCAGTGACGGACTCGATCCGTGGTTCTGCCTGCACTGCCACAGACGCACACAACAGCACCGCCAGCCAGCCAGCGCGCCACAGGCTGTGCCGCGAAAGACGCTCAACTTTTGTCATTTTGATTTCTCCTGGAGCTGCAAGGTGGCCAGCCGCTCGATCCATTCACCGGCTGCATCCTGCACGATTTCCCGCAACGTGAGCTCCGTCTCCGATACCCGGGTAATTCGGCCATAGTTCTGGCCGAGGTAGTTGCCTGCGCGGACCTGGTACAGCAGGTTGTCCACCCGCACCAGAGCAACCGGCTGGCCTTTGTTCAACAGGCTGCCCACCATCGTGACGGCATCCAGTGGGAAGGCTTCCAGCGCTTCTTTGCGACGGCGTAACTCAGGATCAACCAGACCCGTGTTGCCGCTGTAGCCGGCCTCCCGGCGCAACGCCTGGGTCAGCTTCTGGCTGTTGAACGGCTCGACAATGCGCTCCTGGGTGTACGCCTGTGGCACATATTTCTTTGGCTCAGACACGGTCCCGATCTTGGGTTGCGCCTGGTTGCGTTGCTGCGTCATCCACTGCTGCAACTCGTCGCTCTCGGAAGTGCCACACCCCAACAACAGGGCCAGGCTGCCGCCGATTACCAACAACGCCGCTCGTTGACCCATGCCGCTCATTTTCTCGCTCCAGCAGGGCCCTTGGCGGCGATCTCGTCGGCATCGAGATAACGAAAGGTGTTGGCTGTGCCATCCATGGCCAGGGTCCCGTCTTTCGCGGGCACAAGGCTCAGGTTGCTGAGGGTCACGATGCGCGACATGTTGGCCACGTCGGCCACAAAAGCGCCAATGTCGTGGTAACGGCCCACCACACGCACACTGATCGGCAACTCGGCGTAGTACTCTTTCACGGCCACCTGGCCGGGACGAAAGAGGTCAAACTGCAGGTTGCGGCCAATCCCCGCCTGGTTGATGTCCGACAGCAAGGCGTCCATTTCCGCCTTGCTGGGCAGTTGCTTTTCGAGTTGGGTCACGTACTGCAGCACCTGCTCGCGTTGCTTCTTCAGCGCGTCCAGATTCACCACCTGGGCGACTTTCTTCTTGTACTCCTCGCGCAGGACCAGTTCCTTAGCCCGTTCCGCTTCGAGTGCCACGTCGGAATCACTGAGCCACAAGAACCAGGAAGCCCCCACCACGAAAGCGACCACCGTGGCACAGAGCAGGTAGCGGGGAATGTCCGGCCAAACCGACGGGTCCTTGGGGTCTAGATTGCGAAACTGCGCCAGCAACGGCTCGGCACGTTGCGCAAGGCTGAGCTTGGGTAGGGGTTTTTTGGTCGCCATGGGTGCTTACCGTGGTGCCGATGCTGCAGCCGCCGCTTTTTCAACATCTTCGCTCGTGCGAAGCGCCATGCGCATCGTGAAATTTCCGACGCGCCGGGTGTCCCGGGCGTTCAGGGCAAGGTTGGCCGCCACGATCTCCACCAGTTCAGGGCGGGTCAGCCAATTGCTGTCCCCGGCAATGTTGCGCAACAACTCGGACACACGCTCATTGGACTGCGCCACACCGGTCACAGTGATCTGGTTGTTGCTCTGCCGCATCGAATTGATGTAGACCCCGTCAGGCAACAGGCGTGCCAACTCGTTCAGCAGGTGCACCGGTGAGTTGCGGTTGGCCTGCAAGTCTTCCACCGCTTTTTGCCGGGCCTTCAGTGCTGCAATCTCGTTCTGCAGGTTGGCCACCTCTTTGATGATCACATCCATGCGCTTGTTTTCGGCGATCAACAGGCCATTCTTGCCCTGTTGGTTGGCGATCTGGGCTTCGTACCAAAGGTACACCACGCCAGAAATCAGCAGACCCGCCAAGGCTGACACAACCAAAGCCACGTTGAACAGGTCGCGGCGGCGCTTGCGGGCCGCCTCACGGTGCGGCAAGAGGTTGATGAGGATCACTGGACAAACCTCCGCATGGCCAGGCCGCAGGCGGTGAGGTAAGAAGGTGCTTCACGCCGCATCTTTTTCTCTCTGACCCGCCCGCCAATGCTCATGCCCTCAAAAGGGTTGGCGGGTTTGCAAATGAACGATGTCTGTTGTGTGACCGCCTCGGTCAGGCCTGGCAATGCCGATGACCCACCTGCGAGCAGGATCTGGTCCACCTGGTTGTAGGGCGTGCTGGTAAAGAAGAACTGCAGGGCACGGGCGATTTCCTGCGCCAGCACGTCCACGAATGGGCGCAAAACGTTGGCGGCATAGTCGTCAGGCAACTCTCCACTGCGTTTGCGGCCTTCGGCCTCCTCTGGAGACATGCCAAACTGGCGCACGATCAACTGGGTGAGTTGTGCACCACCAAAGGCCTGGTCACGTTCGTAAAGCAACTCGTCATTGCGCAGCACCTGCATGCTGGTGGTGAACGCCCCCACCTCGAACAGCGCGGTCAAGGTGTTGGCTCCATGGTTCGGCAGGTCGTGTATCAGCCGGCCAACCGCCAGGCGCGATGCGTAGGGCTCAATGTCCACGATCACGGGCTTGAGACCGGCAGCCTCGGCCAGGCCCTGCAGGTCCTGAACCTTTTCCTTGCGCGATGCGGCAATCAGCACATCGACGTCGGTGCCGTTGCCTGCACTCGGGCCGATCACGCAAAAATCGAGGCTGACCTCGTCCAGTGAGAACGGGATGTACTGGTTGGCCTCGGACTCCACCTGCACCTCCAGCTCAGGGTCGGACAAACCGCTGGGCAGGACAATTTTCTTGGTGATCACGGCCGATGCCGGCAAGGCCATGGCCACATTTTTGACCTTGGTGCCGCTTTTCTTGACCACGCGGCGCACCGCTTCGGCGACCTCGTCAAACTTTTCAATGTTGCCGTCGGTGATCCAGCCGCGCTCCAGCAGCTCCATGGCGCAGCGCTCCAGCACCCATTGGCCAGAATTCATTTGACCCAACTCAACCAGCTTCACGCTGGAAGAACTGATGTCCAGGCCCAGCAAGGGTGGGGCTTCTTTTTTGAAAAAATCACTCAGTGAAATCAAAACAGCGCCTGCAATTGTGTGAACTGAATGGCTTACAACTCATGTGTATTTATGCCGCGGACAGATGTTAGCAGCAGCGTCTCTTGTAACGCGGTGGTTTCGCACGCTGGGAGTGACCGCGTTGCGTAAAGCACACGCCACCCACTCGCCGTTTCTATAATCATTTCTGCCTGCGCACGACCACTTATGCCCAAAGACACGCCTGACACCCCTTCTTCATCGGCCCGCCAAGCCAAAAATGGAGGGCATCCGGATTGGCTGGCATTGGCGTTGCGCATCGCCCTGTGGGCGGGCGGCCTGGTAGTGGCCGGCGCCTTGTGCCTGCTGATGGTGATTGCCACCGCGCTGGCGGTGGCCTACCCCAACCTGCCAGACATCACCGACCTGTCGGACTACCGACCGAAACTGCCCATGCGGATTTACTCGACCGAAGGCACGCTGATCGGTGAGTTTGGCGAGGAGCGGCGTCGGCTGACACCGGTTGGCGACATCCCCAAGGTGATGAAAGACGCTGTGCTCGCCATTGAGGACGCGCGTTTCTACGCCCACGGTGGGGTGGACTACATCGGCGTCATCCGCGCCGGCCTGGCGAACGTGGGCCGCGCCAAGAGCCAGGGGGCTTCGACCATCACGATGCAGGTGGCACGCAACGTCTACCTGTCGGCCGAGAAAAGTTACATCCGCAAGATCTACGAAATCCTGCTGACCTTCAAACTGGAACACCTCTTGACCAAGGACCAGATTCTGGAGATCTACATGAACCAGATCTACCTGGGCCAGCGCGCCTATGGTTTTGCCGCCGCCTCGGAGATTTATTTCGGCAAACCGCTGAAAGACGTCAACATTGCCGAAGCGGCCATGCTCGCCGGCCTGCCCAAGGCCCCATCGGCCTACAACCCGGTCAGCAACCCGAACCGCGCCCGCGTGCGGCAGCTCTACATCATCGAGCGGATGGAGGAAAACGGTTTCATCACCAAAGAACAGGCATTGATTGCGCGCGACACGCCACTGACCATCCGCAGCCGCACCAACAGCTACCAGGGCCTGCACGCCGAGCACGTGGCCGAAACCGTGCGCCAAATGATGTTCACACAGTACGGCGACGAGACCTACACACGGGGGCTCAACGTCTACACCACAGTGCGCGCCGAGGACCAGACCACCGCCTACAAGGCACTGCGCCGCGGCGTCATGGACTTTGAGCGCCGCCAAATCTACCGCGGGCCTGAAAAGTTCATCGACCTGCCCGCCGACGCCAAAGCGGCTGAAGAAATGGTCGACGACGCACTGGTCGATTTCCCGGACAGTGACGACCTGATGACCGCCATCGTGCTCAGCGCCACGCCCCAGAAAGTGGTGGCAGAGCGGCAAAACGGCGAACGCATCGAGATCACCGGCGAGGGCCTGAAGCCAGCGCAGTCGGGTCTGTCGGCCAAGGCACCACCCAACATCCGCATCCGGCGCGGCGCCATCATCCGCGTCGCCCAGGCCAGCAAGAAAACCTGGGAAATCACACAAATGCCAGAAGTGGAAGGGGCGTTTGTCGCCCTCGACCCGCGCGACGGCAGCGTGCGCGCCCTGGTGGGTGGCTTTGACTACGAACGCAACAAGTTCAACCACGTCACCCAGGCCTGGCGCCAACCGGGTTCCAGCTTCAAGCCGTTCATTTATTCGGCCGCGCTGGAAAAGGGCTTCACGCCTGCCACCGTGGTCAACGACGCGCCCCTGTTTTTTGACGCCGGCGTGACCGGTGGCCAGCCCTGGGAGCCCAAAAACTACGACGGCACCTTCGATGGCCCGATGAGCCTGCGCCGCGGCTTGGCCCGTTCCAAAAACATGGTCTCCATCCGTGTGCTGCAGTCGGTTGGCCCCAAGACGGCCCAGGAATGGGCCACCCATTTCGGCTTTGACGCAGAGAAGCACCCCGCCTACCTGACCCTGGCGCTGGGCGCCGGTTCTGTCACACCGATGCAGATGGCCACCGCCTACGCGGTGTTTGCCAATGGTGGCTACCGCATCAACCCCTACCTGATCACCCGCGTGACCGACTACAAAGGCCGCGTTTTGATAGACACCCAGCCGCCGGCGCTGGACGAATCCGCGCGGGCCATTCCCGAGCGCAACGCCTTCGTCATGACCAGCCTGCTGCAAGAGGTCACGCGCTCAGGCACCGCCGCACGCGCCCAGGCCACGTTGAAGCGGCCCGACGTTTACGGCAAAACCGGTACCACCAACGATTCGATCGATGCGTGGTTCGCGGGTTACCAGAAAACCGTGGTGGCGGTGGCATGGATGGGCTATGACACGCCGCGCAAACTCGGTGACCGCGAAACCGGTGGTGGCCTCAGCCTGCCGGTGTGGATCAGCTACATGACACAGGCACTCAAGGGTGTGCCTGTGTCAGAACCTGCCGCACCGCAGGGTGTGGTCAATGTGGGCGGGGAATGGCTGTACACCGAATATGCCAACAACAGCGGCGTCACCAGCGTCGGGCTGGACGACCCGGGCGCGGCCGTGCCAGGCACGGCGCGGCCACCGGGAACGCCCGGCGCCGCACAGGTGCCCCCCAGTGCCGAAGAACGGCGCAGCATTCTGGACTTTTTCCGCAACTGACGGGTTGCGGCAGCAGCGGCGCCCTCAGGCGGTAAAGCCCAACGCTTCGCCCGCCTGGGCACTGGCGTTGGCGGTCAGGTCGGCAAAAAATTCCTGGCCGGTTTTGGTGTCGCGCCAGTGCACACCGTCAAACTTGTAGTGGAAACCACCGGCACGTGCGGCCAGCCAGATTTCATGCAGTGGCTTTTGCAGGTTCACAATGATTTGTGACCGGTTGGCAAAGGTCAGCGTGACCATGCCACCCACCCGCTGGTTGTCGATGTCGGCGTCGGTGTCGTCGTTGATGCGGTCGCAGCAAAGCTCCACCGCACGCAACACCGCCTCGGCCTGGTTCATGAACTCGGGGTCGGTCATACAATTTACCATGTTGAAAATTCGTCAAATTCTAGTCATTGGCCTGCTGCCAGTCGGGGCCATGGCCCTTTCCGGTTGCGGCCAACGCGGTGATCTGGTGCTCCCCAAACCGCCGGCAGGGACCGAACGGGCCAGCTTGCCACAACTGCTCAAGCCTACCCCTGCCGCGCCCGCCGCTTCGGCTGCCACCAAGCCATGAACGCACCCGTGCTTCCCGGCCACCCCCACACTGCCTACCGGGGCGGTGAACTCTGCATGTCGTCACACGCCCTGTCTGCGCTCGCCCGCGAACACGGTACGCCGCTGTTCGTTTACAGCAAGGCCGCCATGTTGGACGCATTGGCCGCCTACCAGCGCGGCTTCGCCGGCCGCAAGGCCCAGATTTGTTATGCCATGAAGGCCAACTCATCGCTCGGTGTGCTGCAGGTCTTTGCCGAAGCCGGTTGCGGTTTTGACATCGTTTCCGGCGGTGAACTCGACCGTGTGCTGGCCGCAGGCGGTGACGCCCGCAAAATCATTTTTTCTGGCGTTGGCAAAACGCGCAGTGAGATGGGCCGGGCGCTGCAGGCAGGCATTGGCTGCTTCAACGTCGAGAGCGAAGCCGAGCTGGAGGTGCTGAGCGAGGTGGCGGTGTCGCTGGGCCAACGCGCACCGGTCAGCATCCGCGTGAACCCGAATGTGGACCCGAAAACCCACCCTTACATTTCCACCGGCCTCAAGGGCAACAAGTTCGGCGTGGCCCACGAACGCACGTTGCAAACCTACCAGCGCGCAGCGGCCCTGCCAGGGCTGAAGGTGGTCGGCATCGACTGCCACATCGGCTCGCAGATCACCGACACCACCCCCTACCTCGACGCGATGGACCGCGTGCTCGATTTGGTGGCCACGGTGGAAGCCGCAGGCATTCCGATCCACCACATCGACTTCGGCGGCGGCCTGGGCATTGACTACAACGGGGACACCCCCCCCGCGGCCGATGCGTTGTGGGCGCAGCTGCTGGCGCGGCTCGACGCACGCGGCTACGGCCAACGCCAGCTGATGATCGAGCCCGGCCGTTCGCTGGTTGGTAACGCGGGCGTCTGCCTGACCGAGGTGCTGTACTTGAAACCCGGCGAGTTGAAGAACTTCTGCATCATCGACGCGGCCATGAACGAACTGCCCCGCCCCGCCATGTACGAGGCCTTCCACCAGATCGTGCCGCTGGCACCACGGGACACCGCCACCACCGTGTACGACGTGGTTGGCCCGGTGTGCGAGAGCGGTGACTGGATTGGGCGCGACCGTGCTTTGGCGGTGCAGCCAGGCGACCTGTTGGCCGTGCTGTCTGCCGGAGCGTATTGCATGAGCATGGCCAGCAACTACAACACCCGCGGCCGGCCCGCCGAGGTGCTGGTCGATGGCGACCGGGCCACCGTCATCCGCGAACGCGAAACAGCACAGGACCAGATGCGCCACGAGCGGCTGGTGAACACACCCTGAATGCTATTAATTCAATAGCTCAATCACCAAGCTTGACTAAGGCTGAGCGCGCTTTTTACTTAAAAATTGCCAGAAACGCCAGCCCAGCAGTGCCCCGAGGATGCCCGCGTAGACAAAGACCTCGGCAAAGTTGTTCTTGCCGGCGCGCATCCAGAAAAAGTGCAGCACCGCCAGGCCCGCAACCACGTACACCAGCTTGTGCAGCCACTGCCAGCGCTTCGCGCCCAGGGCCTTGATGGCGCGGTTGAACGAAGTGGCCGCCAGCGGTGTGAGCAACAGCCAGGCCGAAAAGCCCACCAGAATGAACGGCCGCTTGACGATGTCCGCCACGATCTCCGGGACATCAAACCCCATGTCAAACCCGCTGTAGCTCAGCAGGTGGATCACCGCGTAGAAATACACAAACAGCCCCAGCATGCGGCGGAAACGCGCCAACGCGGGCGTGCCCGTCACCACGCGCAGCGGCGTCACCGCCAGCACGGCGCACAAAAAGCGCAGCGTCCAGTCGCCGGTGGCGCGGATCAGCGCTTCCTGCGGGTTGGCACCCAGCCCGTTGGTGGCAGCGCCGTAAAACAGCCAGGCCAACGGCAGCAGGCACAACCCAAACAACAGCGGCTTGGCCGCGCGGTGCAGCAGCCACTTGTTCACGTGATTGACCTTCTGGCGCGGCGCAACACCAGCACCGGCGGCGGGGGCAGCCATGCTCAGAAGAACTTCTTCAGGTCCATGCCAGCGTACATCTGCGCCACCTGCGCCTCGTAGCCGTTGAACATCGGCGTCTTGCGCTTCTTGGAAAACAGGCCGTCTTCGCCGATGCGGCGCTCGGTCGCCTGGCTCCAGCGCGGGTGGCTGACATTGGGGTTCACGTTGGAGTAAAAGCCGTACTCCTGCGCGGCGGCTTTGTTCCATGCGGTGGCCGGCTGGTTCTCTGTGAAGCGGATTTTGACCAGGCTCTTGGCGCTCTTGAAGCCGTATTTCCAGGGCACCACCAGCCGCACCGGCGCGCCGTTCTGGTTCGGCAACACCTCGCCGTACATGCCAAAGGCCAGCAGCGTCAGCGGGTTCATCGCTTCGTCCAGCCGCAGGCCTTCGGTGTACGGCCATTCCAGCACACGGGAACCAACGAAGGGCATGGTTTTCGGGTCGGCTTGGGTGATGAACTCGACGTACTTGGCGCTGCCCAGTGGCTCCACCTTTTTGACCAGTTCGCTGAGCGAATACCCGACCCAGGGGATCACCATGGACCAGCCTTCCACGCAGCGCAGGCGGTAGATGCGCTCTTCCTGCGCGCTGAGCTTCAGCAGGTCTTCCAGGCCAAATTTGCCAGGCTTCTTCACCAGACCTTCCACCTCCACAGTCCAGGGCGAGGTTTTCAGCGTGTGGGCGTTGCGGGCCGGGTCCGACTTGTCGGTGCCGAACTCGTAGAAGTTGTTGTAGGTGGACGCGTCTTCGTAGGGCGTGGGTTTTTCCAGCGTCACCGCACCGGGCACCGCCGATTTGGCGCCCGGCAATGCGGCCAGCTTGCCGGGCCGGGCGGTGGCCTGCGCAAACGCCTCGCGCTGGGCCCAGGAGGCCAGTGCCAGGCCTGCGGCACCGCCCGCCATCAGCTTGAGCATCTGGCGGCGGCTGTCGTGCACGCCTTGTGGGGTGATCTCGCTGCTGTACGGGTGAACGAAGCCGCTGTGACCGGTCTTGATTTGCATGGTGTGTCCTATCAGGGTTTCCTGTAGGTCGTAGGACACGCCGTGCTCTTACAACGTTCCGTAGCTGTGCAGCCCGCTCAGAAACATGTTGACACCAATGAAGGCAAACGTGGTCACGCCCAGACCGACCAGCGCCCACCAGGCCGACACGGTGCCGCGCAGGCCCTTCATCAAGCGCATGTGCAGCCAGGCCGCGTAGTTGAGCCAGACGATCAGCGCCCAGGTTTCCTTCGGGTCCCAGCTCCAGTAGCCGCCCCAGGCCTCGGCCGCCCACAGCGCGCCCAGCACGGTGGCGATGGTGAAGAAGGCAAAACCCACCGCGATGGACTTGTACATCACGTCGTCCAGCACCTCGAAACTCGGCAACCGGGCCGCGATCTGCTTGCGGCCGAACAGGATGCCGGCCACGATCAGCGCGGACACGCCGAAGTACACCATCCAGTAGCTGCTGGCGTTGTCCACCGCCGAGCGGCGGAACACCACCGGCTCAAAACACAGCACGATGCCCAGAATCCACAGCGGCGCCAGTTTGTACCAGCGGGTTTCCGTGGCCTGCTGCTTGATGAGGTAGGCAAACGCGACCATCGCGGCCAGCGCAAAGGTGCCGTAGCCAATGAAGTTGGCCGGCACGTGCAGCTTCATCCACCAGCTTTTCAGCGCGGGCACCAGCGGCTGGATTTCATGCGCCTCGCGCACCACGGTGTACCACAGCAAAAAACCCACCGCCGCGCTGACCACCAGCATCACAAACGCGCCCAGGGAACGGGTTTTGTACTGGGCTTCAAAGTACAGGTAGAACAGCGCTGTGAGCCAGCAGAACAGCACGAACACCTCGTACAGGTTGCTGACCGGGATGTGGCCAATGTCGGCACCAATCAGGTAGCTCTCGTACCAGCGCACCATGGTGCCAATCAACGCCATGCCCACCGCCACCCAGGTCAGGCGCGAACCGAGCGACTCCATGGCGTCGCCCTGCCCCTTGACGAACATGCCCAGCCAGTAGAACGCAGTGGCCATGAAAAACAGCATGCTGGCCCACAAAATGGCCGACTGGCTGGACAGGAAATACTTGAGCCAGAACACCGAATCGGCACGGGCCAGGTCACTCTGGTACGCCGCAATGGCCAGCAGCGACACCGCCGCCACCCCCACCATCAGGCGTTGCAGCGGGCGCCAGAACCAGCCCAGCCAGATGGCCGCAGGCACGGTCCCCACCAGGATGGCTTTCTCGTAGCCGTCCATGAACTGGGCGTAACGCGACAGCGCAAACAGCCCGCCGGCCAGCACCAGCACGGCAAAGACCCAGTCCTGCCAGTTGCGGCGTGCCATGAAACTTTCATTGAGCGAGATGGTGGCGGTGTTCATCGGGCGTCTCCGGGTCGTGTCGGTGTGTCGGTCAAAGTGCGTGGCATGGCGGGTGTCAGTCTGTGGCGTTGATCAGCTTGCGCTTGAGGTGGACGAACTCTTTGTCAACGTCCATGGTCTTGCGGTTGGTTGACAGGGCCAGTGTGGCCTGTGCGCTGTCGCTGCCCCGTGGTGTCAGCCAGACCCAGAGGCGGCGTTCGCGCACGTAGAGCATGGAAAATATCCCCACAATCAGAAACAGGCAACCCAGGTAAACGATGTTCTTACCCGGTGCGCGGGCCACCTGGAACACGCTGGCCTGCACCTGCTTGAAGTCTTGCAGCTGGAACGCCATGGGCGCGGGGTACAGCACCGCGTCGCTCAGGCTCAGCACCGACTGCACCATGAACGCCTGCGTGCTCTCGCCCGGTTGCAGCGGTTTCAGACCGGCGGTCTCACGCGTCATTTGCGCCAGCTCAAACAACACCCCGTTGATGATGCGCACCAGCACCTCGCCAGCACGCGCACGCTCGGCTTCGGGCACATTGACTTCCATAAAGTCTGAAATCGCCTGCAGACCACTCACCGCCGCCGGGCCGGCGCTGTTGCCGCTGCCGGCAAACAGCGCCAGTGCACGGCTCGCCGACGCGGTCAGCTGGCCCGCCAGTTCAGGTTTCAACGGGTCGGTGGATTTGGCCACGTAGCGCTGCACCGCCCGCTCGCGCAGGGCCGTGTCGGCCAGGGCATCGCGCAGGGCGATGAAGCCGCTGAGGCTGTCTTGGTCGTCGGCCGGGACGCGCAGGTAGCGGAAGCGCTCGGCGGGCGTGTCGCGTGTGCCCATCAGGAACACGCGGCCTGCGCCGTCGCCCATGTCCACCGGCAGCATGTAGTTGTTGTACTCGCGGGCCTGACCGGCGGCATCGCGCAGCTTGTAGGTGATGCTCGGGCCGATGTTGCGCAGTTCTTTTTTGGTAACGGTCTTGTTGGCGGCACCGAGCCGGCTGTCGATGGCGGCGCGCAGATCGACCTTGCGCACGTCGGTGCCCGACTCGCCCGTACCGCCAAAATTCTCGACGTTGATGACACGCAGGGCGATGAACTCCAGCGTCATTTTGTCGCTGCCGGCCGCATTGCCGCGTGTGAGCTCGGCGCTGCTGCCAATCGTGCCGTCGATCTCGAAGGGTTTGGTGGCCGAGCCCATGGGGTAGGCCTTGAGCTTGACACTGGAGCCCCCGTCGTCAAAGCTCGACTGGTAGATTTGCACGCCCTTGTAGCTGGCCGGGTGGTTGACCTCCACCCGCGCCGGCGTCTCGACACCGGTCTCCAGGTCGCGGATGACGATGTCGCTGGCAAACAGCTTGGGCATGCCGGTGGAGTAGTAGTCCACCACAAACTTCTTCAGCTCGACCGAGAACGGCAGTTCCTGCAGCAGGATGCCCTTGGGCTGGGTCAGGATCGCGGTGCTGGCGGTACCGCCCTCGGGCACCATCAGGTTGCCACGGAAAGTGGGGTTGCTGTCGCTCAGACGGTGCTGGGGCGCCACGTCGGCCAGCAAACCACCGCCCACGTAGGGCACCTTGCCGTTGAACCAGGTCTGCGCCCGCACCACCAGGTCACCGTCCAGCAGGCCACCGATGCACACCAGCACAATGGCGCTGTGCGCCGCGATGTAGCCCAGCTTGTTGATGGCACCGGCCTTGGCCGCCACCATCCAGCCGGTGTCACGCTGCTGGAGTTTGACGCGCCAGCCGCCGCTGACCAGTGTCTTGCCGATCCGCTGGGCGGCTGCTTCTGCGCCCTCGGGCAGCAGCGACTCGGCCTTGTGGCTGAAGGCCTTCAGGCTTTGCTCGCGGATGCCTTCCTTGTAGACCTTGAGGTCGGCCAGGATCTTGGGCGTGTTGCGGCCCACACACAGCGATGTGCTGATGACCAGGAACGCCAGGATCAGCAGAAACCACCAGGCGCTGTAGACCGAATACAGGTCAATCACCCGGAACAGTTCGGCCCAGAACGGCCCGAACTGGTTGACATAGTTGTTCAGCGGCTCCTGCTGCTTGAGCACCGTGCCGATGATGGACGCGATGCAGATGACGGTCAGCAGCGAGATCGCAAACCGCATCGACGACAGCAACTCGATCGCCTCCCGCACCGCGTGCGAGCGGGTTTTCAGTCGGAGGCCATGGGTCGATACAGACATTTGGGGATTTTCAGTAACTTCAATTAACCGTGGCTGAACCATGAAAAAGGGCGAGCCCTCTTGCGAATGGCCCGCCCTGATTCAGGGTGTGTTGCCGGCGAATGGTTCAACCATTCGCGCCGGCACGGCGCGGTTTCAGCGCAGACCGGCGATGTAATCCGACACCGCGCGGATCTCGCGGTCGTTCAGCTTGGCCGCCACCTGGGTCATTTGCAGGTTGTTCTTGCGGGTGCCGTCGCGGAACGCGGTCAGCTGGGTGGTGGTGTAGTCGGCATGCTGGCCGGCCAGACGCGGGTACTGGGCCGGGATGCCGGCACCGTTCGGGCTGTGGCAGCCGGCGCAGGCAGCGATCTGGCGGTCGGCAATGCCACCGCGGTAGATGCGTTCGCCCAGGGCGACCAGTTCCTTGTCTTTGGCGAAGCCGGGCTTGGCGGGCTTGGAAGCCGCCCAGTAAGCAATGTTCTTCATGTCCTCTTCCGACAGGCCGGCCGCAAAGCCGGACATGATGGCGTTGGCACGTTTGCCGGACTTGAACTCTTTCAGCTGCTTGACCAGGTATTCCGGGTGCTGCTGCGCCAGCTTGGGGTTGGCCGGAATGGCCGAGTTGCCGTCGGCCGCGTGGCAGGCCACGCAGGTGGCGAAGCTGGCCTCGCCCTTGGCGAGATCGGGCTTGAACTTGGCCGCTGCCGGGGCCGGCGCG
The DNA here is from genome assembly GCA_040384665.1 of Pseudomonadota bacterium. Lineage (GTDB taxonomy): Bacteria > Pseudomonadota > Gammaproteobacteria > Burkholderiales > Burkholderiaceae_C > PCRC01. Next base: position 23,125 of record JAZKIY010000073.1, read on the forward strand.
TCTGATGCGTTGCTGGGAACAACCGTGACAGCACACAGGGCTGCCATCAAAAATGGAACAAACGACTTCATGGCGTGGAGGTATAAGGTTGGGCGCAAAACTAGGCGATTCTACAATGCGGTGTTGCACGTCCCCGGGTTTGTACCCGGAGGTTCCCGTCGGGCTTTGCCACCGGCAGCGCCTGGCGCCGCCCACCTCCCCCGCCGCCCGCCACCCGACAGACCCCATGTCTGCCATTTTTAGAAGCCCCGATGACCGCCAGCCTGCCTCCCGCCGCCCCTGAAACCCCTGACGCCCAGAGCGCCGGGGCCGCGGCTTTGCCGCTCACCGCCGTGCAGGCCACCGGCTGGTTGCACACCGCCAAGTTCCTGACTTCGGCGCCCGAATTGAGGCACCTGCCGCCGGTGGAGGTGCCTGAAATCGCTTTTGTGGGCCGCTCGAACGCCGGCAAATCCACCTGCATCAACGTGCTGACGCAGCAAAAGCGGCTGGCCTACGCCTCCAAAACGCCTGGCCGCACCCAGCACATCAACCTGTTCACCCTCGGCAAACAGGGCGTGACCGACGCGGTGCTGGCCGATTTGCCCGGCTACGGCTACGCGGCGGTGCCCAAAGCCGCCAAGTACCGTTGGCAGCAGGTGATGGCCAACTACCTGGTGACGCGCGAAAACCTGCGCGGCATCGTGCTGCTGTGCGACCCGCGCCTGGGCCTGACCGAACTCGACGAGGTCTTGCTCGACGTGGTGCGCCCGCGCGTGGCCGAGGGCATGAAGCTTCTGGTGCTGCTGACCAAGTCCGACAAGCTCAACCGTGCCGAGGCCAACAAGGCGCTGTCGATCACGCGACTGCAGGCCGGCGGCGGCGAGGTCAAACTCTTCTCGGCCCTGAAAAAACAAGGCGTGGACGAGGTCAGCATGCTGCTGTGGCAGTGGGCGCACGACGCGACGCTGCGCCCCACCACCGCCCTGCCCTTGCCAGACGACGACACCCCGACCGACCACGACACCGCCGACCCGACATGATCCACACCCACCAGCAGCCCCTGCCACACGGCATCACGCTCAGTTGCCGCACGGCGGGCGAACGCGGGCAACCGCTGCTGGTGTTTCTGCACGGCTTTCCCGAAGGCGCGTTTGTGTGGGACGGCCTGCTGGCCCACTTTGCCGGGCTCGGCTACCGCTGCGTGGCCCCCAACCTGCGCGGCTTTGAGGCCTCCAGCTCGCCGACCGACCCCAAGGCCTACCGTGCCAAACACCTGGTGCAGGACATTGTCGCGCTGGTCGAGACCGAAGGCGGCCACCTCGCGGCACTGGTGGCGCACGACTGGGGCGGCGCCGTGGCCTGGGGCCTGGCCAACCAGCGGCCTGGGTTGATGGACAAGCTGGTGATCATCAACTCGCCCCACGCCGGCACCTTTTTGCGCGAGCTGCAGCACAGCCCCGAACAGCAGGCCGCCAGCGCCTACATGAACTTCCTGATCCGGCCCGACGCCGAGGCGCTGCTGGCCGAAGACGACTACCGCCGCCTGTGGGCTTTTTTCACCAACATGTTCGCCGACCGGGGCGATTTCGCCTGGCTCACCGACGCGGTGAAAGCGCGGTACCGCGCGGTCTGGCAACACGGCCTGACCGGCGGCTGCAACTACTACCGCGCCTCGCCGCTGCGGCCGCCCCGCCCGGAAGACCCGGCCGCTGCGGCGGTGACACTGCCGCGCGAGATGCTGACGGTGGCTGTGCCCACGCTGGTGATCTGGGGGCTGGACGACATCGCCCTGCCGCCGTCGCTCATTGACGGGCTGGACGACTACGTGTCGCCGCTGACGGTGGTGCGTGTGCCGGGCGCGACGCACTGGATCGTGCACGAGCAGCCGGAACGGGTGGCGCAGGAGATCGGTGGCTTCTTGCTACAAAATAAGTAGCTTAATCACCAGCCTGCACTATGGCTTGGTGCCAAAAAGTCTTGAAATTCGGCTGACAACGCGGCCACAGGCACCTGCAGCGGCGTTGGAGCGCCAGTTCAATACACCGACGGCTCGCCCGGTGGCCGCGTCTTGAAGCGCTTGTGCACCCAGAAGTACTGGGCCGGCATCTTCACAATCTCCGCCTGCAGGCGCTGGTTCATCCAGGCCGTGTCGGCCACCGCGTCGGTGGTCGGGAAATCGGCCCAGGGTTCGTGGAAACGCACCCGGTAGCCGCGCCCACCAGGCAACAACTCGGCCACCACCAGCTGCACCTTCATGTCGAGCAGGCGCGCCATGCGCGACGGCGCCAGCAAGGTGGCGGTGGGCACGCCAAAAAACGGCACGAACGCCGCGTCCTTGGGGCCGAAATCCATGTCGGGCAGGTTGAAGAACCCCATGCCCGATTTGATGGCGCGCAGCAGCGGCTTGGCGGTTTCGTGGCGTGAAAAAATGCTGGCGTTGCCAAACCGCAGCCGCGCCCGTTTCAGCGCCGCGTCCACCACCGGATTGCTTTGCGATTGGTAGATCGAGCAGCCGCGCCGTGCGATGTACAACTGGATCGCCGCACCCGCCACGTCCAGCCCCAGAAAGTGCGGCGCCAGCCACATCACCGCGCCGGGATGGGTGTCGGCAAAATTCACCGGCCCTTCCACCTGGATCAACCGCTTGAGCCGGGCTGGCGACGCGTACCAGAGCACGCTGCGCTCCAGAAAGCTCCGCCCCAGCCACTGGAAATGCGCAAACGCAATGGCACGGCGCTCTGTGTCACTGCGCTCGGGGAAGCACAGTTCGAGGTTGCGCAGCGCAATGCGCCGCCGGTCGCCGGCAAACGGCCACAACAGCATGCCCAGCCCACGCCCCAGCAGCGCCAGCAGCGGCAGTGGCAACCAGTGCAGCAGCCACAACAAGGCCAACACCAGCCGCATCATGCGGGCACTCCGGCACCGTCGGCCTTGGTTTCCACGCGCGGCTGTTTGTAGCGCGCATAGCCCCACAGGTACTGCTGCGGGCATTCGCGGATCAGCCGTTCCACCTCGGCGTTCAGCTGGCCCACGGCTTCGGCCAGGTCGGCCGACAGCGGTGCCCGCAGCTCGCGGCAGTGCAGCCAGTAACCCTGGCCCCAGGCCAGGCGTTCGCTCCACACCATCAGCGTGGTGGCGCCGGTCTGCTGGGCCAGCCGGGCGGCCAGCGTCATGGTGTAAGCGGCGCGCCCGAAGAACGGCGACCACAGGCCCAGGCCTTCGGGCGGCACCTGGTCGGGCAACAGGCCCACGGCCTGGCCGCGCCGCAGCGCCTTGATCATGTCGCGCACGCCCGAGAGGTTGGTGGGCACGGCCTTCAGTCCGGGCCGGCTGCGGGCCGAGTCTTCCAGGTCGGCCAGCACGGCCTTGCGTGCCGGGCGGTAGAGCACAGTGAGCGGGCCGTGTTCAGCGCTGTAGCGCTGGGCCAGCGCCTGGGCCAGCACCTCAAAACAGCCGAGGTGCGGCGTCAACAGCAACACCCCCTTGCCACTGGCGTAGGCGGCGTCCAACGGCGGCAGGTTGTCCCAGCTGCAGTGCGGTGCCGAATGGCCAAACCAGATGCGTGGCAACTCGGCCGTCATGCAGCCGGTCTGGCCCACGGCACCGCGCACCTGGGCAAAGCGGTAACCGGCCTGCGCGGCGTTGGCCAGAAAGGCGCCCCGGTAACGCGGCGAGGCCAGAAAGGTCAGCCAGCCCAGCGCCCAACCCACGGCGTGGAGCAGCCACAAAGGCCAGCGGGACAGGGTTTTGAAGAGGCTCAGCATGCAATTCGGTAAAATAGAGGCGTCGCTGAGTTAAATGAGCAACTTGCAGGGCGACCAGAGGCGGTGTTTCACCGCCTCGTTAAACAAATCTGCTAAAGCGTTCGCCAGAGCCAACAGGCCGTCGGCAACGCCGTACCAACCTGTGGAGTTTATTCAAATGGCGAACGACTTTCTTTTCACGTCCGAATCGGTCTCCGAAGGCCACCCCGACAAGGTGTCCGACCAGGTGTCCGACGCGATCCTGGACGCGATCTTCAAACAAGACCCGCTGTCCCGCGTCGCCGCTGAAACGCTGTGCAACACCGGTCTGGTGGTGCTGGCCGGTGAAATCACCACCAACGCGCATGTGGACTACATCCAGGTCGCGCGCGACACGATCAAGCGCATCGGCTACGACAACACCGAGTACGGCATCGACTACAAGGGCTGCGCGGTGATGGTCTGCTACGACAAGCAGTCCAACGACATCGCCCAGGGCGTGGACCACGCCAGCGACGACCACCTGAACACCGGCGCCGGCGACCAGGGCCTGATGTTCGGCTATGCCTGCGACGAGACGCCCGAGCTGATGCCCGCGCCGATCTACTACGCGCACCGGCTGGTCGAGCGCCAGGCGCAGCTGCGCAAGGACGGCCGCCTGCCGTTCCTGCGCCCGGACGCCAAGAGCCAGGTGACCATGCGCTACGTGGACGGCAAGCCGCACAGCATCGACACCGTGGTGCTGTCCACCCAGCACAGCCCTGACCAGAGCGAGAGCGCCAAGAAAATGAAGGCCTCGTTCACCGAAGCCATCATTGAAGAAATCATCAAGCCGGTGCTGCCGAAAGAGTGGCTGGTGGACACCAAGTATTTGATCAACCCGACCGGCCGCTTCGTGGTCGGTGGCCCGCAGGGCGATTGCGGCTTGACCGGCCGCAAGATCATTGTGGACACCTACGGCGGCGCCTGCCCGCACGGCGGTGGCGCCTTCAGCGGCAAAGACCCCACCAAGGTGGACCGCTCCGCCGCCTACGCCGCCCGCTACGTGGCCAAGAACGTGGTGGCCGCCGGCCTGGCCACGCAGTGCCAGATCCAGGTGGCCTACGCGATTGGCGTGGCCAAGCCGATGAACATCACCGTCAACACGCAGGGCACCGGCGTGATCGCCGACGACAAGATCGCCGCGCTGGTGGCCGCGCACTTCGACCTGCGGCCCAAAGGCATCATCCAGATGCTGGACCTGCTGCGCCCGATCTACGAAAAAACCGCCGCCTACGGCCACTTTGGCCGCGACGAGCCGGAATTCACCTGGGAGCGCACGGACAAAGCAGTGGCCCTCCGGGCAGCGGCAGGCCTGTAAGCGCCGCGCTGACCTCCCCAAAGCCGCCTCCGGGCGGCTTTTTTATGCCCGAAAACAGCCGCTCGCCTTGAAAACCACCGGCCGAAGCCTTACCATTAGCACTCACCCAGACTGAGTGCTAACATCGCTCCGCCTGAACAGCCGACGCGCCAAGCACCGGCTGACCGACTTTCCAACCCCAATGTTTCAAAACAAGGAGATTCCATGAAACTTCGTCCATTGCACGACCGCGTCATTGTCAAGCGCATCGAAAGCGAAACCAAAACCGCTTCGGGCATCGTGATCCCTGACAACGCCGCTGAAAAGCCGGACCAAGGCGAAGTGCTGGCCGTGGGCCCTGGCCGCAAGACCGACAAGGGTGAAGTGATCGCCCTGAACGTGAAGGTTGGCGACCGCGTGTTGTTTGGCAAGTACAGCGGCCAGACCGTCAAGGTCGACGGCGACGAACTGCTGGTCATGAAGGAAGACGACCTGTTTGCGGTCGTTGAGAAGTAATCGGCGCCCCGCCACCCCCCATTAACTGACTGAATTCGGAGATATCAACATGGCAGCAAAAGACGTCATTTTCGGCGGCGAAGCCCGCGCACGCATGGTTGAAGGCGTGAACATCCTGGCCAACGCGGTCAAGGTCACGCTCGGCCCCAAGGGCCGCAACGTGGTGCTGGAGCGCTCGTTCGGCGCCCCCACCGTGACCAAGGACGGTGTGT
>JAZKIY010000074.1:0-18497 GCA_040384665.1 Pseudomonadota bacterium
CGCAGCACGCCGGTGGTGGTTTCTTCGGTCACGCCGATGATGTTTTTCAGGCGGCGGCTGTACCAGGTCGGGTCTTGGGCGAGCTTGGCCTTGATGCTGTTGAACAGGCAGATTTCCTCTTCGCTGCCGGGCTTGGCCAGCAAGGAGATGTCTTTCTCGGCCTTGGTGCCCAGGTGCATCAGCAACGTGGCGTCACCACCGTCGTCCAGAATCATGTTCGGACCTTCTTCGGCCGTGCCCTTGGCACCCGAGAACTCGAAGATGTTGTGGGTGAATTTCCAGTAGTCGTCGAGGTTTTCGCCCTTGTGCGCGAACACCGGCGTGCCGTTGGCCACCAGCGCGGCAGCGGCGTGGTCCTGCGTCGAGAAGATGTTGCAAGAAGCCCAACGCACCTCGGCGCCCAGCGCCTGCAGCGTTTCCACCAGCACGGCGGTCTGGATGGTCATGTGCAGCGAGCCGGTGATGCGCGCGCCCTTCAAAGGCTGGGCCTTGGTGAATTCTTCGCGGATGGCCATCAGGCCGGGCATTTCGGTTTCGGCGATGCGGATTTCCTTGCGGCCCCAGTCGGCAAGCGACAGGTCGGCAATGGCGTAATCGTGGGCGGGAACGGGTTTGAGAATGGCGCTCATGGTTTGGTCCAAAATGAATTGAATACAACCACCATCTGGGGAATGTGCTTCGGGAAGAAGCGCTCACCTCACAGGACAGTGGGCGAGCGTCGTTGCAGATTGAATCCGAGCCTCACGCCTGATGGCGCTGCAACGCTCCTCGGAAGCCACAAATTATACTGGTGGGCTTTCCCCGACCATGCTGCGTGGTCTGACATTCCCCGGAGTTTGTGTGACTTTCGCCTCTGAAACACGGCGCCGCCGTACCTTTGCCATCATTTCCCACCCCGACGCCGGCAAAACCACGCTGACGGAGAAGCTGCTGCTGTTCTCGGGTGCGATCCAGATCGCCGGCTCGGTGAAAGCGCGCAAGGCCAGCCGCCATGCCACCAGCGACTGGATGGAGATCGAGAAGCAACGTGGCATTTCGGTCGCCTCGTCGGTGATGCAGATGCTGTACCGCGACCACGTCATCAACCTGCTGGACACCCCCGGCCACAAGGACTTCTCGGAAGACACCTACCGGGTGCTGACGGCGGTGGATTCGGCGCTGATGGTGATTGACGCCGCCAACGGCGTGGAGGCGCAAACGCGCCGGCTGATCGAGGTCTGCCGGCAACGCAACACCCCCATCATCACCTTCGTCAACAAGATGGACCGCGAGGTGCGCGAGCCGCTGGACATCCTGGACGAGGTGGAGCGCGAACTGGGCATGCCCTGCGTGCCCATGACCTGGCCGGTGGGCCAGGGCAAGAGCTTTGGCGGCATCATCAACCTGCGCACGCAGGCGATGACGGTGTTCGACTCGGGCAGTGAGCGCATGCCGCACGATTTCGAGACCATGCCGCTGGCCGACCGCGATGCGCTGGTGAAACGCTTCGGCGCCGAATTCGAGTCCGCCGAAGAAGCCATGGAGCTGGCCACGGGCGCCTCCCCCGCCTACGACCACGAAGCCTTTCTTGCGGGGAAACAAACCCCGGTGTTTTTTGGCTCCGGCGTCAACAACTTCGGTGTGATGGAAGTGCTGGACGCGTTGGTGGACCTGGCACCGTCGCCGCGTTCACGCACCAGCTCGCTGGTGGTCAACAAGCAGCCGGTGGTCAAGGTGATGCAGCCGGAAGACAGCGCGTTCTCCGGTGTGGTGTTCAAGGTGCAGGCCAACATGGACCCGTCGCACCGCGACCGCATCGCCTTTCTGCGGGTCTGCTCCGGCAAGTACCAGACCGGCATGAAGCTCAAGATCCAGCGCACCGCCAAGGAGCTGCGACCCACCAGCGTGGTGACCTTCATGAGCCAGCGCCGCGAGGCAGTGAGCGAGGCCTACGCCGGCGACATCATCGGTTTCACCATCCACGGCGGCGTGCAGCTGGGCGACACCATCACCGACGGTGCGAGCCTGCAGTTCACCGGCCTGCCCTTTTTCGCACCGGAGCTGTTCCAGACCGCCGTGCTCACCAACCCGTTGCGCGGCAAACAGCTGCAGGCGGGCTTGGTGCAGTTGGGCGAAGAAGGTGCGATCCAGGTGTTCCGCCCCACGGTGGGCGGGCTGATGCTGCTGGGTGCCGTGGGCCAGCTGCAGTTTGAAGTGGTGCAGCACCGCCTGAAGGCCGAGTACGACGTGGACATGAAGCTGGAAAGCAGCCGCTTTGTGGGTGCCCGCTGGATCACCGCCGACACGCCCCAGGAACTGCGCGAGTTCATGGACGCCAACCAGGGCAAACTGGCGCTGGATGCGGCCGACACGCTGGCCTACCTGCTCACCTCACCGTACGACCTGCGGCTGGCGCAGGAACGGCACCCCAAAATCCACTTCCACCCGCTGCGCGAACACGCGGGCTTGGCGCTGCAAACGGCGGGCTGAAGAAGGCGGGCTGATCGTGGGCCTACGCCCGATCAAGGGGCCTTGGCCAGACCGAGTTTTTCCACCAGCGCTTTTTCCGTGGCGTAGGTGCTCTCGGCAAACTTGCCGTACTGCGCGGTGCCCATGTACATCGGCACCATGTCGTAGCGGCCCAGCGCGGTCTTGTAGCTGTCCATTTCCATCGCCTGCTTGAAGGCGTCGTGCAGGCGCTTCACCACGGCAGGCGGCGTGCCCTTGGGTGCGCCAATGCCAAACGGCGAGTTCTGCACGATGTCCAGCCCCAGTTCTTTCAGCGTGGGCGCATCCGGGAACTTGGCCAAACGCTCGGCGCCCCAGGTGTTGAGCACCCGCAGCCTGCCCGCCTCGACCTGCGGTGCAAAACCGGTGGAGTCGGACGCGGCCATCACGTGCCCGCCCAGCACCGCCTGCATCAGATCAGCGCTGCCCTTGTAGGGCACGTGCAGCAGTTCCAGCCCCAGCTTCTGTGCCACCAGCTCCATCGTCAGGTGGGGGCTGGTGAGTGTGCCGGTGGAGCCGTAACTCAGCTTGCCGGGGTTGGCCTTGGCCCAGGCGACAAAGTGTGTCCAGGTCCGCAGCTGCGAGTCGGCCGGCACCACCAGGCCAAACGCATAGCCGGTGACGTTGAGCACGTAGCTGATGTCTTTCACCGGGTCCCAGCTGATTTTGGTGGTGTAGGGCAGGCGGAACACGCCGAGCGGAATTTGCGCCAGGGTGTAGCCGTCGGCCGGCGCGGTTTGCAGCCCCTGCGCGGGCAAGGTGCCACCGGCGCCGGGCTTGTTCTCCACCACCACCGGCTGGCCGAGGATTTTGGAGGCGTTGTCGGCCAGCGCGCGCATGGTGATGTCGGTCGGCCCACCGGCCGGGAAGGCGATCACCAGCTTGATCGGCTTGACCGGAAACGTATCGGCCTGGGCCTGCAAACCGAAGGCGGGCACCACCAGGGCGGCACCGGCGAGTTGAACGAGTTGACGACGGCGCATGATTCGCTCCTGATTTGATAGCTGATTTGTTAGATTGGACTAGGGCGCGCTGCCAAAAACAATCAGGAAACCCCTTACAGGCTGTCGCCTGTGCGCAATGTCGCCCCTCAAGCCCGTGCCAGCACCGGCCCGAGCGCCCGCCCGGTGGGCGTGCCCAGCCGCACCACGTCTTCCGGCGTGGCAGCGGCCACGATGGTGCCGCCAGCGCTGCCACCGTCAGGCCCGAGGTCAATCACCCAGTCGGCTTCGGCGATCACGTCCAGGTCGTGTTCGATCACCACCACGCTTTGCCCGCCGTCCACCAGCCGGTGCAGCACGCGGATCAGTTTGGCCACGTCGGCCATGTGCAGACCCACTGTGGGTTCGTCCAGCACATACAGGGTGTGGGGTGGTTTCTGACCGCGTCGGGTGATGTCGTCACGCACCTTGCTGAGTTCGGTCACCAGCTTGATGCGCTGCGCCTCGCCACCAGAAAGCGTGGGTGACGGTTGGCCCAGCGTCAGATAGCCCAACCCCACGTCTTTGAGCAACTGCAGCGGGTGGCCAATGCTGGGCATGGCAGCGAAGAATTCGACCGCCTCGTCCACCTCCATCTGCAGCACGTCGCCGATGCTTTTGCCGCGCCAGCTCACCGCCAGGGTTTCCGGGTTGAAGCGGGCCCCGTGGCAACTCTCGCACAGCACCTTCACATCCGGCAGAAAACTCATCTCAATCGTGCGCACGCCCTGGCCCTCGCAGGTCGGGCAGCGGCCTTCGCCGGTGTTGAAGCTGAAGCGGTTGGCGGCGTAGCCACGCGCCCGCGCTTCCAGCGTGTCGGCAAACAGCTTGCGGATGGTGTCCCAGAAACCGATGTAGGTGGCCGGGCAACTGCGGGGGGTTTTGCCAATCGGCGTCTGGTCCACCTCCAGCACCCGGTCGATGCTGTGCCAGCCGTCCACCGACACGCAACCGGTCCAGGCGTTGGGCAGATCGCGTGTGGCGCGGCTGCCCTGGCGCGACACGGCGTTGTGCACGTTGGCCAACAAAACATCTCGTGCCAACGTGGACTTGCCGGACCCGGACACCCCCGTCACCGCCACCAGCCGTTTGAGCGGGATGGCGGCGTTCACCTGTTGCAGGTTGTGCAGGTGGGCACCGGTCACCGTCAGCCAGTGTTGGGGCGCGACCGGTGGGGTCTCAGATTCAGCAGCCTTGGCCAGGCGCTTCTTGGCAGCGGCCGACAGTTTTTGTGCAGGTGCAGCGGCCCTGACCGGGGCCGGCAAAGCCACCGGCGACGCGGTATCCACCAAACGGCGCAGCTGCAGCGGGTGCTTCATCGCGTGCAGCAGGTAACGGCCGGTCACCGAATCTTCTGCGGCTGAAATGTCGATGACGCTGCCTTGCGCCACCAGCCGCCCGCCGCGTTTGCCGGCACTGGGGCCGATGTCGATGATGTGGTCGGCGCGGCGGATGGTGTCTTCGTCGTGCTCCACCACCACCAGCGTGTTGCCCTTGTCGCCGAGCTTGTGCAGCGCGTTCAGCAGGATCTGGTTGTCGCGCGCGTGCAGGCCAATGGTCGGTTCGTCCAGCACATAACAAACGCCTTGCAAATTGCTGCCGAGTTGCGCGGCCAGCCGGATGCGCTGGGCTTCGCCGCCGCTGAGCGTGGGCGCGCCGCGGTCCAGCGTCAGGTAGCCCAGCCCCACTTCTTCCAGGAACTCCAGACGCCCCTGGATTTCAGGCAGCAGGTCGCGGGCGATGTCGGCCTCGCGGCCACTCATCAAACCGGCCACACCGAGGCTTTGCACCCACTCGCGCACCCCCACCACCGACAGCCGTGCGATGTCGGCAATGCCCACACCGGCAAACTGCACCGCTCGGGCCTGGGCATTCAGGCGTGTGCCTTCGCAGGTGGCACACACCGCATCGGCCACGTCGTCCAGTTCGGGCTCGGCAAAGGTCTGCTCGCGGCCCTTGTTGTCGTCGTCGCGGAGGGTGTCGTCCAACGCCTTGCGCTGCTCGCGGGTCAGCGCCACCCCGGTGCCCACACAGTCTGGACACCAGCCGTGTTTGCTGTTGTAGCTGAAGAGGCGCGGGTCGAGTTCGGCGTAGCTGGTGCTGCAGACCGGGCAGGCACGTTTGGTGGAGAACACGTCCACCCGGCCGATGGCAGCCGCAGGCACCCCTTCGGCCATGGCTTCGCGCAAGCCGTCGAGCGGCGCCAGCAGGTGCAACACGCCTTTGCCATGTTCCAGCGCCAGTGCCAGCGCCTGGCGCAGTTCGGCTTCGCGTGCCGGGCTGACCACGAGGTCGGCCACCGGCAGTTCGATGGTGTGTTCCTTGAAGCGGTCGATGCGGGGAAAGCCGGTGGTGGGCAGAAACTCGCCATCCACCCGCAGGTGGGTGTAGCCACGGGCGCGCGCCCAGTCGGCCAGCTCGGTGTAGACGCCCTTGCGGTTGACCACCAACGGCGCCAGCAGGCCGATGTGCTGGCCCTTGTAGCGCTGCAACAAGGCAGCGGCAATGCTGTCGGGCGTTTGGGGCATCACGGCCGCACCGTCTTTCACGCAGTGCTGCGTGCCGAGCTTCACGTACAGCAGGCGCAGGAAGTGCCAGACCTCGGTGGTGGTGCCCACGGTGCTCTTGCGCCCGCCACGCGACAGCCGCTGTTCGATCGCCACCGTCGGTGGGATGCCATACACCGCGTCCACTTCAGGCCGGCCAGCGGGCTGCACGATGCTGCGTGCGTAGGCGTTGAGGCTTTCGAGGTAGCGGCGTTGGCCTTCGTTGAACAGGATGTCAAACGCCAGCGTGCTTTTGCCGGAACCACTGACACCCGTGACCACATTGAACTGGCCACGCGGAATGTTGACCGACAGGCTCTTGAGGTTGTGCTCCTTGGCGTTGACGATCTGGATGGTGTTGTCGTCTGCGCGCGCGGGCCGCGGCACGCGGGCCGCAACCACATAGCCCGGCGCCCGCTCGGCCACCATCTGCCCACCGACCCCCAACGCACTGTCGTACTCACGCAGCGCGCGGCCGGTGTGCGAACTGGGGTGCAGGCGCACCTCTTCGGGTGTGCCCTCGGTCACCAAATAGCCCCCAGCGTCGCCCCCTTCGGGGCCCAGGTCGATCAGCCAGTCGCTGGCGCGGACCACGTCGAGGTTGTGTTCAATGACGATCAGCGAATGGCCCACGTCCAGCAACCGGCGCAGCGCACGCATCAGCTTGGCAATGTCGTCAAAATGCAGGCCAGTGGTGGGCTCGTCAAACAGGAACAACGTCCCTTTCTTGCTGGTCGCTGGCCGGCCCCACGACGAGGACTTGGCCGCCTCGGCCAAATAGCCCGCCAGCTTCAAGCGCTGCGCTTCACCGCCAGACAGGGTGGGCACCGGCTGGCCCAGCTTCACATAGTCCAGCCCCACCTCGACAATGGGCTGCAAGGCGCGCAACACGTCACGGTCGGCGGCAAACAGCGTCGCCGCTTCGTTGACGGTCAATCCGAGCACGTCGGCCACGCTCAAAAACCGGCCACCCCGTTCGATCTTGATGTCCAGGATTTCGGGCCGGTAGCGTTGGCCGTCGCAGTCCGGGCAGCGCAAATAAACATCGCTCAGGAACTGCATCTCCACATGCTCGAAACCCGAGCCACCGCAGGTGGGGCAACGGCCATCGCCACTGTTGAAACTGAACTTGCTGGCGGTGTAGCCGCGCTGGCGCGAGGCGGGTGCGTTGGCGAAAATTTCGCGCAGGCTGTCCCAGGCACCCACATAGCTGACCGGGTTGGAACGTGCGGTTTTGCCAATCGGCGACTGGTCGACAAAAACAACCTCGCTCAGCCAGTCGGTGCCCAGCAGCCGGTCGTGTTGACCGGGGGTGTCGGTGGCCTTGCCGAAGTGGCGCAGCAACGCGGGGGCCAACACGTCCTGGATCAGCGACGACTTGCCGGAACCGCTGACGCCGGTGACACACACCAGCTTCTGCAGCGGAAACTCGACCGTGATGTTCTTCAGGTTGTGCTCACGCACGCCTTCCAGAATCAGCCGGGGCGTGTTGTCGGTGACCATGCGCTTGAAGCCCATGCCAATGTGCTTGCGCGCACCCAAGTAGGCCCCGGTCAGGGTGTCGGCATGGCGCAACTCGTCCAGGCTGCCGTCGAACACGATCTGCCCGCCGCGCTCACCGGGGCCTGGCCCCATGTCGATGATGCGGTCGGCCGCCAGCATCACCGCCGGGTCGTGCTCCACCACCACCAGCGTGTTGCCGGCGTCGCGCAGGCGCAGCATCGCCTCGTTGATGCGCTGCATGTCACGTGGGTGGAGACCAATGCTGGGCTCGTCGAGCACGAACAGCGTGTTGACCAGCGAGGTGCCGAGCGCGGTGGTGAGGTTGATGCGCTGGACCTCGCCGCCACTGAGCGTGCGGCTCTGCCGGTCCAAGGTGAGGTAACCAATACCAACATCCTCCAGGTACTTCAGCCGCGTGCTGATTTCGTCGAACAGCAGCGCCAGCGCCTTGCTGTCGTTGCCACCCACCTCGCCTGCCGCAGGCGAACTGGCCTGCACCCGCGTGAAAAAACGGCGCAGTTGGTCAATCGGCAACTGCATCAGGTCGTTCAGGCAAAGCCCCGGCAGCGCCTCCAGCTGATCGCGGCGCCAGGCCACGCCGTGCGGCACGAAGCGCTTGGCAGGCGGCAAGACCGCATCGGCATCGGCCTGGCTGCCCACACGCCAGAGCAGGCTGTCGGTCTTGAGGCGCGCACCAGCACAGGTGGGGCAGGTGGTGTAGCTGCGGTACTTGGACAACAGCACCCGGATGTGCATCTTGTAGGCCTTGGTCTCCAAGTACTCAAAGAAGCGCTTCACGCCGAACCAGTGCTGGTTCCACTTGCCATTCCAGTTGGGTGAGCCGTCGATCACCCAGTGCTGGTGCTCGGGCGTGAGCTTGTACCAGGGCGTGTCGCGCGGAATACCGGCGGCCTCGGCGTGGCGCATCAGGTCGTCCTGTGCTTCTTTCCAGGCCGGGGTCTGGATGGTTTTGATCGCCCCAGCGCGCAAGGTGAGCTTGTCGTTCGGGATCACCAGACCGTAATCCACGCCAATCACACGGCCAAACCCTCGGCAGGTTTCGCAGGCGCCAACCGCCGAGTTGAATGAGAACATCGAGGGGATGGGTGCGGCGTAGCGCAGGTTGCTGTCCGGGCAGTGCAATCCGGTCGAGAAGCGCCAGATCATCGGCTCTGGCGACGCACCATCAGACGCCTCCGGCAACACGTACACATTCAAGCGCCCACTGCCCCGCTTGAGCGCGACCTCGATCGCTTCCAGCACCCGCGCACGTTCGGTGCCGTGCAGGCGAAAGCGGTCGGCCACCACGTCCAGCACCAATTGCTTGCCCGGGTGGGCCGCTGCAGCCTTCTTGCTTTTTGTCGCCACATGGGCGGGTGCCGGCGCATCCACCACGTGCTGCGCCTGCACCTTGGTGAAACCGCTGACCGACAACCACTGCTCAATGTCTTCCGGTCGGGTATCCCCAGGCAATTCAACAGGGAAGGTCAACACCAACCGGGGGTTGTCGCGCTCGGAGCGGGCCACCAGTTCGGCATAAATGGTTTCAGGCGAGTCGTGTGAGACCTCTTGCGCTGTGACCTTGTCAAACAAGCGCCCGGCACGCGGAAACAACAACTTCAGGTGGTCGTTCAACTCGGTCATCGTGCCCACCGTAGAGCGTGACGAGCGAACCGGGTTGGTCTGGTCGATGGCAATCGCGGGTGGTACGCCGTCAATGCGGTCCACCGCCGGCTTGTCCATCCGGTCCAGAAACTGGCGTGCGTAGGCGGAGAAGGTTTCGACGTAGCGCCGTTGCCCTTCGGCATACAGCGTGTCGAACACGAGGCTGGATTTGCCCGAACCACTGGGCCCGGTGACCACCGTCAGTTCACCGGTGTGGATGTCCAGATCGAGGTTTTTGAGGTTGTGCTGGCGTGCACCACGGATTCGGATCTGGCCTTGGGTCATTGCTGCGGTAAACCGGGAGTGAGGCCAACATTCTAGGCAGCCCCTTGCCCGGTTCCCGCTGTGTGGTCTTCCCTGAGGGGGACCACACGTGGCCCCCAGCGCTGACATTGCAGCGCTGGGACGGCCACAGAAAATTACTTGGCCGTGCTGGCAGGCGCCGATGCGCCAGAAGCTGCTGGCTCGGCGGCAGCGGGGGCTGATGCGCTTGACTTGGCCTTGGCCTCTTCCATGTGCTGGGCTTCTGCGCCGTGTTTTTCGCCGCCCATGTCGATGTCACCACCCTTGGACAGGATGAACAACGCCAACGCGGCAAACACCGCAAAACCAACCGCAATTTTCCACATGCTTATCTCTCCGTTGAAATGAATGAATCTCAGAAAATCGCCCTTGGGGTTTGTACAACCACAAGGGCGATTTTCGGAGATGGCAAGCCTATCAGAGGCCTGCCAATTCCCCAAGAGTGCCGCTGTTTCAGCGGCACTTCGTAGGGTTATCAGTCGTTGGCGTAAATGTCCACGTCTTTGGTTTCACGCACGAACAGCATGCCGATGACGAAGGTCGCGCCAGCGATGATGATCGGGTACCAGAGACCGTTGTACATGTTGCCGGTCTGGGCCACGATGGCGAACGAGGTGGTGGGCAGCAAGCCGCCGAACCAGCCGTTACCAATGTGGTAAGGCAGTGACATGGAGGTGTAGCGGATGCGGGTTGGGAACATTTCCACCAGCATGGCCGCGATCGGGCCGTACACCATGGTCACCAAGATCATCAGGTACACCAGCAGTGCAATGATGTAAGGCTTGTTGAGCTTGGCGGGATCGGCCTTGGCAGGGTAGCCAGCAGCCTTCAGAGCATCGGCAACACCCTTCTTGAACTCGGCATCCTTGGCTTTGGCTTCGTCGGCAGGAAGGCCTTTCGAGGTGTAGCCATTGATGACGGTCTCACCGATCTTGATCGACGCCACGGTGCCAGCAGGCGCCACCACGTTGTCGTAGCTCACCGAACCAGCGGCCAGCACCTGCTTGGCGATGTCGCACGAGCTGGTGAACTTGACGGTACCGGTCGGGTTGAACTGGAACGAGCACTCATTTGGATCGGCCGTGACCAAAACTTTGTTGGCGGCTTGTGCAGCAGCCAGGTCAGGGTTGGCCGCTTTGGTCAACATCTGGAACACCGGGAAGTAGGTAACCACAGCCAGCAAGCAACCGGCCATGATGATGGGCTTGCGGCCAATCTTGTCAGACAGCGAGCCGAACACGATGAAGAACGGGGTGCCGATGATCAGCGCGATGGCGATCAAAATGTTGGCGGTTGGGCCGTCCACTTTCAGCGACTGTGTCAGGAAGAACAGCGCGTAAAACTGGCCGGTGTACCAGACCACAGCCTGGCCGGCGGTCAGGCCGATCAGCGCCAGGATCACGATCTTCAGGTTTTTCCACTGGCCGAAAGACTCGGACAAAGGTGCCTTGGAGGTCTTGCCTTCGGCCTTCATCTTGGCGAAAGCAGGCGATTCGTTCATGGACAACCGGATGTAGACCGACACGGCCAACAGCAGGATGGACACCAGGAACGGAACGCGCCAGCCCCAATCGGCAAAGGCGGCTTCACCGATGATGGTGCGGGTACCCAGAATCACCATCAGCGACAGGAACAAGCCCAGCGTGGCAGTGGTTTGAATCCACGAGGTGTACGCACCGCGCTTGCCCATGGGAGCATGCTCAGCCACGTAGGTGGCAGCACCACCGTACTCACCGCCCAGCGCCAGACCTTGCAGCATGCGCAGCGCGATCAGGATCACAGGCGCAGCCACGCCGATGGTGGCGTAGTTGGGCAGCAAACCCACGATGAAGGTGGACACACCCATGATCAGGATGGTGACCAGGAAGGTGTACTTGCGGCCAATCATGTCGCCCAAACGGCCAAACACCAGCGCGCCGAAGGGGCGCACGATGAAACCGGCAGCGAAAGCCAGCAGAGCAAAAATGAATGCTGAGCCTGCGTCGAGGCCCGAGAAAAACTGCTTTGCAATGATGGCTGCGAGTGAGCCGTACAGGTAGAAGTCATACCACTCAAACACCGTGCCCAAAGAGGACGCAAAGATCACCTTGCGTTCTTCACTGGACATGGGGCGAGCTGCTGGTGCTGTTGCCATGAATTTGTCTCCCAAAATGTCATAAATCACCCACCCCGACGGGGCAGATGTCGCGGACTATGGGGGGAGGGTCTGTCCCCGCCCTGACGGCTTGCTTTACTTATTCTTACAAAATGCGCATTTGCAAAGTTGCGGCTTGAAAAGGGCTGTTTGACCCGATTTTCATAGGGTAAACACCCATTAGAAGGGCGCGGAGAGTTGGGCTCATCCAGGCGGTTGGTGAGCCCCAAAAGTGTCAATGGCTGACGATGTCTGCCAACGGCTTGAATTTGTCGACCCCCACCGCATCCCGGATTTGCGGCAGGATGCCCAGCAGTTCGCTGTAACTGCCCGCCCGCTCCACCGCCAGGTTGAGTCGAAAGCCCCGCAAACCGAGTCCAGCCGTGAGCCGGTTGGCCACCGGATATGCCAAAAGGTAGAGCGCCTCGGGTGTCGGCGCAGTTGCCGGCTCGAGAGACGGCTCAGGCAAAACAGCGATCGGACGGATCAAGCCCAGCCTGAGCAGACAGTCAATGTCCTGAGGGACGACCCCAATGCCAGCCGTCGACTGCAACACGTCATCAATGTCGTGCTTGCCGTCCAGCATGATGAACGCCGAGCGCTGGCGGGGGGTGATGGCGACCGACCGGTCCCGCAGGGCCCGCTGTCCCAGTTCGGTTTTCACATAGATCATGTTCCGGCTATCGGCCGGATTCTGAGGCAGTTGAGACTGGCGCGGGTTAGCCCCCCAGCCAACCGGGAGAAATGCGCAGTCTGGCCCGCGTTGTGGGGTCAACGGGTGCGGGTCTGGCCCTCGGGCAGCGAAGCCGCCTTGTCCCAATCACCGCCCGCGAACCAAACCGTCTGGTCCAGGTAGTCGCGCAACATTGGCAGCGCGTCGAACCCCCAGAAAGGCTTGCCGTCCACCACAAAGCTGGGCACACCGAACACCCCATGTGCCAACGCCTCCTCGCCATGGGCGCGCAGTTGCTGTTTCACCTCGGCGGAATCGGGAGCGCGGCTGGGCGCCAGGGTCGCCGCTAAATCGGCCAGTCGCGCCGGATCGGCCGCATCTTGCCCGCCGCGCCAGACATGGCGGAACAGCGTTTCCAACGCATAACGGTTGGGCGTGCCCGCCGGGTCGCACGCCACCGCAAGCCGCAGCAGCCCAAGCGGGTTAAAGGGATGGGCCTGGGGCAAATCGAACGGCACGCCATGGTGCTGCGCCAACCACTGCGCCTGGCGGTAGGTCCAGTCACGCTTGGGCTTGATCTCGGCCGGCCCCAACTGGCCATGGTGTTGCAACAGGCTGGCGAACAGCATCGGCTTGTAAGTCACGCTGTGGCTGTGACCGGCAAGCATTTCGGGCAGTTTCTCAAACGCGAGGTAAGCGTAGGGGGAGATGACGTCGAGGTAGAAAGTGATCTGCTTCATGGTGCGATGGTTTCCGCGCGTTGTGCAATCAGGGCCCAGACGCGGCGCTTGTCGGCATCGCTGGCACTGCTCCAGGCCTTGATTTCGTCGATGCTGCGCAGGCAGCCTTCGCACCAGGTGCGGGTGGCGTCCATGCGGCACACGGAAATACACGGCGAGGGAACATTTTGGCTCCTGGCCAGCGCCGTTGCTGCACGGGAAGCTATTGATTCGATAGCGTTCGTCATGCCACGCCCTGCGCTACGTCGGCCAGAGGCGCGCCGGTAAAGCGCACCAGGTCTTGCGGCTGCAAGCGGAACACGCTGTGCGGGTGGCCGGCGGCGGCCCAGATCGCGTCAAAGCGCAGCAGACTCTGGTCGATCAGCGTCACCGGCGGCGTGGCATGGGCCAAAGGCGAGACACCGCCAATGGCAAAGCCGGTCCGGCTTTTCACGAAATCGGCATCGGCCCGGCCGAGCCGCGTGCCGGTAGCGCAGACCAGCGCCTGCACCTTGGCTTCGTCGACACGGCGGTCACCGGCGGTGATCACCAACACGGCGACGTCGTCGTCCGCAGGGCCGGCGACGGCACTGCGCCGGAAGACGATGCTCTTGGCAATCTGCCCGAGTTCCACGCCCAGCGCGTCGGCCGCCTGCTGCGCGGTGCGCGCGGCGGATGCCAGCATCACAGGCATGTCGGCATGGCCCTGAGCCTGCAGCACCGCAGCCACACGCTGCACGGTTTCGGGCAACGCCACCAGTTCAGCGCCGCACATGGGGCGCCTTGCAATCATTGAAAGTCATGGAACAGATTTTGCCTGTCCCAGCCCACTCACGCCTGGCGCTTGTTGAGTAACGCGGTGGCGGCGCGGGAATTGGGCTTGCGCTGCAGGAAGCCGCTGATGTACTGGCCGGCATCGACCAGCGCTTCAAGGTCAATGCCGGTATCAATGCCCATGCCCTGCAACAGGTAGACCACGTCTTCGGAAGCCACGTTGCCAGTCGCACCCTTGGCATAGGGGCAGCCACCCAGGCCGGCTACCGAGGTGTCGAACTGCCAGACGCCCATCTCCATGGCCGCCAGGGTGTTGGCCAGCGCCTGTCCGTAGGTGTCGTGGAAATGGCCGGCGGTGTGGTCCAGGTCATAGTGGGCCAGCGCCGCCTCCATCGCGGCCTGTACCTTGCGCGGCGTGCCGACGCCAATCGTGTCGGCCACGTAAATGTGGTCCACGCCGATGCCCTTCATCAGTTTCGCCACCAGGCCCACACGCTCGGGGGCAATCTCGCCTTCGTACGGGCAGCCCACGGAACAGGAAATGGCGCCCCGCACCGAAATACCCTGCACATGGGCCGCTTCGACCACCGGGCGGAAACGTTCGATGCTCTCGGCAATCGAGCAATTGATGTTGCGCTGGCTGAAAGCCTCGCTCGCCGCGCCGAAGACGACGATCTGGTCGGGCTTGCTCGCCTTGGCCGCCTCGAAGCCTTGAAGGTTGGGCGTCAGTACCGAATAGCAGATGTCTTTTTGCCGCGCGATGCCGGCCATCACTTCGGCGTTGTCGGCCATCTGCGGCACCCATTTTGGCGAGACAAAGCTGGTGACCTCGATGTTCTTCAGGCCCGCAGCCTGCAGGCGGTGCACCAGCTCGATTTTCACGGTGGCCGGCACTGGCTCTTTTTCGTTCTGCAGCCCGTCGCGTGGGCCGACGTCGACGAGTTTGACTTTGGTCGGCAACGTCATACGGCCGCCTGAACCAGCTTCAGCAGTTCCGCACCTTCGACCACCTGGTCGCCCGGCGCATACAGCAACTCGGCCACCACACCGTCGATGGGCGCGGCGATGGTGTGTTCCATCTTCATCGCGTCCATCACCGCCAGTGGCTGGCCTTTCTTGACCGTATCGCCGGCCTTGACCGCAAACGAGACCACCTTGCCGGGCATGGGCGCGGTCAGCCGGCCGCCTTCGCCCTGGGTTTCGCCAGCATGGGCCAGCGGGTCGATCACGGTGATGGTGGTGGCGCCCTGGCCGGCAAAGATGTGCACCGTCTCACCCTGCGCATAGGCCTTGGCGAGCAGGCGCTGGCTGCCAAAACGCACGTCCAGACCGTCGTCGCGCGCAGCGAACGACAGCAGGCCCGACACATCGCCCACCTGCAGTTGCAGCGCGCCGTCGTGCAGGCAGGTCAGCGCCGCCTTGCAGGCTTCGCCATGGAATTCAAAGTCAAAGCGGCGCACCACCACGCCGTGCGAACGCCAGCCGTCGCGCTTGCTGAACGGGTCTACGCCTTCCAGCGCCTTTTCGTCCTGCAGCGCGCGGGCCACGGCCGCCGCCACCGCCAGCGGCAAACCGATGGTCTCCTGGTGGAACAGCACCGCCTGCTCACGCGGGATCAGCCCGGTGTCCAGATTGGCCTGCGCAAACGACGGGCTGCGCACCACGTGGCGCAAAAACTGCACGTTGGTGGCCAGGCCCACGATATGGGTCTGGGCCAGCGCTTCGTCGAGCCGGGCCAGCGCCTCGGCGCGGGTGGCACCGTGCACGATGAGCTTGGCCACCATGGAATCGTAAAAGGGGCTGATGGCATCGCCCTCGCGCACGCCGTCGTCGATGCGCACCGCGTTCGGCGCCCGCTCAAAACTGCTGCTGCCTGGTTTACGGTAGACCTGCAGGCTGCCGGTGGCAGGCAGGAAATTGTTGTCGGGATTCTCGGCGCAGATGCGCGCCTCGATGGCATGGCCCTGGATGCGCAGGTCGGCCTGCTTGAGCGGCAGCGGTTCACCAAAGGCCACGCGCAACTGCCACTCCACCAGATCAAGGCCAGTGATGGCTTCGGTCACCGGGTGCTCCACCTGCAAGCGCGTGTTCATCTCCATGAAAAAGAAGTTCATGCTGCCATCGGCCTGTTGCTCGACGATGAACTCCACGGTGCCGGCGCCCACGTAGTTCACCGCACGGGCTGCGGCCACGGCCGCCTCGCCCATCTGCTGGCGCATGGCCTCGGACATGCCGGGGGCAGGCGCCTCTTCCAGCACCTTCTGGTGCCGGCGCTGCACCGAGCAATCGCGCTCGAACAGATACACGTAGTTGCCCTGGGTGTCGCCAAACACCTGGATCTCGATATGGCGCGGGCGCTGCACGTATTTTTCGATCAGCACCGCGTCGTCACCAAAGCTGTTGATGGCCTCGCGCTTGCAGGAAGCCAGTGCGTCGGCAAAATCTTCGGCCTTGTCCACCGCCCGCATGCCCTTGCCACCGCCGCCGGCGCTGGCCTTGATCAGCACCGGATAGCCGATGCGGTCGGCCTCGGTCTTCAGCATGGCCGGGTCCTGGCCGGCGCCGTGGTAGCCAGGCACCAGCGGCACGCCGGCTTTTTCCATCAGCTGCTTGGACTCGGCCTTCAGGCCCATCGCCAGAATCGCTGACCCCGGCGGGCCGATGAAGACCAGCCCTGCGCTGGCGCAGGCCTTGGCGAACTCCTCGTTCTCGCTGAGAAAACCGTAGCCGGGGTGAATGGCCTGCGCGCCAGTGGCCTTGGCGGCCTCGATGATTTTTTCCCAGCGCAGATAGCTTTCCTTGGGCGCGCTGCCGCCCAGGTGGATGGCTTCATCGCATACGCTGACGTGTTTGGCTGTGGCGTCGGCGTCGGAATACACCGCCACCGTTTTGATGGCCATACGGCGTGCCGTTGCCGCCACACGGCAAGCGATCTCTCCGCGATTTGCGATCAGGATTTTTGTGAACATGTTCCGTCTCTTTTCAGGTTGTCTCGGGCGACGCATTGCCGCCGAATAGCTTGGCCAGGCGCCGCAGCAGCGCTTTCAGAAATTTCACCAGCACGACCAGCAGCCAGACCATCAGCACGGTGCCTATGGCCAACACAATGCCGAACAGCAACGGGTGGGTCGTGGCCAGCCACAGCCCGCCCACCACCAAGCCGTCTTCCACCAGGCTCATGCCAATGTTGGAAAACGGCTCGGGCGAGGTGTTGATGGCCGCACGTGTCGTCATCTTGGTGGCGTGCGACGTTGCCGCCAATGTGCCGCCCAGCAACGCCGCCACCGTGGCCATGGTGTTGCTGTCGGCACCCAGCGCGCCGGCAGCCAGGGCTGCGCCGGCCGGAATGCGGATGACGGTGTGCACCAGGTCCCACAGGCTGTCGACGCCGGGAATTTTGTCGGCGAAGAACTCGATGAACAGCATGAAGCCGCTGGCGCCCAGCATCGCGGGGTGCTGCAGCACCTGCAGGCCGGGCGGCAGCGTGAGCCACCCCATCCAACCCGCGATGCCGGCGAGGAACACCGCCGCGTACAAGCGGATACCACTCGCCCAGCCCAGCGCCGCCGCCAGCGCCAGCAGCTGGGGGGTGTCGAGCAGGTGGCGGATGGCGTCCATGACTACTCAGGCAGCCAGCTGGGTTTGCGTTTCTGCAGGAAAGACGAAACGCCCTCCTTGCCTTCGTCACTGGCGCGGATGTCGGCAATGCACTTGACGGTCAAGGCCAGCAGCGCCGGGTCGATCTCGTGACCGGCCACATCGTGCAGCAGGCGCTTGCAGGCTTTCAGCGCCTCGGGACCGGCCGTCACCAGTGTTTGTGCCAGCGCGGTCACGCGCTCGGCCAGTGCATCGGCCGCCACCACTTCGTGCACGAAGCCGATGCGGTACGCCTCGACGGCATTGAAGCGCTCGGCGGTCAGAAAGTAGCGGTGCGCCGCGCGGGCACCCATGGCGCGGATCACATAGGGGCTGATGGTCGCGGGAATCAGCCCCAACTTGACTTCGCTCAGGCAGAAGTTGGCGCTGTCCACGCTCACGGCCATGTCGCAGGCCGCCACCAGACCCATGCCGCCAGCGAACACGTCGCCATGGATGGCGGCGATGGTCGGTTTGGGGCAGGTATAGATGCTCTGCAGCATGCCGGACAACAGCGCGGCGTCGGCCAGGTTTTGCTCCCGCGTGTAGTCGGCCATGCTGCGCATCCAGTTCAGGTCGCCGCCGGCGCAGAAGGCCGGGCTTTCGGCGGCCAGCACAATGCAGCGCACATCGCTGCGCAGCCCGAGGTCGTGAAAAACCTCGGCCAGCTCGCGGATCAGCACGCTGTTGAAGGCGTTGCGCACCTCGGGCCGGTTCAGGCGCACGGTGGCCACATGGCCGGTAATGTCTAAGAGTAAATGCTCCATGGCGGTCACATCCGGAACAGGCCGAACTTGGTGTCGGGAATCGGCGCGTTCATGGCCGTACTCAGGCCCAGCGCCAGCACGCGGCGGGTGTCGGCGGGGTCGATCACGCCGTCGTCCCACAGGCGGGCGGTGGCGTAGTAAGGATGACCCTGGTCTTCGTACTGCTGGCGGATGGGGGCCTTGAAGGCCTCTTCTTCGGCCGCACTCCACTGACCGCCCTTGCCTTCGATGCCGTCGCGCTTGACGGTGGCCAATACGCTGGCGGCCTGCTCGCCGCCCATCACGCTGATGCGCGCGTTCGGCCACATCC
>JAZKIY010000075.1:0-2224 GCA_040384665.1 Pseudomonadota bacterium
CTGACCAGCCGCATCAAACACATCGGCCAACTGATCGGCGAGCGCGACCCGGCCGCGGCGCGTGAGCGCGACAAGAACCTGCTGGCGCAGGCCGGCGGTGTGGTCAAGCCCACGCCCAGGCAGGACGTGCAGCCGTCGATCGCCGGCACGCAGGCCGCGCAAGGCTGTCTGACTGGTAACACGCACGCCGCGAACGGCACGCTGTTTCCCCAACCGTGGATACTGCGGCCCGCTGGCAGGCTGCGGCTGGACCACCTGGCGGGAACCGGCTGGCGCCTGGTGCTGGCGGCCGACGCGGGCGATGCCCTCAGGACTGGCGCCCAGGGCCTGGCCGACGACAAGCTACTGACGCTGGTGGACCTGGCCGACCCGGCCTGGCCGGAAGCCGACCAGGTGGTGGCCGTCTGGATGGCGCGTCACCAATGCCACGCGGCACTGGTGCGGCCTGACCACTATGTGTTTGGCGTCGCCTCCGGTGCGGCCGAACTCGAGGCGCTGGCAGACGACTGGGCCGGGCACCTGTTACCCGCCCCCACGCTGCAGGCCGCGTGAGCCTGCAGAAAAAAACGATTGAACAACAACCCCAGGAGACAAACCCATGAACCGCCGTCACTTCACCCTCTCGCTCTCGTCCCTCGCCGCGCTGTCCAGCGCCGGCTGGCTGCCCGCCGCGCGCGCGCAGGCCTGGCCGGACAAGCCGGTCCGCTTCGTGCTGTCGCAACCCGCAGGCTCCGGCCCCGACAACGTGGCGCGCCTGCTGTCAGACCGGCTCGCCAAAACCTGGGCCCAGCCGGTGGTCATCGACAACAAGCCGGGTGGGCAAAACATCACCGGTGCGCTGGTGGCCGCGCGTGCACCGGCCGACGGCACAGCGTTTTACTTCGCCACCACGGCCGCGCTGGTGACCAATCCGCTGCTGTTCAAGACCCTGCCCTACGACCCGCAGAAAGACTTCGTGCCGGTGGCCTTCGTCGCCAAAAGCCCGTTTGCGATTCTGGTCGAAGCCAGCTCGCCGATCAGGACGATGGAAGAGCTGATCACACGCTCCAAAGCCGAGCCCGGCAAACTCACGCTGGGCAACGAAGGGCCGCGCACTTTCAGCGGCATGATCGCGCGGCTGTTCAATGCCCGCTCGGGCGCACAGGCCAACCTGGTGTCCTACTCGTCGGTGGGCGTGGGCTCGCAAGACCTGATGGGCAAACACATCGACGCGATGGTGGCCGACCTCGCGTCCACCGCCGCGCTGGCCAAACAGGGCCGCATGCGCGTGCTGGCCACCACCTCGGCCAAACGGGTGGCAGGCTGGGAACAGGTGCCGGCGCTGGCCGAATTGTTCCCCGGCTTTGACATGGTCGGCTGGTTTGCCGTGGTTGCGCCCAAGGGCACGCCGCAGCCGGTCATCACGCGCGCCAACCGCGACATCAGTGCGCTGCTGGCCGACAAGGAAGTGGCAGACCGCATCGCCACCATCGGCCCGATCGCCGAACCCGGCCTGTCTGTGGAGCAGGTGGCGGCTTTTCTGGCCGGTGAACATACGCGCTGGGCCGCCATCACCAAAGAAATCGGCGTGCTGCCGGAATGAGCAGAAAGCCATTCGCTATTATTTTGATAGCTGGTTGCGCTCATCAGACAAGGGCTGGCGCCCAATTTGGCCCTCGCCCTCAGGCCAGGGGCGGGGTGCGCACCGCCAGGCGCCCCGGCTCTTCCTCTGGTCCTACAGCCGGCGGGCAGGCTTTCCGATAGGCGCTGTCATGCGCCTTGCGTAGTCTCACGGTTTAGCCGGCTGGGTCGGCTCAACCCTCACACTACTTCTGAAAGACCACCATGGGCATTCTCTGGACCATCCTCATCGGCTTCGTCGTCGGCATTGTTGCCAAATTTTTGATGCCAGGCCGCGATCCGGCGGGTTTCATCATCACTGTGATCATCGGTATTGTCGGTTCGGTCATTGCCACCTATCTGGGCCGCTTCCTCGGTTTTTACCAGGTCGGTGAATCGGCAGGTTTTATTGCCGCTGTGCTGGGCGCGATCATTCTGTTGTTCATCTACCGCGCTGTGACCGGCAAGCGCGGCTAGCAGCAGACTGTGCGCTAGGGTAAGCCCGCCAGAAGCCCGCAGCCGTCTGCGGTCATACTGCCCACATCACGCTGGCAAGCGGGGAGGGCTGGGTCCCGCACATGCCGGCCCTGGTCAGACCACCCACAGGACAAGCATGAAGCCGACG
>JAZKIY010000076.1:0-2220 GCA_040384665.1 Pseudomonadota bacterium
CAGCCAGGCGCGGGCCTTTTTGACGGTGTCGCAGTTGGAAATGCCGTAAACAGTGATCATGTGCTGATTTTCGCATGGTTTGTGTACAAAATCAGGCCTCAGCCCATGACAGGCGTGCGCAAGCAGCTATTAATTCAATAGCAAAAACAGGGGTCCCGGCAAGGCTGTCCGATTGACGCGCAGACAGCGACTGGGCGCCAGCGGCGACAATAGCGCCCTCTATGGACAAGCTCACCACCCTGGACGACTGGCTCGCTTACTGCGAGCGCCTGCACCCCACCGCGATTGACCTCGGCCTGGACCGGGTCCGCAGTGTGGCCCACACCATGGGCCTGGCCTTTGACTGCCCGGTCATCACCGTGGCCGGCACCAACGGCAAGGGATCAAGCTGCGCCATGCTTGAAGCCATCCTGGGGCAGGCCGGCTACCGCACCGGGGTCTACACCTCGCCGCACCTGGTGTTTTTCGAGGAGCGCTGCCGGGTGCGCGGCGACATGGTGCAGGGGCAAGCGCTGCTGCCGCATTTCGAACGGGTGGAGGCGCTGCGCGGCAACACCTCGCTGACCTATTTCGAGTTCACCATGCTGGCCATCTTCAGCCTGCTGGCCGAGGCGAAGCTGGACGTGGTGATCCTGGAAGTCGGTGTCGGCGGTCGGCTCGACTCGGTCAACATCATCGACGCGGACTGCGCGCTGATCACCAGCATTGACATCGACCACACCGAGCTGCTGGGCAAGGACCGCGAAAGCATTGGTTTTGAAAAAGCCGGCATCATGCGCGCCGGCAAACCCGTGGTGGTGGGCGACCCGGTGCCGCCGCAAAGCGTGCTGGACCACGCCGCCGAAGTGGGCGCTGACCTGTGGCGGCTGGGCCGCGACTTCAACTTTTCCGGCGACAAGCTGCAGTGGGCCTGGGCCGGGCGGGGCAGACGCTATGCGGGGCTGGCCTACCCAGCCCTGCGCGGCGCCAACCAGCTGGTCAACGCCTCGGGCGTGCTGGCGGCCCTGACCGCGCTGCGCGACCGGTTGCCGGTGACGGCACAGGCGGTGCGCAATGGGCTGGGCATGGTCGAACTGCCGGGGCGTTTCCAGATCATCTCCGGCCAGCCGACGCTGGTGCTGGACGTGGCGCACAACCCGCATTCGGTCGCGGCGCTGGCCGAAAATCTGGACGCCATGGGTTTTTACCCCTGCACCCATGCGGTGTTCGGCGCCATGGCCGACAAGGACCTGGCGGCCATGCTGCAGCGCGTCGGCCCCATGGTGGACCGCTGGTACTTCAGCGATTTGCCGACGCCGCGCGCCGCCAGCGGCGCCGGTTTGATGGCGCGCTGGCAGGCCGGCAACAGCCGTCCGGACGCGCGCGCCAGCGTGTTCGGCAGCCCGGTGCAGGCCCTGCAGGCCGCAGTGGCCGCCGCAGACCCCGCTGATAGAATTGTGGTGTTCGGATCGTTCTACACGGTGGGGGCTGTGTTGAAAGAGGGTCTGCCCCGTCTTTTTGCCCCGCACGCCATGCCAGGGCGTCCCGCTTCTTCATCTCTCTAACGGACACCGCCACCACCATGCCGTTTTTCAACTTTCGCCGGGCCTCATCCACCACCGCTGCCGGGGCGGCCGGCCCCGCCGAGAGTGTGGAAGCCATGCGCAAACGTGCCAAACACCGCCTGATCGGTGCCGTGGTGCTGGTGTTGATCGGTGTGGTCGGTTTTCCGCTGCTGTTCGATACCCAGCCGCGCCCGGTCGCGGTCGACATCCCGATTGAAATCCCCGGCAAAAACACCGTCAAACCGCTGGTGATGCCGGCGCCCGCACCCAAGGTCGCGGCCAGTGCGCCGGCTGCCGCCAGCGAAAAAGTGGCGGCGCCGTCCAGCCTCACGCCGCGTGAAGAGATCGTGTCAGAAAAGCCCGCAGCCCCCGTCAAACCTGCGCAGACAGCTATCAAAACAGAAGCAAAAACAGAACCCAAAACGGCCGTCAAGCCACCTGCGACCAGTGACGAGGCGGCGCGTGCCAAGGCCTTGCTCGAAGGCAAGCCGGTGGCTTCCGTGCCAGCCGCCAAGGTGGCCAGCGCCGAGACCGACGCCCGGCTGGTGGTGCAGGTGGGCGCGTTTGCCGATGAAGACAAGGCGCGCGAGGTGCGGCAGAAGCTCGAAAGGGCGGGGCTGAAGACCTATACCCAGGTGGCCGATACCAAGGACGGCAAGCGCATCCGGGTCCGGGT
>JAZKIY010000077.1:0-7394 GCA_040384665.1 Pseudomonadota bacterium
AACCTGCGACCCCTGCCGTGTGAAGGCAGTGCTCTACCGCTGAGCTAACCGCCCGTAAAGTCAGCCTGCGATTATGCCACAGGCTTGTACGGGTTTCAGTGGAATTGCTCTTCTTCGGTCGAACCGGTGAGCGCCTTGACGCTGGAGCTGCCGCCCTGGATCACGGTGGTCACGTCGTCGAAGTAGCCGGCGCCAACTTCCTGCTGGTGCGACACGAAGGTGTAGCCCTTGTCGCGTGCAGCGAATTCGGCTTCCTGCACCTGGTTCACGTAGTGCTTCATGCCTTCGCCGCGGGCGTAAGCGTGGGCAAACTGGAACGTGTTGTACCAGTTGATGTGGATACCGGCCAACGTGATGAACTGGTACTTGTAGCCCAGCGCCGACAGGTCTTCCTGGAAGGAAGCGATCTGGCTGTCGTTGAGGTTCTTCTTCCAGTTGAACGACGGCGAGCAGTTGTACGACAGCAGCTTGCCGGGAACGGCAGCGTGCACGGCCTGGGCGAATTCACGGGCGAAGCCAATGTCGGGCACGCCGGTTTCGCACCACACCAGATCGGCGTAGGGAGCGTAGGCAACACCACGGCTGATCGACTGCTCCAGACCGTTCTTGACGCGGTAGAAACCTTCTTGCGTGCGCTCGCCGGTCAGGAAAGGCTTGTCGTTGGCGTCGTGGTCAGAGGTGATCAGGTTGGCGGCTTCGGCATCGGTGCGGGCCAGCACGATGGTGGAGACACCCATCACGTCGGCAGCGAAACGGGCCGAGATCAGCTTCTCGCAGGCTTCCTGCGTGGGCACCAGCACCTTGCCACCCATGTGGCCGCACTTCTTGACGGCGGCCAGCTGGTCTTCGAAGTGCACGCCGGCCGCGCCGGAAGCAATCATGTTCTTCATCAGTTCGAAGGCGTTCAGCACGCCGCCAAAACCGGCTTCTGCGTCAGCGACGATCGGCAGGAAGTAGTCGATGAAGTCCTTGTCGCCGGGGCCAATGCCACGGCTCCACTGGATTTCGTCCGCACGCTTGAAGGTGTTGTTGATGCGGCGCACCATGGTGGGCACCGAGTCGTAGGCGTACAGCGACTGGTCGGGGTACATGGTCTCAGAGGTGTTGCCGTCGGCGGCGACTTGCCAGCCCGACAGGTACACGGCTTCCAGACCGGCCTTGGCCTGCTGCATGGCTTGACCGGCGGTGATGGCGCCGAAGGCATTGACGTAGCCCTTCTTGGCGCCGCCGTTGACCTTGTTCCACAGCGTCTCGGCGCCGCGCTTGGCCAGCGTGTACTCGGGCTGCAGGCTGCCGCGCAGGCGCACGACGTCAGCGGCGGAATAGCCGCGCTTGACGCCCTTCCAGCGGGGGTTGGTGGCCCAGTCTTTTTCCAGGGCGGCGATTTGCTGTTCGCGGGTTGGTGCAGTCATGTTTCACTCCGTGCGTTGTTGAAAATGGTTGACAGTGGAAGCGCCCGGAAAACCGGCGCCAGTGACGCTACTTTAAGTCTTGTATAAGACCTTGTAAAGCTCTTATGTCTTATAGAAGACATAAAAATTTCCTCAATCAAAACAAGGGCTTACACCTATCATTCCACAAAGTGGGAAATGATTTCTCGTATTGAGAAAAACTGCTGCGATGCACCATCATCCATTTTTATCTGGTGAGATAGATTTTTTATATTGTGAAATCACACTGAGCCGCAGCAAATCAAGGACATCGGCTGTTCAGCGGCCGAGCACCCAATCCCCGGACGGGATCACAGGCGCACCGGTGGTGTACTTGGGGTTGATCTCGTAGACGATGCAGGGCCATGTGCCGGCCTGCTCGGTGGTGACGTTGATGTGGCGCTTCACGTACTCGTCGCTCTGCTGGGGATAAACAGCCTCCAGCGCGTCAAGCTGCGCCTCGAGCGATGCGCCAATGCGGTACACCTCGGCCACCACCTGCGCGCTGCCGCCCAACACCACGCCGGGGTAAGCACCCAGGTGGTACATCACACCCGCCAGACGCGCGGCACCCACGAACGTG
This sequence comes from Pseudomonadota bacterium, assembly GCA_040384665.1. Classification (GTDB taxonomy): domain Bacteria; phylum Pseudomonadota; class Gammaproteobacteria; order Burkholderiales; family Burkholderiaceae_C; genus PCRC01. The sequence continues at coordinate 2,014 of JAZKIY010000077.1, forward strand.
GGCGCAGGCCGCATGCGGGTGATGTCGTTGTCGTCCCCGCGCCGCAAGGTGCCATAGACGACCACGCAGCGGTCGTTGCCGGCGGGGTGCACGTCAGGCCTCTGCCGGCCCGGGCATCACAACCATGCCATCGGCATCGGCGTAGAGCCAGTCCCCCGGTCGCACCCAGACGCCCTGCAGTTGAACAGGCACGCCGCGTTCGCCCTGCTGCCGTTTCTCGGTCGGCAGCGGCATGGCGGCCAAGGCGCGAATGCCCACTGGCTCCAGGGCCAGTTCGCCAACATCGCGCACGCAACCGTCAATCACCACGCCGGCCCAGCCATTTTTGGCCGCCGCCTTGCCCAGGTTGCCGCCGAGCAGGGCGCGGCGCAAAGAACCGCCACCGTCAACCACCAACACCTGTGCCACCGGGCCGGCAGGCGTGTCGACTGTGCCGGGCGAATCCACAGCGGCCTTCACCAGCGAGTTGTCTTCAAAGCACTTGAGCGTGACCACCGGGCCGCAAAACTTGCGCACGGCCCCGTAGTCGTGGAACACCGGGGGCAACACACGAAAAGCGCCGCTGCCGTCGTTTTTATGGACATCACACAGGTCGCAGGTGGCAAATACAGGGGTCATGGGCGAAGGCGCTGGCGCGCGTGTCATGGGAAAAAGAAGCAACAAGCTTACACCGACAAGCTTGCGAAATGCGGGTGCACAGGTGGGTTTGAAAGGCTCATGCTGCACCTGCACAATTGGCTTGCGCCTCCTCTGAAAAGCGCTGTTTGGCGCTCCAAGGGGCTGGAAGGCCGTTTTTTGGGTGTTTTCAGAGGCAAATCTGCAACGTCTCCCAATGAAAAAGCGTGTTCAGCCTTGGTGGCTGTGTGTTTCTCCAGTAGCATCCGTTTTGCCAGTGAAGAAGGAGCAGTTTTTTGCTGGTGATTAACCAACTTCCTTAAGGAAATTCAATCATGGCAACTGCAAAAAAAGCTCCGGCTAAAAAAGCGCCTGCAAAAAAGGCCGCGCCGGCAAAGAAAGTCGCTGCAAAGAAAGCAGCTCCAGCGAAGAAGGTAGCGGCCAAGAAAGTCGCACCTGCCAAGAAGGCAGCACCCGCTAAAAAAGTAGCGGCCAAGAAGCGCACGCCCAACGCGGCCTTCATGAAGGCGTTGACCCCCAGCGCGGCACTCGCAGCGGTGATTGGCGACAAAGCCATTCCACGCACCGAGATCGTCAGCAAGCTGTGGGTGTACATCAAGAAAAACAACCTGCAGGACAAGCTGAACAAGCGCATGGTCAATGCCGACGCCAAGCTCAAAGAAGTGTTCGGCAAAGCCCAGGTCTCGATGTTCGAACTGGCTGGCCTGATCGGCAAGCACGTCAAGTAAACATCCCCTGCGGCAACGCACCATGGGCCGACACTGTCGGCCCATTTTTTTTGGCCCGCCCCGGGCTCAGCGTGGCACCGTGCCCCGCCCCACCGCCAGTGCGGCCAGCACGCTGAGCATCAACACCCCGGCGGCGCCGATCAACGTGGCGTGGTACCAGCCACGGTCCATGAAGACGCCGAACACCACCGGGGAGACCGCGAAGCCGATGTCCAGCCCCGAATACACCATGCCATAGACGCGGCCGGTGGCGCCCTTTGGCGTGGCCTTCTTGATCATCATGTCGCGCGAGGGGCCGCCAATGCCCACCGCGAAGCCGGTGGCGGCCAGCACGGCCATCGTCATGCCACTGCCAAACAGCGCGGTGCCACACAGCGCCAGCAACAGCGCACCGACCAGCATGCAACCGGCCACCACCTTGTCGCTGTGGGCGGTGCGCACGGCCACAAAGCCGCCCAGCAGCATGCCCAATGCGCCGGACAGCATGTAGGCGGTGAGGGTCAACGTGGCGGCCTCGAAGCTCACGCCATGCAAGGCCTGCAGGATGGAGACCGAGAAGCTCTGCACCACCGCCAGCGTCATGGTGGACAACAGGAAGAAACCAAAACACCACCACACCACCGGCAGTTTCAGGAAGGCGAGGTCGCTGCCAGCGGGTGCGTTGCGTGGCCGCAGCGCGGTCTCGGTCACCAGCTTGTCGCGGTTCAGAAACAGCACCAGCGCGACGCCGGCGTACAGCACGGCGGCCAGCGCGTAGGCGGTGCGCCAGTGGTCCAGTGCGCTGACGGTGGCAAAAAACACCGGGGCCACGGCCCAGCCGAGGTTGCCGGTGAGGCCGTGGGCGCTGAAGGCGTAGCCCAGCCGCCCGGCCGACACGCGCTGGTTGAGGATGGTGAAGTCTGCCGGGTGCAGCGGTGAGTTGCCCAGCCCGGCCAACACCGCGACCAACACCAGCCCGGCGTAGCTGGTGGCCAGCGCACCGGCCACGCAGGCGGCCATGAACAGCCCCATGGCGGCAAACAGCACTGGCCGGGCGCCAAGGCGGTCCACCACAAAACCGGCCAGGGCCTGGCCGATGCCGGAAATCAGGAAGAACACCGTCATCAGCAGGCCGAGCTGCGAGAAGCTGAGGCCAAACTCTTTCATGAACACCGGGAACAGCAGCGGCAGCAACAGATGCGCAAAGTGGGAACTGCCATGGGCGAGGCCCACGAGACCAATGACGCTGGCATCTTGCCGCAGCGGCACCGGGTTGGCAGACATGGGGTGGGTGAGCGTGGCGGTGGTCATGGCGAAATCGTAGGTGCAAAGGCAGTTGCGTGAATGCGATGGATCGACAAAAATCGTCGAATTCCAGCCAAATCAACACACCCTCGCCCTGCCCCAGCCATGCGCCGCACGCCGCACCTGAACACCCTGCCCCTGGGCAATGTGGACCCGTTCATCCCCACGCCCGCACAGCCGGTGCGCTGCCGTGCGCGACCGCTGCAGCACGACACGCACATTGAACCGCACCAGCACCCCTGGGCGCAGGTGGCGTGCTGCGCCAGCGGGCTGATCCAGGTGACGGTGGCCCCGGCAGCAGGCGCCGAGCGCAGCTGCACCGTGCCGCCGTCGCGCGCGCTGTGGATTCCCCCCGGCGCACTGCACGCGGTGACCGTCCTGGAGTCTGCCGCGCTGCACACCCTTTACATCGACCCGAGCGCCGTGCCGGACGGCTGGCACGACTGCCGCATGCTGGTGGTGAGCCGGCTGATGGCCGAGCTGATGGCGCAGGTGGACGTGGGCCGCAGCGCCGAAGTACCGGCGCGGCAAAGCGCACTGACCACCCTGCTGCTGGACGAACTGCGCCATGCCGACACCCAGCCGCTGGGCGTGCCCTTGCCACGCGCCGGCGGCGACCGGCGGCTGCGCGCGCTGTGCGACGCGGTGATGCGCGCGCCCACGCAGCACCCGACGCTGGCCGGTTGGGCCGAGGACATTGGCGCCAGCGAACGCACGCTGGCCCGGCTGTTCCGCACCGAGCTGGGCACCAGCTACCAGCGCTGGCGCCAGCAGGTGCTGCTGGCCCACGCGCTGCCCATGCTGGCGCGCGGCCAGCCGGTGGGCCAGGTGGCGGCGGCCTGCGGCTACGCGAGCGACAGCGCCTTCACCGCGATGTTCCGCACCGCCATGGGCCAGGCACCGAGCCAGTTTGCGGCGCGTGCCAAACCGGTGCGTGGCACGGATTTGCTACTTAATTCATAGCCTAATCGCAAGGCTTCACTAGGGCTCAGGCGCTGAAACGCTTGAAAAATGCCGCTCGAAGGCCCTGCAAATGCTTCAAAGGCGCCAAAACCACAGCAGGTACACCACCAGCCCGGACACCAGCAGGAACGGCACCGAGTACAGGTGAAACACCCACCAGGCCCGGCGGTCGGCCACCATGCGCAAGGCAATCAGGTTGGCCAGTGACCCCACCACCAGGCCAAAGCCGCCCACGTTGACGGCGTAGGCCAGGGTTTGCCAGTCCTGCGTGTACTCGGCCAGCGCAATCACCGCGGGCACATTGCTGATGAGCTGCGACGCCGCAATGCCCAGCAGAAACAGCGTCTGGGGCTGCACGAGGTCGAAGCTGGCCATCAGCGCACGCACCGGTGCCAGCCCGGCCAGCAGCCGCAGGTCGACAAACATCAGCACAAACACCAGCAGCAAGGCCCAGTCGGTCTGGGCCAGCACGCGCGGGCGCAACAGCGCCATGGCCAGCACCACGGCGGCCACGGCCCAACCGGCCTGGTGCAGGTCGGTCAGCACCAGGAACGGCGCGTACAGCGCCAGCGAGAGCCAGAGCAACGGTGGGTCCATGGCCGAATCGGCTGTGCGTGGCGCCAACCGCAGCGCACGGCCCTTGAAAGCCAGAGCGGTCAGCAGCAGCAGCAAGGCCATCAGCACCGCGACCAGCGGTGCCATGTGCCGAATGAACGCGACAAAGGAGGCGTGCGACAGCTGCCACAGGAACAGGTTTTGCGGGTTGCCCATCGGCGTCAGCGCGGAACCGGCATTGACCGCCAGCGCCTCGAACACCACCAGGCGCAGCAACGTGCCCTGCGCCAAACCAGTGAGGCGGGCAATGCCCAGCGTGAGGGGTACCACCACAAACAGGGCCACGTCGTTGGTCAGCAGCGTGGACAGCACCGCCGCCGCCAGCACCAGGCACAGCGCGGCACGGCGCTCGGTGGCCAGCCTGCCGGTCAACCAGCCGCCCAGGCGCTGCAGGCCGCCGCTGGACTCCACCCCTTTGGTGAGCACCAGCAGGCCGGTGAGCGCGGCCATGGTGGCCCAGTCCACCAGCGTGGGGTACAAGGCCAGCGGGACGTCCGACACCGCCGCCAGCAGGCCCAACGCCAGCAGCAGCAGCGTCAGGGTGGGGTCGTGGCGCAGGGCCCCGGCCAGCCTGGACCAGACCGTGGAAAAAGAAGCGTCGTGCATGGAGCGGTTGGAAAAATCGGCTGGAGAGGTCGCGTCGCTAGTATGCCCATGGCGGGCTGGAACCCACCGCACATGAAAAAGCCCCGCTGGCTCGCACCAGCGGGGCTTGCGGCGCCGTCAACCGATTACAGGTTTTCGGACAGCTGCACCAGGATGGCCGGGTTTTCCAGCGTGCTGGTGTCTTGCGTGATGGCCTCGCCCTTGGCGATGCCACGCAGCAGGCGGCGCATGATCTTGCCGGAGCGGGTTTTGGGCAGGTTGTCACCGAAACGGATGTCTTTCGGCTTGGCAATCGGGCCGATCTGCTTGCCGACCCAGTCGCGCAGTTCTTTGGCAATCGCCTTGGCTTCGTCGCCGGTGGGGCGCGAACGCTTCAACACCACGAAGGCCACGATGGCTTCGCCGGTCAGGTCGTCCGGGCGGCCGACCACAGCGGCTTCGGCCACCAGGTCGGATTTGGACACCAGCGCCGACTCGATTTCCATCGTGCCCATGCGGTGGCCCGAGACGTTCAGCACGTCGTCGATGCGGCCGGTGATGCGGAAGTAG
>JAZKIY010000078.1:0-4611 GCA_040384665.1 Pseudomonadota bacterium
AAGCCTTCGGGGAACAGCGGGCGGATCGGGCGGTCGATCAGGCGGCTGGTCAGGGTTTCGTGTTCGCTGGGCTTGGCTTCGCGCTTGAAGAAGCTGCCGGGAATCTTGCCGGCGGCGTAGGTTTTCTCAATGTAGTCCACCGTCAGCGGGAAAAAATCCTGGCCGGGCTTGGACGTTTTGGACGCCACCACGGTGGCCAGCACCACGGTGTCATCGATGTTGACCAGCACCGCACCGGAAGCCTGGCGAGCGACTTCGCCGGTTTCCATCGTGACGGTGTGCTGACCCCATTGGAAGGTCTTGGTGACTTTGTTGAAAATGCTCATGTGCTTGTCTCTCTGTGCGTTAAAGCGCAAATGCTTGCGCTGGTCGAGGGTGGTGGCGCATCAGGCTGCGCCGGGTGCCCGGAGAGTTGGCGGTACCGAACACGATGCCATTCCAGAACCGCCCTGCAAACTTGTCATGTTGCATGGCTGGTTGTGGAATGACACAGCGCGTATCCGTCTTGCCTTCTCCGAATGAAACCTTGAAACGACAAACGCCTGAGCCAGCAGAAACCAACTCAGGCGCTCGGGTGGTGCGGTGCGCTTACTTGCGCAGGCCGAGTTTGGCGATCAGCGCGGTGTAGCGGCCGCTGTCTTTGGACTTGAGGTAGTCCAACAGCTTGCGGCGGCGGCTGACCATGCGCAGCAGACCACGGCGACCGTGGTGGTCTTTGGCGTGGGTCTTGAAGTGGGGGGTCAGCTCGTTGATGCGGGCGGTCAGCAGCGCAACTTGCACTTCTGGGCTGCCGGTGTCGGTGGCGGAGCGGGCGTTGGCCTTGACGACCTCGGCTTTGTTCAAAGCGGTCATAGATTTCCTGGTGTTTATGACCCGTTGGGACGGGTCGGGGTTGACTTGCGCTGGATGCTGGAATGGCCCCAACGTGCGCCCTGCCTCAAAGCAAAGCCGTTCGATTATAGCGCGGGCTGTACCACTGTGCACCGGGCCCGGCCGTGAAGGCTTCCACAGATAGCACCTCAAAAGGCCGTTTCAAGAGCACCGCCGAAACAATAAAGTGACTGGATTGCGCGTCTTTTTCTCTTGAAATGCCAGCTTCGGCGCGCATTTTCGATCCATGCGGCTGTCGCGGTGACAGCCGGGCAATCACCAGGAGTTTTCACCATGTTTTTTGCAACCACCTCCCCCGCCACCCTGCGCCGCAACGCTTTCGCCGTGGCCCCTCGCCACCTGGACCGCGCGCTGGAGCGTTTTCTCGACAACACCTTCACCGCGTCGTCGAACGCCGCCGCGCAGCTGACACAGGACGACACCCATTACACGCTGGCGCTGGATGTGCCGGGCATCGCGAAGGAACAGCTCACCATCAACATCGAGGGCCACCAAGTCAGGGTGGGCACCGTGGCAGACGCCCCGCGCCAGTACCAGGCGGCGTATGAACTGCCGGTGGAAATTGACAGCCCCGCCAGCCGCGCCAAGCTGGAACATGGCGTGCTGACGCTGAATTTGGCGAAAAAGTTGCCGGTCAGCAATGTGACCCAGATTGCTATCGAATAAATAGCTGGATCACCAGGTTGCACTAGGGCTCAAACCATAAAAGGCTTGAAATCAAGGGCTGGGGCGGCTCAGGCAGTCGCCACCAGCGTGTCCAAGGGCCAGCGCGGCTTGACGTCGAAGGCGTAGGCGGTGTCGGCCACCTGCGCACCCGCCTGCAGGCGCATGGCGGCGGCCATGGCGATCATCGCGCCGTTGTCGGTGCACAGGTCCAATTCGGGGTAATGCACGCGGATGCCCCGGCGGGCACAGGCGGCGTTCAATTCGCTGCGCAGCAGCCGGTTGGCGCCCACACCACCAGCCACCACCAAACGCGTCAACCCGGTGGCCTTGAGCGCGCCGAGCGACTTTTTCACCAACACCTCGACAATCGCCGCCTGCGTGGACGCGGCCAAATCGGCCTTGCGCGCGGCGAGCTCGGGACCCAGCTTTTTGGCCTGCGTCAGCACCGCCGTTTTCAGGCCAGCGAACGAAAAGTCGTGGTTGCCGCTGTGCAGCAGCGGGCGCGGCAGCGCAAACGCCGCCGGGTTGCCCTGCTCGGCCAGCCGCGCCAGCGCGGGCCCGCCCGGGTACCCCAAACCCATCAGCTTGGCCGACTTGTCAAACGCCTCGCCTGCCGCGTCGTCAATGGTGTCGCCCAGCATCTCGTAGGCGCCCACACGGTCCACACGCATCAGCTGCGTGTGCCCGCCTGAGACCAGCAAGGCCACGAACGGGAATTCCGGCGGGTCGGCACTCAAGAATGGCGACAGCAAATGCCCCTCAAGGTGGTGGATACCCATCACCGGCTTGCCCAGCGCCGCGCCCAGGGCGCAGGCCACGCCAGCGCCCACCAGCAGCGCCCCCGCCAAACCGGGGCCCCGGGTGAAGGCCACCACGTCCAGGTCGGCCAAGGTGGCACCGGACTCGGCCAGCACCTGCCGGGTCAGCGGCAACACGCGGCGGATGTGGTCGCGGCTGGCGAGTTCGGGCACCACGCCACCGTAGGCCTGGTGCATCTCGATCTGGCTGTGCAAGGCCTGCGCGCGCAGGCGCGGTGCCTGCCCTGCCCGCACCTCGACCAGAGCCACGCCGGTTTCGTCACACGACGATTCAATGCCCAGCAGCAGAAAGTTGTTTAACATGGGCTTCGAGTTTAGGTGAACCGCCTAAAAATCACGGCCGATTCCACCCGCACCCGCTTATCTGGCGCAAATCTTGCGCGTTTTTTCGCATGAATGAGGCTCTCCGCATCGTCGTCGTGGCGCCTGACCTGGTGGTCAGCGATCCAAGGGATGCCCACGCCGTGTTGTTGGCAGAACGTTCGCGCAGCCTGCGCATCGGCCTGCTGGAAAACGGCTTCAACCTGATTGCCATCCTGCCGGCCGACGTGTTCCTCACCGAACGGCTGGCGCAGTTGCAGCCCGACATGGTCATTGTGGACGCCGAAAGCGAGGCGCGTGACGCGCTGGAGCATGTGGTGATGGCGACCCGCAACGAACGCCGCGCCATCGTGATGTTCACCAACGACAACGACAGCACGCTGGCCCGCGACGCGGTGGCGGCTGGCGTGTCGGCCTACGTGGTGGCGGGCCTGTCGACCGAACGCATCCGCCCGATCCTGGACGTGGCCATGCTGCGCTTCCACCACGAAGAAGGTCTGCGGCAGGAACTGGCCGAAGCCAAGTCCGAGCTGTCGGGCCGCAAAGTGATTGACCGCGCCAAGGGCCTGCTGATGCAACGCCAGCAACTCACCGAACAGCAGGCCTACGACAAGCTGCGCAAGGCGGCAATGAACCAAAGCCTGAAATTGCACGAAGTCGCGCAGCGCATGCTCGACATGGCCGACCTGCTTGGCTAGTTTGGTGCGTCGCACAAAAGCGGTGCACACACCTTCACCCTCCGCACCCTGACAAACCATTTGTCGCCGAGATCCGCCACCAGAGCGGGTTTCCACGGATAGCCATTCCGGCGCATCCGCGTATCGCAGCTCAAAACCCAGCTGGCACGGTTGCTGCTTTAACCCCTGCAAGACTGAACAAGTCGTCAGTCCGTGCCACCCAACGGCGGGTGGTGCGGACTGGAAAAGGACAACGGCGTCCCCACCCACGAGTCAGCGCGCATGCGCTGTGCCCGCACGGTGAGGACGCCTTTTTTGTTTTTGTGACCTTTGGAGTGTTTTATGACCGATTTCCTGAACAACAAACTCAGCCGCCGCACAGTGCTGCAGGCCGCGTCGCTGGGCGCGGTAGGCATCTCACCCGCGCTGCGCAGCGCCGTGTACGCCCAGGGCTCTGACAAACCTGAGAAAGAAGAAGTCAAGATCGGCTTCATCCCGCTGACCGACTGCGCCAGCGTGGTCATGGCCTCGGTGATGGGGTTTGACAAAAAATACGGCGTGAAGATCGTGCCTTCCAAGGAAACCTCCTGGGCCGGCGTGCGCGACAAGCTGGTCAGCGGCGAGCTGGACATGGCCCACGTGCTGTACGGACTGGTCTACGGCGTGCACATGGGCACCAGCGGCCCCAAGAAAGACATGGCCGTGCTGATGAACCTGAACAACAACGGCCAGGCCATCACGTTGTCCAAAACCCTGGCCGACAAGGGCGCGGTGGACGCCGGTTCGTTGGCCAAGTTGATGGCCAAGGAAAAGCGCGAATACACCTTCGCCCAGACCTTCCCCACCGGCACCCACGCGATGTGGCTGTACTACTGGCTGGCCAGCGCTGGCATCAACCCGTTCCAGGACGCCAAGGTCATTACCGTGCCGCCGCCCCAGATGGTGGCCAACATGCGCGTGGGCAACATGGACGGCTACTGCGTGGGCGAGCCCTGGAACCACCGCGCCATCATTGACGGCATCGGCATCACCGCCGCCACCACACAAGACATCTGGAAAGACCACCCCGAAAAGGTGCTGGGCACCTCGGCCGAGTTCGTCAAGAAGTACCCCAACACGGCCCGCGCGGTCACCGCGGCCATCATTGACGCAGGCCGCTGGATCGATGCCAGCCTGGGCAACAAGAACAAGATGGCCGAGACCGTGGCCGACAAGTCCTACGTCAACACCAGCGTGGA
>JAZKIY010000079.1:0-34098 GCA_040384665.1 Pseudomonadota bacterium
TTCTGGCGCGTGGCGTTGTTGGTGGTGGAGCCGCACTCGATGTCCACGGTGCCGTTTTGCACCAGAGGGATGCGGTTCTGTGAGGTCACGGGCTGGTACTTGACTTCCAGTTTCTTGCCAATGACTTTTTCGATGTCTTCAATCGCACGCTCGCAAATCGCCACGTGGTAGCCCACGTACTTGCTGCCACCCAGGGTGTAGGACAGCACGCCCGACGATTCGCGCACACCCATGGTGATGCTGCCGGAGGCCTTGACCTTGGCCAGGGTGTCATTCGCTTGCGCCATTGCGCCACCGGCGGCGAGCAATGCGACCGCCAAACCCAACAAGTGCTTTTTCATGGAATTTCCTTGTGAAGCATAAAAGTAAAAGTGCGTATTCATTCTAGAGAGTTCAGACGCCGCGTTAACCCGTAGGACTACGCATACGCGCCGGCCGGACTTTCACCGAATCACATCAGGGCCGATGCCCGGTGCAGCTTGTTCAAACAAGCACAAGCAGACTTTGTGCCACATCAGGGCGCGCGACGCAATGGCTGGGTCAATTTCTCTGGCACCAGCAGCGCGTCCATCTCGGCCACCGTCATGATGCCCAGGGATTCGGCCACGTCGGCAATCGGTGCGCCGGTGGCAATGGCGGTCTTGGCAATCAACGCCGCTTTCTCGTAGCCAATGATGGGGTTGAGCGCCGTCACCAGGGTGACAGACTCACGCACCCGTTTGGCCAGCAGCGCGTGGTTGGCCTCGATGCCGGCCACGCAGTTGGTCTGCAGCGTGAGGCAGGCCTGGCTCAGGTGGGCGATGCTCTTGAACAGGCTCCAGCCCATGATGGGCTCAAACGCATTGAGCTGCAACTGCCCGGCCTCGCTGGCCATGGTGACCGTCATGTCGTTGCCAATGACCTCGAACGCGACCTGGTTCATCACCTCCGGGATCACCGGGTTGACCTTGCCCGGCATGATGCTGGAGCCCGCCTGCCGTGGCGGCAGCTTGATGTCGCCAAAACCGGCCTGTGGGCCGCTGGAGAGCAGCCGCAGGTCGTTGCAGATTTTGCTGAGCTTGGTGGCCACACGCTTGAGCACGCCCGACAGCTGCACAAAGGCGCCGGTGTCCTGCGTGGCCTCAATGAGGTTGCCGGCCTTCACCACCGGAATGCCACTTTCCTCGGCCAGGTACTGGCAGGCGAGTTCGGCGTAGCCCGCCGGGGCGTTGATGCCGGTGCCGATGGCGGTGGCGCCGAGGTTGATTTCCTGAATCAGCGCACGCGCCTCGCGCAGCCGGGCTTCGTCTTCCTCCATCATCACCGCGTAGGTGAGGAACTCCTGGCCCAGTGTCATCGGTACCGCGTCTTGCAGCTGGGTGCGGCCGATTTTCAGCACATGCTTGAACTCCTCGGCTTTCAACTCGAACCCGGCGCGCAAAAAGGCCATGGCGCCAAGCAGCCGGTCAATGGCCGTCCACAACGCCAGCCGCATCGCGGTGGGGTAGACGTCGTTGGTGCTTTGCGACGCGTTGACGTGGTCGTTCGGGTGCAACACGTCGTACCGGCCTTTTTCATGGCCGAGCTTTTCCAGCGCGAGGTTGGCAATCACCTCGTTGGTGTTCATGTTGGTGGAGGTGCCGGCACCGCCCTGGATCACGTCGACGACAAACTCTTCGTGCAGCTGGCCGCCAATCACGGCATCGCACGCCAGCACGATGGCGGCGGCGCGGTCACGGTCGATGGCGCCGAGTTCGGCATTGGCACGCACGGCCGCTTTTTTCACCAATGCCATCGCGCGGATCAGGTCGGGCATCGCCGAAATCCGTGTGCCCGAGATCGGAAAGTTCTCCACCGCGCGGGCGGTGTGGACACCCCAGTAAGCATTGGCGGGAATCTGTTTTTCGCCCAGAAAGTCGTGCTCGATCCGGAAGGGGTGGGTCATCAAAGGGGCCGGTGGTGAAGGTGTGTCGACTGTAGGCGTGACCTCGCGATAACGCCAATGCTGTTTGCACGGCGCGTTATGCAAAATATTTATAGATGCGGATTTGCCCCGCAACCGAAGCCCGCCAGCAAGGCTCAGCCGGCTTTGTTGGCGGGTGTTGTCAGCGCGCTGTTTTGCGCCAGCAAATAAGCCCACAGCGCTTGCGCCGTGCCCTTGGGCGCTTCCTTGCCCACCGGTTTTTCGCGGTAGACGCGCACGTCCATGGTCATCTGCAAACCACTGTCGCTGGCGGGCAAGGCCGGCACCAGCTTCTTGGCGCGCAGTTCTTTTTTGACCGCGCTGTAAGGCAGAAACGCGATGCCGTGGCCTTCGAGCGCCATCGCCTTCAGGCCTTCGGCCATGTCGGTTTCGTACACCCGGTCGAGGTGGATGGCGGTGGTGGACTGCTTCAGGATCAGGTCCACCACGCGCCCCAGGTAGGCGCCGGGGGCGTAGCCGAGGTAGGGCAGCGGGTGGCCGGCTTTGCCGGGCAGGCGGAATAGCGGTTCGCCGTCGGCATCGGGCTTGACGTAGGGCGCCAGCACCTCCTGGCCGAGGCTGACCATTTCGTAGCGCTCGGTGTCGAGCTGGAAGGGCTGTGAGCTGTGGTGGTAGGCGATCAGCAGGTCACAGCTGCCCTCCACCAGGTGCAACACCGCGTCGTGCACGTTGAGGGCGATCAAGCGGCTCTTGATGGGGCCGAACTTCTCACGCAGGCTGGACACCCAGGCCGGGAAGAAAGTGAACGCCAGCGTGTGCGGCACCGCGAACTCGATCACGTCTTTGCCGGCCTGGGTGTGGCCGCGCAGCATGGCCCGGGTGCTCTGCAGTGCCTGCAGCATTTCCAACGCCTGGCTGTAGAGGGTTTCACCGGCAGGGGTGAGGCGGGTGGGGTAGGAAGAGCGGTCCACCAGGTCGGTGCCGGCCCAGGCTTCGAGTGCCTGGATGCGCCTTGAAAACGCCGGCTGCGTCACATGGCGCAGCGTGGCCGAGCGGCTGAAACTGCGGGTTTCCGCCAGGCTGACGAAGTCTTCAAGCCATTTGGTTTCCATGGCCGGATGATAGGCTGTTGGCAGGGACCGCGGTGGCCAACTGCTCGGCATTTTGCAGCGCCCACATCGCCGCGTAGCGTTGGCCCAACGCCAACAACTGCGGGTGGGTGCCTCGCTCGACGATGCGGCCGGCGTCCATCACCAGGATTTCGTGCGCATCGACCACGGTGGACAGCCGGTGTGCGATCACCAGCGTGGTCTTGTTCTCGGCGATGCTGCGCAGTTCGGCCTGGATGGCGCGCTCGTTGGCCGAATCGAGGGCCGAGGTGGCCTCGTCAAAAATCATCACTGGCGGGTTCTTCAGCAAGGTGCGCGCAATCGCCACGCGCTGCTTTTCGCCACCGGACAACTTGAGACCACGCTCGCCGACCATGGTGCCGTAACCCTTGGGCGTGGCGCTGATGAAGCCATGGATGTGCGCCGCGCGGGCCGCCTCTTCCACCTGCGCGCGGCTGGCGCCAGGCTGGCCATAGGCGATGTTGTATTCCACCGTGTCGTTGAACAGCACCGTGTCCTGCGGCACGATGCCAATCGCCTGGCGCACGCTGGCCTGGGTGACCTGCTGGATGTTTTGCCCGGCAATGGTGATGCGCCCCTGCTGCGCATCGTAAAAGCGGAACAGCAGGCGCGACAGGGTGGACTTGCCCGCCCCAGACGGCCCGACCACCGCCACCGTTTTGCCGGGCGGGATGGTGAAGCTGACGCCGTGCAGGATCGGGCGGGAGGCCTCGTAGGCAAAGCTGACGTTCTCAAACCGCACCTCGGGCGAGGCGCCCAACTGCAGCGGCAGCGCACCCGGTGCGTCGGCAATTTCCCGCTCTTTCTCCATCAACACAAACATCTTGTCGAGGTCGGTCAGGCTCTGCTTGATCTCGCGGTACAACACACCCAGAAAACCCAGCGGGATGTAGAGCTGGATCATGAAGGCGTTGATCATCACCAAATCGCCCAGCGTCATGCGGCCGTCCACCACGCCGAGCGTGGCGCGGTAGAGCATGGCCACCAGGCCAATGGCGATGATGAGCTGCTGACCGGTGTTGAGCATGGACAGCGTGCGCTGGCTCTTGATGGCGGCGCGGCGGTAGCGCTCCAGGTTTTCGTCGTAGCGCTTCGCCTCGAAGTCTTCGTTGTTGAAGTACTTCACCGTTTCGTAGTTCAGCAGCGAGTCGATGGCGCGGCTGTGGGCCGACGAGTCCAGCTCGTTCATCTCGCGGCGGAACTGGGTGCGCCACTCGGTCACCGTCACGGTGAAGGTGACGTAGAACACCAGTGCGATGATGGTGATCCAGGCAAACCACACGTCGAACTTCACCGCCAGCAGCGTCAGCACCAGCGTGACCTCGATCAGCGTGGGGATGATGCTGTAGAGCGAGTAGCTGATGAGCGAGTGCACGCCACGCGTGCCGCGCTCGATGTCGCGCGTCATGCCGCCGGTCTGGCGCTCCAGATGGAAGCGCAGGCTCAGCGCGTGCAGGTGGCGGAACACCTCCAGCGAAATGCGCCGCGCCGCGCCTTCGGTGGCCTTGGCAAACACCAGTTCGCGCAGTTCGGCAAACAGCGAGGTGGACAGGCGCAGCAGCCCGTAGCCCACGAGCAAGGCAACCGGCACCACCAGCACGGCCTGCACGTCGCCGGGCTTGAAGCTCATCGCGTCCACCAGGGTCTTCAACAGCACCGGCACGCCAACGTTGGCGACCTTGGCGCCGACCATGAAGGCCAGCGCCGCGATCACGCGCCATTTGTATTCCCACAGGTAGGGAAACAGACGGCTGAGCGTGGCCCAGTCGGAGCGTTGCGGTGTGGCAGGGGCACCGGGGGCGGTGGCGGGCGGGGAATGGGGGCTGAGTTCGCCGCTTCGGCGCATGGGAGACAATCTGAAAATTACTGAAACGAGATTGTGCCCATGTCCGCCAATTCAAGCGCGCCCGCCTCCCTGCCCACCGACAAAGACCTGGTGTTGAAGGTCATCCCCATGCCGGCCGACTGCAATGCCAACGGCGATATTTTTGGCGGGTGGGTCATGGCCCAGGTGGACTTGGCCGGTGCGGTGATGGCCGCCCGCGCGGTGCGGGGCCGCATGGCCACGGTGGCGGTGAACCAGTTCATCTTCAAGCAGCCGGTGCGGGTGGGCGACATCCTGAGCTTTTACTCGCACGTCTCCAAGGTCGGCAACACCTCCATCACGGTGCAGGTGGAGGTGTTCGCCGAGCGCTTCCAGACACAGGGCCGCTACATCAAGGTCACCGAAGCGTCTCTGACCTACGTGGCGATTGACGAAGGTGGCAAACCACGGGCCATCGTCAAGGCCGATCCGGCGGTTTGACCCGCCCGGATTGCTCCTTAATCAATAGCTGAATCGCGAGGTTTCACTATGGCTTGAGGCCAATTTGGCTTAAAAATCAGCCAAATTGGCCGTGCCGGCCCTCTCCCGCACTGAAACGGGCCGCCCCGGCAAAGGCTTCGGGCAGACAGGCCTTGCCGCGCTCCCACTCCTGGTGCAGCGCGGCTTCCACCGGCAGGTCCCACTGGCGGTAGGCGCTCATGCGGTCGGCCAGCATGGTGATCTGCGGGAAGCGGCTGAGCTGGTGCGCCAGCGCCACCGCCGCGTCGCGCGCACTGCCGGTGGGCACCACGCGGTTGGCCAGGCCCATCTGCAGCGCCTCGGCCGACTCGACCTTGCGGCCGGTGAGGATCAAATCCATCGCATGGCCCATGCCGACCAGACGCGGCAGGCGCACCGTGCCACCGTCGATCAGCGGCACACCGAAGCGGCGGCAGTAGACGCCGAAGTAAGCGTCTTCTTCCACCACCCGCATGTCGCACCACAGCGCCAGCTCCATGCCACCGGCCACCGCCGCGCCGCTGATGGCGCCGATGACGGGCTTGGACAGCAGCAGGCGGGACGGGCCCATCGGGCCAAGGGCTTTTTTCTCGTCTGACGAGAAATTGAGGTTGCTCAACACCTCGTGGCCGTTCTCTGGCGATTGCGCTGCGGCCCGCGCACCGGCCTGCAGGTCCCATCCAGCGCAGAAGTGGCCATTGGCACCGTGAAAAACAGCCACGCGGGCGTTGGGGTCTTCGTCAAACGCGAGGAAGGCGTCGTACAGCGCACGGGCGGTGTCGGCATCGACCGCGTTGCGCACCTCGGGGCGGTCGAGCGTGACGATGGTGACGTGCTGGTCGTGCTCTATACGGAGGGGCATGGTCTTGAATCCTGGTGGGTTGACGGTGCGCAGTGACACCGCTGAACACGCCAATCTACCGAGGCCAGGCGCAGGGGCTTGACACCTAGAAGACAGGGTATGCGGAACAACCCCTACGGCCAAGGCGCATTGCGACAGTTATAACCTCGCACCGGCTTGCAAAGCAGGCTTGGCGGCATTGACCGACCCAGATGGAGACACCGTGCAATTTGTGCAGTTAGTGATCAGCGGCGTGGCCCAAGGCTGTATCTATGGCCTGATCGCGCTTGGCTTTGTGCTGATCTACAAGGCCACCGAAACCGTGAGCTTTGCCCAGGGCGAACTGATGATGCTGGGCGCCTTCATTGGCCTGGCGGTCATGAGCTTCATGGGCTTTCCGTTCTGGATCGCGGTGCCCAGCGCCATCCTGGGCATGGCGGCTTTTGGCATCGCGCTGGAGCGGCTGGTGATCCGGCCCATCCTCGGGCAACCGGCCTTCTCCATCGTGATGCTGACCATCGGCATCGGCTACGTCGCCCGTGGCCTGATCACCATGATCCCCAACATCGGCACCGACACGCATGTGCTGCCCGTGCCCTACAAAGACCAGTACTTCAACCTTGGCGCGCTGGTGATCAACACCGAGCAGCTGGTGGTGATTGCCGCCACCGCCGTGTTGTGCGGGCTGCTGTTCGCGCTGTTCCGCTACAGCAAGCTCGGCATTGCGATGCAGGCCTCTTCTCAGAACCAGCTGGCGGCCTACTACATGGGCATCCCGGTCAAGTCGCTCAATGGCCTGGTCTGGGGCTTGGCAGCCGGCGTGGCCGCCATTGCCGGGCTGCTGCTGGCGCCCATTACTTTCGTTCACGCCAACATGGGTTTCATCGGCCTGAAGGCTTTTCCCGCCGCCGTGGTGGGTGGCTTCGGCAGCTTGCCGGGAGCCATCGTCGGGGGGTTGGTGATTGGCATTGTGGAGTCCCTCTCCGGGTTCTATTTGCCCGACGGTTTCAAGGACGTGGCGGCGTATGTGGTGGTGCTGGTCATGCTGATGGTCAAACCGAATGGTCTGTTCGGCGAAAAGCTGCGCAAGAAGGTCTGACGCGATGCGATACATATTCAAAACCGACTACGCGCAAGACATCAAGCTGGCCAAGCATGGCGGCCACGTGTTCTGGTACAGCGCGCTGGTGCTGCTGATGGCGGCCGCGCCCTGGCTGTTCAGCGAGTACCTGCTGGCGCAGCTGACCTTCATCCTGATCTACGGCGTGGTTGGCCTGGGGCTGATGGTGCTGGCGGGCTTCACCGGCCTGTTCTCGCTGGGCCACGCCGCCTTCCTGGGCGTGGGGGCTTACACGCAGGCGGTGTTCACCGGCATGGGGGTGCCGTTTCCGATCGCGCTCGCGCTCGCCGGCCTGCTCTCGGCCTCGGTGGGTGTGGTGGTGGGGCTGCCTGCATTGCGGCTGAAGGGCATCTACCTGGGCATCGCCACGTTGTCGTTCGGTTTCATCGTTGAAGAGGTGTTTGCACGCTGGGAGTCGGTCACCGGTGGCAACGCCGGCAAATCGGTCGGCAACGTCAACATGTTCGGCTGGGTGGCCGACAACAGCACCTCGTTTTACTTCGTCTGCCTGGTGGTCACCATCGTCTGCACGCTGGCGGTGGTGAACCTGCTGCGCTCGTCCACCGGCCGGGCTTTTGTGGCCATCCGCGACTCCGAGATTTCCGCGCAGAGCATGGGCATCCACCTCGCCTATTACAAGACGCTGAGCTTCGCCATTTCCGCCGCGTTGGCCGGCATTGGTGGCGCGCTGTACGCCCACCAGATCCGCTTCCTGTCGCCGGACCAGTTCAACATCCTGCAGTCCATCGACCTGCTGCTGATGGTGGTGATCGGTGGCCTGGGCTCCATCCACGGCGCGTTTCTGGGTGCGATTTTCCTGATCGGCCTGCCCCAGGGCATCAGCGCGGTGAAAGACTTTCTGCCCGACGCGATTGGCCAGGCACCGGGCCTGAAGGCCGTGGTCTATGGCGTGGTGCTGATCGGCTTCGTGCTGTTCGAGCCGCTCGGCCTGTATGGCCGCTGGCTCAAGGTGCGCACCTACTTCCAACTGTTCCCGTTCTACCGCAAGGGTTTGTTCAAGCGGCAGAAATCGTTCCAGAAGTCGGACCGACTGAAATGACAGACATTCTTCTTTCAGCCAAAAACCTGAGCGTGCGCTTCGGCGGCGTGCTGGCCGTCAACAACGTGAGTTTTGATGTGCGGCGGGGCGAGGTGTTCACCTTGATCGGCCCCAACGGCGCCGGCAAGACCACGGTGTTCAACCTGATCAGCCGCATCTACACACCGACCACGGGCGAGATTGCCTGGCTGGGCGGCAGCACCGAACTGCGGCTGACCGACCAACCGCCCCACCGCGTGGCGCAACTGGGCATTGCCCGCACCTTCCAGAACATCGAGCTGTTCGAGCACGCCACGGTGCTGCACAACCTGCTGATCGGGCGCCACACGCACCGCAAAACCAGCCTCTGGCAAGAGGTGTTTTTCACCGGAAAAACACGCGCCGCCGAGATCGACGCACGGGAAAAGGTCGAGCGCGTGATCGAGTTGCTGGACCTGCAACACTACCGCGACACCATGGTCGCCGGCCTGCCCTACGGCGTGCGCAAGGTGGTGGAACTGGCCCGCGCGCTGTGCACCGAGCCCAAGCTGCTGCTGCTGGACGAACCTTCGTCCGGCCTGAACGTGGAAGAGACCGAAGACATGGCCTTCTGGATTCAGGACATCCAGCGCGAACTGGGCATCACCGTGCTGATGGTGGAACACGACATGACGCTGGTGTCCAAGGTGTCTGACCGCGTGCTGGCGATGAACCAGGGCGAGATGCTGGCCATGGGCACACCACGCGAGGTGCAAACACACCCCGGCGTGATCGAGGCCTACCTCGGCACGGTGGACGACGTGTCTTCTTTGCGGAGGCAAGCCGCATGAACACCGCTGTGCCCCCTGCCGGCGAGAAGCCGATGCTCCAGTTGCTCAACGTCGAGAGCGCCTACGGTCCGATCAAGGCCATTCGCGGTGTCAGCCTCAAGGTGCGCAAAGGCGAGATCGCCACCGTGCTGGGCTCCAACGGCGCCGGCAAAACCACGATTCTGAAAACCATCTCCGGCATCATTGACCCGCGCAAAGGCTCGATCGAGTTCAAGGGCGAAGCCATCACCGCGCAAGACCCGGCCCTGATCGTGCGGCGCGGCCTGGTGCACGTGCCCGAGGGCCGCGAGGTGTTCCCACTGCTGAGCGTGCGCGACAACCTGCTGATGGGCGCCTACACCCGCCAGGACCGCGATGGCGTGGCGCGTGACATTGAAGCCGCCTACACCTACTTCCCCATCCTGAAAGAACGCGCTGCGCAAGACGCTGGCCTGCTTTCGGGCGGCCAGCAACAGATGCTCGCCATCAGCCGTGCGCTGATGGCCAACCCCGATTTGATCTTGCTGGACGAACCCAGCCTGGGCCTGAGCCCGAAGCTGACCAAGGAAATCTTCGAGATCGTGGTGCGCATCAACCGCGAACGCGGCACCACCATCCTGCTGGTGGAGCAAAACGCCAACATGGCGCTCAATGCGTCGGACTACGGCTACGTGCTGGAGAACGGCCGCATCGTGATGGAAGACAGCTGCGACAAGCTGCGCGAAAAGGACGACATCAAGGAGTTCTACCTTGGCATGAAGGAAGAAGGCGTGCGCGGCGAGCGGCGCTGGAAGAAAAAGAAAACCTGGCGCTGAGACGGGAAAGCAACGACATGAGTAACCTTTGGGACCTCACCCACATCCAGCCCGAACGCAACATCGTCTTGGCTGGCGATACCCTGCCCGCCATGTTCTGGAACGCGGTGGCCGAACGGGGCCCCAACGTCTGGCTGCGGCAAAAAGAACTGGGCATCTGGCGCAGCTGGAGCTGGACACAAACCGGTGAGGCGGTGCGCGAGGTTGGCCATGGCCTGTTGAGCCTGGGCTTCGAGCCCGGGCATTGCGCCTCCATCCTGTCGAACACACTCGTCGAATGGGTGCTCGTCGATCTGGCCGTGCTGAGCTGCGGCGGCGTCTCCAGCGGCATCTACCCGACCGATGCCGCCAGCCAGGTGCAGTACCTGTGCGAAGACTCTGCCACCCGCGTGCTGTTCGTCGAAGACGACGAGCAACTGGACAAGGTGCTGGAGGTGCGTGACCGCCTGCCAATGTTGCAAAAGATCGTGGTGTTCGACATGGAGGGCTTGAGCGACCTGCGCGACCCCATGGTCATTGGCCTGGACGATTTGCGGGCCCTGGGCCGTGCCCATGCCCGCACCCACCCCGCCATGCTGGACACGCGGGTGACGGGCTGCCGCCCGGAAGACCTGGCCATTCTGGTCTACACCTCGGGCACCACCGGCAAGCCCAAGGGGGCGATGCACACCCATGGTGGCCTGGTGTATTCGGTGCACGGCTACAACACCATCGTCTCGCAGACCATGCAGGACGAACGGTTGTGTTTCCTGCCGCTGTGCCACATTGCCGAGCGCCTCGGTGGCGAGTACCACGCGCTGTACGCGGGCGCCAAACTCAATTTCGTGGAGAACCCGGAGACGGTGCCAGAGAACATCCGCGAGATTGCCCCCACGGTGATGCTCGGCGTGCCGCGGGTCTGGGAGAAGTTTTACTCCGGCGTGATGATCGCGCTCAAAGAAGCAAGTGGCCTGCAGCAGGCGGCTTACGCCTGGGGCATTGGCGTGGGCACCCAGATTGCCGACAAGGTACTGGCTGGTCAGCCTGTCGGTGGTTGGCTCAAGCTGCAGTTCACTGTGGCCCGCTGGATTGCGCTGAACAACGTGCGCAAACTGATTGGTATCCACCGTGCACGCTACTGCGTCACAGGCGCAGCACCGATCTCGCCTGAGTTGGTGAAGTGGTACCTGGCGCTGGGCGTGCCGATGCTCGAAGTCTGGGGCATGACGGAAACCTGCGGCGCCTCCACCTACACCCCGGCCAACGGCATCAGGCCCGGCATGATTGGCCTGGCCTGCGAGTACAACCAGGTGCGCATCGAGCCAGTCACCGGTGAGATCCAGGTCAAGGGCGCCAACTTGTTCAAGGGCTACCTGAACCAGCCCGAAAAAACCGCCGACAGCTTCACCACCGACGGCTGGCTGCGCACCGGTGACGTGGGCCTGGTGGACGACGACGGCTACTTCAAGATCACCGACCGGATGAAGGACATCATCATCACCGCCGGCGGCAAGAACGTCACGCCCAGCGAGCTGGAGAACGAACTCAAGTTCTCACCCTACGTGACCGATGCGGTGGTGATCGGCGACAAGCGGCCTTACCTGAGCGTGATCGTGATGATCGACCAGGAGAACGTCGAGAAGTACGCGCAAGACCACGACGTCCCCTTCTCCAACTACGCCAGCCTGACGAAATCGCCCGAAGTGCAGGCCCTGATCCAGAACGTGCTGGACCAGGTCAACAAGAAATTTGCGCGGGTCGAACAGATCAAGAAGTTCTGGCTGCTCGACACCCAGCTGAGCGCCGAGGACGAGGAACTCACCCCCACGATGAAGCTCAAGCGCAAGCTGGTTGAGAAGAAATACACCGCCCAGATCGAAGCGATGTACCGGTGACATTTCGCCTAGGGTTACTGCGGTGGGCGCCGCAGGCATAAGTCTCTATAAGTGTGTTGTTCAATTGAGGAGTTAACCGATATGAAGTCAAAATCACTGCTGGCCTTGGTCGCCCTTGCAACCACCGCTACTCTTTCCATAGCGCAGCAAGGTGTCACGAAAGACGAAATTTCGCTCGGCTCGATCCAGGATCTGTCTGGCCCGATTGCTGGCTTTGGCAAGCAGGTGCGCCTGGGCATGCTGCTGCGGGTGGACGAAATCAACGAGCAGGGCGGCATCAACGGCCGCAAGCTCAAGCTGAGCGTGGAAGACTCCAGCTACGACCCGAAAAAGGCCGTCCTGGCCGCACAGAAACTCGTCAACCAGGACAAGATTTTCGCGATGGTGGGCCACATTGGCACCGCACACAACCTGGCCGCCATGCCGGTGCAGTTCGAAAAGAACGTGATCAACTTCTTCCCGGTCACCGCCGCACGCGAGATGTACGAGCCCTTCCACCGGCTCAAGTACTCGTTCGCCGCCACCTACTACGAACAGATCCGCACCGCCATGCCCAAGCTGGTGAAGGAAAAGAACGTCACCAAGGTCTGCACGATTTACCAGGACGACGAGTTCGGGCTGGAGGTGCTGCGCGGTGCAGAGGCGGGCCTCAAGGGCATGAACATGGAGCTGACCGAGAAAACCTCGTTCAAGCGCGGCGCCACCGACTTCTCCTCACAAGTGGCCAAGATGAAAGCCGCCGGCTGCGAGTTTGTCGTGCTGGGCAGCCTGATTCGCGAAACCATTGGCACCATTGGCGAAAGCCGCAAGACCGGGTTCAACCCCATCTTCCTCGGCTCCAGCGGCGCCTACACCGACCTGATCCACAAGCTTGGCGGCAAGGCCATGGACGGGCTGTACACCACCATGACGGTGCAGCACCCCTACCTTGACGAAGCCTCGCAGCCCATCCGTTTCTGGGCCAACAAGTACAAGACCAAGTTCAACGAAGACCCGACGGTGTTCTCGGTTTATGGCTACAACCTGATCGACGCTTTCGCCCGCGCCGCCGACAAAGCCGGCAAAAACCTGACCACCGACACCTTCATCAAAGCGATGGACACGATGGTCATTCCACCCGATATCTTCGGCAGCGCCCAGGCCACTTTCGGCCCGCAAAAACGATTGGGCAGTGAAGTGTCGCGCCTGTCGCAAATCCAGGATGGCAAATGGAAAGTGGTGTCGGACTACGTGCGCTGATTCCAACCCTGCACAACCAGAAAAGCCGCCTTCGGGTGGCTTTTTTTATGGTCAAACGAGGTGCAGCAGCGCCCGGGCCTCCGCCGGGCTGGCCACCTCGCGCCCGGCATCGCGCGCGTAGCGTGCCAGCTGCTCCACCAGGGGGCCGTTGGACGCCACCTTGCTGCCATCGGGCAAGTAGAAGGTGTCTTCCAGCCCGCTGCGCAAGTGGCCACCGAGTTCGGCGGTGCGGCGGTGCACCGGCCAGATCTCGGCACGGCCGATGACGGTGGACTGCCAGTTGGCGTCCTTGATCTTGAGCTTCAGCAAAATCGGCAACAGGTCAGGGTCTGCGGGCATGCCGGATTCGACACCCATCACGAAGTTGTACTCCAGCGGGCCGCTGTACATGCCGGTCTGCACATACATCTCGACGCAACGCACGATGCCCACGTCGAAACACTCGAACTCGGGCAAGGTGTTGGTTTCGTTCATCACGTCGATGAAGTCCTGCACCTTGGCGGGCGGGTTGTCGAACATCATCGGTGGCCAGGCCCACTGGCCGTTGCTGCGGACCTTCAGGTAATTGAGCGAACCGGCGTTGCAGGCGGCCATCTCGGGCCGGGTGGCGCGCAGGCAATCCAGCGGCCCCTGGTAGTCGGGCCCCACCACACCGGTGGTTTGGTTGATGATGAGGTCAGGGCAAGCCGCGCGCATGGCCTCGGTACACGCCAGCGCCACCGCCGGGTCCCACGATGGCAAATGCCCTTTTCCGGGCGTCTGGTTGCGAAAATGCACGTGCACCACCGAGGCACCGGCGTCATACGCCCGGCGGGCTTCCTGTGCCAGTTGCTCAGGTGTCACAGGCACATGGTGCTGGCCAGGGTCGGTCAACACCCCGGTGATGGAACAGGTGATGATGGCTTTGTCGGTCATGGCTTCTCCCCTCTCAGGAAACGATGTAGGCGGCGGCCCCGGTGGACAGCAGCTTGCCGTCGGCGCTGCGAAACTCCATGCGGGTGTTCGCCACCCGCGAGCCCAGGCGCAGCACCTCGGCCGAAACCTCGAAATGCTCACCCTGCACTGGCCGCAAATAGTCAATGCGCAGGTCAATCGTGCCGAGCTTGCCAAAGCGCTCCAGCCGCTTGCCAATGGGCTCGTCCATGTGGCGGGCGAACACGGCCGCCATCACCGCAAAGCCACCGGCCGCGTCGAGGCAGGCACTGGTCACGCCGCCGTGCATGCGGTGGTGGGTGAAGTTGCCAACCAGTTCAGGCTTCATCTGGATGGTGGCCGTCACGCGCTCTGGCCGGAAGCTTCCCAGCTTGAGGCCAATCAGTTGGTTGAACGCGATCCGTTCGTCAAACATGTGCGTCAGGATGGCCAACAGCTCGGGCTCGAACTGGACGGCATTGGTGGCTATGTCTGTTTTTTTGCTCATGCTGTACTTCTATAGGCCGAGCTGTTTGGCGGCCAGCTCTTTCATGATTTCTTCGGCGCCCCCGCCAACCATCAACACCTTCACCTCGCGGTAAATGCGTTCGGAGCGGGTGCCGCGCATGTAGCCCATGCCACCGAGGATTTGCACCGCCTGGTCGGCACAGAACTGCATCGTCTGGGTGGCGTGGTTTTTCAGCATGCAGACGGCGGCCACCCAGTCGGGAGACTGGTCACCGGCATCGGCACGGTCGGCCAGCGCATCGCACCAGACCTGGGTGGAGGCCATGCGCATCTGCATGTCCACCAGTTTGTGGCGCACCACCTGGTGGTTCACCAGTGCGGTGCCAAATGTCTTGCGCTGGCGCGCCCAGTCGAGTGCTTCGTCGTAACAGGCTTGGGCAAAACCCAAGGCCGCCACAGCGATGGCCAGCCGCTCGCCGTTGAAGTTGCCCATGATGATCTTGAAGCCACCGCCCTCGTCGCCCAGCAGGTAGCGGGCGGGGACCCGCAGCTTGTCAAAGCGCAGGTGCGCGGTGTCGGAACACCACCAGCCCATTTTCTGCAGTGGGCTGCGCGACAGGCCTTTGGCGTCGCCAGGCACCACGATCATTGAGATGCCCCCCGAGCCTTTGCTACCAGCTTCGCCTGTACGCACAGCCACGGTGATCCAGTCGGCGCGCAGACCAGAAGTGATGAAGACTTTTTCACCGTCAATCACCCAGTCGCCCCCCTCGCGGCGCGCGGTGGCTCGGAGCGCCGCCACGTCGGAGCCGCCACCCGGTTCGGTGATGCCGAGCGCGGCAATCTGCTCGCCGCGCAGCACCGGTGGAATGACCTCTTGCTGCAGCGCCTCGCTGCCGTGGTTCAGCACCGGCGGCAGGCCGATGTTGTGCGAGAACAGGCTGGCGAATACGCCACCGCTGGCGCCATGGCGGCAGAACGCCTGCGTCATGGCGTTTCGCATGCGCCAGGTGGCGGGCGTGCCGCCCAGGTGCTCGGGATAACCCAACCCCAGCAGGCCGAGGCTGGCCGCCTGCGCATAGAGTGGGCGCGGGAATTCTCCCGCCTCGTCCCACTGCGCCACATGCGGCGCAATGTCACGGGTGGCGAAACGCTGAACCATGTCGGCCAGCGCAGCGGCTTCTTCGGGCAATGTGCTCATGCTTCCAACCTCAACAACACCTGGCCTGGCACCACCTGCTGGCCGACGCCCACCGCCACCGCTGCGATGCGCCCGTCACGCGGTGCGGCCAAGGCATGTTCCAGCTTCATGGACTCGATGACCAGCACCGTGTCGCCACGCTGTACCGCATCGCCTGCTTGTGTTTGCACCGCAATCACCTTGCCGTTGAAGGGCGCGCGCAGTTCGGCAGCGGCACTGGCGTTGTGCTGGCCAACAGCGGCCTGCCTGCTGGTGTCTTCCAGCCACAGGTCGGTGCCCCCCACCTGCACATGCCAACGGTGGTCGGCTGCCGGGACCGCTTGTACGGTGTGCAACACGCCATCCACCCGCACGGCGAACGCGCCGGGCGCGGTGCGCTGGCAGTGGGCCGCGTGCGCCGTGTCGCCCATGCCGATGGTCAGATTCCCATGCCCGGCTTCGTGCAGCGTGAGGGCGTGGACTTCGCCTCGGTGGCGCAGCCGCAGCGGCTTTGGAAACGGCAGTGGCAGTGCCTGCGCTGCACCTGTGCTGGCAGCGAAATGCATGGCCACCGCGGCCGCGACCCGCACCTGCGCCTCCTGCTGGCACAACGTGCTGCGCAACGCACCGCCTTCGCTGGCCAGAAACGGGATCAGCGCCTGGCCCGCCACAAAGTCGGCATGCCGCAGGCAGGCCTGCAGAAAGCCGCGGTTGGTGGGCAGGCCCAGCACGACCGTCTGGCCCAGGGCCACATCCAGCTGGTCGATGGCCGCCTGCCGCGTGGGGCCGCGCGCAATCAGTTTGCCCAGCATCGCGTCGTAGTGCGGCGAGACCACACACCCGTCGTGCAAAGCATGGTCGCTGCGCACACCGGGCGGTGCCACAAAGCGCTGCACCGTGCCGGTGTGGGGCGTGAACTGCTCGTCTTCGGCGCACAGCCGCACCTCGATGGCGTGGCCATCGAGGTGCACCTGCGTTTGCGTCAGCGGCAAGGGTTCGCCACGTGCCACGCGCAACTGCCATTCGACCAGGTCCAGGCCGGTCACCGCTTCGGTGACCGGGTGCTCCACCTGCAAACGGGTGTTCATCTCCATGAGGTAGAAAGCGTCGCCCTGGAGCAGGAACTCCACCGTGCCTGCGCCAACGTAGCCAGCGGCCTGCGCGAGCGCCACCGCACACTGGCCCATGCGTTCACGCAGCGCCGGTCCGACCGCCGGGCTGGGCGATTCCTCGATGATCTTCTGGTGCCGGCGCTGCACCGAACAGTCGCGCTCGCCCAAGTGGATGCAATGGCCCTGTGCATCGGCAAACACCTGCACCTCCACATGGCGCGGTGCCAGCAGCGCGCGCTCGACCAACAGCTCGTCGCTGCCAAAGCTGCTGCGGGCTTCCGAGCGGGCGCTGTGCAGTGCAGTGGCAAGTTGGTCTGGTGCTGTCGCCAGCCGCATGCCCCGGCCGCCGCCACCGGCCACGGCCTTCACCATCACCGGGTAGCCGATGCGTTCGGCTTCCACTGCAAAGCGGGCATCGCTCTGGTCAGCGCCGAAGTAACCGGGCAGGCAGGGCACGCCCTGGGCCTGGGCCAGCGCCTTGGCGCCCGACTTGCTGCCCAGCGTCTGAATAGCAGCCGGTGGTGGGCCGACCCAAACCAGGCCAGCACCGATCACCGCCTGCGCAAAGTCGGCGTTCTCGCTCAGGAAACCGTAGCCAGGGTGTACCGCATCCGCGCCTGTGGCCTGGGCGGCTGCCAGCAGCTTGTCGATGCGCAGGTAGCTGTCGGCCGAGGCGTTGCCGCCCAGCGCAAACGCAATGGTGGCCTCCCGCACGTGCAACGCGTGGGCATCGGCGTCGGAATACACCGCCACGGTCTCGATGCCCATGCGGTGCGCGGTGCGGATCACGCGCCGCGCGATCTCGCCGCGGTTGGCAATCAACAAGCGCTTCATTGCGGCCTTTTGGCGATGCCCATGATCTTGGCGATGATGCCCATCATCACCTCGTCGGCACCACCCCCAATGGAGGCGAGGCGGCCATCGCGGAACATGCGTGCCACCTTGTTCTCCAGCGTGTAGCCCATGCCCCCCCAGAACTGCAGGCACGTGTCGGGCACCAGCCGGTTCAAGCGGCCGGCTTTCAGCTTGGCCATGGACGCGAGTTCGGTGACGTCCTGGCCCTGCACATACAGGTCGCAGGCGCGGTAGGTGAGCGCACGCAGGCTTTCCACCTCGGTCTTCATCTCGGCCAGCTTGAACTGCACCCACTGCTGGTCGGCCAACGCCGCGCCAAACAGCTTGCGCTGCTGCGCCCAGTCCACCGTCCAGTCGATGCAGTTGCTCAGCGATTGCAGGCAGCTCGCAGCACACCACAACCGCTCTTCCTGGAACTGCTGCATCTGGTAGATGAAGCCTTGGCCTTCGGCGCCAATGCGGTAACGCTGTGGCACGCGCACTTCGTCGAAATAAATGAGCCCGGTGTCGCTGGCGTGCATGCCGATCTTGCGGATTTTCTGCGCCACGGTGATGCCG
Source organism: Pseudomonadota bacterium (assembly GCA_040384665.1). Classification (GTDB taxonomy): domain Bacteria; phylum Pseudomonadota; class Gammaproteobacteria; order Burkholderiales; family Burkholderiaceae_C; genus PCRC01. Next base: position 18,179 of record JAZKIY010000079.1, read on the forward strand.
GGCAGGAGTTTTCCGTTCTCCCGCATGGGCACGACCACCAGGCTCTTGTTCTTGTGGCCGCCACCCTCACCGGTATTCACCAGCATGCACATCCAGTCGGCCTGCAGGCTGTTGGTGATCCACATTTTCTGGCCGGTGATCACGTAGTCGTCGCCATCTTTGCGGGCGTGGCTTTTGATGGACGCCACGTCGCTGCCAGCGCCCGGCTCGCTCACGCCAATGCAGCCCACGGTGTCCCCGGCGATCGCAGGCACCAAGAATTCGCGCTTCAGTTCCTCGCTGCCAAATCGGGCGAGTGCCGGCGTGCACATGTCGGTCTGCACGCCAATCGCCATTGGCACACCGCCGCAGTCGATGTGGCCCAAGGCCTCGGCCATGGCCATGCCGTAGGAGTAGTCCAGCCCTGCGCCGCCATGGGCTTCGGGTTTGGTCAGGCCCAGCAAGCCCAGGTTGCCGAGCTTCTTGAAAACCTCGTGCGCCGGGAAGATTTCGGCCGCTTCCCATTCGTCCACATGCGGGTTGATTTCAGCGTCAATGAAGCGCTTGAGGGTTTTCTGGATTTCGAGGTGTTCGTGGGTCAGGTTCATGGGTGTCTGCCTGGGTGGTAGGGCCGTGGAGATCAGTGTTCAGGGCGCAGGTCGAATTGGCCCAGCGCATGGGCGCGACCATTCAGCACGAGTTCCACCCGGTGCGCGCCGGGGTAATGCACACGGGTGGTCATTTGGGCCAGCGACAGCCGTTTGGTGAGGCGGTGGGTGGCGCCCGCGGGCAGTGCCAGGGTCTTGAGCTTGAACACCTTCGCGCCGGTGCCGCCGCCCGCCTTGACGTAATGCACCCGCAGGTCGGCCAGCACCTGCTGCAGGGTGGACTGCGGGTTGTGCAGATCGAACGCGATGGTCACTGCGGCCCCGATTCTGGGTTGTGCGGGGGTGATGGCCACCTGTTGCACATCGAGCACGACGGCATGGCCCATGCCCAGCGCAGCGAGGGCCTCCGCGTCGCCACGCTTGATGGCAAAACGCAGGGCATGCCGCACCAGACGCTGGCGCGGTTCGGGCGCGTCCACCAGCCACTGGCGGGCGATGCCTGTGAGGGTGTCGGGGTGGTCTTTGCCAATGTCGTTGAGGTGGTTGGCCACCGAACGCCGCACATAGGACGAGGGGTCGTCTTTCAGACGCTCCAGCAGCGGCAACAGGGGCCGTGGGTCCTGCATGAAGGGGCGCAGCCGTGGCGCCCAGGGGAGGCGCGGCCGGCTGCCCTCACTGGCCAGCCGGCGCACATGGGCGCTGGGGTCATCGGTCCACGCCATCAGGCGGTCCAGCGTGGCCTGTGTGTGGTGCTCCAGGTAGGGGCGAATGCTGAATTCGGCGGTGAAGCGCTGGGTCAATGCGTGTTGTGCGCGCATCGACGCCTCGAAGTGCGCCAGACCGTGTGCAGCGATGAACATGCTGTGTGGCAGGTACACAAAAGCGCTGTGGCCACCGCCGCTGGCCACCGGTTCACCGGCAGCGTCCAAGCCCATGGCCGGCCCCATGGAGGCGACCAGGATGGCCACCGCCTCGGGGTAAGCCGCTGGCAGACGGCGGTGCATGGCTTCGGCGATGCGGCGGCCACGCTGCATCAGTTCCAGCGCCTCGTAGCCGGGGGCGATGTCGGCCAGAAACGCGGCACTGTCAAAACCCGGCCAGGCTTGGCGCAGCATGGCCGCGATGTGGGGTGGCACCGCGCTGTTGAGCAAATGTTTCAGGGGCTCGGCCATGGCACACCCTGGGGTTACATGCGCGCCACGCCAAACTGCATCGGCTGCAGTGGGCGGGCATTGGCTTCGGCGCAGATGTCCAGGCACTGCACCAGCACAGCGCGTGTGTCGCGCGGGTCAATCACACCGTCGTCGAGCAGCAGGCCGGAGGTGTAGAAGGCGTCGGACTGCGCGTCGAACACCGCGACGATCTGGTCAAACTGCGCCTTGGATTGCGCTGGGTCAGGCACCAGACCTTTGCGTGCCAGACCGGCATCGGTGACGATCTGCATCGTGCGTGCCGCCTGCTCGCCGCCCATCACCGCAGTCTTGGCATTTGGCCAACTGAACAGGAAGCGCGGCGCATACCCCCGGCCACACATGCCGTAGTTGCCCGCACCAAACGACGCACCACACTGGATGGTGATTTGCGGCACAGTGGCGTTGGCCACCGCCTGGATCATCTTGCTGCCGTGTTTGATCATCCCGCCCTGCTCGCTGTCTTTGCCGACCATGTAGCCGGTGGTGTTCTGCAAGTAAATGAGCGGCTGGCCGAGTTGGCAACTGCGCTGGATGAAGTGGGTGGCCTTGTTGGCACCCGCCACGTCAATCGGCCCGTTGTTGCTGACGATGCCCACCGCATGGCCGCCGATGCGCGCCTGCACACACAGCGTGGCCGCGCCGTACAGCGGTTTGAATTCGAGCAGGTCGGCGCTGTCCACGATGCGGGCCATCACCTCGCGCATGTCCACCGGCTGGCGCAGGTCGTCCGACATCAGGCCCAGCAGTTCCTCCAGAGACTCGAAAGAGAGGGGATCGACTTCCGATTCAATTGGAATCTGACCCCGATTGTTCCGATTGTTTGAACGTGCGACCACCTCGCGGGCCAGCCCCAGCGCATGGCGGTCGTCTTCGGCGAGGTACTCGCCCAGGCCGGACACGGTGGCGTGCATTTCGGCGCCGCCGAGTTCTTCTTCTGTGGCCACCTCGCCGGTGGCCGCCATCAACAGCGGTGGGCCGGCCAGAAAGGCGCGGGAGCGGCCGCGCACCAGAACCACCACGTCGCTCAGGCCCGGCATGTAGGCGCCGCCGGCCGTGCCCGAGCCGTGCTGCACCGTGATGACCGGAATGCCTGCGGCGGACAAACGTGCGAGGTTGCGGAACAGCGTGCCACCGTGCACAAAACCTTCCACCTTGTAGCGCATCAGGTTGGCGCCGGCGCTTTCCACCAGGTGCACAAACGGCAGTTTGTTCTGCAGTGCAATCTCCTGCACCCGCAGAATTTTGTCCAGCCCCATGGGTTGGATGGCACCGGCTTCGATGCCCGAGTCACTGGCCACCACCATGCAGCGCACGCCAGACACGAAGCCGATGCCAGCCACCACCCCGCCACCGGGCACCGACTTGGCCGCGTCCGGCGTGTCCTGCCGGTAACCGGCCAGGCTGCACAACGGCAGCCAGGGCGCACCCGCGTCCACCAGCAGGCCGATGCGTTCGCGTGGCAACAACTGCCCACGCTTCTCGAAGGTGGCCCGTGACTTGGCCGACGCATCGGCCGCGCGTTGCTCCAGCGCGCGCAGTTGCGCGATGCGCGCCAGCATGGCGGCGCGGCGCTGCTGCGCGACGTCTCCCTGCGCGTTCCACGACGAATGGAACACGCTCATTTCTGCAGGACCTTGGGCACCCGGTACCGGTGGAAGCCGTCAAACGGTTTCACTGCGTCGCGCTGCTGCGCCTCGGCCGGTGCCGCCACCGGGCCCCAGCCCATGCGCACCTGGGGGCGCGCACCGTCGACGCGCAACACGCTGCCAGAAATGAAAGACGCCGCGGGTGACAACAGGAAAACAATCGCGGCCGAGGTTTCTGCCTCGTTGCCGAAGCGGCCCAAGGGCACGGTGGCCTGCATCTCGCGCAGCATGGCGCCAGCTTCGGGCGGGTACTGGTCCATGCCGCTGGAGGCGATGTAGCCCGGCGCCACCGCGTTGACGCGGACGCCGCTTTTGGCCCACTCCAGCGCCGCCGTTTCGGTGAAGCTGACCATGCCGGCACGCGCCGCGCCGCTGTGGCCCATGCCTGGCATCGAGCCCCAGATGTCGGCCACGGTGTTGACGATGGCGCCCCCGTGTTGCTGCATGCTTTGCAGGTAACACTCGCGCGCCATCAGGAAGCCGCCAGTGAGGTTGGTGTCCACCACCGCCTGCCAGCCCTTGGCGGAAATGGCTTCCAGTGGCGTCATGTACTGGCCACCGGCGTTGTTCACCAGCCCGTCAATACGCCCATGGGCCAGCACGATGGCGGCCACGGTGCTCTGCACCGCCTCTTCCTGCCGGATGTCGCAGGCATGAAAACTCACATGCCCGACATGGGCCACGCCGTCGATGGCGATCTCTGTGGCCACGTCCTGCAGTTTCTCCAGCTTGCGGCCGATCAGCACCACGTGGGCACCGAGCGCGGCCAGTTCGTGCGCGGTGCAGCGGCCAATGCCCGAACCACCGCCGGTGACCACAATGACCTTGCCGGCAAACAGGCCGGGTTTGAAGATGGATTGGTAACTCATGCCTCACCTCGAATGAAAAGCGCCATCGCGGCGGTGGTCAGTTCGTCGAGCGACGCGCCCTTGCGCGCATCGAACCACTGCGCTGACCAGTTCAGCGCGCCAAAAATCAGCAGCCGCGACAGTTTGACGTCGGCCTTCAACCCGCCACTGGCATGCAACGCCTGCAGCACCGGCGTCCACGGCGCTTCGTACTCGCTTTGCAGCGCGGCCAGCAGCGTGCGCTGGCGCGGCGTGATGGAGCGCGCCTCGTACAGCATCACCGGAATGAAGTCGCTGCCCGGCCCGACCAGAATGTCGAAGTGGTTGCGGATCAACACCGCCAGCACACCGGCAGCGGGCTGACCAGCCTGCCCTGCTTTTTGAAGCACCGCGGCCTGCTGCGCAATGGCGGAGCGCATGCCTTCGTCCATCACGGCGTACAGCAGCACACCCTTGCTTTTGAAGTGGTAGAACGGCGAGCCACTGCGCATGCCCACGGCAGCGGCAATGTCGCGCGTGCTGGTGGCGTCAAAGCCCTTGCGGCGGAACAGCCGGGCGGCGGCGGTGATGAGTTCCTGGCGGCGGTTGCCGTCGTCGCGCTCGTCCACCGTCTTGCGCGGCCGGCCGCGCGGGCGTTTTTCTGCCAAGCTGGCACCCAGCTCCGGGCTGGGGTTTGCGGGAAGCGCAGACGGGCTTGGCGCGACGGGTTTGTCCATGGGCATGGACGATAACAAAATAGATTATTTTTAGCAAGCGTTTGCTTGGTGAAAATAAAGATGACTGGAATTGGCGCGGTCCACCGCTGTGGGCAACCCCGTTTCAGGCGGCCAATGAAACCACGCCACGCGCCTTCAGCGCGCGTTCGGCGCCCATCGCAGGGCCCAGTTCTGCGGTCATGCGCAACGCGTCCACCGGCTCGCCACAGTCCGGGCAGACCAGCACCGGCTCGGTCACCGCGCCACACCCGGTGTGCCGCAAACGCAGTGGCGGGCCGTCTGGCCATTCGCCCCAACGGTCACCCCACTGCTTGAGCGCAATGACCACCGGCCAGAGGTCCCGGCCCTTGGCCGTCAGCCGGTACTCGTAACGCGCCGGTCGCTGCTGGTAAGGCTTTTTGTGAAGGATCTCGGCGTCCACCAGTTTCCGCAGGCGGACGCTCAGCAGGTGCGGCGACATGCCGGTCTGGACCGCGATGTCGTCAAAACGCCGGGAACCGAGAAACAGCTCGCGGACAACCATCAGCGTCCAGCCGTCACCCACCGCATCCAGCGCCCGCGCGACCGGGCACACCATGGCGCCCAAGGCCGATTTTTTCATGATGCCCTACTAACTTCAATTTTTGAAGTTATAGTTTAACGAAGAATTTCACCCCTGGAGACCCCCATGACCGAAAAACGCGCGCTGTGTTCTGGCTGTGACATCTATTGCCAGGTGCACGCCGAGGTGCCCGAGTCCGGCCTGGTGGGCGATGTGCGCGTCAAGGCCATGGACCCGCGGCCCCTGAAGGCCAACATCTGCATGAAAGGTGTGCACGCCCCAGCCGGCTTCAGCCACCCGAACCGGGTGTTGTACCCGCTGAAGCGGGTTGGCCCGCGCGGCTCAGGCCAGTGGCAGCGGGTCAGCTGGGACGACGCGATGGCAGACATCGCAGCCCGCCTGAAGGCCGTGGTTGCCGAGCACGGGCCGGAAGCGTTTGCGGTGTCCACGTCGCAATGGAACACGCAGACCGACAATGGCGCGGCGCGGCGTTTCATGAATCTGCTGGGTTCGCCCAACTGGGTCAGCGGGGTGGCCATCTGCGCGGGCAACACCGCGGCCATCAACCGCATGGTCTACGGCTGGTACCCCTACCCGGACTACACCCAAACCCAGTGCATCGTGCTGTTCGGCCACAACCCCAAACAGCATTCATGGACGCCGGTCTACAACGCCATCCGGCGGGCACAGGAACGCGGCGCCAAACTGATCGTGCTCGACCCGCGGCGCAGCGAAAGCGCCGAACGCGCCGACCTGTGGCTGCCCCTGAAACCGGGCACCGACGCGGCCATGTGTTTCGGCTGGCTCAAGGTCATCCTCGACGAGGGGCTGTACGACAAGGCCTTTGTCGAACGCTGGACCACCGGCTTTGACGCGCTGCGCGAGCGGGTCAACCAGTTTCCGCTGGAACGCGTCGCGGCGATCACCGGCGTGAGCGCCGACCTGATCGCGCAGGCCGCCCGGCTGTACGCCACCACCGGCCCGGCCGTGATCCCCTGGACACCGGTCACCGACCAGCAGCGCAACTCCACCTCGGCCATCCGGCTGCATTGCATCCTGCGGGCCATCTGCGGCTACCTGGACATCCCGGGCGGTGAAGTCCTGCACGGCTTTCACAAAGACATCGTCCACGAGTCGGAACTGGAGCTGCACGGCGCGCTGTCGGATGCGCAACGGGCCAAACAGCTGGGCTCGGACACCCACCCCGCCTTCACCTACCGGGGCACGGCCGCGTTGCGCGAACCCACACAGCGGGTCTGGGGCTACGAGTGGGCCAACATCGTGTCGGGCAGCTACATGGCCAACCCGTCGGCGCTGTTCCGCGCGATGGCCGATGGCGACCCGTACCCCGTCAAGGCCTTCTTCGCACTGGGCAACAACACGCTGATGAGTTTTGCCAACATGCAGCTCATCCAGCGGGCGCTGCAGAACCAGGACCTGGTCGTGGCCGTCGAGCATTTCAGGACACCCACCGCGCAGCTGGCCGACTACATCCTGCCGGGCGATGCGTGGCTGGAGCGCAATTGCCTCTCAGACAGTTTTGGCTGGACCGGGATCTACCGGCCCTCGCAAAAAGTGGTGGCGCCACCCGGCGAATGCCGCGGTGTCTACGACTTCTGGCGCGACCTGGCGGTGCGCATGGGCATGGAAGAACACTTTCCCTGGAAAACGAACGAAGACATGCTGGACCACAGGCTGTCCCGGCTGGGCATGAACTTCGACGCATTTGCCGCCGCGCACCCGTACCACATGCACAAGCTGGCGTTCCGCAAGTACGAACACACCGGCTTTGCCACGCCTTCTGGTCTGGTCGAGCTGAGTTCGAGCGTGCTCGCCGACCTGGGCTTTGACCCGGTGCCCTACTGGCGTGAAGCCCCGGTGTCCGATGCGGCCTGGCCACTGACGCTCTTCATGGGCGTGCGGGAAGACGAGTACTTCCAGACCGGCCACCGGCACATCCCGGCGCTGCGTGCGCGCAAGCCGGACCCCCAAATGTTTGTCGAGGCCGCCACCGCCACCCAGGCCGGGCTGGCCGACGGCGACTGGGCCGAAGTGGTCACGCCACAAGGGCAGGTGCGCCTGAAGACCGCCTTCCGCGACGACATGCCACCGGGTGTGGTGCGTGTGCCCCACGGCTGGTGGCTGCCGGAACGGCCGGAAGGCGACGGCACGCTGTCGGGCGCCTGGGATTTTGCGGACGCGCAGATTTGCCCCGACGACGAAGACAACCTCGACCTGGAACAGGGCGTACCGCACATGAAAGGCTTGCCTTGCCTGATCCGCAAGGCGGCGCTGGTCTGAACCAGGTCAGCGGTCGGGGCGGCGGCTCAGGTAGACATACAGCCCCGACACGGGCCGTTGCTGGTCTTGCCGAAGCGGCCCTGCCATGGCGGCCAGCACCTCAAAACCGTGCTGCTCTGCCAGGCGGCGCACATAGCCTTCGGAATGGGCATACCGCAGGCTGGGCAGCAGTTGCATGTCCCCCGCACCAGCCAGCAGTTCCACCGTGAAGCAGAACACGCCACCCGGTGTCAGGATGCGCGCCACACCGGCGAACACCGCGTCCAGTTCACCGATGTAGATGAACACATCCGCCGCCAACACCAGGCTGTCGCGCCGGTCGCAGTCGCCCAGGTAAGCCACGGCGTCGGCCTGGATCAGCGCGGTGTAGACGCCCAGTGCACGGGCCTTGTCGAGCATCGCGGCCGACATGTCGAGCCCGTCGAGCCGGTCCACCAGGGGTTGGACCAGCGGGCCGCACAGCCCGGTACCGCAACCCAGATCGAGCGCCGAGTGGAAGCGCCCGGGTGCCACGCGGGCCAGGTGCTCTGCCAGCAGCGTGTGGCCCTGGTAGCCCAGCAGGTCCACCAGGTGGTGCTGGAACTCGTCGGCGTAGTCGTCAAACAGGAACTGCACGTAGCCGCGCGGCGCGGTGGCCGGCGCCGCACCGCCACGCACCGAGGCAAGGAAGTACCGGTGCACCTGCGCGTCGGCCCCCAGCGCCAGGGCGCGCTCGAAGCAGGTGGCGGCATCTTCCAGGCGGTGCAACTCGCGCAGCAACGTGCCCTTGTGGCTCCAGGCGTCGGCATGGTCGGGGCCGAAGTGGGTCGCCTGGTCGAACGCGGCCAGCGCCTCCTCGGTCCGGCTCAGACGCACCAGCAACTGGCCACGCTGCAGCCACAAGCCGGGCCGTGCGGCGTCAATGGCCAGGGCCTGGTCGCAACTGGCCAGGGCCTGGGACAGGTTGGCCAGCAGTTCGTGCGCCATCGCCAGGTGGGCCCACGCCTCCAGGTTGTCTGGCTCGGCGGCGGTGGCCTGTTCCAGCAGCGGCAACCCCTCGACGGCTTTGCCCAAGCGCACACGGGTGACACCGAGGTTGGTCAACAGCGAGGGGCGGCCGGGTGCCAGGGCCAGCGCGGCGGCAAAACACCCCTCGGCCTGTGCGAGGCGGCCCGCTTCAAAATGGCCCAAACCGTCGTGAAACAGGTCTCGGGCTTGGTCCAGAGCAGGGGCCATGGGTGCTTGCATTTGCTATTGAATGTATAGCTTAATCACAAGGATGCACTAGGGCTTGAGGCAGATTTGGCTCGAAATCCCGCCCAAAAAGCCACACAACGCGTGTTTTTGGCCTTCCAGCCACCTTCAGACCTTGCTGAAGTCGGGCTTGCGCTTTTGGCGAAAGCGCCATGCCCGCTGCGCGGTCGGCCTGCGGCCTGCCCACCTTCAGACCTTGCTGAAGTCGGGCTTGCGCTTTTCCATGAAGGCGGTGAAGGCTTCGCGGGCGGCGTGTTCGGTCAGCATGCGGCCAAACACGCTGGCCTCTTCGGTCATCTGTTTGGACACCTGCGAGGCTTGGCCCAGGCGCATCAGGCGCTTGGTTTCGATCAGCGAACTCAGCGGCTTGGTGGCGAGCTTGCGGGCCTGTTGCTGCGCCAGCGCGTTGACTTCCGAAGGCGGCACGATGCGGTTGACCAGGCCCATTTCCATCGCCGCCTCAACTTTGAAGGGCTCGCCGAGCAGCAGCACTTCGGCCGCGCGCTGGTAGCCCATCAACTTGGGCGCGAGCAGGCTGGCACCGGCTTCGGGCACCAGGCCGAGGTTGACGAATGGCATGGCGAACGCGGCGTTGTCACCGGCGTAGACCAGGTCGCAGTGGAACAGCATGGTGGTGCCAATGCCGACCGCCGGACCGGCCACGGCGGCAATCACCGGCTTGGCCAGCGTGCTGATGCCGCGCAGGAAATGGAACACCGGCGCGTCTTCGGTGGCGGGCGGGTTGTTCAGGAAGTCGGCAATGTCGTTGCCGGCGGAGAAGATGGTTTCGTGGCCCTGGATGACCAGCACGCGCACCTCGTCGTTGGTGCTGGCGTCGTGGATGGCCAGCGCCATGGCCGCGTACATCGCGGCGGTGATGGAGTTTTTCTTGTCGACCCGGTTCAGCGTCAGGGTCATGACGCCAGCGTCAACATGGGTGAGGATTTCGCTCATGGGGTCTTTCGGTCAAATCGGGGAATCGGGCGGAAAAAGAAACAGTATCAGGCCAACAGCGCTTCGCGCACAAAGTCGAGCCGGTCCTGGCCCCAGAACATGGCGTCGCCAACGAACATCGTGGGCGCACCAAAGATGCCCCGCGCCACGGCGGCGGTGGTCACGGCTTTGAGCGCGTCTTTCACCGCGGGCTCTTGCGTCAGCGCCACCAGCGCAACGGCATCGAAGCCGTTGCGGGTCAGCACCGCGCCCACCACGGCCGGGTCGTTCATGTTCTCGTCGTCCACCCAGATGGCTTTGTAGACCACGTCCATGTAGTCGGCAAAACGGGCATCGCCTTGCAGCTGCAGGCCCACCGCACCACGCATCAGCGTGGTGGTGATGATGGGGAAGTTGGCGTTGCGCACCAGCGGCACGCCATAGCGTTTGGCGAAGCGCGAAAAGTCAGTGAAGACATACGCGCCCTTGGGCACCACAGCGTTCGGCGGCTGGTTGCCGGTGGACTGGAACACACCGCCCAGCAGCATCGGTTTGTAGACCACCTGCGCGCCGGTCTCGGCACTGAGCTGCGGCAGCTGGGTGTGGGCCAGGTAGGCCGCCGGGCTGCCGAAATCGAAATAGAACTCGAGGGTTTTTGGCATGGTGTCTCCTGTGGGTGTTCTAGAAAGTTTCCATCCACGGCCGCAGGTCCATCTCGTGGGTCCAGGCGTCGCGCGGCTGGGTGTGCAGCATCCAGTAATTCTCGGCAATGTGCTCGGGGTTCAGGATGCCGTCTGTTTCCTTGCGCGCATAGGTGTCGGGAAACAGCGTGCGGATGAACTCGGTGTCGATGGCGCCATCGATGATGGTGTGGGCCACATGAATGCCCTGCGGCCCCAGCTCACGCGCCATGCTCTGCGCCAGCGCACGCAGCGCCATCTTGGCGCCAGAGAAGGCCGAAAAGCCTGCGGCACCGCGGGTGGAGGCGGTGGCCCCGGTGAAAATGACGGTGCCGCGTTGGCGCGCCACCATGCGCTTGGCCACCTCGCGGCCATAGAGAAAGCCACCAAAGGCCGCCATCTCCCAGATCTTGAAATAGCGGCGCGCGGTTTCGTCCACCACCGCCGTGCGCACGTTGGCGCCGATGTTGAAGACCAGTACCTCGATCGGGCCAATGGTCGCCTCGATCTGCTCGACCAGCGCCACCACCTCGTCCTCTTTGCGCGCGTCCGAACCAAAGCCATGGGCCATGCCGCCGTCGGCTTGAATCTGCGCCAGCAAGGGCTGCAACTTCGCGGCATCGCGCCGCACCGCGCAAACGGTCAGGCCACCGCGTGCAAAGCGCCGTGCAATGGCGCCGCCGGTGGCGTCGCCAGCACCGACGATGAGCGCCACACCCTTGGCTGGTGCAGTCATACCCATGCCGCCGCGGCGCCGGGCCGCCCCAAACAAGGCACGGCCCCCTCAGGCGGCAGTGACGACACGGCGGTGCGGAGCGTGGTGGCCATATTCACTCTTTGTAATAAACGATCTGGTGGGTGGTTACCAGCAGCCCGCCGCTCTGGCTCCACAGCTGTGCCGTCTGGTCGTAAAAACCATTCGTGAAGGCCTGCGCCTGGGCCTGGCCCAGCACCCAGTCGTCGCCGCAGGCCGCCAGCTGCGCGCTGCCCGCATGGTAGTAAACGGTGATCGACACGGTGCCAGCAGGAACCGGTTTGGCGCGGCGCAACCAGGCCCGGGGGTAGAACATGTCGGCCTTGGCGGTGATGCTCAGAAAGTCGAGCGCACGCGGAGGCTGGTCGCGCACCCAGAGCTGGCTCAGGCTGTCTTCCCCGCTGCCGTCCCACTGCGCAGGGACGCTGCCGCGCACCGGCCGCATCTCATAGCGGCGCAGCCACTCGACAGGAAAATTCATCGCCATCGGCGCAATCGTTTCGGCCGCAGGCACGGTCGGCATCGGTGTGTCGTTCTGGCTCCAGGTGCTGCGCCGCGCGGCGGTCACGGCCGTGGCAGTGACGACCACCTCTTCCGCGCCACCGCTGCCAAGCTGGACCAGTTCCACCGTCCAGTGCTGGGTGGACCGGTTGGTGCGCACCGGGCGCGCCCGCACCGAAAAATCGCCCTGCTGCAGGGCCGCAGCGTAGTTCACCGTCAGCGACAGCGGCTCGCCCAGCAGCGCGGGGTGCAACAGCACCGCCTGGAGCAGGGTGGCCGCTGTGCTGCCACCGAAGGGCCCCACCATGTTCCAGTAGGCGGGACTGGTGGTGCCGAGGTAGTGGCCCTCGGTCTGCGCTGTGAGGGCCAGCGCCTGGTCAAATGCATGCAAAGTCATGCGCCCAAGTGTGCCGGGTTTCTCATAACCGGACAGCCACCACGGCGACTGTCCCAGCAGCGGCAGAACAGGATGCCCTGCCCGCACAGTGGCCGCTCAGACACGTTCGAAAATGCCGGCGGCGCCTTGTCCCATCCCCACACACATCGTCACCATGCCGTACTTCTTGTTGTGCCGCCGCAGCGCATGCACCACGGTGGCCGACCGGATCGCGCCGGTCGCCCCCAGCGGATGCCCCAGCGCAATCGCACCGCCCATGGGATTCACCTTGCTCGGGTCCAGCCCCAGGGAATTGATGACCGCCAGCGACTGTGCGGCAAACGCCTCGTTCAGCTCGAACCAGTCGATGTCGTCCTGCTTCAGGCCGGCGTAGCGCAGCGCTGCAGGGATCGCTTCGATCGGGCCGATGCCCATGATGTGCGGTGGCACGCCCTTGGAGGCGTAGCTGACGAAGCGCGCCAGCGGCGTCAGGCCAAAGCGCTTGACCGCGTCGCCGCTGGCCAAAATCAGCGCACCGGCGCCGTCGGACGTCTGCGAGCTGTTGCCCGCCGTGACCGAGCCGCGTGCCGCGAACACGGCGCGCAGCTTGGACAGGCCTTCCACCGTGGTGTCGGGCCGTGCGCCTTCGTCCAGGCTGACGGTGCGGGTGGTGGTGGTCACCTCCCCCGTCTCCAGATTCGGCGTGCGCTCGGTCACTTCGAAAGGGGTGATCTCGTTGGTGAACTCGCCCGCCTTCATCGCGGCAATCGCTTTCATGTGCGACTGGTAGGCAAATTCGTCCTGCGCTTCGCGGCTGACTTTCCACTGGTTGGCCACCTTCTCAGCGGTCAGGCCCATGCCGTAGGCAATGCCGATGTTTTCGTCGTTGCTGAACATGCTGGGCGACAGCGACGGCGAGTTGCCGCTCATCGGCACCAGGCTCATGCTTTCCACACCGGCCGCCACCATCACGTCGGCTTCGCCCACACGGATGCGGTCTGCCGCCATCTGCACCGCCGACACGCCGGAGGCGCAGAAGCGGTTGACGGTGATGCCTCCCACGCTGGTGGGCAAACCCGCCAGCACCGCGCCGATGCGGGCGATGTTCAGGCCCTGCGGGCCTTCGGGAATGGCACAGCCGCAGACGATGTCTTCAATGGCTTGGGGGTCGAGCGTGGGGACCTGCGCCAGCGCGGCCTGCAGTGCGTGCACCAGCAAATCATCCGGCCGCACATGGCGGAAAGAACCACGGTGCGAACGGCCAATGGGCGTGCGCGTCGCGGCAACGATGTAGGCGTCTTGAACTTGTTTCATGGGGTCATTCCTTTGGGATTCTGTAGAGGCCCGGGCTCAGGCGGGGACGCGGGTGGGATGGGGCGCGGCCGATGGCTTCGACGGCACCCAGGCCCAGATGAATTCACACACGATGGGCGCCTCGCCCGAGGCGTCGGTCACGGTCACCGGGACCACCACCTCACCCTTGTCCTGGGACTGCATCAACTGGCGCTGCTGCGCGCTCAAACGCGCCACCGCCCGCATGTCGCCTTGGCTGCGGCGCTTGAACTGCACGCTGAGCGCCTTGGCCAACGGCAGGCAGTCGTCGCGCACGTTCATGCCCACCACCATGCCGGTGGCGGTTTCCGCCAGCAGGGTCATGGCCGCGGCGTGCACGCCCTGGATGTGGTTTTGCACACGGCGCTGGTTGGCGATGGTGATTTCCACCTTCTCGGGGGTCATCACCGCAAAGCCCAGACGCGCCGTGCCGGTGAAAGGCACGGCACGGCGCAAAGCCAGGTTGCGCACAGCCTGGCGCAGCGGTGCCGGCAGTTTGTCCAACCGGGCCAGCGTGCGCGCCAGGCGGTTGGGGTGGGTGAAGGCGTCGGCCATGGGGGCGTGCGACGGTGGCGTCAGTTGCGCACCGGCTTGCCGGTGGACATCATGCCCATGATGCGCTCTTGGGTCTTGGGGTGCGTGATCAGCGAACAGAAAGCCTTGCGCTCCAGCGCCATCAGGTACTCCTCGGTCACCAGCGTGCCGGCGTCGATGTCGCCACCACACACCACGCCAGCGATCAGGCTGGCGATGTGGAAGTCGTGCGCACTGATGAAGCCACCGTCGCGCATGTTGACGAGTTGGCCCTTGATGGTCGCTATGCCGTTGCGGCCGGCCACCGCGAACGGGCGGCGGTGCGGCGGGCGGTAGCCGGCGTTGAACATGGCCTTGGCTTCGTTGATGGCCACGTACAGCAGCTCGTCCTTGTTCGGAACAATCACATCGCTGTCCAGCACATAGCCCAGCTTGCGGCTTTCCAACGCGCTGGTGCCTACCTTGGCCATGGCGGCGCCGGTGAAACCTTCGGTCAGGAAGGGCAACACGTCCTTGTTGGTCGATGCGGCGGCGTTCTCGGCCGCGCGGCGGGCGATGTAGGCCAGGCCGCCGGCGCCAGGCACCAGGCCCACGCCCACTTCCACCAAACCGATGTAGCTTTCCATCGCCACCACGCGCTTGGCCGAATACACCGCCAGCTCGCAGCCGCCGCCCAGCGCCAGGCCGCGGATGGCCGAGACAGTGGGCACGCCGGCGTAGCGCATCTTCAGCATCGCGTTCTGCAACTCGTGCTCCGCCCCTTCGATGGCGCTGACACCGGCGACCATGAAGGCCGGCATCATGGCCTGCAGGTCGGCACCGACCGAGAACATCTCGTCGGGCGACCAGACCACCAGGCCTTTGAAGTCTTTCTCCGCCATGTCCACACCCAGCGCCAGGCCCTCGGCCACGTCGGGGCTGATGGCGTGCATCTTGGTCTTGATGCTGGCAATGAGCACTTCGTCGTCGAGTGTCCACAGGCGGATGGCGTCGTCTTCGTGCAGCGTCTTGCCGGCGGTCTTGGCGTCGGCGGCATTGGCGCCCAGCACGCTCTCGGGGAAATGCTGGCGGTCGTACACCGGCAGGTGGCGGCGCGGAATGAAACGGGCCTCCGACGCGCTCCACGAACCTTGTGGCGTGTGCACGCCACCGGCCTCGGCGACCGGGCCTTTGAAGACCCAGTCCGGCAGCGGCGCATTGCTCAGCGTCTTGCCGGCGTCAATGTCTTCTTTCACCCACTGCGCGACCTGGCCCCAGCCGGCCTCTTGCCACAGCTCGAACGGGCCCTGCTTCAGGCCAAAGCCCCAGCGCATGGCGAAGTCGATGTCGCGCGCGCTCTCGGCAATCGTTGCCAGGTGCACCGCGGCGTAATGGAAGCCGTTGCGCAGAATGGCCCACAGAAACTGGCCCTGCGGGCCTTCGCTCTCGCGCAGCAGCTTCAGGCGTTCGCCGGCTGGCTTTTTCAGCATGCGGCCATAGACCTCGTCGGCCTTCTGGCCGGCGGGCACGTACGCCTCGGACTCCAGGTCAAAGCGCAGCACATCGCGGCCGGCTTTTTTGTAAAAACCCGCCTTGGTTTTCTGGCCCAGCTGGCCCAGCTCGATCAGCTTCTTCAGCACCGGCGGGGTGCCGAAGCTGCCGTAGAAGGGGTCGGTGTCCGCGCTCAGCGTGTCCTGCAGCGTCTTGATGACGTGGGCCATGGTGTCCAGGCCCACCACGTCGGCGGTGCGGAAGGTGCCGCTGCT